>NZ_JBVJIR010000002.1:88655-709644 GCF_055586185.1 Actinoplanes sp. NPDC051405
CCTTTTCTGGGTTTTTGTGGTTCGGTTTTTGTGTGCGTGGGTCCCCCCCCCCCCCCCCCCCCCCCCCCCCCCCCCCCCCCCCCCCCCCCCCCCCCCCCCCCCCCCCCGCCGCCCCAGAGCAGGACCCGCCCCCGACGGGCCTGCTGCTGCGGGAAGGTCACCGGGGCACCACCGCGGTCAGCGCGGCGGTGTGGACGTAGCGGAACCGGCCCCGCATGGCCGAGCGGCCGTGCACGTCCAGGTAGGCGCCGGGCAGGGCCGGCACGCGGACCGCGAGCTGGTCCGTGCGGTGCGCGACCACCTGCCCGGGGCCGGCCACGCTGAGCTCGGCGTCCAGCGCGGTGTGGGTCAGGGTCAGCGGCTCGTCCTCACCGCCGAAGGCCGCCGGGTTGCCGGTCACTTCCACCAGCCCGGCCCCCGCCACGGGCGCCTGGGCCGGCCGGCCGACGAAGATGTGCCAGCCGGTGCGGTCGGCGCTGACCTCGATGCGGGCCCGGCTGCGCTGCAGCACGGCCCCGCTGACCGCGGCCAGCTCGGCCAGCGGCCCGTCCAGCTGACCGCTGAAGGCCGCGGCGAGCAGTTCGAACTGCTCGTCGTCGGCGGCCTCGTCGACGAAGACCGCGGTGGTGGTGGCGCCGGCCCGGCGCCCGCCGGAGTGGGTCGAGACGCTGACCACCCGCAGGCCACCGACGGCGGCGCCGCCGATGGTGGCGGCGCCGTCGAGCTGCCAGGCGAACAGCCCGGTGCAGTGGTCCTCGTCGGGGGCGTCGTCGAGCCAGCAGGGACAGATCAGGGTGCAGTCGCAGGCCTCGGTGAAGACGCCGGTGATCGAGTAGCCCATGGTCGCGGTCCCCTCAGTTGCGGATGGTGACGGGGCTCGACCCGGCGCCGCCCCGGCTGGTCGTGATGTCCACCCGGGCCCCCGGTGCCGGGGTCAGGCCGGTCTCGCCGGGGATCACCGTGCGGCGCACGTCCCAGGCGAAGGTGGTGTCGACCGGCGCGCTGCCGATCTCCAGGCCGTCCAGGGTCGCCGTGACGCGGTCCGGCAGCGGGCCGGTGGCGGTGCCCTCGATGCGCCAGCGCCCGGAGTCGGTGCGGAACTCCGCCCGGTCGACGGTGACCGTGTCGGTGCCGGGCACCGACGGACTGACCTGCACCGACACGGTGTCGGTGGCGCTGCCGGCGGCCGACTGCACGGTGAGCCGGAATTCCAGCGCGCCCGCGGCGGGCGCCACGAAGGTCGCCCGGACCTGGTCGGCGCCGGTCAGGGTGACGGGCGTCCCGGCGATCTGTTCCCAGCGGTACGCGAGCCCGGCGCCGGTGCTGGCCCCCGCGTCGAGGGTCACCACCTCGGCCGCCGTCGCCAGCCGGTCGGGTCCCGCCGCGGCGGTGAGCGGATCGGGGTCCGCGGCCGGCCCGGTGACCAGCACGTGCCGGGTGTCGCTGCCGCCGTGCGAGGACGTCACGGTGATCGTGGTGGGCGGCACGTCGACCGGGGTGAACTCCTGTTTGCCGGCGGTGAGCGGGCCGAACCCGGCCACGGTCAGCACCGGCGGGTCGTCCAGGTCGGACGAGACCGCCTCGACGCTGAGCCGCCGCTGGGTGAGGTCGTAGTCGGCGACGGTCACGGTCACGGCGTCGGTGACCGCGATGGTGGTGACGGTCGGCGGGACGTCAGTGGTGTTGACGATGTCCGCGGTGGCCGGCACCGCGGTCGCGGCGGCGCGGACGTGGTAGCCGGTGCCCGAGCCGGTCATCGTGGCACCGGCCGCGTGCAGGGTCTGGCCCGGCTCACTGGTCGCGAAGACGTCCAGCACCAGGCTGCCGGAGCTGCGTGAGTACACCGCCCGGGTCGCCTCGGCGCCGGCCACGGTGGAGATCCGGCCCTGGAGGGTGAACAGGTCGGTGAAGACCTTGTCGCGGTTGCCGGGGTCCGCCGGGTCGGGGGTCGCGCCGGCCACGTCGCCGACGCCGGGGCCCTCGACGCGGAAGAAGTCGAAGCCCAGCGGGCTGCCGGTGATGGTGTGCTCGACGCCGCCGTCGCCGAGGTAGCCGCCGGGTGCATCCGCGCTCCAGCGCAGGAACGGTGCCACCTCGCCGTCGGTCACGGCGGTGTCGAACAGCAGCGGTGCGGCGCCGACGTCGTCGGTGACGAACACCCGGCCGTTCTCGTCGGCCACGAGCGGATCGGTCTGCCCGTACGGGTGGGTGAAGGTGTAGGCGGCGCCGGGGATGCCGCCGTCGAGGCGCACCCGGACCCGCGCGAAGACCTGCTGCTGGCCGTCGGCGACCGCGCCGGTGCCGGCGAAGGCGGCCTCCAGGGCCAGCACGACCCGGGCCCGGCCCGGCCGGGCGGAGCCGCCGATCGGCAGCTCCGCCTCGGTGAGGAAGTAGAACGCCTCGTCCGGGAAGTTGCGCGGGAAGCTGACCGGCGCGGCCGGGTCGGGCAGGTCGCCCATGGCCGGGGTACGCGGATCGAGCGGATCGAAGGCCAGCTCCAGCCGGACCCCGGCCGCGTCCTTGTACCAGCGTGGAAAGCCGTGGCGCGGGTCGATGGGCCCGCGCGCGGACAGCCGGTTCGGATTGCGTTGCATACCGGTTCCTCCCGTGGTGTCGCACCGGTGGTTGCGGTGAGAAGGAGCACCGAGAGGTCCCGTTTGATACGCCTACGGCACAAAAACGGCCCGTACGCAGTTGTCCTCCTTGTCCTTGAAGATCCGGTAGCCCTCGGGGGCCTGGCCGAGCGGCATGACGTGGGTGGCCAGGTGCTCGGTGATCAGCTCACCGCGGGCCATCCGGTCCAGCAGCATGGGGATGTAGCGCTGCCCGTGCATCTGCGCCCCGCGCATCGTCACGCCCTTGTTCATCAGCGCGCCGAGCGGGAACTTGTCGACGAAGCCGGCGTACACACCGAGCACGAAGACCGAGCCGCCCTTGCGGCAGGCGTGCACCGCCTCGCGCACCGCGACCGGCCGGTCGGTCTGCAACCGCAACTGCTGCTTGAGCTGGTCGTACGCGTACTGCGGGCCCTTGCCGGCGGCCTCCATGCCGACCGCCTCGATGCAGACGTCGGGCCCCCGGCCACCGCTGCGCTCGCGCAGTTCCAGGGCGACGTTGGTCGTCTCGAAGTTGAGCGTCTCGGCGCCGATGTACTTCTCGACCTGCTGCAGCCGGTTGTCGAGGCGGTCGATGACGATGACCCGTTCCGCCCCGAGCAGCATCGCGGCCCGCGCCGCCATCTGCCCGACGCCGCCGGCACCCCACACCGCCACCACGTCACCGGGATTGACGCCGCCCAGGTCCGCGCCCATCCAGCCGGTGGCCGCGGCGTCCGAGGCGAACAATGCCCGCTCGTCGCTCACCTCTTCGGGCACCGCGAAGGCACCGACGTCGGCGAACGGCACCCGGATGTATTCGGCGTGACTGCCGGGGTTGCCGCCCATCGCGTGCGAGTAGCCGAAGCAGCCGCCGGGCGCCTGGCCCCACAGTGTCTCGGTGATCGCCGGGTTGGTGTTGCCGTTGTCGCACAGCGAGTAGAGCTCCTGCTCGCAGTACCAGCACTTGCCACACGAGATGAACGACGACACGACGACCCGGTCGCCGACCCGGTGACGGCGGACCTCCGGGCCAACCTCGACCACCTCGCCGAGGAACTCGTGGCCCAGCACGTCACCCTTCTCCATGAACGGGATGTAGCCGCCGAGCAGGTGCAGGTCCGAGCCGCAGGTGACGGTGCGCCGCACCTTGACGATGATGTCGCCGGGGTTGCGCAGCTGCGGGTCGGGCACGTCACCGACCGCGAGCTTGTTGACCCCCTGCCACTGCAGTGCCTTCACAGCAGACCTCCTTCGCGGCCGTGGTCGGTGGCCTCGCGCAGCGGCTTGTTGAGCGGGGTGGGCCGGGTGGTCGGGCCGCCGGGCAGCAGCACGTAGCCGACCTCGAGCTCCGAGCGGGCCTCGCGCAGCGCCCGCCGGATCTCACCGGCGGACACCTTGCCGGACCGCGCCCGGGCCGAGAACTCGGTGCCCCGGCCGCCCGGCGCGGGCCGCCGCCGGATCTCCACTGCCTCGCCGAGGGCGGCGAGCGGAGTGGGCAGGCTGCCGGTGCCGGCCTCGTCGAACGCGCGGTTGACGGTGATGACGTGGCGGCGGCCGGCCTCCTGGTCCTTGTTCCGGCGGGCCACCGCGATCCTGGATGCCGTCACGGCCCCGGCGGCTGCGGCGCCGGCCGTGAGGAGAGCTTTCCCGTTGATTCGCATCGATGGGGAATACCGGCGAGAGCGACGTTCAAACAGCGTTTGTCCGTGCTGCGGGAGGGGCATCCGGGCGTTCCCTCAAGACAAGGAGTCAACCATGGCCAGTACTTCTTCCGCGGCCTCCCGGACGCGGACCCGCATCCAGACCGCCGCGCTCGCCGTCGGCGCGGTCTTCGTGCTCGTCGGCATCCTGGGCTTCATCCCGGGCATCACCAGCGACTACGACACCATGAGCTTCGCCGGGCACCACTCGGAGGCGAAGCTGCTCGGCATCTTCCAGGTGTCGATCCTGCACAACATCGTCCACCTGCTGTTCGGGGCGGCGGCCTTCGTGCTGGCCAAGACCGTCTCCGGCGCGCGGATGTACCTCATCGCGGGCGGCGCGATCTACCTCGTGCTGTGGCTGTACGGCCTGATCGTCGGCGACGACAGCTCGGCCAACTTCGTGCCGGTCAACACCGCCGACGACTGGCTGCACCTCGTTCTCGGCCTCGGCATGATCGGGCTGGGCCTGGCCCTGTCCCCCAAGTCCGTGCGCCGGTAGCCGGCGGTTCCTCCGGACACAAAGGAGCCGGGTCGCCTCCGTGGCGACCCGGCTCCTTGGATTTCCCGGTGGTGCTCAGTCGAGCGCTCCCTTGATCTTGTTGACCACGTTGGCGACCCCCTGGGCGTGCGCGCCGGCGCCGGTGCCCGGCTTGCCCTTGCCCATCGAGCCGTCGTAGGTGACGTACAGCTTCGGGTCCGGGGCCGGGCCCAGCGGCTTGTCGTCGGTCAGCGGCTGCGCGTCCGGCACGTACTCGAGCTGCTCGCCGAGCAGCGACTGGCCCTGCGCCCAGCGGCCCTCACCGGCGGTGCTCGCCGGGTCGAAGCTGTAGAACGTGCGGCGGGCGAACTCCTTCTCGTCCTCGCGGTTCGAGCCCTCGATCTCGTCCTCGACCAGACCGTCGGCGATCAGGTTCTCGATGCCGAGCAGCCACTGCTGCTGGTGGTACGTGTCGCGGGCCAGGTTGAACTGCAGCATGTCCTTGACCCCGCGGTCGTCGGTCATGTTGTAGACCCGGCTGGTCATCAGCCGGCTCTGCGCCTCGGCGGCCACGTTGGACCGGAAGTCGGTGAGCAGGTTGCCGCTGGCGGCGATGTAGCCGGCGTTCCACGGCACACCCTGCGAGTCGCGGGGCAGCGCGCTGCCGCCGCTGACGATCGCGTGCTGCGGGTTCTGCCCACCGAGCACCGCGGCCAGCAGCGGGTTCGCCGCGGCGGCCTTCTCGGTCGCCACGGACGGCGCACCCTCCAGCAGCCGGGCCAGCATGGTCGTGAGCATCTCCACGTGACCGATCTCCTCGGTCGCGATGTCCATGATCATGTCCTTGTACTTGCCCGGCACCCGGCAGGACCAGCCCTGCCACAGGTACTGCATCATCACGGTCATCTCACCGAACTGGCCACCGACCAGCTCCTGCATCTTCGCCGCGAGCAGGGCGTCCGGCTTCTCCGGCTTGGCCTGGAACTGCAGGTAGTCGACGTGCTTGAACATCAGAACCTCCATAGCGGTGGGATCGGCACGCCGACTGAGCTACCCGGCCCGATGGCCCGGCCGGGCCCGCCCCCGGCCCTTCGGGGCCGACCGGTGGCCCGCCACCGGGACATGAACCGCCGCCGCGCGGGTAGGCGCAGATCATGGCGAGACTCCTGCGCGCTCCCGGGCTCCTGCTCGGCATCGGCCTCGGCGGCTTCGTCGACGGCATCCTGCTGCACCAGGTGCTGCAGTGGCACCACCTGCTGACCGGCACCGACTCCGACCGCATCGGCGTGCGGTTCTACTCCCCGGACACGGTCGAGGGCCTGCGGATGAACACCCTGTGGGACGGGCTGTTCCACGTCGTGACCTGGCTGTTCGTGCTCGGCGGGATCGGTCTGCTCTACTCGCGGGTCACCCGCGACCGGCGGGCCGCCTGGACGTCGCGGGCGCTGTGGGGCTGGATGCTTGCCGGGTGGGGCCTGTTCAACCTGGTCGAGGGCATCATCGATCACCAGATCCTGGGCGTGCACCACGTACGTGAGGGCGCCGGCCGGCTGTGGTGGGACCTCGCGTTCCTGGCGCTGGGAGCGGTGCTGGTGCTCGCCGGCTGGGCGTTGCAGCGTGGTGCGGACGACCGCGTGCCGGTCCGGTGACGGGACACGCTCCCGGTTATGGGCTGCCCGTCCTCGTACTGCTGATCGCCCTCGGCTACGAGTGGCAGAGCTTGCGGGTGGCCGGCTGGAGTGCCTGGCGCGGTGCCGCGTTCCAGACCGGTGCTGCCGTCCTGATCATCGGGCTGGTGCTGCCGGTGCACGACTTCACCGGGCACGCACTGCAGCATCTGCTGGTGGCCATGGTGGCGCCGCTCGGCCTGGTGCTGGGTGCGCCGGTGACGCTGCTGCTGCGTACCCTCCCGGTCCGGACGGCCCGGCGCCTGACCCGGCTGCTGCGCAGCCGCCCGGCCCGGGCCGTCGCCCACCCGGTCGTCGCGCTGCTGCTGACCACGGGCGGCCTGGTGGCCCTCTACCTGACCTCGCTGTACGCCCGGATGCTCACCGAACCCGCGCTGCACCAGGTCGTCACGATCCACTTCGTCCTGTCCGGCTGCCTGTTCGCGTGGGTGGTCGCGGGCGCGGACCCGGCCCCGCACCGGCCGTCGGTGTTCGCCCGGCTGGTGCTGCTCGGGGTGGCGATCGCGGCCCACGCCACCCTGTCGCAGCTGCTCTACGCGGGCGCTTACGTCCAGGTCCCGGCGACCGTCGCGGACCGGCAGGCCGGTGCGACCCTGATGTACTACGGCGGTGACGTGGCCGAGCTGCTGCTCGCCTTCGCCGTGGTGCAGTCGCGCACCGCGGGCCGCAAGGTCACCAGGCGCCTGTCCCGGTCGGCTCTCGTGCTCCGGTGACGCCTGGCCCCGGCGGGTCAGTGCCTGGCCCGGCTGTGCCGCCGTACGGGGAAGGTGACAGGCCATGGTCGTCCTGGATTCCGCCGCTCAGCTCATGCTCCCGCTGCGCCGGCGTGCCGCGCGGGTGGCTCCCTGGTTCGGTCCCGCGTTCGTGGCCGCCATCGCCTACGCCGACCCCGGCAACTTCGCCACCAACTTCACCGGCGGGGCCACGTTCGGCTATCTGCTGGTCTGGGTGATCGTCGCGGCCAACCTGATGGCCATGCTGATCCAGTCGCTGTCGGCCAAGCTGGGCCTGGTGACCGGGCGGGACCTGGCCGAGCTGTGCCGCGAGCACCTTCCTCGCCCGGTGTCGCGCGGGCTCTGGGTGCAGGCCGAGCTGGTCGCCATGGCGACCGATCTGGCGGAGATCATCGGCGGGGCGCTGGCGCTGTACCTGCTCTTCGGGATCCCGCTGCCGGTCGGCGGCCTGATCACCTGCGTGGTGGCCTTCGCCCTGCTGGGGCTGCAACAGCGCGGGGTACGGCGCTTCGAGTCGGTGATCGCCGGCCTGCTCGGCGTGATCCTGCTCGGTTTCCTCTACAACGCCTGGCGGGCCGGCGCCGATCCGGCCGGTGTCGCCGGCGGCATGGTGCCGTCCTTCGCCGGTGTCGACAGTCTGCTGCTGGCCACCGGCATCCTGGGCGCCACGGTGATGCCGCACGTGATCTACCTGCACTCGGCGCTGACCAAGACCCGTACGGACGCGGCCACCACCGGCCCGGGACAGCTCCGGCAGGCCCTGCGCTACCAGCGCGTCGACACGCTGGTGGCGCTGGGCCTGGCCGGTCTGGTGAACCTCGCGATGCTGGTGATCGCCGCGCGGCTGTTCTTCGGTTCCGGCATCCCGGGCACCGACACCCTCGAGGGCATCCACGCCGGGCTCGGGCTCACCCTCGACCAGTACGCCGCGCTGGCCTTCGCCCTGGCCCTGCTCGCCTCGGGCTTCGCCTCCTCCAGCGTCGGCACCTACGCCGGCCAGGTGGTCATGCAGGGCTTCATCGGCCGCAGCATCCCGCTGACCCTGCGCCGGGCGCTGACCATGGCCCCCGCCATGCTGGTGCTGGTGCTCGGGGTCGACCCGACCGCCGCGCTGGTCTGGTCGCAGGTGGTGCTCAGCTTCGGGGTGCCGTTCGCGCTGATCCCGTTGGTCTGGCTGACCCGGCGCCGCGACATCCTCGGCGAGCACGTCAACCGGCCGTCGACCACCGTCGTGGCAGGGATCGTCGCGGCCCTGATCGTCGCACTGAACGTCTTTCTGTTGATCAGGACATTCGCTGTTTCATGACGACTTGACCGGGCAACCGCTCGCCATGTCAGTGCGTCAGAGGATCCCGGCGCTGCCGGCCAGCGCCGCCGCCTCGGTGCGGCTGGACACCCGCAGCTTGCGCAGCAGGGTCGCCGTCAACCGCTTCACGGTCCGCTCCGAGACGTGCAGCTGCAGAGCGATCTCCGTGGTCGTCGCGCCGGCCGCGATGAGCTGGAGCAGCTGCCGTTCCGGCGCGTCCAGGTCCACCGGCGCCGGCCGGCTCCCGCGGCCCGGGCCGAGCAGCGCGCCGAGCAGCTCGGCCGGCAACACGGCCCAGCCGTCGAGAATGGACAGCAGGGGTTGCAGCACGTCGGCGACCTCGCTGGTCTTCGGCAGGAAGCCCTCGGCGCCGGCCCGCAGCGCCTCCAGCGCCGGGGCCGGGTCCTCGTCGCCGGACATCGCCACGATCCGCACCCGCGGGCTGGACCGCCGGATGGCGGCGATCGCCCGGACCCCGCCCGGCGGCGGCATGTGCAGATCGACCAGGACCAGGTCGGGCACCGTACGCCGGACCAGGCTGGCCGCCGACGCGGCGTCCCCGGTGGCCGCCACCACTTCGGCCCGGCCGTCGCTGACTTCGGGCAGCAGCAGCTCCATACCCCGGACGAACAGAGGATGGTCGTCGACGACGATGACGCGAATGTCCTTCTGCATGAGGCGCGTATGCCCCAGCGAGGTCCACTCATGCGTCTGAGGCGAACGCCACGGCCCGACCCGTCGCTCCTGTTGCTGCGCAGCGTCTGCCACGAGCTGCGCCCACCGGTCGCCACCCTCACCTCGCTGGTCCGGGCGCTGGAATCGCAACCGTCCGAGGTCCGCCGGGGCGAACTCGCCCGGCTCGCCGGTGAGCACGCGTCGCACGCCGAGGCGGTGCTGAAGCAGGCGGCCGCCGCCGCTGCCGGTCTCGCCGAGCCCGCCGACACCGCCGTACCACTGCACCGGGTCCTGCCGGTCGTCGCCGCCACCGTACCCGCCGACCGGCTGGCCGTGTCGATCAGTGCCGGTGCGGGCCGCTGCCTGGTCTCCGGCCGGCACACCCGGCAGATCCTGCTGAACCTGCTGTCCAACGCCGCCCGCTACTCCCCCGGCGAGATCCGGCTGACCGCCGCGGTACGGCGGCGCCGGCTGCGGCTGACGGTGGCCGACCAGGGCGGGCTGACCGAGGACCTGCGGCGCGCGCTGCACCGGCGTACACCCCCGGCGGGCACGAAAGGCCTGGGCCTGTGGGTCGTCCGGCACCTGATCGACGCCCAGGGCGGGACGCTGCGGGCCCGGGCCCTGGCCCCGCGCGGGGTGGCCCTGGAGGTCACCCTGCCGCGCCGCCGACGTTGACCCGTTCGGGCCACCCGCTGGCCTGGAGAGGACGCCCGGACGGGCATGGTGAAGTCGTGTTCAACCACGTCAAGCAACTGCGGTTCGAGGCCCGGCCGGACGGCCCGGACGCCACCTTCGCGCGGCGCCTGCAGGACGCCCTCGGGGGCCGCTGGGGGGCGCTGACCGTCGCGAACCAGTACCTGATGCAGGGCTGGACCTGCCGGCTGCCGGGCAAGTACCGCGACCTGCTGCTCGACATGGGCACCGAGGAACTGGCCCACGTGGAGATGCTGAGCACCATGATCACCCGGCTGCTGCAGGACGCGCCGCTGACCGCGAACGAGAACGAGGACAATCCGGCCCAGTGCGCCGAGATCTACTCCGCCCACCTCGTGCAGGCGGGGGCCGGTCCGCTGCTGGCCGACAGCAACGGCGTGCCGTGGAGCGGCTCGTACGTGACCTCCAGCGGCAGCCTGCTCGCCGACTTCCACCTCAACGTGAGCGCCGAGGCGCAGAGCCGGCTGCGGCTGGCCCGGCTGTTCCACATGACCGGCGACCCCGGGGTCAAGCAGATGCTGCGCTACCTGCTGGCCCGCGACACCATGCACCAGAACGTGTGGCTGGCCGCCATCGAGGAACTGCGCGAGGACGGCATCGAGCACATGCCGGTGCCGGAGGCGTTCCCCGACGCCGTGCCCGACGACGCGTACGCCCGTACCTACCTGAGCTTCTCCGACGGCGAGGACGCCGCGGCCGGCCGGTGGGCGAACGGGCTGACGTACGAGTCCACCCCGTCCCCCGAGGGCCGGCCACCCGTGCTGCCCCCGGCCGATCCCCGCCTGTACTGCTCGTGAGAGGAGTCCTCGTCGTGCGCAACGCCCCCTTCTTCCGCACGTTCGTCGCGTGCGCGTACCTGCTGGCCCTGGTGCTGCACGGCCGCTGGGACACGCGCACCGCGGGCCTGGCCCTGGCCGTCCTGGCGGTGTGGGCCGTGCCGGTGATCCGCGACGCCCGGCGCCACCGTGGCACAGTCCCCACCGCACCCGCCCGCTGACAAATTCCCGCACTTCCTGAAACCCAGGCGAACCGCGCCTGGGTTTCGCCGCGTCTGGGCCATGGCGCCGTCTGGCGCCTCAGTGGCTTTACATGGCGCCATAGTGATGCCACAGTGGCGTCATGGACCTCACGTCATATGTCGCACGGCTCCGCGAGGAGCTCGCCGGTGCGGCCGAGCTCGGCGGCTCCGATGCCCGCGAGCTGGCCGAGCGGCTCACCGCGCCGATGGAGTCGGCCTTCCGGCTCGCCCTGCTCGACGCTCTGTCCGCCGCGGCGGACGAGATCACCCGCGACCTCGCCCCGGGCTCGGTCGAGCTGCGGCTGCGCGGTGGCTCCCCCGGTTTCGTCGTGACGCCTCCCCCGGTCGAGCACCCGGTGGAGACGACGGCACCCGAGCCGGTCGAGGCCACCGACATCCCCGACGACGGCGCCGTGTCGCGGATCAACTTCCGGCTGCCGGACCAGCTCAAGACCCGGATCGAGGAGGCGGCCGGCCGCGAGGGCCTCTCGGTCAACGCCTGGCTGGTCCGGGCCAGCACCGCCGCCGTGCAGGCCGGTGACCGGCCGCGCACCTCCCGCGCCCCGTTCGGCGGTCAGCGCTATACCGGCTGGGCCCGCTGACCGTGCCCGTCACCCCGCGAAAGGACCAGCGCATGCCCACCTTCGACACTCCCGCCCCGATCCGGGCGACCCTCGAGCTGCTCGTGGCCGACGTGCGGATCACCGCGACCGACCGCGCGGACACCGTCGTCGCGGTCCGCCCCACCGACCCCTCCTCCGCCGCCGACCAGCGCACCGCCGAGCAGACCCAGGTCGAGCTGGCCGACGGGCGCCTGCTGGTCAAGACGCCGAAGAGCCTCAAGAACATGGGGATCCTGCGCCGCAGCGGGCAGATCGACGTCGAGATCGCCCTGCCCGCCGGCTCCCGGCTGCACGCCGACGTGGCCGTCGGCGCGTTCCACTGCGCCGGCTCGCTCGGCGACACCGTGATCCGCACCGCCACCGGCGACGTGGAGCTCGACCACACCGGGCCGCTGGAGGTCAACACCAGCGCCGGCTCCGTCTTCGCCCGGTCGGTCACCGGGACCGCCCGCGCCACGACCGGGAGCGGGACGATCCGGCTCGGCACGGTCAGCGGCGCCGCGGTGCTCAAGAACTCCAACGGCGACACCCGGGTGGACTCCGTCGCCGGCGACCTGACCGCGAAGATGGCCAACGGAGACGTCGTCGCCGGGCAGGTCGGCGGCTCGGTGGACGCCGCGACCGCCAACGGCAGCGTCCGGATCGGCGCGGTGCGCCGCGGCACGGTCGAGGTGCGCAGCTCGATGGGTGAGCTTGAGGTCGGCATAGCGGCGGGCACGGCCGCGTACCTCGACCTGCACACCCAGTTCGGCAAGGTGCTCAACCACCTCGACGGCGCCGGCGCCCCGGAGCCCGGCGAGGACAACGTGCAGGTGCGCGCCCGCACCTCCTTCGGCGACATCATCGTGCGCCGCGGCGACACCGGGGAGCTCCGATGATCACCGTGACCGGCCTGCGCAAGGCGTACGGCGACCACACCGTCCTGGACGGCATCGACCTGCACGTCCCGGCGGGCTCGATCTTCGCCCTGCTGGGCCCGAACGGCGCCGGCAAGACCACCACCGTCCAGATCCTCTCCACGCTGATCGACGCCGACGCCGGCGAGATCCGGGTGGCCGGCCACGACCCGGCGACCGAGCCGGACGCGGTCCGGGCGGCGATCGGGGTCACCGGTCAGTTCGCCGCCGTCGACGGGCTGCTCACCGGCCGGGAGAACCTCATTCTCATGGCCGACCTGCACCACCTGGGCCGGGCCCCGGGCCGGCGCCGGGCGGACGAGCTGCTGGAGCAGTTCGACCTGACCGACGCGGCCGGCAAGCAGGCGTCGGCGTACTCGGGGGGCATGCGACGGCGGCTGGACATCGCGATGGGCCTGGTCGGCCGGCCGCGGCTGGTGTTCCTCGACGAACCGACCGCGGGGCTGGACCCGCGCAGCCGGCAGGCGATGTGGCAGACCGTCCGGCGCCTGGTGGCCGACGGGGTGACGATCTTCCTGACCACGCAGTACCTGGAGGAGGCGGACCAGCTCGCCGACCGGATCGCGGTGCTCGACGGCGGGCGGCTGGTCGCCGAGGGCACGGCCGACGAGCTCAAACGGCTGGTCCCGGGCGGCCACATCACCTTGCGCTTCGCCGACGGACCAGCGCTGCGGGCGGCGGCCGTGGCGCTGGACGCCACCGACGTCGACTCCGCCCAGCTCACCCTCCAGGTGCCCGGGGACGGCAGCGTACGCACGCTGCGCGCCCTGCTGACCACCCTGGACGAGGCCCGCGCCGAGGTGGAGAGCCTGACCGTGCACACGCCCGACCTGGACGACGTCTTCCTGGCCCTGACCGCGAGGGAGCCCGTGCGATGACCACCCTGAGCCTCGCCGTCCGCGACTCGAACACCATGCTGCGGCGCAATCTGCGGCACATGCAGCGCTATCCGGCGATGATCTTCTACCTGGCCGGGATGCCGGTGATCTTCCTGCTGCTGTTCGTCTTCGTGTTCGGCGGCACGCTCGGCGCCGGCCTGGGCGGGGGACGCACCGAATACCTGGCGTACGTGGTGCCGGGCATCCTGCTGATGACCGTCGGCGGAGCGGCGGCCGGCACCGCGGTCTCGGTCGCCACCGACATGACCGAGGGCATCGTGGCCCGGTTCCGCACCATGGCGATCGCCCGGGTGTCGGTCCTGACCGGGCACGTGGTCGGCAGCATGATCCAGACTCTGGTCAGCCTGGCCATCGTGCTGGCCGTGGCGCTCGCGATCGGTTTCCGGCCCACCGCCGGACCGGCGGCGTGGCTGGGCGTGCTCGGCGTGCTGACGATGACCTCGTTCGCCGTCACCTGGCTGGCCACCGCGCTGGGCCTGGTGGCCAAGACCGTGGAGGAGGCGAGCAACACGCCGCTGCTGCTGACCCTGCTGCCCTTCATCGGCAGCGGTTTCGTCCCGACCGACTCGATGCCGGCCGGGCTGCGACAGTTCGCCCAGTACCAGCCCTTCACCCCGATCATGGAGACCATCCGGGCCCTGCTGACCGGTGGCCCGGTCGGCGACTCGATCTGGTGGGCGACCGCCTGGTGCGCGGCCATCGCCCTGGCCGGCTACCTGTGGGCGCGCAGGCGTTACAACGCTCGCTGACCCCGAAAGGCAGACGGCCCGCCGGAAGTCCGGCGGGCCGTCGCGACGTGGGAAAGGGATCAGGGACCGCTGACCAGGTTGGTCACCTGGTGACCGCTGTTGACGGCGGCGCCTGTGTTGTTGATGACGTGCGAGATCGTCCCGGTGCCGCCCAGCGAGACGGTCACCATGTTGTGGAACCTGATGCCCGGCTTCACCGGCACCTCGAAGGCGCGGGCGTTGACCACGCTGGGATTGACGTTGAAGAACGCGTACGACCCCAGGCCCCACGCCTCGTGGTTGTTCACCGAGTCGGCCACCTTGTACGCCGCCCAGCCCTGCGTCGAGCCGTTCATGTACGCGGCCTGGTTCGGCGGGTCGTAGGGCATCTCGTTCTGGTAGAAGTACGTGCGCCCGTTCTCGCCGTTCCAGATGGTCTGGTACTGCTGGTAGTGCTCGACGAACAGGCCGTAGAACGTCACGTTGTCGCCGTTGACGGTCAGGCCGTTGGCGGCCGGATTGACCGTCCAGCCGTGGGTGCCGTTGTCGCTGTGGTCGGCGCGCCAGATCCAGGCGTGGTCACCGATCACGTGGTCGCTGTTGATCCGCAGGCTGACCGAGGCCTTGCCGGCGATCGCGCCGCCGATGCGGAAGAACACGTCGGACAGCACGGTCGGGTTCGCCGCGTGGTTCGCCGACGAGCCGGCCGGGCCGACCTCCATGAGCACCGAGGAGTTGGTGGTACCGGCGTCGAACAGCACCCCGGCGACCCGTACGCCGTCGACGTCGGCCACGGTCATCGCGGTGATGCCGTTCTGCGGGACGAAGGTGGCCAGGCCCAGGCCGAGCACGACGGTGTCGGGCCGGGTCACGGTGATGGTCTGGTTCAGGTTGTAGACACCCGGGGTGACCAGCAGGTTCTTGCCGGAGGCGAGGGCCGCGTTGATGTTCGCCGCGGTCTCGCCGGGCTTGACGACGAAGAACGTGCCGATCGGCAGCGACCGGCCCGCCGGATTGCCGCCGGCCCAGGTGGTGCCGGCCGAGTTGGTGCGCAGCGCGGGGACGAACACCTGGTACGCGCCCGCCGAGTCGACGTACAGGTACGGCTTCTCCGCGACCACCGGCGTCTGGCCGACCGTGGTGTACGGCGGCGTCGGGAAGCTGTTGGCCGGGGCGCCCTGGGCACCGACGAAGACCTGGTTCCAGTTGGAGCCGCTCCAGCTGCCCATCTGCGAGTTGCGGGTGATCCACTGCTGCTGCGAGCCGGACTGGATCTGCCCGTCGATCTTGGTGTCGGCCATGAAGCCGCCGGACGACCAGCCGCCGTCGGAGAGTGCCAGGTTGCCGCGGACGTGCATCCGGCGGTACGGCGCCGCCTGCGACACGGCCCAGCGGTCGAGGCCGCCGTTCGGGGTCACCGACAGGCCCTCGGCCGAGCGCCAGAAGTTCTGGGTGGCGTTCTGCGAGCCGTCCGGCCACCAGTCCGCCTCGGTGTGCACCGCGCCGTTGATGTTGACCGCGTCCGGGGTCAGGCCCAGCCCGGCGACCTGGGTGAAGAAGCCGACGTTGGCGTCGACGTGGTACGACCCGGGCTTGAACAGCAGCGCGTAGCGGGCGTTGCCGAACTGGTTGCGGACCTGCTGGTTGAAGACGGTGTTCAGGCGGTTCTGGATGGTCGCCTGCGACATCGACGGGTCGAAGATCGTCACGTTCGGGCCCAGGTCGGGGTTGCCGCTGCCCGGCGGGACCGTCGTCGGGGTCACCGGCGGGGTGGTCGGGGGCGTCGAGGCACCGTTGACCGTCCACTTCTGGTTGGCGCCGCCGCCGCAGCTCCACAGCTGGAGCTTGGCGCCGTCGGCGAGGTTGTTGTCCTTGATGTCGAGGCACTTGCCGGCCTTGACGTTGACCAGGTCGCGCCCGGCCGTGTACGTCCACTGCTGGCTGGTCAGCCCGGCGAAGCAGTCCCACATGTGCACGACCGCGCCGTCGGTGGTGGCGCCGCCGGCCACGTCCAGGCACTTGCCGAGGCCCTTGAGTGACTTGTCGTCGCCGTAGGTCCAGGTCTGGTTCGGCCCGCTCGCGCAGGACCACATCTGCGGCAGGTTGCCGTTGGCGGTGGAGCCGTTGGTGACGTCCAGGCACTTGCCGTTGGCGCTGCTCACCACGGAACCGGTGGTGGCGGCCAGGGCGTTGGTGACGCCGGCGACGCCGAGCACGCCGACGACCAGGGCGGTGACGGAGACGGCGAGGACACGCCGTCGTCGGGGGATGGTGGTCATCGATTTCCTTCGGGGATCAGGCGGGGTTGCCGGCGTGGGTGAGCGTCTCCCACGCCACGAACAGGTTGTTGCTGCCCTGCGGGCGCCGGGCCTCGGTGTAGGTGCCGGTGTTGGCCATCGCGACACCGAGCCGGTTGTGCAGGGCGTTGTAGGCGACCTCGCTGATCGGGCCGAGGCCCCTGGTCACCGAGCCGCCGCAGATCGAGGCCGGCACCGCGGTCCCGTTCTCGACCTTGGTGTGCAGGCCGAGCGCGTGCCGCAGCCGGTCCTGCAACTCGGGGTAGAGGTCGCCGCCCTGGATGTGGGTGGTCTCGGCGACGTGCGCGATCGCGGAGATGCCGTAGCCGGTGTGCACGAAGTCGCGGCAGGTCTCCTGGGAGAGCCCGTCGACGAAGGTGCTCTGGCCCTGCCAGTAGCTGATCAGCTCGGCCCGGGTGTCGATGCCGCCGGCCGGCGGGTACTTCGGCTGGGCGCCGTCGGCGCTGACGTAGATGTAGGCGGCGGCGCGCAGCTTGAAGCGGGCGACGGCCCGGTCGTAGCTCGCCCGGTCGTCGAGGTGGACGGCGATGCCGACGGCCGCCTCCATCATCGACAGTTCCCAGTTGCCGTTGCTGGCGCTGCCGGCCAGCACCACCGGCAGGTAGACGGTGCGCAGCATGGTGGCGAAGCGGGCCTGGCCGGGCCAGTTCCCGTACGCGTGCTTGATGATCTCCGCGGCCCGGGGCCACACCGAACCGGCCCAGGCGGTCTGCAGCGGGCCGTTGCTGTTGGTGTGTGTCCTGAGCGTGGCCGACCAGGCATCCATCAGGGCGATGGCCTTGGTCGCGTACGCGGTGTTCCCGGTGATGTACCAGGTGAGCGCGTCGGTGTACGCGGCGATCGCGTCCTCGCGCTCGTCGGTGCAGCCGTTGTTCGGGTTGGAGTAGGAGCCGCACTCCACGGTCGCGCGGGGCTTCGGCGTCCGCGACAGCGAGGCGTACCGGCTCGCGGCCATCTGGTTGTAGGCGTTGGTCCAGGGCTGGGCCTTGGCGGTGACCTTGGCCTTGACGAAGTCGAGCTGGGCGCGACTGAGCAGCACGCCAGGGTGAGAGAAGGCTGCGGCTGTGGCGCGGACAGGGGGCGTGTCCGCGTTCGCCACGAAGCGGACGCCGGTGGTGGCCACGAGGGCGACGAGCACGGTGCCGGCGGCGAGCAGCAGCCGGCGTGGGGAGTGAGGCACTGCGGACTCCGGATGGGGAAACGGGGAACCGGAAGGTGACTTAACAGTGCCGAACTCAACCGTGACGAACGGGACGCGGTCAAGGACGTATCGATCGACTTAAGGATGACGAAAGGTTCGGTGGACGGAGAGCGCTTTCCGGTGCGAACACGCATGTTCAGACCACCGGAACCGGTTACGGCGAGAAAGCGCTCTCACGGGATCAGCAGTTGCCGTACGTCGATCCGCTGGCCCAGTGGCGCGCCGCCCGGCCCCGGCGCCGCCGACGCCCGGGCCGCGATCTGCAGCGCGCGTTCCTCGGACTCCACGTCCACGACCCGGTAGCCGGCGAGCTCGGGCAGGGCGCCCCGCTCCCCCGCGACCTGATGCGAGCGGCCACCGAGCCCCTGCGCCTCGATCAGCTCACCGGCCGCGGTGAGCTCGGCGTCCAGGTCGCGCTGGTAGTCGAAGTGCCGCCGTACGTCGGCCGGCGCCCAGGTGCCCATCGCGGTGTGGTGCTGGATCAGCAGAAACTTCGTCATACCAGGGGGTCGGTGCCGGCCCGCCGTTCTCGACATGATGGGCGGGAAGCCGCGGACGCCGCGGGCCGCCGGATCGGGAGGCACCATGGGAATCGGCCGTCTGCACCACGTGATCGTCGACTGCCCGGAGCCGCTGGCCCTGGCCACGTTCTACAGCGCGCTGCTGGGCCTGCCCGTCACCTACCACGACGACGACTTCGCGGTCGTGGCGAGCAGCGACCGCGCCTCCGGGCTGGGCTTCCAGCGGGCCCCCGGCAATGCGGCGCCGACCTGGCCGGACCCGGCGACGCCCCAGCAGCTCCACCTGGACGTGATGGTCGACGACGTCGCCGTGGCGTCCGCCGCCGTCCTCGCGCTGGGCGCCACCGCCCTGCCCGGCGCGGGCGTGTTCGCGGACCCGGCCGGGCACCCGTTCTGCCTCATCCCCCGGCCGGGATGGGCTCCCCCCGTCGCGGCCGGGGCAACACCGGCGTGAAGATCACCGCCCTGAGCGACCCACACCCGGGCCCGCCGTCGCACCGGCTCGTGTGGGTGGCCGCCGGCGTGCCGGATCAACGACGCGCCTGATAGACACTGTCTACGGCGTCTGGTAGACAGTGTCTATGCCGGATGACCTGCGTGCGCATCTCGTCGCCACCGGCGTCGAGCTGGTCACCGCCGAGGGCACCGACGCGTTGTCCCTGCGCGAGATCGCCCGCCGCGCCGGCGTCTCCCACGGCGCTCCCCGGCGCTACTTCCCCACCCACCGCGAGCTGCTGGCGGCCGTGGCCCGGGTGGGCTACGACCGGCTGTCCGACCACGTTGCCGCCCTCGGCGAGCAGCGCGACCCGCGCGCCGGGCTGCTCGCCCTCGGCCGGCTCTACCTGGACTTCGCCCGCACCGACCGCGGCATGTTCGAGCTGATGTTCCGGCACGAGCTGCTGCGCGGTAACCAGGAAGGGCTGCGGGCAGCCAGCAAGCCACTGTTCGCCGTCCTGGTCGAGCTGATCGCGCGGGCCCGGCCCGGCCGCGACGACGCCGCCGTGGCCGCCGGCGCGCTGTGGGCCAACCTGCACGGCATCGCGCAGCTGTGGTCGTGGGGCAGCCTGCAGATGACGGTCGAGACCGAGGAAGCCGACGCGCTGCTGCGCACGGCGATCGACGCGTACGTGGAGTCCTGACATGCTGCCGCAGCTGACCCGTGCCCTGCTCGTCCCGGTGTCCCGGCTGGCGTTCCGGACGGTGGTCGAAGGCCGCGAGCACGTGCCCCGTGAAGGCCCGGTCATCCTGGCCGCCAACCATCTGTCGTTCCTGGACAGCTTCCTGATCCCGCTGGTGTCACCCCGGCGGGTGGCGTTCCTGGCCAAGGCGGAGTACTTCACCCGGCCCGGCGTGCTGGGCCGGCTCACCGGCTCGACCCTGCTGGGACTGGGCGCGGTCGCCGTGCCGCGCGGCGAGCACCGGGCGGCCCAGGCGGCCCTGGAGACGGCGCTGGGTGTGCTGCGGGACGGCCAGGCGTTCGGCATCCATCCCGAGGGCAGCCGGTCCCGCGACGGCCGGCTCTACCGCGGGCGCACGGGGGTGGCGTGGCTGGCCCTGGCCTCCGGGGCGCCGGTCGTACCGGTGGCCGTGATCGGCACCGACCGGATCCAGCCCGTCGGCGCCCGGTTTCCGCGGCCCGGGCGGGTGACCGTGCGATTCGGCGCGGCTCTGCGTTTCGCTGCCCCGGCGGGCAACGCCGCACGGGCCCGGCGGACGGCGACCGACGAGATCATGGCCGAGATCGAGAAGCTGTCCGGCCAGGAGTACGCCGGCTGCTACAACGAGCTGTCCACCGGGCAGTAGCTCAGGCGGCCCTGTAGGCGCCGGGCTTCGGGGTAAGCGGCGCCGATGCTCCAGCCCGGCCCGCGGCGCGAGCTCGCCGCCAACGCCGTGTCGCACCTCGGCCACGTGGTGGCCCTCGTGGCGCCGCCCTGGTTCGTGCTGGAGGCCACGGGCAGCGCGGTCCGTACCGGCATCACCGCCTTCGCGACCACCGTGCCGCTGGCCTTGGGCGCGACCATGGCCGGGCCGTTCGTCGACCGGCTCGGCGCCCGGCGGGTCAGCGTGCTCGGCGACCTCGCCGCCGGCCCGGCCATCGCCGGGATCCCGCTGCCGCACAGGCTCGGCCGGCTGACCGTCACCGTCCGGGCCCGGCGGACGACCGTGCCCAAGGTGCCGGTGCCGGCCGGGCTGCGGTACGTGGTGCCCAGCTTGATCATCCGTACGTTCCTCGTCATCTGGACGGTGGGCGCGTTCCTGGTGACGCCGTTGTCGGCGGTGGTGCTGCCGGCTGCCGGTCTACGCCCGTGAAAAGCTCGGCGGCGCGGGCGGGCTCTGCGGGACGTTCGCGTTCGGCCTGGCCGGGCGGCGGCTCCCCCGGCGCCCGGCCTTCGTGGTGGGCGCGTACGCGATCACCGCGCCCGCGCCCGGCACCTGGACAGGTGAGGCTCAGCGCAGGGCCGGCAGCACCTTCGCGCCGAAGGTCTCCACGAACGGCAGCAGGTCCTGGCCCACGTGGTGCAGGTAGATCCGGTCGAAGCCCAGGGCCGCGTACCCGCGCAGCCACTCGATGTGCCGTTCCAGGTCGGCCGAGATGTTGACGACCTCGCGGACCTGATCCACGGTCACGTTCGCCGAGATCACGTCGAAGTGGTCCACGGTCTCCAGGTCCCAGCAGACCGGCGGCGGGAAGATGTTGCTGCGCCACTGGTCGTGGGCGATCTTCTCGGCCTCGGCCTCGGTCGGCGCCCAGCTCAGGTGGACCTGCAGGCTGATCGGCCCGCGCCCGCCCGCGTCCCGGTACGCCGCGATCATCTTGCGCAGCTGCTCCTCGGGGGCGTTCACGGTGACCAGGCCGTCGGCCCAGCCGGCGCACCAGGCCGCCGTCTTGGTGCTGACGGCGGCGCCGATCAGCGCGGGGGCCGTCTCGGGCCGGGTCCACAGCTTGGCCCGGTCGACCTTGACCAGGCCGTCGCGGGTGACCTCCTCGCCGGCGAGCATGTCGCGGATGACGCCGACGCACTCCAGCAGCCGGGCCTCGCGGACGTCCTTGCGGGGCCACGGCTCGCCGGTGATGTGCTCGTTGCTGTACTCCCCGCTGCCCAGCGCCGCCCAGAAGCGGCCCGGATACATGGCGCCGAGGGTGCCGATGGCCTGCGCGATGATCGCCGGGTGGTAGCGCTGCCCGGGCGCGTTGACCACGCCGAAGGACAGGTTCGTGGCCTGCAGCGCGGCGCCGAGCCAGGACCAGGCGAACGCCGACTGGCCCTGCCGGGCGCTCCACGGCGAGAAGTGGTCGGAACACATCGCGGCGTCGAAACCGGCGCGTTCGGCGGCGACCACGGCGGCGAGGAGCTCGGCGGGCGGGATCTGCTCGTGCGAGGCATGGATGCCGTAGTCCGTCATGCCGCAGGTCGTACCCAGGCCGGCCCGGGGACAACCACCGCGCACCCGGACGGCTTAGCCTGAGGCCGTGATTCAGTCAGTCTATTTCGACTGCGACACCGGCGTGGACGACGCGCTGGCTCTCGCCCTGTTGCTCGCTCAGCGCGGATCCGTCCTGGCGGGCATCGGCACGGTCAGCGGCAACACGGCCGCCGGGCAGGCCGCCCGCAACACGCTGAACCTGCTCGCCCTGGCCGGCCACGACGACATCCCCGTCGCCGTCGGCGCCCACCACTCGCTGGCCGGCACCTTCGGCGGCGGCGCGGACCGGGTGCACGGCGGCAACGGCATCGGCGGGATCGAGCTGCCCGCCGCCGGCCGGCAGCCGCAGGGCGAGGACGCCGCCGAGCTGCTGCTCCGGCTGGCCCGCGAGCACGCCGGTGAGCTGCGGATCGTGGCGACCGGGCCGCTGACCAACCTGGCGCTGGCGCTGCACCGCGACCCGGAGCTGCCCGGCCTGGTCCGCGACGTCACCGTCATGGGCGGGGCGGTCCGGGTGCCGGGCAACGTGACCGGACGGGCCGAGGCCAACATCGCCGGCGATCCCGCCGCGGCGACCGCCGTGTTCGACGCGGCCTGGCCGGTGACGGTGGTGCCGCTCGACGTCACCATGCGGCACCGCTTCGACGAGTCCGACCGGGCCGCGCTGGCGGCCGGACCGCCGCTGACGGCGGCGCTGGGCGCGATGCTGACCGGCTACTTCGACTACTACGAGCCGGTGCTGGGCGAGCGGCGCGTGCCGCTGCACGACCCGCTCGCCGCCGGGGTCGCCGTCGGCCTCCTGCACCCGGCCGACGCGCCGCCGGTCGGGCTGCGGGTCGAGCCGGACGGACACCTCGTGGAGGACGACACCGCCGCGCGCAGGACGCGGGTGGTCCTCACCCTGACCGAGGACGCCGCACCGATCATCCTCCGGACCATCCTCCAGCAGTCCGCCGGCTGAGGGGACCGCCGATATGCTGCTGGCGTCGTCCCACCGCATCGGAGGGTCCGCATGACCGATCCGCACCTGGCCCCGCACTGGGAGTCGTCCGCGCTGGTCACCATCGACATGCAGCGGGACTTCCTGTCCGGGCGGCCGTACGGGCTGGCCGGCACCACCGAGATCATCCCGTCGCTGCGCTCGCTGATCGACGCCTTCCGGGCCGCGCGCCGGCCGATCGTCCACATCGTCCGGCTCTACCAGGGTGACGACGTCGACCGGGTGCGGCGCACGCTCATCGACGGCGGCGGTCAGCTGGCCCGGCCCGGCACCGACGGCCGGCTGCTCGCGCCCGGCCTGCTGCCCGGCGACGGCCCCGACCTGGACGACAAGCTGCTGCTCGAGGGGCGGGCGCAGGAGCTCGGCCCCGACGAGTTCGCGCTGTTCAAACCGCGCTGGGGCGCTTTCTACCGCACCCCGCTCGACGAGCTGCTGCGCGAGCGCGGCATCGACACCGTGGTCTTCGCCGGCTGCAACCTGCCCAACTGCCCCCGGGCCAGCATGATCGAGGCCAGTGAGCGGGACTACCGGGTCGTGCTGGCCACCGATGCCATCTCCCAGGCCACCGAGCAGAGCTTCCGGGAGATCGCCGGGATCGGCGTCGTGCTCGCCGCCACCGCGGACATCGTCGCCCGGGTCACCACGCCGGGTTGAGCCCGGCGCGGCAGGCGTCGCGGCTGGAAGGAGCACCATGCGAGCCGTTCTGGCGGACCTGTCGATCCCCCGGTACCTGGCCACCGCGGCCGCCCGGGCGCTACCCCGGGGCCTCGGTGGTGACGCCGGCCGGGGTGCGGCCGGTTTGCTCGCCCTGCGCGAGGACGTGCCGGTGCCGGTGCTGCCCCGCGCCCCCGGCTGGGTGCTGCTGCGCCCCGAGCTGTCCGGCATCTGCGGCAGCGACACGGCCGTCGCGCACGCCAAGTCGTCGCTGGTGCTCAGCGCGTACTACACCGCGCGGCGGCAGGTCCTGGGGCACGAGATCGTCGCCGTGGTCGAGTCGGCCGGGCCGGGTGTCACCTCTGTGTCCGCGGGCGACCGGGTCGTCGTCGACCCGGTCCTGTCCTGCGTGCACCGCGGCTTCGCCCTGTGCCGGTCGTGCCGGGAGGGCTTCCCGTACGTCTGCGAGCGCTTCGACGAGCCCGGTGTCTCCGGCTGCCGGTCGCCCACCCAGGGCTTCGACGCGGCGCTGGGCGGGGGCTGGGGCGAGTACGTCGCCGCCCACGAGAGTCAGCTGCACCGGGTCGGGGCGCTGCCGTCGTACCGTGCGGTCCTCGCCGAGCCCGCGGCCGTCGCCCTGCACGCGGCGCTGCACTGGCAGCGCCGCGGTGACCGCGCCGTGGTCATCGGCCCGGGGACCATCGGCCTGCTCGTGACGGCCGCCCTGCGCCGGCTGCACCCGGACCTGGACATCACCGTGGTCGGCCCGGGTGAGTTCAGCCGGGCGGCGGCGGTGCGCACGGGGGCCAGCCGGGCGCTGGAGCCGGGTCCGCAGGTGGTCGAGTCCCTCGCCCGCGTGCACGGCGGGCGCGTTGTCCGGCCGCGGCTGACGCGGACCCCGATTCTGGACCTGGGCGTGGACGTGGTCTTCGACTGTGTGGCCCGCAGCGAGACGATCGACCTGGCCCTGCACCTGCTGCGGCCGACCGGCATGCTGGTGCTCGTCGGCGGGGCCGGCCGGCAGCGGGTCGACTGGTCGCTGGTCTGGAACCGCCAGCTCACCGTCCAGGGCACCGTCAACTCGGGTCCGGAGCCGGCCCTGGCCGGGCGGACCACGATGGCCGAGGTGGTGGAGTGGCTCGCCGACCCGGCCTACCCGGTGGACGCGCTGGTGACGCACACCTTCGCGCTGGACGACTGGCGGCTCGCGCTGCGGACCGCGTCGGCCGCGGCCCGGGCCTACGCCGTGAAGGTCACCCTACGGCCGAATCCCGAGGTACCGCTGGTGCCGGGTCCCGAGCGAGCTCGGTGAGGAACGTGACCAGAGCATTCCGGTACGGGCCCACGGTGCGCAGGTCGGCGTACTCGCCGGAGCCGTGCTGGCCGTCGCCGCCCGGGCCGAAGATCACCGCGTCGATGCCGCGCGCGGAGTAGAACCGGCCGTCGGCGGCGCCGTGCTTGCGCAGCAGCTCGCCCGGGTAGCCGGCCGAGCTCGCCGCCGCCCGTAGCAGCATGACCTCGCGGCTGTGCGGGTCAGCGTGGTGCGGCGCACCGAGGCTGTCCACGCTGACCGGCACGCCGCTGACCGACCTCAGCAGCGCGGCGATCTCCTCGCTCGTGCGGCCGGCGAAGTCGGTGTCCTGCGGCGGAAAGCGGATGTCGAGCCAGGCGGTGGCCTCGGCCGGCACCTGGTTGACGGCGCGGTTCGTGGTCTCGATCCGGGCCACGTTGACCGTCGTACGCCACTGCTCGTCCGGCGGCACCGGCCATCGGCGCAGCACGGCGTCGACCGCACCGGTCAGGGTGAGCAGAGCGTTGTCGCCGAGCCACGGGTAGGCGGCGTGGGCCGCGGTGCCGGTGGCGTGCAGGCGTACCTGGAGGATGCCCTTGGAATCGGTGACCACGCGCAGACCGCTCTGCTCGCCGATGAGCACGAAGCCGGCGGTGACGCCGGCGGCCAGCTGGTACGCGGTGCCGTCGAAGCCGCCGACCTCCTCGTCGGTGACCAGTTGCAGACCCAGCGGGTACGGCAGCGACGGCGCCAGCGAGCGGAACACCTCGGCCAGCACCAAGGCGGCCACCTTCATGTCCTGCGCGCCGCGGCCGTAGAGCCGGTCGCCGTCCCGCCGGGCCGCATAGCTCTCGGCGGGCACGACGTCGAGGTGGGCGTTGAGCAGCACCCGGAAGTGGGGGCGCGGCCCGGGCAGGTGCACCAGGGCACTCGGCTTGCCCCGGGAGGTGAAGCGCTCCACCGTGAAGCCGGGCCCGACGACGTCGAGCACGAGCTCCAGCGCGCGGTGCAGTTCCTCGGGCCGGTCCGCGGTGGAGGGTACGGCGATCAGCTCGGCGGCGCGGGCCGGCAGGTCCATGCCCCGACCCTATCGAGTAAATCGGTTGCGGCCCCGCCCGGCGGCGGATAGAACTGGCGGCCGGACCGACGAAGGAAGGAGGGCTGGGCCATGTACGCGACGCACACCGCGCCCACGTCCTCCCGGGGCCACCAGCCGAGCTGATCCCGGCGGGACAGGGCGCCTCCGCAACGGAGAATGCCTTGACTCTGCACCACCACGACCTGACCCTGCGCCCGATCACCGGGCCCGACGAGCTGGACCTGTTCACCACCTTCCCGTACGTCCTCAACGGCGAGCTCGCCAAGGACCTGGACGCCGGCCGCCGCCACCCGCGGTGGCTGTGGCTCGCCCTGCGCGGCGAGCGCGTCGTCGCCCGGGCCGCCTGGTGGTCCCGCCCCGGCGCGGAGCACCCGTTCCTGATGGACATCCTCGATCTCGACGGCGACCCCGACGACGCCGTGCGGCTCGTCCGGACGGCTCTGTCCACGGTGGTCGCCGCGGGTGAGACTCCGCCCGACTATCTGCGGTACGTCCCGGGCGACTGGCGCGAGCAGCCCGACGTCCGCCGCGGCGTCGAGCAGCGGATGGGCGTGCTGGAACGCCTCGGCGCCAAGCTCTTCGTCGAGCGGCTGCGCCTGGAGTGGCGGCCCGGCACGCCGGTGCCGGAGCCGGCCGGGCGCCTCACGTTCCGCCCGGTGCGCGACGCCGAGGAGCTCATCGGGCTCATGACGCGGGTGCTGGACGGCACCCTGGACGCGCACAGCCTCGACGATCTGAGCCGGATGAGCGCCCGGCAGGCCGCCGAGGAGCAGTACCGCGACGAGCTGGAAGGCTATGCCAGCCCGCACGAGTGGTGGCGGGTGGCGACGCTGCCGGACGGGGAGCCGGTCGGCTTCGTGATCCCGGCGCACAACGGCTACAACCCCATCATCGCCTACCTCGGGGTGGTGCCGGAGCACCGCGGCCACGGTTACATCGACGAGGTGCTGGCGGCGGGCACGCGGCTGCTGGCGGAGGAGGGCGTACCCCGGATCCGGGCCTCCACCGACGTGGGCAACCAGCCGATGGCCCGGGCCTTCGCCCGGGCCGGCTACGACGCGTTCGAACGCCAGCTCGACATGACCTGGCGCTGATCGGGGGCGCGCCGGGCCCGGCCGGGCTCGGCGCGTGATCAGCTGGAGGCAGCCCCGGCGGTGGCCACGCCCGCGAACGGGATGCTCGTCGCCCCGGTGTGGCCGTCACCGTCCGGGTGCCGCCAGAGGCCGCGGCGGCGCAGCTCCGGCAGGACGCCCTCGCCGAACCAGTACGCCTCCTCCAGGTGCGGGTAGCCGGACAGGATGAACTCGGTGATGCCCAGGCCGGCGTACTCGGCGATCCGGTCGGCGATCTCGGTGTGGCTGCCGACCAGGGCCGTGCCCGCGCCGCCGCGGACCAGGCCGACACCCGCCCACAGGTTCGGCGAGACGACCAGGCCGTCGCGGCTGCCGCCGTGCAGGTCGAGCATCCGCCGCTGGCCCTCGGACTCGCTGCGCCGCAGGCCCGCCTGCACCGCCTCGATGTCGGCCGGCGAGACGCCCTGCAGCAGCCGGTCCGCCTCGGCCCAGGCCGCCTCCGCCGTGTCGCGGGCGATGACGTGCAGCCGGATGCCGAAGCGCAGCGCCGGGTTCAGGCCGCGGATCCACGCGATCTTCTCCGCCACCTGGGCCGGCGGCTCACCCCAGGTGAGGTAGACGTCGGTGTGCCGGGCCGCGACCGGGCCGGCCGCGGCCGACGAGCCGCCGAAATAGATCTCCGGCGCCGGGTCGGGCAGGCGGCTCAGCCGGGCGCCCTCGACGCGCAGGTGCTCGCCGACGTGGTCGACGGTCTCGCCCCGCCACAGGGCCTTGATGATGCCGAGGAACTCGTCGGTGCGGGCGTACCGGGCGTCCTTGTCGAGGAAGTCGCCGTAGCCGCGCTGCTCGCTGGACTCGCCCCCGGTGACGACGTTGAGCAGCAGCCGGTTGCCGGACAGCCGCTGGAACGTCGAGGCCATCTGGGCGGCGAGGGTCGGCGAGATCAGCCCGGGGCGGAACGCGACCAGGAACTTGAGCCGCTCGGTCACCTCGGTGAGCATCGCCGTGGCCAGCCAGGCGTCCTCGCACCAGGCCCCGGTCGGGGTGAGTGCGCCGACGAAGCCGAGCTGCTCGGCGCTGCGGGCGATCTGGCCGAGGTAGCCGATGGTCAGCGGGCGGATGCCCCCGGCGGAGCCGACCGGCGTGCCGTGCCCGCCGCCGACGATGTCGCGGCTGTCGCCGTTGGTGGGCAGGAACCAGTGGAAGTCGAGCGAGGTCATGGGCCCAGGGTACCCATATCTCCTATCGGCTAGATAGAGTGACGGCCATGCATAGACGGAGTGCGATCGCCGCCCTGCTGGCCCTGACCGTGTCCGTGGCGCTCGGCGGGTGCGCCGGCGACGACGCGGGCGCCGGCCCGGCCGACAACGGCCCCCTGCGGATCGGCTACCAGCGGTTCGGCGGGCTGAGCCTGGTCAAGGCCCGGGCCGCCGCCCCGGACGCGCAGTGGTCGCTCTTCGAGAGCGGCCCGGCGGTCACCGAGGCGCTCAAGGCGGGCGCCATCGACATCGGCCAGACCGGCGAGGCCCCGCCGATCTTCGCGGCCGCCGCCAAGATCCCCTTCGCCATCGTCGGCACCAGCGCGCCCGTCCCCAAGGGCGAGGCCGTCCTGGTCAAGCAGGCCAAGGGCTACAAGAGCTTCGCCGACCTGCGCGGCCGGACGGTCGCGCTGAACAAGGGCTCGAACGTCAACTGGTTGCTGGTCAAGCTGCTGGAGGCCAACCACATGAAGCTGACCGACATCAACGTGAAGTACCTCAAGCCCGCCGAGGGGCGGCCGGCCTTCGACAACGACCAGGTCGACGCGTGGATCATCTGGGACCCGTACTTCGCGCTGGCCGAGCAGCCGGGGGTGCAGGTGCTCGCCGACGCCACCGGGCTGGCCAACAACCGCGAGTACATCCTGGTCCACCCCGATGCGGTCAAGAACAAGGCGCCGCGGATCCGGACGTTCCTGGACACGTACCAGAAGACCACGACCTGGGGAATCGCCAACCCGGAGGAACGCGCCAAGGTGCTGGCCCCGGAGCTGAAGATCGACGAGGCGGTGACCGCCCGCGCGCTGGCCCGCTCCGCGCAGCCGCTCGCCCCGCTGACTCCCGAGGTCGGCGCCGAGCTGCAAGCCATCGCTGACGGCTTCACCGACCTGAAGCTCATCCCGGGCAGTGTCGACATGAAGGCCCGGATCGACGACCGGTTCACCGCGGAGCTGCAATGACCGCCGTCGCCACGGCACCGGACGTGGCGGTGCGCCCGCGCCAGGTCAAGCGGGTCCGGCGGCTGCGGTGGCAGCGCATCGTCAGCCCGGTCGTGATCCTGCTGCTGTGGAAGGCGCTGTCGCGCGGCGGCGTGCTGTCGCCGGACAAGCTGCCCGCCCCGAGCACCGTGCTGCGCACCGGCTGGCGCCTGACCGCCGACGGCACGCTGGGCGCGCACCTGCTGGACTCGCTGACCCGCGCCGGCATCGGGCTGGTCATCGGCGGGGTGCTCGCGCTGGCGCTGGGCGCGACGGCCGGCCTGCTGCGCCTGGGCGACGACGCCATCGACCCGCCCGTGCAGATGGCCCGGATGCTCCCGCACCTGGCCCTGGTGCCGCTGCTGATCATCTGGGTCGGCATCGGCGAGTCGATGAAGATCACCCTGGTCGCGCTGGGCGTGTTCTTCCCGCTCTACTTCAACACGTACGCCGGCATCCGCGACATCGACGAACGCCTGGTCGAGGCGGCCAAGACCTGCGGGCTGGGCACCTGGGCCCGGTTGCGGCACGTGATCCTGCCCGGCGCGCTGCCCTCGCTGTTCCTCGGCCTGCGGCTGGCCATCGGGGCGGCCTGGCTCAGCCTGGTGGTCGGCGAGCAGACCAACACCCAGAACGGCATCGGATTCCTGATGATGGAGGCCCGCGAGTTCAGCCAGACCGACGTGGTGGTCCTGGGGCTTTTCGTGTACGCCGCCCTTGGCCTGCTGTCGGACCTGCTGCTGCGGGCCGCGGAAAGGAGAGCCCTGGCATGGCGACGCGGGCTGCGAGCGTCATGAATCCGGTGGTACGGGCGCAAAGTGTCCACCGGGCGTTCGGCCCGGCGGTCGTCCTCGACGGCGTCGACCTGTCCATCGCCCCGGGCGAGGTGGTGGCCCTGCTCGGCGGCAGCGGCTCGGGCAAGAGCACCCTGCTGCGCATCCTGGCCGGCCTCGACCCGGACGCGACCGGCGCGGTGACCGTCCCCCGCGAGCACGCGGTCGTCTTCCAGGAGCATCGCCTGCTGCCCTGGAAGCGGGTGGCCGGCAACGTCGGCCTGGGCGTGACCGGCGGTGACGTCCCGGCCCGTACGGCGGCGGCGCTGGCCGAGGTGGGCCTGGCCGACCGGGGCCACAGCTGGCCGGCGGAGCTGTCCGGCGGGCAGTCCCAGCGGGTGGCCTTCGCCCGCGCGCTGGTCCGCGAACCGCGGGTGCTGCTGCTCGACGAACCGTTCGGTGCGCTGGACGCACTGACCCGGCTCAAGATGCAGGACCTGTTCGGCCGCCTGCGGGCGCGGCACGGCTTCGCGGCGTTACTGGTCACCCACGACGTCGACGAGGCGTTGCTGCTGGCCGACCGGGCCCTGGTGCTCGACGGCGGGAAGATCGCCGAGGAACTGGTGATCCCCCTGGAGCATCCGCGGGCGCCGGACGACCCGGGCTTCGGACCGCTGCGGCGCCGGCTGCTGGACCGGCTGGGGGTGCCGCTCGCCCGCAACTAGCGCCGCGCTCCGGGGCCGCCGTCTCAGGTGTCCCGGCGGGGGCCGGAGTGCCGCACCGGCTGCACGGACCGGCCGCCACGGAACTCGTCACCCCAGCGGGACGTCTTCGGCCGGGAGCGGATCGCCGGCCCCCGCCAGTCCGGACGCCAACCGGCCGTCAGCGCCCGGTCGATACTCGCGGCGACCGTCGACGAGGACACGGACCGGCCCTCCGGCGCGGAGTGGTCCGGCAGCGTGACCATCAGCAGGGCACCGTGGCCGGTGGCCTGCTCCACCACGAACGGCAACAGGTTCCAGCCGTCGCCCTGGTGGTAGGCCGCCCGCCTGCGGACCGTCCAGCGGTACGCCGTCCCACCGACCGTGATCGGCCGCGATCGCCTCCGTGCCACTGCCATCCGTGGTCCCTCCCGCATCCCCGTCATGCTCGGATGCCCGACCCTACGTCAGGCGTGGCCGGACCCGCCGCCGTATTTCGGCGGGGTCACCACGGGGGCCCCTGGCCCAGCCACTCCTTGGCGAGCAGTTCGAAGGAGTGCACCCGGTCCGCGTGGTCGTACGTCACCGTGGTGACGAGCAGTTCGTCGGCCCCCGTCGCCCGTTGCAGGGTCCGCAGCTTGTCCGCCACGGTCTGCGGCGAGCCGACGAACTGCGTCGCCACCCGGTCGGCGACCAGGTCCCGTTCCTCCGCTGTCCACACGTGCGCCGCCACCTCGGCCGGTGACGGGTACGGCCGGGCCCCCGCCCCCGTCCGGATGCTGTGCACCCACAGGCCGAAGCCCGCCGCCAGTTCCCGCGCCGTGTCGTCGTCCGCCGCCACCACGACGTCCGCCGAGACCATGACGTGCGGTGCGGCCAGGACCGCCGACGGCCGGAACGCCGAGCGGTAGGCGTCCACCGCCTCCAGCACTTTGGCCGGTGCGACGTGATAGTTCGCCGCGAACGGCAGGCCGCGCCGGCCCGCCTCCCGGGCGCTCTGGCCGCCGCTGCTGCCCAGGATCCACAGCTGGAGGTCCGCGCCCTCGCCCGGCACCGCACGCGCCTCGTTGCCGTCGCCGTCGGTGATCGGGCCCGCCAGCAGCGCCTCGATCTCGTCCAGCACCTCGGGGAAGTCCGGGGGTTCCGCGCCCGGCTGCTGCAACAGCCGCACGAACAGAGCCGTGCGGGCGGAGGCCAGCAGCGGGGCGAACGAGAACGGCTTCGGGATCAGCAGGCCGTCGACCACGTGTTCCTCGGCCGGCGGCGGCGGAGTGCCCAGTTCGCTCAGCGCTTCCTTGCGGCGCTGGCCCGAGCGGCCCAGGCCGAGGTCGAAGCGGCCCGGGTAGAGGGCGTCGAGCAGGCCGAACTGCTCCACGATGGACAGCGCGGTCTGGTGGCCGGTCTGCACCGCGCCCGAGCCGAGCCGGATGTGGCCGGTCACCGCCGCCAGCTGGCCCAGCAGCAGCGCCGGCTGGGAACTGGCCACGCCGGGCGTGAAGTGGTGCTCGGCCACCCAGTAGCGGGCGTAGCCGAACTGCTCGGCGTGCCGGGCCAGGTCCAGCGTGCGGTGAAGGGCGTCGCCGGCGGTGCCGCCGGCCAGGATCGGGGCGAGGTCGAGGATCGACAGGGGTACGGGCATGGTCACTGTCCTCCCAGGGGACGGCTGGGGATGCTCCGGCGCAGCTCGGGGGCGATGTCGCTCTGGAAGAGCTCCAGCGTGGCGCGGTGCTGTTTCTCGGTGAGGCCGTCCGCGTCGGCGCTCAGGTGCATCACCTCGTGGCCGAACTCGGCGTGGTAGCGGTGCACCTTGTCGATGATCTGTTGGGGGCTGCCGACCAGGATCGAGCCGCGGGCGATGGCGTCCTCCAGGGTCGGGAAGACCGGGGTGAGCCCGAGCCGGGTGAACGCGGCCAGCCGGGCGTCGAAGATCGGCCGGTACGTCGCGATCGCCTCCTGCGAGGTACGCGCGGCGTAGTAGCCGGCCGAGCCCGCACCGACGAGCGCGTCCGCCGGGTCGTGGCCGTAGTGCGCCCAGCGCTCGCGGTAGTGGCGGATCAGCTCGGCGTACGGCTCGATCGGGTTGGTGACGTTGGCGGAGAACAGCGGGTCGCCGTAGCGGGCGGCGAGGTCGACCGACGCGCGGCTGGTGGCGCTGCCGTGCCAGACCCGGATCGGCTGCTGCAACGGGCGGGGCCACGTCTCGGCGTCGGTGAGCGGCGGGCGGAAGCGGCCCTGCCAGGTCACCTTCGGTTCGCGCCAGAGCCGGCGGAACAGCTCGTACGATTCGCGGTTGCGGTCCCACTGGTCCTCGGCGGTGACGTGGAACAACTCGGCCTGGGCGGCGCCGTTGCCCTTGCCGATGATCAGGTCCAGCCGGCCGTCGGCGAGGTTGTCCAGGGTGGCGTAGTCCTCGTAGGCGCGTACCGGGTCGAGCAGGCTGAGCGTGGTGACCGCGGTGAAGAGCCGGATCCGGCTGGTCCGCGCGGCTATGTGGCTGAGCACGACCGGCGGGGACGAGGAGATGAACGGGCGTTCGTGGCGCTCGCCCACGCCGTACCCGTCGAAGCCCAGCTCCTCGCCCAGCACGGCGTTGTCGACCACCTCGCGGAAGCGTTGCCGGGTTGTCCTCGCCGGGTCCAGGTGGGTGATCAGGGTGATGAGCAGGAACTTCATGCCAGCCCCAGGTGCCCGCGCAGTGTGCTGGTGGTGTATTCGGTGCGCAGCACGCCGCGTTCCTGCAGCAGCGGCACCACCGTGTCGACGAAGTCGTCGAGGCCGCCCGGCGTGAGGTGCGGGACGAGGATGAAGCCGTCGCAGGCGTCGGTCTGCACATACGTGTTGAGCTCGGCCGCCACCCGGGCCGGGGTGCCGATGAACGACTGCCGCCCGGTCACCTCGATGATCAGCTCGCGGATGCTGAGGTTCTTCTGCTCCGCGCGGGCCCGCCACTCGGCCGCGGTGGCCAGCCGGTCGGGGTACATGCCGGCCCGGCCCTGGATGATCGACTCCTCGGAGACGTCGGGGTCGATGGCGGGCAGCGGGCCCTCGGCGTCGTAGCCGGACAGGTCGCGGTTCCAGAGCTGTTCCAGCAGCAGGATGGCGGTCTGCGGGCTGACCTGCTGGCGCCGGATGTGGTGGGCCTTCTCCTGGGCGTCGGCCTCGGTGTCGCCGAGCACGAACGACACCCCGGGAATGATCTTCAGGCTGTCCGGGTCGCGGCCGTGGCGGGCCAGCCGGGACTTGACGTCGCGGTAGAACGCCCGGCCGTCCTCGAGCTCGTGGTGCCGGGAGAAGACCGCGTCGGCCTTGGCGGCGGCCAGTTCCCGGCCGCCGTCGGAGTCGCCGGCCTGCAGGATCACCGGGTGGCCCTGCGGGCTGCGGGGGACGCCGAAGCGGCCCTCGATGCCGAACTGCGGGCCGTGGTGGGCGAACGAGCCGGTGTCGGCGAAGAAGCCACGGTCGCGGTCGGGGGCGAGCTCGGCCCAGGAGTCCCACAGCTCGCGGGCGGTGTCGATGAACTCGCCGGCCCGTTCGTAGCGCTGGGCGTACTCCAGGAACCCGCCGCGCCGGAAGTTCTCGCCGAAGAACGGGCCGGAGGAGGTGACCACGTTCCAGGCCGCCCGGCCGCCGGAGAGGTGGTCGAGCGTGGCGAGCTGACGGGCCAGCTCGTACGGCTCGTGGAAGGTGGCGTTGAGGGTTCCGGCGAGCCCGAGGTGGGTGGTGACGGCGGCCAGGCCGGCCAGCACGGTCAGCGTGTCCGGGCGCCCGACCACGTCCAGGTCGTGGATCAGCCCGCGCTGCTCGCGCAGCCGCAGCCCCTCGGCCAGGAAGAAGAAGTCGAACTTGCCCCGCTCGGCGGTGCGGGCCAGGTGCACGAAGGAGTCGAACTCGATCTGGCTGCCGGCCGCCGGGTCGCTCCACACGGTGGTGTTGTTCACGCCGGGGAAGTGCGCGGCGAGAATGATCTGCTTAGCCAAGGCGGGCCCCTTCGTAGCGGTTGACGGCGTGCGGCAGGCCGAGGCGTTCGCGCAGCGTGCCCGGCGCGGGTGCGGTGCGGAAGACGCCGCGGTCCTGCAGCGTCGGCACCAGCAGCCGGGTGATCGCCTCCAGGTCGTACGGCAGGGCGCCGGGCCGCAGCCGGAAACCGTCCAGCCCGGCCTCCCGCCAGGCCAGCAGCAGGTCCGCGAGCTCTTCCGGGGCGCCGGCGAAGATCAGCGCGTCGGAGGGCACCGGCGCGCCCGCGAGCTCGTCCAGCCGGGCCCGGCGGCGCAGCGCTGTCCCGCCGTGCTCGTCGAGGAACACCACCAGGTCGGCGTAGATCTTCAGGGGGCCGGCCGCGCGGACCTGGGCGACGATCTCGGCGGCCTCGGCGGGCGAGGCCGGCGTCACGAAGACCACGTCGGCCGAGCGGGCCGCGAACTCGTACACCGCCGGGGTGTGCGCGAGGGCGGCCACGACGGGCTGGCCCTGCGGTGGCCGGGGCACGATCGAGGGTCCCTTGACGCTGAACCACCGGCCGGCGAAGTCGATGTAGTGCAGCCGGTCCCGGTCGATGAACCGGCCGGTGGCGATGTCCTTGATGACGGCGTCGTCCTGCCAGCTGTCCCAGAGCCGGCGGACCACCTCGACGGCGTCGGCGGCCTCGTCGAGCAGGTCCCAGAGCTGCTCGTCGCCGGAGCCGGCCGGGCGCCGTCCCAGCAGGGCCGCCTCGGCCGGGGCGGCGGAGATCCGGGCCTGCCAGCCGGCCCGGCCGGTGCTCAGGTAGTCGAGCGTGGCCACGGCCGTGGACAGGTGGAACGGCTCGGTGTGGGTGGTGGTGGCGACCGGGATCAGCCCGACGTGCCGGGTCACCGGGGCCACCCGCGATGCGACCAGCACGGCGTCCAGCCGCCCGTTGATCCGGCCGGGGTCGTCGGTCGGCGGCCCGAAGGTGTCCTCGAACGTGACGAAGTCCAGCAGACCGGCGTCGGCCTCCCGGGCCAGTTGCGTCCAGTACCCGGCGGTGAAGACCGCCGTGGCGGCCAGCGGCGAGGTGCGCCAGGCGGCGGGGTGCCAGCCGAGCCCGTCGAGGGCCACGGCGAGGTGCAGATCGGTCATGGGACGGCCTCCAGGGTGGGCACCGCGGCCAGCAGCGCGCGGGTGTATTCGTGCCGCGGACGGGTGAAGACGTCGGTGACCGGGCCGCGCTCGACGACCGTGCCGTCGCGCATGACGAGGACCCGGTCGGCGAGGTGGTGCACCACGCCCAGGTCGTGCGAGATGAACAGCAGCGCGGTGCCGTCGGTGGCCCGGATGTCGGCCAGCAGGTCCAGCACCTGGGCCTGCACCGAGACGTCCAGCGCGGAGACCGGCTCGTCGCAGATGATCAGGCTGGGCCGCGGCGCGAGGGCCCGGGCGATGGCGACCCGCTGGCGCTGGCCGCCGGAGAGATGCCGCGGATGGCGGTCCAGGACGGTGGCGTCCAGGCCGACGCGTTCCAGCAGCGGGACGACGGCGGCACCGGGCGGCAGGGCCTCCCCGACGATCCGGGCCACCGTCCAGCGGGGGTCGAAGGAGGACAGCGGGTCCTGGGAGATCAGCTGCATCCGGCGGCGCCGCGGTCGCCGGCCGCGCTCGGACACCCCGGACCAGGGCGCGCCCTCGAAGGTGACGCTGCCGGCGGTCGGCTCCACCAGCCCGAACAGCAACTGCGCCACGGTGGTCTTGCCCGAGCCGGACTCCCCGACCAGGCCCACGATCTCGCCGCGCCCGATGCTCAGGTCGACGCCGGCGACGACGGTGCTGCGGCCGTACACCTTGCGCAGTGCGGTGGCCTCGGCCACGACGCCGGCCGGCGGCCGGACCGCCGGGCTCTCCCCCGATCCGGCCAGCCGGCGGCCGCGGGACGCCGCCGACGGGACCGCGGCCAGCAGCTTCTTCGTGTACGGGTGCTCCGCGCCGGACACGAGCAGCGACGTGGCCCCCGACTCGACGAGGCGGCCTTCGCGCATGACCAGCACGCGGTCCGCCGTCCGGCCGACGACCGCGAGATCGTGGCTGATCAGCAGCAGCGTCTCCCCCGCCGCCTTGCGCTCGGCCAGCAGCGCCAGGATCTGCGCCTGCACGGTGACGTCGAGGGCCGTGGTCGGCTCGTCGGCGATCAGCAACGGCGGCTCGCCGGCGATGGCGGAAGCGATCAACGCCCGTTGCCGCAGGCCGCCGGAGAGCTGGTGCGGATACTGCCGGGCGCGCCGGGCCGGCTCCGGCACGTGCACGTCGGCGAGCAGCTTCTCCACCGGGGTCCGGCGCCGGTGGGTGCGCAGCACCTCGCCGATCTCCGCGCCGACCGTGCGCAGCGGGTCGAGCGACACCAGCGCGTCCTGCAGGACCAGGCCCGCGAAGCCGCCGCGCACCCGGCGCCAGTCCCGCTCGGTGTGCCGGCGGGCGTCGCGGCCGTCGAGCTCCAGCGCGGCGGCACGGACCTCGGCGCCGGGACCGGCCAGACCGACCAGGGTACGGGCGGTGACGCTCTTGCCCGACCCCGACTCCCCCACGATGGCCAGGCACTCACCGCGCTCGACGGTGAAGCTGACGCCCCGGACGGCCTCGACCCGGTGCCGTCCGGTGTCGAACGTGACGTGCAGGTCCTCGACGCGGACCAGGGGTGTGCTCATCGTTGCTCCCGTCCCTCGAAGCGGCGCTGCAGGTGTCGTCCGGTGACGGTCAGCGCTATGACGGTTCCAGTGACGACGACGCCCGGCAGCACCGACGCCCACCAGGCGATCCGCAGGTAGCCGCGGCCCTCGGAGAGCATCGCGCCCCACTCCGGCGACGGCGGCTGCGGTCCCATGCCGAGGAAGCTGAGCCCGGCAGCGGCCAGCACGGCCTCGCCCAGGCCGATCATGGCCAGCACCGGGATCGGCCCGAGCACGTTGGGCAGCACGTGCCGCAGCACCAGCCGGGTCCGCGAGTGCCCGAAGGCGACGGCCTGGGTCACGTAGCCGGCCCGGCGCACGACCAGCGTCTGGGCTCGGACGACCCGGGCGTGGTGCGGCAGCGTGGCGATGCCGATGGCCACCACCAGGCTCACCGTCCCGGGGCCGGCGATGGCGATGAACAGCAGCGCGATCAGCAGCAGCGGGAACGCCGACAGCGCGTCGAACGAGCGGCTGAGCGCCTCGTCGGCGTACCGGTGGGCCAGGCCGGCCAGCACGCCGAGCAGGATCCCGGCGGTGACCGCGATCAGGGTGGCGGCGACGCCGATGGCCAGCGAGTGCCGGGCGCCGTGCACCACCCGGTCGAAGACGTCCCGGCCGAGCTGATCGGTGCCGAACCAGTGCCCGGCGGCCGGCGGCCGGAGCACCTGGAACGGGTCCGCGGCCAGCGGGTCCCCGGCGAACAGGCCGGGCCACAGCGCCGCGACCAGCATGAGCAGCAGGAAGCCGGTGGCGGTGGCGACGCCCGGGCGGGGGCGGCGGGTGGTGCGGCGGGCCCGGCCGATCAGTGGCCGCTCGGTGGCGAGGGTCATCGCTCAGCTCCTGCGCAGCCGCGGGTCGACGATCAGGTACGCGAGATCCGCGGCGGTGTTGAGCACCACGTAGACGGCCGCCGAGAGCACCACGACCGCGAGTACCACCGGCATGTCCTTGCTGGTGACGGCGGCCAGGGTGACCTGGCCCAGGCCGGGCCGGCCGAACACCGACTCGATGATCACGGCGCCGCCGAGCAGGATGCCGAAGAGCCAGCCGGTGAGCGTGACGGCCGGCAGCAACGCGTGCCGCAGCGCGTGCCGGAGCAGCACCGCGCTCTCCCGCAGGCCCCGGGACCGGGCGGTGACCGCGAACGGCTCGTCCAGCGCCCGGTCCAGCCCGTCGCGCAGCACCTGGGTGAGAATCCCGGCGATCGGCAGGGCGAGGGTGACCGCCGGCAGCACAAGCGCGGCGAACCCGCGATCGCCGGCGACCGGGAACAGACCGAGGCGGAACGAGAAGACGCTGAGCAGAATGATCCCGATCAGGAACGGCGGCGTGGACACCAGCACCAGCTCGGCGGTGGAGCTGACCCGGCGCGCCCACGGCCGGCGGGTGCTCACCGCCAGCAGCAGCGACAGCACGACGCCGAGCAGCGCGGCGGCCAGGGCCAGCTTCAGCGTCGGCCCCAGCTGCTCGCCGACGACGTCCCGCACCGGCCGTTGCAGCAGGTACGACCGGCCGAGGTCACCGTGCGTGGCTCGCCACAGGTAGTCGGCGTACTGCACGACGGCGGGCCGGTCCAGGCCCCACTCGGCGATGATCTGCGCCCGGATCAGCGGGGTGTCGGCGCCGTCGCCGACGATGCTGTCCACAGTGTCCCCGGGCGCGGCCAGCAGCGCTAGGTAACCGGCCGTGGCCGCCGCCCAGAGCACCACCAGTCCCGTCACGACGCGCCGCAGCACGGCGGCGGCCAGGCTCACTTGCGCACCCAGACCCCGTAGGCGCTGTTCGGCACCCCGGCGGTCGGCTCGAAGGAGAGGCCGCCGACCGTCCTCGCCGCGGCGATCTGATCGTTCGGGGCGTACAGCGGCAGCACGATCGCCTGCTCGCGGACGACCCGCTGCTGGACCGCCCGGTACGTCGCCCGGCGCTGGTCCGCGTCACTCGTGGCCTGCCCGGCGGCCAGCAGCCGGTCCAGTTCCGGATCCTTGCTGCCGGTGCGGTTGATCGCGCCGTCCGAGGCGAGCAGCAGGTTGAGCGCCGCGCCCGCGTCGGTGTCGGCGCGGGAGTTGTCGAAGACCTCGTACTCGCCGTCGGCCAGGGCCTTGGTGGCGGTGCCCTGGTCCACGACCGACACGGCCAGGTCGATGCCGGCGCTCTTGCGGACCGCGGCCTGCACGGCCTGGGCCAGGATGTCGCGCCGGTCGCGGACGAACGGGGCCGACTGCACGAGCCGGACGGTGAGCCGCCGGCCCGCCCTGGTCCGGAAGCCGTCAGCGTCGCGTCCGGTCCAGCCGGCCTGGTCCAGGAGCTCATTGGCGCGGGCGGCGTTGTTGCCGTACGAGCCCTCGAGGGACTTGTCGTAGAGCGGGCTGGTCGGGCCGATCACGCTCCAGGCGCGGGTGGCGGTGCCCTGGTAGACCGCGTTGAGCACGGTCGGCACGTCCAGCGCGTCGCGCAACGCCTGGCGCACCCGCAGGTCGTCGAAGGGCGGATGGGAGACGTTGAGGTAGTAGGAGTAGGCGGAGCCCGAGTTCAGGCCCCGGGTCAGGGTGAGCCGCGGGTCGCCGGTGATCAGCGCCTGATCGGTGGCGGGCACGCCCTCGATGACCTGCACCTGGCCCGAGGTGAGCGCGCCGACCCGGACCGAGGACTCCTTGAGGAAGCGGTAGGTCACCTCGTCCAGATAGGCCGGGCGGCTCCCCCGGTACGACGGGTTGCGCTTGAAGTGCACCTCCTGGCCGGCGGCGTACCGGTCCAGGATGAACGGCCCGGTCCCGGCCAGCTCCGGACCGCCGGCCTTGAGGTTGGCGGCCTTGCGCAAGGACGTCGGCGAGACGACAGCGCCCTGCGGGGACGAGATGAAGTCGAGCAGCAGCACGTCGGGTCTCGTCAGGTGGTACACGACCGTCGTGGGGTCGGGCGCCTCGACGCTCTCGAGGTTCTTGAGCTGGACGGCGGCGACCGTGGGTGCGTAGTCCGGGGCTAGCAGCTGGTCGATGTTGGCTTTGACGGCGGCGGCGTCGAACGGCGTGCCGTCGGAGAAGGTGACGCCGGTCCGCAGCTTGAACGTGTAGGACCGGCCGTCCGCCGCGGCCTGGTATCCCGTGGCCAGCAGCGGGACGTAACCGCCGTTCGCGTCGTGGGTCAGCAGGCCCTCGTACGCGTTGGCGACCAGCAGCCGGGCCTTGGCCTGGGCGTACTGGTGCGGGTTGAGGGTGATCGGCTCGGTCTCGATGCCCCAGGTCAGCGAGCCGCCGCTGACCGGCTGCCCGGCGTCGGCGCCGGCCTCGGCGGTGGTGGTGCCGGAGCAGGCGGCGAGCAGCAGGAGGGTGGCGGCGGCGAGGGCGGTGACCCGGGATCGATCGCGCAACATATCTATTTCCTATAGCCAAACTGGGATATAGGCAAGGGGCGGACGGTGTTGTCCCGCTTACTGGATCGCCGGCCGTAGGGTTAGCCCTACCCCGGATCCGGGGGACCGCCGCAACGCTATTCGCGGGCCGTCGCCATACGTTCGAGCAGTGACGATGACGACGACTTCCACCCCCACCTCGACCGCGGTCGCCCTGCGCGGCGTGAGCCGAGGCTACGGCCGCGGCGCCACCGCCGTCCGGGCTGTCGACGACGTCGACGTCGAGTTCCGGCGCGGCACCTGGACCGCCGTGATGGGCCCCTCCGGCTCCGGCAAGTCCACCCTGCTGCACCTGGCCGCCGGCCTGGAACGCGCGGACAGCGGCCGGGTGCTGCTCGGCGACACCGACATCACCGCCGCGAGCGACAACGAGCTCACCGCCCTGCGCCGGACCCGGATCGGGTTCGTCTTCCAGAGCTTCAACCTGATCGGCTCGCTGAGCGCCGAGCAGAACGTGGCCCTGCCGTTGCGCCTGGCCGGCCGGCGTCCGGGACGCGCGCAGGTCCGCCAGGCCCTCGACGACGTCGGGCTCGGCGACCGGGCCCGGCACCGCCCGCGCGAGCTCTCCGGCGGCCAGCAGCAACGGGTGGCGATCGCCCGGGCCATGGTCACCGCGCCCGAGGTGCTCTTCGCCGACGAGCCGACCGGGGCGCTGGACTCGACGGCCGCCCGTACCGTGCTGGATCTGTTGCGGGCCATGGCCGACCGGGGCCAGAGCATCGTGATGGTGACCCACGACCCGGCCGCCGCCGCCCGCGCCGACGGGGTGCTGTTCCTCCGGGACGGCCGGCTGGTCGACCACCTCGCCGGTGTGAGCGCCCGCGAGGTCGCCGACCGCCTCGTCGCCCTGGAGCGCTGACATGCTGCGGATGAGTTTCTCCGGCCTGGCCGAACGCTGGCAGCTGTTCGTCGGCGCGACCCTGTCGGTGTGCCTGGGCGTCGCGCTGGTGCAGTCCTCCCTGCTGCTGATGATCTCGGCGGCGACCCTGGACCCGCCGGCCGGCCTGTCCCCGGCCGAGCGGCTGCACTTCAGCGACAGCGCCGAGGCGTCGGTGGCGCTGCTCGGCGTGACGCTGGGCTTCTCGACGTTCCTGGCCGTGTTCATCATCAGTTCCACGTTCGCCTTCACCGTGGCCCAGCGCCGTCGTGACCTGGCCCTGCTGCGGCTGGTCGGCGGCGGTCGCCGGCACGTGCGCCGGCTGCTCCTGGGCGAGGCGCTGCTGCTGGGTCTGATCGGGACCGCCACCGGCGTACCGGCCGGGGTGGCCGTGATGGCCCTGCAGACCCGGCTGCTGGTCGGCTTCGGCTTCGTGCCGGAGGGCTTCACCGGGCAGTGGCGCGACTGGATCCTCGGCGCCTCCGCCGGCGTCGGGCTGGGCCTCGCGCTGGCCGGGGTGCTGGTCGCCGCCCGGCGGGCCGCCCGGGTCCGCCCGCTGGACGCGCTCCGCGATCCCGACGCGGGCCGGGTGATGACCGCCGGGCGCTGGCTGACCGGGCTGTTCTTCACCGCCGGGGCGGTGGCCCTGATCATCCTGGCCCCGGTGGGTGGGGCGGCCGGTGGTCAGGCCCTGACGATGAACGTGTCGCTGTGCGCGGCGGTCGCCCTGTCGCTCCTGGCGCCGGTGCTGGTCCCCGCGGTGGCCCGGCTGATCCCGGCCGCCGGGGTGACCGGCATGCTGGCCCGGGCCAACCTGCGCGACGAGGTCCGCCGCAGCGCGGCCACCGCGGCCCCGCTCATCGTGCTGATCGGCGTCGTCTTCGGGCAGGTCGGGGCGTCCGCCTCGTTCGCCGCCGCCGGCGTGGCCGAGCAACGCCGCGGGACGGCCGCCGACCTGGTGGTCGAGACCACCGGACCGGGCTTCCCGGCCGTGGCCGGGGTGGCGTCCTTCTCGTCGGAGACCGAGACCCCACTGCGCATCACCACGGGCCGCGGCGACACGGCGGACACCCTGATCGAGTCGGCCCTGGTCGTCGAGCCGGCGGCCTTCGAACGCGCCCACCCCGGCAGCGGCTCCCTGCGGGCGTTGCGCGGCAACGCCGTGGCGGGCGGCCCGTCCCGTGCGGGCTTCTCCCGCGGCGACACCGTGACGGCCCACTTCGCCGGTACCGACCACCCGCTGCCGGTCGTCGCCGAGGTGCCGGCCACGATCGGTGGCGGGGCGGCCCTGCTGGTGCCGGTGGGCCTGCTCCCGGCCGACCAGCTCGCCGAAGCACCGACCCGGACGTTCGTCACCCTCGCTTCCGGCGCCGACCCCGCCCGGGTCACCGCGGAACTGTCCGAAGTGGGCGCCGTGACCAGCGTGGACGACTGGCTCCGGGCCGACGCCGAGGCCCGGACCAGCACGAGCGACAACATCATGCTGATCGTGCTCGGCCTCGGCGGCCTGTACGCGCTGATCGGGGTGGTCAACGCGGTCGTGATCGCCGCGGCCGCCCGGAGCCGGGAGTTCGCCGCGGCCCGGGCGACCGGCCTGACCCGGCCTCAGGTGCTGCGCGCGGCGCTGCTGGAGTCGTCGGCGGTCACCATGATCGGCGTCTTCCTGGGCGCACTGGCCGCGGCCGGCACCTCCATCGCGGTGCTGGCCACGACCTCGGCGGTGACCGGCACCGCGACCCTGGACCTGCCGTGGACGCTGATGGCGGTGCTCGCGGTGGCGGCGTTCGTGGTCACCGGGCTGACCAGCCTGCTGACCTCCTGGTCGGCGACCCGGGCGGCGCCGGTCTCCCTCCTGGGCGCCCGCGAGTAGGACTCAGCGCCGGCCGGCCACGCAGAAACGGTTGCCCTCCGGGTCGGCCAGCACCACGTACGGCGGCGCGCCCGGCTCCGGCTGCTCCGGGTAGTACGGCCAGTCCACGCGCTGGGCGCCGAGAGCGAGGAGCCGGGCAACCTCTCCATCGAGGGAGCGGTCGCCGGCGTCGAGGTCGAAGTGGATCCGCGGCTGGTCCTGCACCGGGGTCTCGCTCAGGTCCATGGCGATCGCCGCGCCCGGGACGCCCGCCGGCGGCTTCAGGACGATCCAGTCGTCACCCGGGTAGCGCGGCGGGCGCCGGACGTAACCGAGGGCCCCGCTCCAGAAGGCGCCGGCCCGCTCGCAGTCCTGCACGCCCAGCGATATCTGCGCGAGCACCGCCATCAGGGATGGGTCACCACGAGGACCGGGCGGGACGCCTTCTCGATCAGCTGCAGGGGGACGCTGCCGAGGAGTCGTTCCGCCAGCGCCGGCCGGGAGCTGGCCCCGACCACGATCACGTCGGCCTCCTGCTGCGCCGCGAACTCGATGATGCGTTCCAGCGGGCGGCCGGGCAGCACCGTCCCCTGCGCCTCGACCCCCACGTCGGCCAGCCGCCGGATCGCCGTGTCGACCGCCTCCCGCGCGCCCTGGACGAAGACGCTGCGCGGCGCCGGGGAGAACCGCTCCAGTTCCACCTCGTCGACCGCGACCACGGTGACCGTGGCGGCGGTCTGTTTGGCCAGCCGGGCCACCGCATCGGTGATCCAGGGCTGGTCGGCGTCGGGCTTGGCAGCCAGCACGATGTGCATGTCGTCCTCCGGCAGGTGGGATCACGTGGGTCGATCCTCACCCGTGCGCCGCGCCGGAACAAGCCTCAGCGGCGGCGCGTTCGCCGCTGATCCCTTACCGTGAGGCCAGGCATGTCGATGTGGAGGTACGCGGCTATGGCGGACGCGGGAACACGGGACAGCACCGAAGCCAACGGACAACCCACTCTCAACCGGGTCATCGGCCCCGGACTCCTGCTGCTCTTCGTCGTCGGGGACATCCTGGGCACCGGCGTCTACGCCCTCACCGGCAAGGTCGCCGGCGAGGTCGGCGGGGCGGTCTGGCTGCCGTTCCTCATCGCGTTCGTGGTCGCGCTGCTGACCGCGTTCAGCTATCTGGAGCTGGTGACCAAGTATCCGCGTGCGGCCGGCGCGGCGCTGTACACGCACAAGGCGTTCGGCATCCACTTCTTCACCTTCATGGTCACCTTCGCGGTGATGTGCTCGGGCCTGACCTCGGCGTCCAGCGCGTCGAAGGCGTTCGCCGGCAACTTCGCCGAGGCGTTCGACCTGTCGCTGGGCGAAGGGCTGGGACTGACCGCGGTGGCGGTCGCCTTCATGACCCTCATCGCCCTGGTCAACTTCCGCGGCGTCGGCGAGAGCGTGAAGGCCAACGTCGTGCTGACCTGCGTCGAGCTGACCGGCCTGCTGATCGTCATCGCCATCGGCGCGTGGGCGCTCGGCGGCGGCAACGGCGACCTGTCGCGGCTGGTGGAGTTCGACTCGCCGCCCGGCGAGCACGCGTTCTTCTCGGTCACCGCGGCCACCGCGCTGGCGTTCTTCGCGATGGTCGGCTTCGAGGACTCGGTGAACATGGCCGAGGAGACCAAGGACCCGGTGCGGATCTTCCCCAAGGTGATGCTGACCGGCCTGTGCATCACCGGGGTGATCTACGTCCTGGTGGCGATCTCGGCCGTGGCGCTGGTCTCCCCGGCCGACCTCAACGAGGGCGACGCGCCGCTGCTCAAGGTGGTGGCGGCCGGGGCGCCCGCGTTCCCGCTGACCATCTTCGCCTTCATCACGATGTTCGCGGTGGCCAACTCGGCGCTGATCAACATGCTGATGGCCAGCCGGCTGCTCTACGGCATGGCCAACGAGCGGGTGCTGCCCAAGGTGCTCGGCAAGGTCCACCGCACCCGGCGTACGCCGTGGGTCGGCATCGTCTTCACCACGCTGATCGCCTTCGGGCTGATCTGGTTCGCCGACCTGACCGCCCTCGGTGGCACCACCGCCCTGCTGCTGCTCTGCGTCTTCACCGTGGTGAACGTCGCGGTGCTGGTGCTGCGCCGCGACACGGTGGAGCACAAGCACTTCAAGGCCCCGACGATCATCCCGATCATCGGGGCGATCAGCTGCGCCTACCTGGCCAGTCCGCTCTCCGGCCGGGCCAGCGCCGACTACAGAGTGGCCGGGGTGCTGCTGATCATCGGCGTCGTGCTGTGGGCGATCACCTACGCGACCAACCGCTTCATCCTGCACCAGGACACCACCATCGACCCGGCCAAGCTGGACAAGTAGGGGGTCAGCCCAGCCGGCGTACCGGTGAGGTGCCGTACTGCCGGGCCATGGCCTCCTTGAGGCCGCCCGGCAGGGCCTTGGCCGCGCGCTCGGTGCGCAGCACGACGTGCTGTGCGGCGGCGTCGCGCTCCCAGGCGGCCAGGCACTGCTCCGGTACGAGGTTCGCCGCCGCCACGATGCCACCGGTCGCGCCCAGCCAGCTCGCGTAGCCCAGCAGCGCCGAGGCCCCGCTGTAGACGGCGAGGTCCCCGCCCAGGCTGAGCTCGTGCCCGAGCCGGACCGGGTCACCGCTGGAGTCCTTGATACCGGCCAGGCCCAGCTCGCCCAGCGCCTCGACCGGCACCGGCCCGCCCGCGACGCCCGGATAGTGGTAGGCCAGCACCGGCACCGCGCCGGCGGCCTCCACCACGTGCGCGAAATAGCTGCCCAGGGCCCCGCCCAGCCGCGGCGGCGCCACCAGCACACCGTCCGCGCCGGCGTCGATCGCCGCGGTGACCCGGGCGGCTGCGGGCTGCCACCACTCCCCGGAGGCGCCCGCGATGACCGGCACCCCGGGGCAGGCGGCGCGGACGGCCGCGACCAGCTCCACCCGTTCGGCGTCGGAGAGGGTGGCGGCCTCACCGGTGCTGCCGTTCACCAGCACTGCCCGGATCCCGGCGTCCACAAGCCGGGCGGCGTGCGCGGCGGTGCCTTTCGCGTCGACCGCGGCATCGGCGTCGAACAGGGTGACCAGGGCGACGGCGGGCCCGGTCCAGAGCGGCTCAGTCATGCCTCCACCCTCCCCGACTCACGGCCCGGCGGCCACCCTCAGCCCAGGTGGGTCCGGGCCCAGGTGCGGAAACCGGTCGTGGGCAGGCCGTACGCGTGGGCCTGCTCGGGACGGGCCGGGCTGCCCATGATCCCGGTCCACTCCTGCATCGGCACCATCATGGCCGGCAGCCCCCGCGCCACCGCCTCGTCCGCGGTCAGCACCGGAGCCGGGACCGGGCGCCCGAGCACCTCGGTCAGGGTGGCGGCGACCTAGGTCATCGTCAGGCGCTCGCCGGCCAGGTCCAGGTCGACGCCGTGCCAGCGCGCGGGATCGGCGAAGGCGGCCGCGGCGGCGGTGCCGATGTCGTCGACGGCGACCCAGCTCAGCTTGGTGTCCGGGCCGAACGTGGTGACGAAGCCGTCCTGCGCCCAGTTGCCGAACATGAACGACCAGCCGAGCAGGTTCTCCATGAACGTGGAGGGCTTGAGGACGGTCCAGGAGGCGAAGCCCGCCGTACGCACGGCCTCGTCGATCGCGGCCTTGCTCTCCCAGTAGTGGGTGTTCCAGCGGCCCTCGTCCCAGCCCGGTGCGCTGCGGGCGAACTCCCCCGCGCCGGACACCGACGTGTGCACGAACTGCGGCACCCCGGCCGTCAGGGCCGCCGCGACCAGATTGCGCCCGCGCACCACCTCGGCGTCCGAGCCCAGATCGGTGACGTCGGGGGTCTGCACCGAGAAGACGCCGCGGGCACCGGTCGCCGCCGGCACCAGCGTGCCGGGCACGTCGAGGTCGCCCACGACCAGTTCGGCGCCGAGCGTCTCGAGCGACTTGGCCGCTTCGGCCTGCGGATCCCGCACGAGTGCCCGGACGGCGACACCTCCGGCGAGCAACGCCCGCGCGACAGCCCCACCCTGCTGCCGGTGCCTCCTGTGACCAGAACCGGTGCCATGACATGTCCCTCCGCGGAAACGGGGCGGCCCCCCGTTTATCGTTCGCTACGATACGGAGGGGCACCCCAGTTCCACAACCCACCCTGCACAACCCATCTTGTCGGGACGGTGAGCATGCGACCCAGACGCGCGGACGCCCGGCGCAACTACGACCAGCTGGTCGCCGCGGCGGCCACGGCGTTCGCCCGCGAGGGGGCCGACGCCTCACTGGAGGAGATCGCCCGGCAGGCCGGAGTGGGCTCGGCCACGCTGCACCGGCACTTCCCGTCCCGGCAGGCACTGCTCAACGCGGTCTTCCACGGCCGGGTGGAAACGCTGTGCCAGCAGGCCAACGAGCTCGCCGCGGGCTCCGATCCCGGCCCCGCGCTGACGATCTGGCTGCGCGCGCTCGGGGCCTACGTCGCGTCGACCCGCGGGCTGGCCTCGTCGCTGGTGCCGAGCACCGACAACGAATGCCACCGCATGATCGTGCGGGCCGGCGACGAGCTGGTGACCCGGGCCCGCGCGACGGGCGCGGTCCGCCCGGAGGTGTCGATCGACGACCTGCTGACCCTGGTCACCGCCATCTCGATGGCCGTCGAGCACAGCCCCGGCGAGAACGGCAGCGAGGCGGAACGCCTGCTCGGCCTGGCCATCGACGGCATCCACCCACGCGGCGCAGCGACGTAGCGGCTCAGCCGCTTTCATCGCGGCGCCGGCGCAGGGAGTTGACTGCCGGCGGCTGATCCGCCGCCGGCAGCGCTCGACCTCCGCCGGTCAGTCGGTGCCGGCCACCAGGTTCTTGCCGCTGGCCCCGTCGAACACCTGGATCTTCGACGTGTCGTACCAGAGCCGGGCGGTCCTGCCGCGCTGGACGTTCGCGGCGGCGTCCAGCCGGGCGGTCACCTCGACGCCGCCGCTGTGCAGGTCGTTGCCGGTGTCCTTGGCCAGGTCCTCCAGGTCCTTGGACCGGGCCTGGTCGCCCTTCATGGTGAAGTAGGCGTAGACGTCCGAGCCCATCGCCTCGACGATGTCGATCGGCGCGTCGAAGGTGGCTCCCGGCTTGTCCCCGACCAGGGACGCCTCCTCGAAGTGTTCCGGGCGGATGCCGACGATCACCTCCCGCTCGCCGCTCGAGCCGTTGAGGGCCTGCCGGACCTGGTCGGGCAGCTTGGCCTCGCCCAGCGCGGTCACCACGCCGTCGGGGCGCAGCCGGCCGGGGAAGAAGTTCATCGACGGGCTGCCGATGAAGCCGGCCACGAACAGGTTCGCCGGGTGGGCGTACAGGTGGGCCGGCGAACCGACCTGCTGGACCACGCCGCTGCGCATGACCACGACGCGGTCGCCCAGGGTCATCGCCTCGGTCTGGTCGTGGGTGACGTAGAGCGTCGTCGTGCCCAGGTTCTTCTGGATCCGGGAGATCTGGGTGCGCATCTGCACCCGCAGCTTCGCGTCCAGGTTGGACAGTGGCTCGTCCATCAGGAACGCCTTGGGCGAGCGGACGATGGCCCGGCCCATCGCCACCCGCTGCCGCTGGCCACCGGAGAGGTTGGCCGGCTTGCGGTCCAGGTGCTGGGTCAGCTCCAGCATCTCGGCCGCCTGCTCCACCTTCTTGCGGATCGCCGCCTTGTCCATCCCGGCGAGCCGCAGCGGGAAGCCCATGTTGTCGCCGACGGTCATGTGCGGGTAGAGCGCGTAGGACTGGAACACCATGGCGATGTCGCGGTCCTTGGGGGCTTTGTCGTTGACCACCTGACCGTCGATGATCAGCTTGCCGGCGGTGATGTCCTCCAGGCCGGCCACCATGTTCAGCGTGGTCGACTTCCCGCACCCCGACGGGCCGACCAGGATGATGAACTCGCCGTCGGCGATCTCGAGGTTGAAGTCGTCCACGGCCAGGGCGCCGTCGGGGTAACGCTTGACCACATGGTCCAGAACGATCTCGGCCACGTCAGCTCCTCGGTGTATCGGTACGTGGGATGGGTCAGCCCTTGACGGCGCCCGAGGTCAGCCCCGCGACGATCCGCCGCTGGAAGACCAGCACGAAGATCACGATGGGGATGGTGATGACCACGGCGGCGGCCGCGATCGGTCCGGTCGGCTTCTCGAACGTGGTGGCGCCGGTGAAGTAGCTCATCGCCGCCGGGACGGTCCGCGCGTTCGAGGTCGAGGTGAGCGAGAGGGCGAACAGGAAGTCGTTCCAGCACGAGATGAAGACCAGGATGGCCGTGGTGAAGATGCCGGGCATGGCCAGCGGGGTGATCACCCGGCGGAAGGCCTGGTACGGCGTCGCGCCGTCCATCTTCGCGGCCTTCTCCAGGTCCCACGGGATCTCCCGGAAGAACGCCGACAGCGTATAGATCGCCAGCGGGAGCGCGAAGGCGATGTACGGGATGATCAGCCCGGGCCAGGTGTCGAACAGCCCGACCGCCGTCTCGATCTTGAACAGCGGCGTGACCAGCGCGATCTGCGGGAACATCGACACGAGCAGCGCCATCGCCACGATCGTCCGCTTGCCCGGGAAGTCCAGCCGGGCGATGGCGTACGCGGCCATGGTGCCGAACGCGATGGCGATGAGCGTGGCGATGATGCAGATGCCGATCGAGTTCATCAGCGCCCGGAGGAAGTCGGGGTTGTTGAAGATCGCGCTGTAGCTGTCGTTGCTGGGCGAGGTGGGGATGTAGTTCCCGTCGTTGAGCGTGGCGTCGTCCTTCAGCGACAGCGACACGATCCAGAGCACGGGGACGAACGCGTACAGCAGGACGATCGCGTTGACACCCCACCACATCAGCTTGCGGTTCGTGGTCTCCGGCTGCATGACTACCGCCTCCCCTCAGCGTCGGATCCGGGCGCCGCCGCCCCGAAGAACTTGATGAACGCGAACGCGATGATCCCGGTGGTGATGAAGATCAGCACCGACATCGCCGACCCGATGCCGAGGTTGAGGCCCCGGATCAGGTTGCTGTAGGCCACCATCGACACCGAGCTGGTCTGGTTGGACCCGCTGGTGAGGATGAAGATGTTGTCGAACACCCGGAACGCGTCCAGGGTGCGGAACAGCAGCGCCACCAGGATGGCCGGCTTGATCAGCGGCACGGTCACCATCCAGAACCGCTTCCAGGCGTTCGCGCCGTCCATCGAGGCGGCCTTGAGCAGGTCCTCGGGCACCAGCGCCAGCCCGGCCATCAGCAGCAGGGCCATGAACGGGACCGTCTTCCAGACCTCGGCCAGGATGATGATCCCGATCGAGGGCCAGAACTCGGTCAGGGGCGCGGAATTCTCCGGGGCCAGCCAGCCCAGCCCCTGGGTCCAGGCGAAGCGCCAGGAGAACGCGGCGACCACGGTGACGATCGCGTACGGCACCAGCGCCGAGGTGCGCACCAGCCCGCGTCCGACGATCGTGCGGTGCATGACGATCGCCAGCAGCATGCCGAGGATCAGCTCGAGGGTGGCGCCGACGATGGTGATCAGCATGGTGACGCCGAACGCGGTCCACCAGATCGGGCTGGACAGCACGGTGACGTAGTTGTCGAACCAGATGAACTCGTTGGCGTCCGGCTGGCGCAGGTCCGCCTTGTTCAGCGACAGCCAGAAGGCGTAGATGATCGGGTAGGCGGCCACGGCCAGCATGATGAAGACGGCCGGGCCGACCAGCATCAGCCCCAGCTTGCGCTCGGCCCGTTTGGCGTCGGTGTGCCGCTGGCGGGCGATCTCGGTGGTGCCGTCGTCCATGCGGTCCTCGGCCGCCTCAGCGGCCGCCGCGGTCGGTGTAGCGGTCATGGCACGATCCCCTTGCCCTCGATCGCGTCCTTGATGGAGTCGCGCAGCTCGTCCGCCGCCTTCTGCGGGTTGATGCTCTGCGGCGGGGAGAGCGTGGTGGAGACGAGGGTCGAGATGTTCTGGTAGACCGGCGACACCGGGCGGGGCACGGCGGCCTCCAGCTCGGTCCGCATGACGTCGGCCATCGGGTACGCCTCCTTGAACTCCGGGAGCTCGAAGACCGTGGCGAGCGCCGGCACGTCACCGGCGTCGAGGGCGGCGCTGAGCGCGTTCTTCTCGTTGCGCAGGCACATGGCCGCCTCGAACGACTCGTCCGGGTGTTTGCTGTAGGTGCTGATGGCGTAGTTCATCCCGCCCAGCGTCACCTTGGGCGGCCCGCCGTCGACCGACGGGTAGGGCGCGTAACCGAGGTCGTCGACCAGGTCCGGGTTGGCCTCGCGCATGGCGCTGAGCACGTACGGCCAGTTGAGCGAGAAGGCGGAGCGTTCGGCCTGCAGGTCCGCGAAGACCTCGGGCTCCTGGGCGTTGGACAGCGACGCGCTGGTGACCCCGGAGGTGGCCAGCTTGCGGAGCAGGGTCAGCGCCTGCACGGTCTTGTCGTCGATGGTGGGCTGGGAGCTGTCCTCGTTGACCAGCGTGCCGCCGTACGCGGTGATCAGGTTGTTGACGTTGACCACGTAGCCCTCGTACTGGGCCGCGGTGAGCCCGATCTCGTAGGGCTTGCCCTGGGCCTTGAGCTGCTGGGCCATCGCGATCATCTCGTCGAAGGTCTTCGGCGGGGTGGGCACCAGCGACTTGCGGTACCACAGCAGCTGCACGTTGGTCGTGCGCGGTACGCCGTAGAGCTTGTCCTTCCAGGTCGCCGTGTCGATCGGCGGCTGGAGGGTGTCCTTGGTCGCCTGGGCCTTCTGTTCCCCGGTCAGTTCGCGGATCCACTTGGCCTCGGCGAACTCCGCGGTCCAGGTGACGTCCATGCCGAGCAGGTCCATGCCGTCGTCCTTGGCGGCGAGCCGCCGGACGAACTGGTCGCGCTGGCCGTCGGCGTCGCTGGGAAGCAGATTGCCGACGATGGTGTAACGGCCGGCCGCCTGTTGGTTGCAGTCGGCGATGATCTTGTCGAAGCCGGTGCCGCTGGCTCCGCCGTACAGGTTGACCACCGTGCCCTCAGGACCGCTGGAACAGGCCGCGAGTGAGGCGAAGAGGGCCGTCACCCCGATCATCGCGGCCCACCGTGACGGCCGCCGGGGCGTCGTCGGTCGTGGAATCATCATCGATCCTCCGTCCGGGCCAACCGCCGGCTCAAAGTGGCCCAGCTCACAGCCCTGACCCCGACATTGCCAGATATCGCTGGCAGGCGCGAGGGGAGGAGAGCAATCTTCTGTAACAAGGTGTTCATGGACGGTGACAACGTGGTAGCCCGCCCGAAACGCGGCGGTGGGGCGGGATTTGCCCCCCCCACCGACCCGATGTCCGACCTTTACGGCAGACGCAGCTCGCAGGTCGCCACGTCGGCGGCCACCTCGGCCACCACGTCACCGGCGCGCACCCGCCACGGTGCCGCCGCCCCGGTGCGGACGATCCGGACGGTGCCGCCCGACCGGGCCACCTCGAAGGTCGTCGCCGGCTCCCCCGCCGGTCCCGGCACGGTCGTCGTCCGGGTGCCCTCGGCCAGCTCATAGAGCTGCAGCGTGATGCCGTCGCGGTAGTCGTAGTCCGGCCGGTCCGTGCGGGCCCCGATCGCCAGCACCGAGTCCGGGCGCACCAGCAGCGGCACGCTGGCGAAGCCGTGCGTCTCGTGCACCCAGCCGGGCCCCTCGACGACCTCCCCGGTGCCGAACCGGGTCCAGCGCCCGGCCGGCACGTAGTACGACGTGTCCCCCGCCTCGCTGAACACCGGCGCGACCAGCAGGTTGTCGCCGAGCAGGTACTGCCGGTCCAGGTGGGTGACGGCCGGGTCGTCCGGGAAACCCAAGACCATCGGCCGCATCACCGGCAGGCCCTCGCGGTGCGCGCGCCCGGCCGCCTCGAACAGGTACGGCATCAGCGACAGCTTCAGCCGGGTGAACGAGCGCAGTACGTCGACGGCCTCCTCGTCGAACAGCCAGGGCACCCGGTACGTCTGGTTGCCGTGCAGCCGGCTGTGCGAGGAGAGCAGCCCGAACGGGATCCAGCGCTTGAACACCGCCGGGTCCGGCAGCCCCTCGAAGCCGCCGATGTCGTGGCTCCAGAAGCCGAAGCCCGACGCCGCCAGGGACAGCCCGCCGCGCAGGCTCTCCGCCATCGACTCGTACGTGGAGGAGTTGTCGCCGCCCCAGTGCACCGGGAACTGCTGCCCGCCGACGGTCGCGGAGCGCGCGTACACCACGGCTTCGCCCTCGCCGCGGTGCTCGCGCAGCACGTCGAAGACCACCCGGTTGTAGAGCTGGGTGTAGTAGTTGTGCATCCGCTCCGGATCCGAGCCGTCGTGCCAGACCACGTCGAGCGGGATGCGCTCGCCGAAGTCGGACTTGAACGCGTCGACGCCCATCTCCAGCAGGGCCCGCAGCTTGCCCGCGTACCACTCGCAGGCGTCCGGGTTGGTGAAGTCGACCAGTGCCATGCCGGCCTGCCAGCGGTCCCACTGCCACACGTCACCGTCGGGCTTGCGCACCAGGTAGCCGGCCGCCATGCCCTCGGCGAACAGCGACGAGCGCTGCGCGATGTACGGGTTGATCCACACGCAGGTCCGCAGTCCCCGGTCCGACAGCCGCTTGAGCATGCCCGGCGGGTCGGGGAAGATCCGCGCGTCCCACTCGAAGTCGCACCAGCTGAACTCGCGCATCCAGAACGTGTCGAAGTGGAAGACGCTCAGCGGCAGGTCCCGCTCGGCCATCCCGTCGACGAAGCTGGTCACCGTCTCCTCGTCGTACGAGGTGGTGAACGAGGTGGTCAGCCACAGCCCGAAGGACCAGGCCGGCGGCAGGGCCGGGCGCCCGGTCAGCGCGGTGTACTTGCGCAGGATGTCGGCCGGGGTGGGGCCGTAGACGACCAGATAGGACAGTGACTGCCCGGCCACGCTGAACTGGGTGCGCGAGACCAGCTCGGAGCCGACCTCGAAGGACACCTTGCCGGGGTGGTCGACCAGCACACCGTAGCCGCGGTTGGTCAGATAGAACGGCACGTTCTTGTACGCCTGTTCGCTGCTGGTGCCGCCGTCCTCGTTCCAGATGTCGACGGTCTGGCCGTTCTTGACCAGCGGGCCGAAGCGCTCGCCGAGCCCGTAGACGGCCTCCCCGACGCCGAGGTCGAGCTGTTCGTGCACGTAGTGCTCGCCGTCGGCGGTGTCGACGACCCCCATGCCCTTCCACCCGCTGCCGGTCAGGCGCTTGCCGTCGGCCAGGAAGTCCAGCCGCCACGCGTCGCCGTCGGCGAACCGGGCGGTCAGCGCGCCGGAGGTGAGCTCGTTGCCGTGCACCTGCGGCTGGAAGTCCGGGTCGGCGGCGATCTCGAAGTCCGGCTTGCGCGGCCGGTGGCCGGCGAAGTGGCTGATCGACACCCGGATGACGTCGGGCATCGGCGCGGAGACCTCGACGGTGACGATCGGCGCGTCCAGGGTGTCCCCGCGCCCCTGCACCCGCTTGGCGGCGGCGAAGGCGGTCAGCGACGTCGCGTCCGAGGTGGTGTCCTGCAGCTGCACCGGGTGCAGCACCGTCAGACCGTCCCGCTTGCGCCAGTAGCCGTCAGTGAATTTCATACACGGTGTCCTTACTTGATGGCGCCGGCGGTGATGCCGCGGGTGAGGGTGCGCTGGAAGATGAGGAAGAAGAGCATCGCGGGCAGGATGCCGATCAGCGCCGAGGCGCTGGTGGTCGTGGCGTCCATCTGCCGGTCGCCCTGCAGCACGCCGAGCGCGACCGGCACGGTCTGGTTGGCGTTGGAGATCAGGAAGACCAGCGGCAGGAAGAACTCGTTCCACGTCCAGATGAAGAAGAACGTGAACAGCACGGCCAGCGTCGGCCGGCTGACCGGCACGACGACCCGCCACAGTGTGCGGAAGCGGCCCGCCCCGTCCACCGCGGCGGCGTCGAGCAGCTCGGTCGGGAACTCGGCGTAGACCGATGAGAGCAGGTACGTGCCGAACGCGCTCTGGATCACCGTGAAGATGATGATGATCGAGAACAGGCTGTCGTACAGGTGCAGGCTCTTGGACAGGTAGTACAGCGGGTAGACCAGCACCTCCTGCGGCAACAGGTTGGCGACCAGGAAGAACACCAGGAACCAGACCCGGCCGCGGACCCGGCCGATGCCCAGCGCGTACGCGTTGAAGACCGACAGGATCACGGCCAGCACCGACACGACGGCGCTGGTGATGAAGCTGTTGAGCAACTTGCGGCTGAAGTCCACCCGCTGCCAGAAGTCGACGATGCCGTCCCAGTGCAGCGACTTCGGGATGGACAGCGGCCCGTTGCTCGCGTAGTCGGCCGGGCTCTTGACCGCGTTGAGCGCGACGACCAGCAACGGCGCCACGACGAGCAGCAGCAGGACGAGCAGCACGCCCAGCACGATGTAGCGGGCCGGGTATCGGCGCCGGTTGACCCCCGCCTGCGCGGGGGCCGCCTGCTTGCTGGGTGCGGTGGCCAGAGCAGTCATCTCAGGCTCCCTTGCGCTGGTCACGGGTCTGCAGGCGGAGGAACACGAACGCCAGCACGACGATGAGCACGGTCAGCACGGTGGAGATCGCCGAGCCGTAGCCGACCTGGGCCTTCTGGAAGAAGTTCTGCCAGGCGAAGTACGACGGCACCAGGGTCGCGTTGCTCGGCCCGCCCCGGGTCAGCACGAAGATCTGCCCGAAGATCTTCAGCGCGGCGATGGTGGTGGTCACCAGCACCACGTAGAACTCCGGCTTGATCAGGTAGACCGTGATGTGCCGGAACCGCTGCCACCAGCCGGCCCCGTCCAGGTCGGCCGCCTCGTACAGCTCGGGGTCGATGCGTTGCAGGCCGGACATGAACATGACGATCGGGTAGCCGAGCTGGAACCAGACCATCACCGCCATCACGCTGTAGAGCGCGTACTTCGGGTCGCCGAGCCAGTTGCGGCTCAGCGAGGACAGCCCGACGGAGTCCAGGATCCGGTTCAGCGCGCCGTAGCTCGGGTGCAGGATCCAGCCCCAGACGATGCCGGTCACCGCGACCGGCAGCACCTGCGGCAGGTAGAACCCGGAGCGGAAGACGCTGGCCCAGCGCGGCCCGAAGATCTTGGCGATGTAGTCGAACAGCACCGCCGCCAGCAGCAGGCCGAGCAGGGTCGGGATCACCGCCATCGCGATGATCAGCAGCAGGATGTGCCCGAACGAGGCCCAGAACCGCTCGTCGTGGAACAACCGGGTGTAGTTCTCGAAGCCGACCCACACCGGACTGCCGATGCCGGACCAGCGGGTGAAGCTGATGCCGACGGTCATCACCAGGGGCACCACGATCACCGCGAGGGAGGCCAGCACCCCCGGGACGAGGTACCAACCGAACCCGGCGGTGTGCCGGCCTCCCTGCCGGCTCATTTGCCCAGGTCGGTCAGGTTGTCCTGGTACGGCTTGGCGACCTCGTCGAGCATCTGCTGCGGGGTCTTCGAGCCGTTGATCAGCCCCTGCACGCCGCCGACCATGACGTCGTAGTAGCCGGGCGCGGGCCAGTCCGGGTAGAACGCCAGCCCGTCACTGGAGGAGATCTTGGCGAAGTTGTCGATGAGCTCCTTGTTCTTCGCGTCGGTGATCCCCGCGGTGTCCGCCGCGACCGGGACGCCACCGTTGTTGCCGAGCAGGTTCTGCACCTCGGGCTGCATGGTGATGTCGATGAAGTCGTACGCCAGGCTCTTGGCCTTGCTCTTGCTCGGCACCACCCACAGGTTGCCGCTGGAGCCCGGGTGCAGCGTGTTGCCGGGGAACAGGAACGTGCCCCACTGGAAGTTCTTGATCTCCGAGGCGAACCGGCCGTACCACCAGCTGCCCGAGATCATGATCGGGAACTTGCCCTGGGTGAAGGCGACACCCATGTCCTCGGCCTTGATGCCGGCGGAGTTCTTGGCGATGTAGCCCTTCTTGACCCAGTCGGCGAAGGTCTGCGCGCCGAAGGTGAACTCCGGGCCCTGGAAGTTGACCTTGTTCTTGTAGAGCTGGTAGTCGTCCACGAAGGCCCGGTTGGCCTTGGACAGCGCCAGCTCGTAGAAGATCTGCTGGGCCGGATACTCGGCGCCGCCGACCGACAGCGGCGTGACCTTGGCCTTGACGAAGGTGTCCATCGCGGCCTCGAACTCCGCCAGCGTGGTCGGCACGGCGACCTTGTGCTTGGTGAACAGGTCCTTGTTGTAGTAGACCATCACGTACTCGCCGTAGTTGGGCACGCCGAACGTCTTGCCGCTGCCCATGATGCCGTCGTCGTCGTACTTGGTGGTGGTCTGCAGGCTCGGGCTCAGCTTCTTCTCCCACCCCCGCTTTTGCGACTCCTCGGTGAGGTCGGTCAGCAGCCCCTGCTTGGACAGCAGGCCGGCGGTGGCGTTGCCCTTGTTGTACTCGAGGATGTCCGGGGTGCTGTCGGAGTTGAGGATCATCCCGGCGTTCTGCTGGATCTGCTCGAAGCTCTTCTCCTCGAACTTCACCTCCACGCCGGGGTGGCTGGCCTTGAACAGCTCGATCGCCTTGGCCCAGGCGACGCCCATGGCGCTGGTGGGGCCCTCGTAGTGCCACAAAGTCAAGGTCTTGGCGTCGGCGCCCTCGTCACTGGAGCCGGAATCACTGCAAGCGGTAAGGCCGAGGGACGCCGCGAGTAGCAGCGCGCCCGCGGCGAGGCTCATACGGGATCTGACCATGCCGTCCTCCCAGGGGAAACCGTGTTCGTCGAAGCGCTTCGACAGTGCGCCGTCGAAGCGCTTCGACGATGGGGCTTGGGCAGACGCTAGGGAACGGCTCACCTACATGTCAACAGTGTGACGGGGAGATTTCCTCAGTCGCGGGAAGAGCAGCTGTCCCGCTCGACGATGGTCGGCGCCAGCAACCGGGTGCCCGGCGTACGGCGGCCGTCCAGCAGGTTCATCGCCGTCTCCACGGCCAGCGTCCCGACGTCGTGGGCGGGGATGTCGGCCGAGGTCAGCCGTACCGGCAGGCTCACCGCCACGTCGCGCGGGCACACCGCGACGATGGACAGGTCCTCGGGCACCCGGCGGCCGCTGGCGCGCAGCTCCTCCAGCAGCGGCACCAGCGCCTCCTCGTTGTGCACCACCAGCGCCGACACCTCGGGCAGCTCGGCGTCGATCTCGGCGAGGCACTCGCGCACCCCCGCGGCACCCGGCCCGCAGGGATGCGCGACCGTGTCGAGCCCCAGCTCGGCGGCGGTCTCGGTGAAGCCGGTCAGGAACCGCGAGGCGTACGTGGTGCCGCGCTCGTACACCGCCGGCGAGGGGCCGACGAGGGCTATCTCGCGGTGCCCGTGCCCGGCCAGGTGCCGCAGGCACTCGGCGGCGGTGGCCGCGAAGTCCAGGTCGACGCAGGCGATGCCGGCCGCGTCGTCGGGCAGACCGATCAGCACCGAGGGCTGCTTGAGCCGGCCCAGCGCCGGGATCCGGACGTCGTCACGCTCGACGTCCATCACGATCAGCGCGTCGACCATGGTGGCGCCCGCGACCCGTTCCAGGCCCGCCGTGCCCTCGTCCTTGGTGAGCAGCAGCACGTCGTGGTTGTACGTGCGCGCCGCGGTCACCACCGCCGTCACGAACTGCATGATGACCGGCACGCTGACGTCCACCCGCAACGGCACCACCAGGGCCAGCACGCTGGTGCGGCTGCTGGCCAGGGCGCGGGCCCCGGCGTGCGGGTGGTAGCCGAGCTCGGCGATGGCCGCCTTCACCCGGGCCTGGGTCTCGGCGGAGATCGGCCGGCGCCCGCTGAGCACGTACGAGACCGTGCTCATCGAGACACCCGCCGCCCGGGCGACGTCGCTGATCGTCGGCATCGCCCTCCCCGTTCTGCTCGCTGTCGGCCTGCCGATCCTACTGACCGTCACCACGTGCACCCCGGCACCGCCGCGCCGGGGTGCCGGTGATCACCCGGCCGCCCGGAAGGTGGCCAGCCGCACCCCGTCGCCCAGGACCAGATACACGTCGTGCCGGCCACGGATCCGGTCCAGCCGCGCGCCGACCGTGGCATAGGTGTACTTGTCGCCCGTGCTCGCCACGGTGGCCGTACCCAGCAACCGGCCGGTCGGCGAACCCAGGCGGACCTCGACGGTGCCCGGGCCCGCGCTCGCCTTGGCCACCCGGGCGGTGAAGGCGGTGCCGAGCCGCGAGTCCTTGAACGCGATCCAGTCGCCGGCCTTCGTGGCGCCCACCGCGGTGCCGCGCGGCTTGCTCTCATCGACGAGCTGCGCGCCGCCGTACGCGTCGAAGCTCTCCGCCCTGGTCGTGCGGGTCAGATCCCGGGCCGGGATGGTCTCGCCACGCACCCGCAGCGAACCGCGCTGCCGGATGTCCGCCGACGAGGAGCCGGCGAGCAGGTCGTGCACCGACGACTCGAGCACCCAGCGGCCCCGGGTGACGTCCCAGTGCGCGAGATCGGCGAGCGCGAAGCTCAGCGTGACGGTCCGGGTGGCCCCGGGCGCGAGGCTGACCCGCTGGAACGCCCGGAGCTGCTTGACCGGCAGCTTGTCCCGCGAGGTGCGCTGGTGGCTGTAGAGCTGCACGACCTCGTCCCCGGCGCGGGTGCCGGTGTTCGTCACGTCGACACGCACGGTCACAGTGCCGCCGGAATTACGGGTGCGCAGCGGTGAGTAGCGGAACTTCGTGTACGACAGGCCGTGGCCGAACGCGTAGAGCGGCCGCTGCCTGCTGTACAGGTAGGTCTGCTCCGAGGCGATGATGTCGTAGTTGAGCAGGTCGGCCGGGAGCTGGCCGTCCGAGCGGGGCCAGGTCTGGGTGACCCGCCCGGCCGGGTTGACGTCGCCGAAGAGTACGTCAGCGACGGCGTGCCCGGTCTCGGCGCCCGCGTGGGTGGTCCACAGGATCGCCGGTACGTGCTCCTGCTCCCAGGTGATCGAGTCGGGATAGCTGGTCTGCAGCACCACCGTCGTACGCGGATTCGCCTCGAGCACCGCCTCGACGAGCGCGTGCTGGCTCGCGCCCAGCGCGGTCGTCGTGCGGTCGTGCGCCTCGCGCCCGTTGATGAACGGGTTGCTTCCGACTACGACCACCGCGGCGTCGGCTCCGGTCACCGCGGCGACCGCCTCGTCCACGCCGCTGCTGATCACCTCGCGGGTGAAGTGCGCGGCAGCGGCGGCGGTGGCGGCACCGAGCGCCAGCTTGCCGTCCGCGCCGACCGTGACGTAGGTGTTCGCGCCGAACCAGCTCTCCTTGGTCTCGTAGCCCGCGTAGTGCAGGACGTAGCTGCCGTCGCCCTGCCGCTCGAGCTTGAACTGCTGCTGCACGAACCAGCCGTTGGGCTGTTCGTCGCGGGTCAGCAGCGGACCCCAGTTGTAGCCGAGGTACCGGCCGTTGGCGACGTTGCGCAGCGTGGCGACGCCCTGGCCCCAGTCGACCGTGTCGAACTGCGCGGCGGTGTCCGCGCTGGTGCCGGTGGCGGTGACCGCGTCGGCGTCGGTGGTGCCGGTGGCGGTCACGTACCGGCCGGTGGCGCTGTCCTTGAGGGCGATCCGGTCGGCGCCGTCGCTGGTGGTCACGCTCTCGGCGCGCTCGCGGATGCCGTCGAGAGCGGTGACTTCGTAGGGGAGCTTGCCGCCGTACCAGTCGGTGTAGAGGGTGTCGGCCAGCGGGCCGACCACGGCGACCTTGCCGCCGGGCCGCAGCGGCAGCGCGCCGCGGGAGTTCTTGAGCAGGACCGTGGCCTTGCCGGCGGTCTCGCGGGCCAGCGCGCGGTGGGCCGGGCTGTCGATGACGGCGGGGGTGATCGACGCGTACGGGCCGCCGTCGGGATCGAACTCGCCGAGCCGGAAGCGGATGCTCAGCGCGTGCCCGGCCGCCTCGTCGACGTCCGCCGCGGTCAGCAGTCCCTGGGCCAGGGCGTCCTTGATGGCGGTCACGGTCGGCCCGCCGTTGCCGTCGTCCACCGTGAAGCTGTCCAGCCCGGCCTTGAGCACGGCGGCGTTCGCCTCGGGCTGGGTGGCGAAGTACGCCTGCGAGCGGGTCAGGTTGTACGGCGCGCCGGCGTCGCTGACGTTGAACAGCGGCCGGTCGCTCCAGCCGCGGACCACATCGGAGAAGTCGGGGTCCACCGTGGCCGGACGGCCGTTGACGAGGTTGTAGGACGCCATCACGCCGGTCGCGGCGTCGGCCTGCAGCGGGATCCGGTACGCCGGGCGCTCGTACTCGTTGAGCACCCGCTGCGGCACGTTCGACGACGTCACGTCCCGCCCGGTCTCGTTGTTGTACGCCGCGTAGTGCTTGAGGGTGGGCGCGGTCCGCAGGTGGTCCGGGTCGTCGCCCTGCAACCCCCGCCCGTACGCGGTGGCGATCGCGCCGGTCAGCAGCGGGTCCTCGGAGTAGCCCTCCTCGTTGCGGCCCCAGCGCGGGTCGCGCAGCGGGTTCACCACCGGCGCCCACAGGTTGAGGCCGAACACCCGCGGGTTCTGCGCGTGGTAGCCGCGGGCCTCGTCGCCCACCACCGCGCCGACCCGGCGCAGCAGGGCGGGATCCCAGGTGCTGGCCAGGCCGACGGCCTGCGGGAAGGCGGTGCCCTGCGCGGTCACCACCGCACCGCCGGCGTCGATGTCGTTGGACCAGGCCACCCCGTGCAGCGCCTCGGTGCCGGCCTTGAACATCTTGATGCCCAGCCGCGGCACGGCCGGCTGGTACTGGTGCAGCAGCGAGATCTTCTCGTCCAGGGTGAGCCGGCCGAGCAGGTCGTCCACCCGGGCGTCCAGCGCCAGGTGCGGATCCCGGAACGGATAGGACGGCTCGGCGGCGGCCGCGGCGGGCACCGCCGGCAGCGTGAGCACCGCGAGCGCGACGACGGCGAGGGCGCGCCGCAGGGGCCTGTTTCGCATGTCTGTCTCTCCTGGCGGAGCCGATCACGGCTCATCGAAGCGCTTCGACGATGGCCCGGGGGTCACCGATGGGCAATGACGGGGATGAATACCGACCATAGATGCCGGGCCGGGGCGGGGCAACCATCGGATGTCGCACGGCCGAAACGCCCCCGAAACCGCTGCCCGCGGTGGCTCCCTAGAGGAGCGTGCCCTGCACCGCCCAGGCCCGGGCGGTCAGCCGGATCGAGCCGTCCGGCTCCGTCGGCAACCGGGAACGCAGCAGCTCCCGCAGAGCCGTGCGCTGCTGCTCGGTCAGTGACGCCACGTAACCGGGAGCAGCGCCCTGCCCGCCGAGGAACGGCCGCCAGAAGTCGGCGAAGTCGGCGAACACCGTCGGCACCTCGATCGCCCTGGTCGCGACCGCGCCGAAGCCCGCACCGGACCACAGCTCGGCGAGCGGCCCGGGCGCGCACAGCGTGAAGCGGCGGCCCTCGTCGAACTTCACGGAACCGGGATCGAGCGTCGCGGCGGCGTCCCAGAAGTGCCGCATCATCGCCATGCCGTCCCCGTAGTCCCAGACGTACGCGGCGGCCACTCCCCCGCTCGCGGTGACCCGGGCGAACTCGGCGGCGGCCCGCGGCGGCTCGGGCACGAAGTTGAGACAGAGACCGCTGACCACGACGTCGAAGCGGCTGTCCGGCACCGGCAGCGCGCGGGCGTCACCGGCGGCGAACCCGGTCCGCGGACCGCCGGCGCGGGAGCGGGCGTCGGCCAGGAAGCCCGGCGAGCGGTCGACGCCGGTGACCCGGTCCGGTGCCGTGGCGAGCGCGGCCGTGGTCAGGGCGCCCGGTCCGCAGCCGACGTCCAGCCAGGACCGGCCGGCGGGCACGGCGAGCCAGCTGACGAACTCGCGAGCGACCGGACGGCTCCACCGGCCGACGTACGCCTCGTACGCGTCGCCGACCTCCCACACCTCGTGGCCCATGGCGACGACCTTACGACCGGCCCGCACCCACGTCGCGTGCCGGGCGCCGGCTGCCGACACTGCTGGGCGTCTGCGCGCTGATCGCCCTGCTGATCATCGCGGGGACCCGCTTCGCCTCGTCCCCCGAGGTGCGCGCCGTGCCGCCGGCGCCGCCGTTCCTGCCCGCGCCGGCCTCGACCTCGGCCACGCCTGTCCCCGGCCCGCCGTCCGCACCGGCTTCGGCCCCGCCGAGCGCCCGCCCCGGCTCGCCGATGCGACCGGCGACGGCCACCACCTCGCCGCGGCCCGCCCGCACCTCGAGCCGGGCCACCACCGCAGCGGCGCCCGCCCCCGGCCCGGTGAGCGGCCGGTACCGGGTGGTCGACTCGTACGACAACGCGTTCATCGGGGAGGTGCTGGTGGCCAACTCGTCCGGGCGGGACAGCGACTGGCGGGTCGAGCTGCGGTTCCCGCCGGCCGTCGGCGACCTGATCACCTCCTGGGTCGAGTCGGCCCCGCAGGCGGCCCTGCGCCGCTCGGGTGACCGCTTCATCTGGTCCTCCGGCGTGCCTGTCCCCGCCCGCGGGCAGGTCGCTCTGCGGTTCCACTTCTCCCGTTCCGGCTCCGGCAACCTGCCCTCGGCCTGCACCGTCAACGGTCAGGGCTGCTCCGGCTTCGGGTGACCCCGATCTCATCGCGGCCCCGGGTGCATCCACCACCGGGTCCGGCACCGAAGCCTGGTCATGCCCACCACGCTGTCCTCTGCACTGCGGCAAGTGCGCCAGGCTCCGCGCCTCGTGGAGGTCCTCGGTGACGGTGTCCGCGCCGCCGCCGCGGTGGGCGGGTCCGGCACCATCGGTCTGCTCCGGGAGGCGATCGCCGGCCCCGACGAACTGACCGCGGTCGCTGCCGTGCACGCGCTGGGTGCGGTGGACGACGACGCCGCGGGCTCGGCCCTGGCACAGCTGCTGACCCACCCGCGCGGTTACCTGCGGGAGCACGCCTCCTGGGCCCTGATGGCGCAGCCCCCGCGCACCGACGCGATGGACCCGCTCGTGACGGCCGTGGCGGCGGGCGGCTTCGCCGGGATGCTGGCCCAGCGGACCCTCGCCCGGTGGGACGCCACCGGCGGGCTCCGCGAGGTCGCGGTGCTCGCCGCCCTGCTGGTGGCGCTGGCCGGTGAGCGGGACACGCCGGCCCGGACCCGGCTGGTGGAGACGCTCGGGCTGCTCGGCGGTGAGCACGCCGGGCGCGCGGTCGGGGAGATCGCGCTCGACCTGACCGAGCCGCTTCCGGTCCGGATCGCCGCCACGGCCGCGCTCGGTGACCGCCAGGGCGACCTGGCCGCGGCGCGGACCGTCGGCGAACTCCTGGCGGCGGGCGGCGAACTCGGCGCGGTGGCCCGGCTCGCGGCGTTCGACCTGGGACTCGTGCCGGCCGGGGCTGGGGCCGTACCGGAAGACGGCCTGACCGTCGCCCAGCTCTTCCTGCACGCCGACCTGGACCGGCAGCTCAGCCGGGCCGGAGCCGGCGACAACGGCGGCATCGCCACGCTGCTGGTCCGCCTCGGCGACGCCCTCGCGGCCGAGCCCGGCATCGCCCGCGCCCTGACCCTCTCCCGGGGCACCGCGACCGCCGCCTTCGACGCGCTGCGGCCCGGTCCCGGCCACCAGCTCGCGGCCGTACCGCTGCTCAGCCCGGCCGTCGGCGCGGCGGCGGCCTGGCCCACCTGGGTCGCGGCCCGCCGGGGCATCCGCCGGCTGTTGCGCGCCCACCGGGTCGACCTGCTGCACCTGCGGATGGCCGACGTCGGCAGCCTGGCCGCGGCCGAGGCGGCCGCAGAGCTCGGCATCCCCGTCGTGTTCACGCTGGCGCCGGACCCGCACGGCGCGATCGACGCGCTCGACCGCAGCGGCGCCCTGGACCGGGCCGGCTTCGGCGCGATGGACGAACGCGAGCACTTCTGGTTCCGTTCGCGCCTGGTCAGGCGGCTGACCGCCGACGCCGCGCACGTCGTGCTCTTCCCGCGGCCGCGGGTCCGCGACGACCTGCGGCGCCTGGTCGGCATCGACGTCGACGCCGAGCCGGACCGCTACACGGTCGTGCCCGAGGGCATCGACCTCACCGTCATCGAAGCCGCCGAGACGGCGGCGGAGCCCGCCGAGCTGACGGCCCTGATCGCGGCGCTGCCGCCGCACCGGCAGGGATTGCCGCTGGTGCTCAGCGTCGGGCGCCTGCACCGGGTCAAGGGCATGGCGACCCTGGTACGCGCCTGGGCGGACCACCCCCACCTGTGGCAACGCACCAACCTGGTCCTCGTCGGCGGCGACCTGGGCGACCCGTCGCCGGACGAACGCGAGCAGCTCGACCTGATCGCGGACATCGTCGCCGGCAGCCCCGCGGCGGACGGCCTGCTGCTGCCCGGCCACCGCCCCAACGACGAGGTCGCCCGCTGGCTGGCGCTGGCCCGTGCGGGCGGACCCCCGGCGATCGGCCCCGGCGGCGTGTACGTGTGCGCCAGCCTCAAGGAGGAGTTCGGCCTGGCCCTGCTCGAAGCGCTCGCCGCGGGCCTGGTGGTGGTCGGACCGGACGCCGGCGGACCGCCCACCTACATCGAGAACGGGCACACCGGACTGCTCGTCGACACCAGCAACCCGGACGAACTCGCCGCGGCCGTGGCCGCCGGGCTTGATCTTGCGGCCGCCCCGCTCCAGGCTGCGCGGGTGGACCGGGCCCGGGAACGGATCCGGTCCGGGTTCACGGTCAGCGCGATGGCCGCCGCCCTGCGCACGATCTACACCGCCGTGACCAAGGAGGTCGACCCGTGACGCTGCTGGTGATCAGCCCGGACTACGCCTCACACCTGCTGCCGCTGGTCACCCTCGCGACCGCCTGGCGTGACGCCGGCGAGCGGGTGGTGGTCGCGACCGGCCCGGCGACCGCGCCGATCGTGCGGGCAGCTGGCTTCGAGTGGACCGACCTGCCGCTGGGCCGCGGCTCCAACCCCGGCGTCATCCGGGCCGAGCAGCAGCCCGCCGGCGAGGACGAGGCGCTGCGCGGCTTCTTCGCCGCGACCCGGCGCGGCCTGGTCGAAACCCTGCGCTTCCAGGCCCGGGCCCGGCGCGCGGACCTGCTCTGGGACCCGGTCGGCCGCGCGTACGCGGTCCGCGAGGCGGTCGCCGCGGTACGCCCGGACCACGTCATCGTGGACCACCTCGCGTTCAGCGCCCGCCTCGCCCTGTCGGCGGACCGGGTGCCGCACGCGGACGTGGTCCTCGGGCACCCGTCGGCCCTGCCGGTCGGCGGCGAGGTCTACGGCTTCCCGACGGACTGGCCGGCCGCGTTCACCCCGGCCCCCGCCGAGCTGGCCGAACTGCACAAGGCCTGCCGCGACGTACGGTCCGCGTTCACCGCCGAGTGGAACGTGGCGTTGCGCAGCCTGTCCCGGACGGCGCCGCTGGTGTCCGACGCGCTCGCCGAGCACGGCGACCGGCTGCTGTTCAACTACCCGGAGGCGCTGCACGACCCGGCCCGTACCATGCTGCTGCCCCCGCACGTCTTCCTCGGCTCGGCGGTGCGGACCGAGGCAGTGCCCGACGACATCCGGGCCTGGCTGGACGCGGACGACCGGCCGGTGGTCTACGTCAGCTTCGGCAGTTTCCTGTCGGCCCGCGGCGACGTGCTGGCCACGGTGCTGACGGCGCTGCGCTCCCTGGACGTACGGGTGGCGGTGGCGACCGGCTCGGCCCGGAACCTGCCCGAGCCGGGCAAGGACTGGCTGGTCCGCGACTACCTGCCGCAGACGGCCCTGCTGGCCCGGGCCGCGCTGGCGGTAACCCACGGCGGCAACAACAGCGTCACGGAGGCGCTGACCTTCGGCGTACCGATGCTCGTGCTGCCGTTCTCGACGGACCAGTTCGCCGGGGCCGCGGCCATTGAACGCGGCGGGGCCGGCGTGGCCCTGGACCCGAACGCGGCGTCGGCCGCGGACGTGATCGACGCCGTACGGGATGTCCTGGCCGGCACCGCGCCGGGGGTCGCCGCACAGCTCGGTGTGCAGCTGCGGACGACTCCGGGCGCGGTCTCGGCTCGCCGGGCGCTCTGCTAGTTCGCCCCGTTTTGTTGGTTCGGCGTCGCCGTGCCCGTTCGGCGTCGGCGTCGGCGTTGCCGTCCCCGTCGGCGTCAGGACAGGACCTCGTCCCATTCGCGGATCTCGTAGGAGCGGACCACGCCCTCGAGGACGAACGGGTCGCCGGCCACGAAGGCCTCGGCGGACTCGCGGGTCGGGAAGATGGCCATCGACCCCTGGTTCACCGGGTCGCCGAAGGTGCCGACCATGAGGATGTCGCCGCGGTCGTGGAACTGCCCGATCCGGCTCTGATGCGCCGGGAAGTGCAGCGGCGCCTTCTCCATGACGTCCTCGGCCGGGGTGTAGAACAGCACGTACTTCACGACGCCAACTCCTTGGTTCGGACCTACGTTCGTCTTGGCTAACCGTAAGCTACGACTTACGGATCTTCGGCGCAAGCCCCGATTTCTTCCGCCGGCCTGCTCTTCCGGCGGCCTGCTCTTACGGCGGCCCGCGATGCAGGTCACATCTCCAAGGCGGTCGATGGGATTACGATGAGCTGCAAGTGACACGTTCAGCGCGCTCCGGGGTCGGTGCAATTCCGAACCGGCGGTGACAGTCCGCGACCCGACCGCAGCCGGCGGCCGGTTGACCCGGTGAAACTCCGGGACCGACGGTGAAAGTCCGGATGGGAGGCGGCGCGCGGACGGTACGGCTATCCGCGTGCGCGGTCCTCCCCGGCGTGCACCTCTGTCCCCCGGAGGTGCAGACGGTGCACTGGCTCGATCAACTGCTCACCGCGTTCTACGACGCCAAGTGGCAGGTCACCGACACCCAGGCCATCTACTGGCGCGAGATAGTCGGCAACGCGTTCGGTCTCGGCTCAGCTCTGTTCGGCCTGCGCCGCAACTGGTGGGCCTGGCCGGTCGGCATCGTCGGCAACGTGCTGCTGTTCACGGTGTTCCTGGGCCAGGCCCTCGGCAACGACCAGGGCACCCCGCTTTACGGCCAGGCGTCCCGGCAGGTCTTCTTCATCATCACGAGCGTGTACGGCTGGTGGCTCTGGCGGCAGAACAGGCACTCGGCCGGTGGGGCCGCGGTCGTACCGCATTGGGCTTCCGGCCGGCAGCGGGCTCTGTTCATTCCTGTTGCGCTGGTCGCGGTGGTGCTGTGCTTTTACGCGTTCCGGGCGATCGGGGCGGGGTTCCCGGTGCCCTGGTGGTATTACCTGGCCGATTCGTGGATCTTCGTCGGGTCTATTCTGGCTACGTATGCGATGGCTCGTGGCTGGGTCGATTTCTGGCTGTGCTGGATTGCGGTGGATCTCGTCGGGGTGCCTGAGTTGCTGCATTTCGGGTACTATCCTTCGGCGATTCTCTACGCCGTTTATGCGGGGTTTGTGATTTGGGGATTTGTGGTTTGGCTGCGGATTTCCCGTCGTGAGGAGCCTCCTCGGGTTGGCTCTCCCGCTATGGAGACCGTTGGCTGAGCCGATTTTCTTGCGGTGGACGGTTGGGGGCCGGGGTGACCAAGATCGGCTTGAGGAGCAGCTATGCCGTTCTTGGTCACCCCGGCCCCCAACCTTGCATGGTTTCCTGTTCCGGGTGGGTTATTGGTTGCTCGCTGCTGGGTGCAGGGCTTTCTTGGTGAGCCCCTTGCGGTGATGGGTCTGGCTGCCGCGCTGTGGTCTTTGCCGGGAATTTTGTCGGGCAGGCCGGCGTGGGTGGTGGGTCTTGCGTACGCACCTCGCCGGTTGCGGTGATTGCTTGGTGGCGCGACCACCACCGGACCGGCGATCTCCTCTTCATTGCCGCGGGCATCCGTATCCCATCTGCTGCACGCGCCAGGCGTCGCCGGGCATCTGGGCGGTGAATGGTTCGCCGTGGTCTTCCCAACGCCGCCTCGCCATTGACGCCGCGATCGCCGGCCACGCCCGAGTTCCGGCCTAGTCACCGTTACCGTCGGCGTCGGCGTCGGCCTCGGCGCGGAGATTGGGGCGTGCCGGTTACCCAGGCGTTGTTGTGGGTCGGCATCGCGTTCTGCCGGGCGGAGTTGCTCCCGGCCTGTCGTTATCAACCGGGAGAGGCTGTCCACGACGGTCGTGAGCTGTGCTCCCTTGGTTAGGCGCGGGCGGTGCGCCCTAGGCGGGATGGGTTGCCGTCGCAGCGGTACTGCACGATTGTGGCGTTCAGGTGGTGCTGCCGCCGGCTGGCGAGAGGCACAGGCCCGTGCTGACGCTTTGCAGGAATGAGAAGTAGCCCTCTGGGACCAGGCGCCAGGTTCGGGCGGGATCGCCGTCGCAGTGGTACTGGACGATTGCGATGTTGTCGCCGCCGAGGCCGCCGGCCGGGGACAGGCACAGGCCGCTGTTGACGTTCCTCGGGTGGAAGCCGTCGCCGGTGTAGTCGTCGACGAGGTTCCACAGGCGGGCGGGGTTGCCGTCGCATTCGAACTGAACGGCGGCGACATTGAGGACGCTGCTGCCGCCGGCTACGGTCAGGCAGGGACCGCTGTTGGAATTCGGAATGAGGTACGCGCCGAGCAGACTCCATCCCCGGGCCGGTTCCTGGTCACAGGCGTACTGGACGAGGACCACGTTGATGGTGGTGCTGCCGCCCGCGGGAGACAGGCACAGGTTGCTGAGCACGTTGCGGATCAGGTAGCCGTTCGGGCCGTTCACCTGCTGCCAGTAGCGAGCCTGATTCGTGTCACAGGCGTACTGCACGATGGGCAGGTTGAGGCCGCTGCCGCCCCCGGCGGGAGAAAGGCATTGGCCGGTGGCCACGTTCTGAATGCGGAACCGCCCGTCGGTGCTGCGGCTGTGCAGCTGTCGCCGCCACCACAAGAATGGATCGGCGCGGTCGTCGAAACGTACGGGTGAAAGAATGGGATGTGTCGACGTCGGCCAGCATTCCGCTTCAGGCCGGGATCAGCGCGCGGTGGCCGGCTTCGACGCGCTGGCCGTAATAGGTGCCGGCGAGCACGAGCGTGATCCCGGCAACGGCGATCGCGGTCAGGTGCTCGCCGGCGATGCCCACCCCGATCAGCACCGCCCACACCGGTTCGGTGCCCAGCAGCAGGCTCGCGCGGGCCGCCGACGTACGGCGGATCGCCCACAGTTGCACCAGGAACGCGAACACACTGCAGCCCAGCGCGAGATAAAGCACACCGAGCCACTGTCCCGGCTCGAAGGCCTGCACCGCCGAGGGCAGGGCAGGTGCCGCAAGCACCGTGAACAGGACCGCGCCGACCATCATCTGCAGCCAGGTGAGCGTCACCGTGTCGTACCGCCGGCCGTCGGTCAGCCGCCCGGACAGCGTGACGTGGGTGGCGCGAACGACGGCCGCAGCGAGCATCAACGCGTCGCCGGCCGTCGGTGCCCGCAGGCCCGGTCCGGCGACGAGCAGCACCACGCCGGCCACCGCCACCGCCGCGGCCACGAAGAACCGGCGCGGCAGCCACCGCCGGCGCACGGCACCCTCCAGCGCCGGCGTCAGCAGGATCGTCAGGCTGATCAGCACCCCGGCGTTGGTCGCGCTGGTCAGCGCCACCCCGTACGTCTCCAGCACCAGCACCGACGCCTGGGTGAGGCCCAGCAGCGCCCCGACCCGTACCTCCGGCCGGCTCAGCCGTCGCACGGCCATGACCGGCGCCAGCGCGACCGCCGAGACGAGGAAGCGCAGCGCCAGCACGGCCAGCACCCCACCGACCAGGACGAGGGTCTGGGCGACCAAATAGCTGCTGCCCCACACCACCGCCACGGCCAGCAACAACAGATCGCTACGGCGTATCGACATGGTCGCAGCCTGGAGCCGGTCTATCGTGAAGACAAGACACGTACCTCTCAACTGATGGTGTAGTGACACCTAATGGATCTGCACCACCTGCGTCTGCTCAGGGAACTCGGCGACCGTGGCAGCCTCGCCGCCGTCGCCCGGGCGATGCACATCACCCCCTCGGCCGTCTCCCAGCAACTGCGATCGCTGCAACGCTCGGCGCGCGTGCCACTGACCGAGCGCCGCGGCCGCCGCCTCGTGCTGACCGAGGCAGGCCGAGCCCTCGCCGCTGCGGCCATCGAGGTCTCCACCGCGCTCGACCGCGCCGGGCGAGCCGTGGACGCCTACCTCGACAATCCGGCCGCGCCGGTCACCGTGGCCGCCTTCCACAGCGCCGGGCTCGCGTACTTCGGCCCGCTGCTCAGCCGGGCCGGCCTACCCCCGCTGCGGTGCTCGGACCAGGACGTACCGCAGGTCGGCTTCCCGGCCCTGGTCGCCGACTACGACCTGGTGCTGGCGCACCGGCTGGCACACAGCCCGCCCTGGCCGGCGGACCGGCTCACCATCGTGCCGCTGGTCCATGAACCGCTGTACGTCGCGATGCCCGCAGGTCACCGGCTGGCCGCGAAGACATCCCTCACCACCGGCGACGTCGCCGCCGAGCCCTGGATCAGCGTCCGCGAGGGATTCCCGATCGAAGGCGTCCTCACGGCGATAGCAGCGGCCGCCGGCCGGCCCATCGATATCGTCCACCGGGTCAACGAGTTCACCGTCGTGGCCGCGATCGTGGCCGCGGGCGGCGGGCTCGCGCTGCTGCCCGGCTACACCAGCCGGCCCGATCCCGGCGTGGTGCTGCGGCCGCTGGCCGACCTGCCGGTCGGGCGTCACATCGACGTTCTGGCTCGCCCGGAGAGCCTGCACCGGATCGCGGTACGCACGGTCCTCGACGCGCTGCACGAGATCGCGGCCGAGTCGAGACGCCCGCCTCGAGCGTGACGGCGGCGCCAAGCCGTGGGATTCGGCGGTCCGCCCGACCGGACACCAGCAGATATCGACAAACATCAGTAGGGTCGGGCACTGTGAACCGACTGACGATCTCCTGGGCCATTGGTGCCGTTGCCGTTGCGCTCCTCAGTGGGTGCTCCTCGGATGAGCCCCCTCAGGCCGGCACGGCTGCGCCCGCAGCGTCCACGTCGTCCGTGGCGCCCAGCTCCGCTCCCGTCGACGGGCCTGCGGCGTCGGCTTCGGCCGCTGCGACGGGAGGGACTGCGGCGCTGTGCGAGAAAGTGGCTGCGGCCAAGGCGGCGTTGAATGAGGAGCTCAAACGGGTGGTCGCTCCCGGCGGGAAGGTGCCGCCGGCGGAAGGCAAGAGGGTGATGACGGGCCTGGCCGCCGCGCTGAGCGATCTCGCCGCTTCCGGCGACGGCGAGCTGGGCGACGCGCTGGATGGACTATCGGCCGAGGCGTCGAAGGCGGCCGCTGCCGCCGACCCGGTCCAGGCGGCGATGAGTCCGTCGTTCGACGCGGCGGGTCAGAAGGTCGACAAGGCCTGTACGAAGCCTTGACCGTAGTCAGCGATCTCCTGCCAGCGAGGCATAGGCGGGCAGGCCGGGGGTCGACGCCGAACTCCTACGCAGGACCCTGAACGCCGACCGCAGTGTTGCGCCACCCTGCCGGCCATTCCCCCGCCTCCTTTCGGGTGGGTGGCTATTGATACGGGTCGGTTATCTCGCGGAGTTTGGTGAGGATCTCGTGGAGCCGGATCGTGGTTCGCCGGCCCAGGTGGTCGGTCCATTCCTGCTGGACTTTTCGTTCGGTGCGACGGGCCACCTGTTGTGCTTGCAGGCCGCGGTCGGCGAAGACGACCAGGCGGGCGCGGGCGTCGGTGGCGTCCGGGATGCGGCGTACGTAGCCGGCCCGCTCGAGCTGGTCGACCGTGAAGGTCACGGTCTGCTTGGTGACGCGCGCCCGCTCGGCCAGGTCGGTGACCCGGGTGCCCTTGGCGCCGACCCGGGCGAGCACGCGCGCTTGGGCGACCGTGATGTCGTCGAAGCCGGCCGCGGCGAGGTCGGCGAGCACCCGGTCCTCCATGGCGCGCTGGACGATGAAGCACAGCAGCCCGATGTTGAGCGCGCCGTCGTCGGCCGAGGCGGTCGTATCGGTGTCGGAGACCTGTCCGTCCGGTGGACCCGGCATGCGTGAACCCCTTGACAATAGTTCGAACATCGAATCAGGATGGTACCATTGTCGAACTAGTTGGAGGTGCCCATGGACGCGGATGCCGTCTGGCGGGTGATCGACGACGAACGCAGCCGCCTGGCCGATCTGCTGGAGGACCTCAGCGAGTCCGATTGGCGTACGCCGTCGCTGTGCCGGGCCTGGACCGTACGTGACGTCGCCGCGCACCTGACGCTGGCCCACACCGGGCTGCTCTCGGCGACCGGTTCGCTGGTCCGCTCCGGTGGCAGCTTCAACCGGATGGTCCGCGACACCGCCGTCAGGCAGGCGCGGCTACCCGTGCACGAGTTTCCGCGGCGGTTGCGGGCCATGGTCGGATCCCGCCGCACCGCCCCGTTCATCACCGAGGTCGAGCCGATGATCGACATTCTGTGCCACGCCCAGGACATCGCCCGGCCGCTCGGACGGCCGTACCCGATGCCGGCAGCACCGGCCGCGATCGCCGCGACCCGGATCTGGGCGCAGCCCTTCCCGTTCTGGGCCCGGCGCCGGCTGCGGGGCTTCGAACTGGTGGCGACCGACGCGCCGTGGCGCGCCGGCGGCGGCCTGCGGGTGAACGGACCGGTCTCGGCGCTTCTGCTGCTGGTGTCGGGCCGGCCGGCCGCGTTGGCCGAGCTGAGCGGGCCGGGGGCGGCGAAGCTGGCCGGGACGTTCGCGCGCGACGCGGGGCCGGACCGGTCAGCTCGTCCCTCGACCACCACGGACGCCGGTGCCTCGTCTCCGAAGGAGCGGTCATGACCTACTACGCGCACGTCGTCGACGTACCGGCCCCGGCCGAGATCTACGACGCCACCCATGCCGAGCTGCTGCGCCGCACCGGCGGGGACGTCGACGGGCTGATCGTGCACCTGTGCCGGGCCACCGAGGGTGGCTTCCAGGTGCTGGAGGTGTGGACCGAACGGGCGGCCAGCGAGCGCGCCGATCGAGAGCTCGTCGGGCCGATCCTCGCCGCGCAGGCACCGGACGCGCCGTTCGTGCCGCCCCACGTCGAGGAGTTCACAGTTCGCGGGCTGGTCGTGCCCGCCGGCGGCATTGCGACGTGAGCCATGCCGAGGATCACCAGCGATGTCGATCCCGCCACGCTCACCGGCCTCGGCCTGGGCCCGCGACCGGTGTCAGAGCTCGAGGCGATGGTGGCGGCGCAGTCCGGCCGGCGGATGCACCTCCTGACCGTCCGGCTGGAGGCCCACCCGTACTCCCGGCCGGCCTTGACCACGGCGGCTCGTTATCTGGTCAGCGGCGTCGCAGCCGACGACACCGGCCGGACCCGGGACTACGCCTTCTTCGTCAAGCTCGTTCAGGCCTGGACCCGGTCACCGCTGTCCGAGCAGGTGCCCGCGCCGCTGCGCGCGCAGCTGGCGCCACTGTTGCCCTGGCGGACCGAGCCGGACGTCTACCGGGGCGACCTCGGCCGGCGCCTGCCCCACGGGATCAGCCTTCCCCACGCCCGTCTGGTGACCGACCTGGACGACGAGTCCGCGGCCATCTGGCTCGACCGCGTCCCGGCGCGCACTCTCCAGTGGGGCGCCGGGCACCATCGGCACGCGGCCTACCTGCTGGGACGGCTCGCCGCCAGCGCGTCCGTGGCTCCGCTGGCCGCGCAGGTCCCGGTGGGCCGGACCGTGCGGCGGTTCGCCGAGCACTGGCTGGGCGTCAACGTCGTACCGGACCTCCTCGGGGAGGACCTGTGGCAGCAGCCGAACGTTGCCGCGACGTTCGATCCGGATCTGCGCCGGAGGATCCTCCGCGCCGCGGCCGCCCTGCCCGAGCTGGTCGACGAGCTGGAGTCCCTTCCCGTGATGACCGCGCACGGCGACGCCTGCACCGACAACCTGCTGCACACCTCCCTCGGCGACGACATCGTCCTGATCGACTTCGGGTTCTGGGGCACCGCGCCCGTCGGGTTCGACCTGGGGCAGCTCCTGCTGGGCGAGATCCAGCTCGGACAGCGTCCGGCCCGGACGTTCCCGGACCTCGAGGAGGCGTGCCTGCCGGCCTATGTGCAGGGCCTGCGGGACGAGGGGTGCATGGTCCCGGTCCATCAGGTACGCCGGGCGCACGCGATCGCCACGACGCTCTTTCACGCCATCCCGTCGATCCCGTACGAGCACCGGAACGCCGGGGCCGGGCGGGAGATGCGCGACCTCTTCGCCAACCGGGCCGCCATGGCCCGGGCCGTCCTCGACCTCCTCGACGCCACCGAGGACAAGTCCGTCGTGCGGCACGGCCGCTAGCATCGTCGGCATGGCGACGCGGCTCGTGCAGATCACCATGAAGGCCTGGGACGACTCCGCGCTCGGCGGCTTCTGGGCCGGGGCGCTCGGCTGGGAGCTGTCCAGCGAGGGTCCCGGCGTGACCAACCTCGAGCCCGGAGGGTTCGTCTACCCCGATCCGGTCGCCGTCTGCGTCGACCTCGTCACCTCCCCGGAGCCCAAGACGGTGAAGAACCGCGTCCACCTCGACCTCGCCACCACCTCAGCGGCTCACCGGGCGGAACTCGTCGCGCGGCTGACCGGCCTCGGCGCGACACCCGCCGACATCGGCCAGGGTGACGTCCCGTGGACGGTCATGACCGACCCGGAAGGCAACGAATTCTGCGTGCTGGACTCGCTGTACGAGGACACCGGGCCGATCGCCTCGGTCGTGGTGGACTGCGCGGACCCGCGCGCCATGGCCCGCTTCTGGGGCGAGGCCATGGACTGGACCGTGCACAAGGTGACCGACGACAACGCGGTGCTGCGCTCCGCCAAGGGCGTCGGTCCCTATCTGCTGTTCCTGCGTACACCTGATACGAAGACCGGGTGGAACCGCGTTCACCTCGATGTGCGCCCGTACCCGGGCGACGACCCGGCTGCGGAGGCAGCCAGGCTGCGGGCCCTCGGCGCCACCGCAGTCGACCTGAGCCCGGACGAGGTCCCGTGGACGGTTCTCGCCGATCCGGAGGGCAACGAGTTCTGTCTGCTCGCCCCGGCCTGACGTGAGCTGTCCTTTCACCGGGACACCAGCCCGCGGGGAGACGTCAGTCCACGAATGTCACGGTCTCCGACAAGGGTGCGCGGCGGACACGCGGAGGCGTGAACGCCGGATCGGCGAAGCCGATCGACATGCCGCAGAGCAGCATCCGCTCGGGCGGTGGGGCGGTCACCTCCGCGACGCTGCGGTGGTACTCCGCCCACACCTCCTGGGTGCAACTGTCCAGCCCTTCGGCCCGGACCAGCAACATCACCGTCTGGAGGTAGATGCCCACATCGGCCCAGCGCGGCGCCGGCATGTCCCGGTCCAGGTAGCAGAACAGTGCGGTGCCGGCGCCGAAGCAGTTCCAGTTCTCGGCCCGGATCCGGGCTCGTCCGGCGCCGTCGCCGCGGGCGATCCCGCGCGAGCCGTACAGGGTCTCCCCCAGCGCCGCCATGCGTCCGGGGTAGGGCGGGCGCAGCTCGGGCGGGTAGTGCGCGAACTCCCGCTCGTCGCCGGAGTCGCCGGCGGCGACCCGACCGGCAACGGTCCTCTTCAGCCGGGCCAGCGAGTTGCCGACCAGGACATAGACATGCCATGGCTGCACGTTGCTGCCGGACGGGGCAGCGACGGCCGCGGCGAGCACTCGCTCGAGAACCTCGCGGGGGACGGGCTGGTCGGTGAATCGGCGGATCGACCGCCTCGTCCGTACCGCGCTGTAGACGTCCATCGGTCCATCAGCCTCGCACAGTCGCCGGCCGCGGGCACGGAGGCCGGGTCAGCGCGAAGTAGGACGCGGCGGCCACCAGCAACCCGGCACCCCAGAGTGTGTAACCGCCCATCTCCAGCAGCAACGGCAGGAAGGGGCCGCCGAAGTCACCGCGGATCCAGGCGATCATCCCGGCGATGCCGAAGTACGCGGTCAGGCTCGCCCCCATGAACAAGCCGGTGCCGAGCACCAGCCAGCGCGGCACCGCCCGACCACGCAGCGGGCCCGTCCAGGCCGGCCAGATCCGGCCCCAGCGGTGCACCAGGGCCAGCGGCAGCAACGTGCCGGCCAGGCTCATCAGGACCAGGAAGACCACCAGCGCGGTCAACGACGGGCCGTTCGCCCGGCTCCCCGGAGCCGGCCACCGGTCGGCGATCGTGTCGTTGAGCCACACGCTCATCCGGGCCACGTACCCGGTCACGGCCAGGTAGGCGCCGATGAAGGCCCAGCCGGGTGCCTGCTCCGCCCGGCTCTCCGGCGACCTGCCGTGGACCCGGCCGCAGGACTCGCAGGGACGGGCGGCCAGCCGCCGCTCGCCGGCCGCGATGATCAGGCAGAGGACTCCCCCGGCGACGCCGCTGCCGGTCGCCAGCAGACTGGCGACTGCGCCCGGCCGGGCGCCCTCGAACAGCAGCACCACGACGATCACCGGGAACAGAAACGAATACACACACATGGCAGCGCCTGCCGCGGCGTTGAACGCGGCGAGCACGTAGCGGCTGCTGTCCTTCACCTCGCGGCGATCGGCAGCAGCGGCGACGAGGCACCCGACCGCCGCGAGGACGCCCAGAACGACGGGGACCCATCCGCCCGGGTAGTACGACTCGCGACCCTGCAGGAAATACGGCCCGCCACGGACCGCCCACCAGACGTGGACCACGACGTAGGCAATCAGCCAGGTTCCCGCGACGAGCCGGACCCGTCCATTGACCATCATGACTCCGACCCCATGGTCGCAGTCTCTGCGGCCCGGCTTAGGCGACGCTGAGGGGTTCTCAGCCACTACTCAGATTTGGGCGCCTTGAGCGCGTGGAAACGGCTTGGTCTCTGCCCGAGCCGCGCCGACGTCCGGCCGTAGGGCCGGGCCGGCCGCCGTCCGCGTTGACGCTGCTCAGCTACGGGTCACCCAGCTGGGATTGGCGATGACGAACTCGTCGACAGAGTCGGTCTTCACCGACTTCAGCAGATCCATGCTCGTGTCGCTGAGGATCTCCGCGCTGCCCACGCCCGGGATGTTCTCGCTGTTGAATTTGCCGTTGTTGGTTTTGATGGTGATCAGGTCTTCCGGGCGGATCCCCCGCAGGGCGAACACCCAGTCCTGCAAAGGGATGCCGCCGTCGTCGACCGTCATGGTCCTGCCGACCGCTTTCAGCAGGCCCGGCAGCTTTGTCGGGGAGTCCAGCCCGCTGTCCATGATGTTCTTGATCAGCGCCTTCAGGAACTGCTGCTGGTGGCGCTGGCGGCCGTAGTCGTAGCTGTCGTCCTCCAGCAGGTCGCGCTGGCGGACGAAGTCCAGCGCCTCTGACGGGGTGAAGCAGCGGTTGCCCTTGCGGTAGATGTTCGGGGTCACGCCGGGGATCTTGGCCCGCAGGGTGCCGTCCGGGTTGATCCGGTACGGCGCCGTCAGTTTTCCTGTCTTGTTGTCGTGGCCGTAGTGGATCGATGTTGTGGTGGTGTCCACGTACATGCAGACCTTGCCGAGGACGTCGACCACCTGGCGGAAGCCCTGGAAGTCGATGATCGCGCCGGCGTCGGGGGTGATGCCGGTGAGGCTCTTCACCGTTTTGGCCAGCAGGGTGAAGCCGCCGGTGAGGGCCTTCTGGCCGGTCAGGCCGCGGCTGCCGTACGCGAACGCTGCGTTGATCTTGTTGCGGCCGCCGGCGTACCGCTGTGCGCCGTTGTCGAATTCCGGGATCCGTACGTAGCTGTCGCGTGGCAGCGACACCAGGTACGCCTGTTTGTGGTCGGCCGGGATGTGCAACAGGATGATCGAGTCCGACCGGGTCGGCTTGCTCGGATCCTGGCCGGGCCGGGTGTCCAGGCCCACCAGCAGGATCGTCTTCGCGCCCTTGACGCTGACCCGCTTGGTCTCCACCCGGGTCTCGCCCAGCAGGTTCTGCTGGGTGACCGTCTCGGTGGCCGTGCCCAGCAGCACCCGGGTGCCCGCGACCGCCGCCCCGCTGCCCGCCATCAGCAGCGCGCCGACCACCACACACCACAGCGCCCAGCGCGGCGAACGCCTCGTACGGCCCTTCTTCGCCGGCGCGGGGGCACGGTCGCCCTGCTCCCCTGTCGTCTGCGCTCCACGGCTCGCACGCTTGCTCACAGCACCTGCTCCCGGTTCAGGACACGCTCCGGCCGCAGTCGTGCCGCGGTCGCCGCGTGCCGTCGGGCCCGGGCGTCGGCGGTGGCGCGCGGCGTTCCGGCCGCGTGTCCCCGCACCGCGTCACGGCGTGCGAACGCGGTGCGCCGTTCTCGTTCGATCATGGTTGCCCCCTCGATGGAGACGACGGGTACGGAACATGAGAACGTTGCGAAATTCTGGGTGAACAATCGAAGAGCGTCGCCCTCATCACGTCGCAGGCAACCGGGCACCCGCCGCGAGTAGCGTCGCCACCATGAGCACCCCCGGCCCTGAGCAGAGCGGTCGTCCCAGCGGGCCGCTGTCCCGTGCCGGCGGCTCCGGCCGCGCCGGCGACGACCGTCCGCCCGCCCCGCCGCCGTGGCGGGTCGAGGGTGCGCCGCCGGGCAGCAACGGTGCCAAGACGCCGCGTCCGGCCTGGCAGCGCTTCGGCTGGATGCTGCTGGTGCTGCTCGCGCTCAACTGGATCATCTCCTCGACCCTGCTGGCGCCCGAGCCGCGCACCGCGGTGTCGTACACGTTCTTCCTGACTCAGGTCGACGCGAAGAACGTCGCGGACATCACCTCGACGGCGGACACCATCGAGGGCACGTTCACCACGAAGACGTCGTACACGCCGGTCGGTGGCAAGGCCGAGCAGGTCGACCGGTTCACCACGCAGCGGCCGTCGTTCGCCGAGGACAACCTGTTCGCCAAGTTGCAGGCGAACGGCGTACCGGTGAATGCCAACCCGCCGGACGCGCCGCGGCCGATCTGGCAGCAGGTGCTGCTCGGTTTCGGGCCGACCCTGCTGCTGGTCGGGCTGTTCATCTGGTTCCTGCGCCGGGCCGCCGCCGGGGCCGGCGGCGGCATCGGCGGGTTCGGCAAGTCGCGGGCCAAGCTCTATCAACCCGAGGGCGGCCCGCGTACGACGTTCGCCGACGTGGCCGGCATCGAGGAGGTGGAGCAGGAGGTCACCGAGATCGTCGACTTCCTGCGCGAGCCGGAGAAGTACCGCAGGCTCGGCGCGCAGATCCCGCACGGCGTGCTGCTGTCCGGCCCGCCCGGCACGGGCAAGACGCTGCTGGCCCGGGCGGTGGCCGGCGAGGCCAAGGTGCCGTTCTTCTCGATCTCCGCCTCCGAGTTCATCGAGATGATCGTCGGGGTCGGCGCCAGCCGCGTGCGGGACCTGTTCGAGCAGGCCAAGAAGGTCTCCCCGGCCATCATCTTCATCGACGAGCTGGACGCGATCGGCCGGGCCCGCGGCGGCGCGCAGTCGCTCGGCGGCAACGACGAACGCGAGCAGACCCTCACCGAGATGGACGGCTTCACCGGCAGCGAGGGCGTCGTGGTGCTCGCGGCCACCAACCGGCCGGAGATCCTCGACCAGGCCCTGCTGCGCCCCGGCAGGTTCGACCGCCGGGTCACGGTCAGCCCGCCCGACCTCAACGGCCGGCGCAAGATCCTCGAGGTGCACACCCGCGGCGTGCCGGTCGCGCCCGAGGTGGAGCTGGGCGCGATCGCCTCGGCGACGCCGGGCATGGTCGGCGCCGACCTGAAGAACCTGGTGAACGAGGCCGCACTGCTGGCCGCCCGGCGCAAGCACGAGCAGGTGGCCGTGGCCGACTTCAGCGACGCGCTGGAGAAGATCGTGCTCGGCACGGTCCGCGGCATCATGCTGACCCCGGAGGAGAAGGAACGCACGGCGTTCCACGAGTCCGGCCACGCGCTGCTCGGCATGCTCACGCCGGGCGCCGACCCGGTCCGCAAGATCTCGATCATCCCGCGCGGGCAGGCCCTGGGCGTGACCTTCCAGAGCCCTTCGGCCGACCGGTACGGCTACTCGGCGAAGTACCTGCGGGGCCGGATCATCGGCGCGCTCGGCGGGCGGGCGGCCGAGGAGGTCGTGTACGGCGACATGACCACCGGCGCCGAGAGCGACCTCGACCAGGTCAGCAGCACCGCCCGGCAGATGGTGGGGCGCTGGGGCATGTCCGAGGCGATCGGCCCGGTGACGGTGCTGCCGCCGCCGGGCAGCGAGTCGCCGCTGGGCCTCGACGGCGTCGCGCCGGCCACCAAGGAGCTGGTCGACGCCGAGGTCCGCAAGATCGTGGACGAGTGCTACGACGAGGCGCTGGGCCTGCTGCGGGGGCACCGCGAGCAGTTGAGCGCGCTGGCGCACCGGCTGCTGGAGGCGGAGACACTGGACGAGGCGGACGCCTACGCCGCGGCCGGAATCGACCGCGAGCAGGCGCCGGGCGCGGTGGCCCGCGGCGAGATCCCGGGCACGCCGCCGGCGCCCGGCCTGCCACCCGGGGACGCGCCGGCAACAACCCAGGACGGCCAACCGGTGGCCGCGACCCGCGACTGATCAAGCGAGAAAGAACGATCACTGGCCGCGGCCCGCGGTCCATCGGGCCAAAGAGCGACCGCCACGGCCCGCGATCAGGGGGTCCAGGGCCATCATCCGGTCGCAGGCCGCGACCCGGTTCCCGACCGGCCCCGACCAGATCATCGGGGTGCCGCCGATGGGAACAGCAGATCCCCGGCGAAGAGAGTCCAGCGTGGTGGGCGCGGTGACCGTCACGTCGGCGCCGCGGAGCGGGATGTCCGCGGAGGTGTACGCGCCGAAGCTGCGCCGCAGGTAGGGGCCGAGCACCGGACCGGGTTCCGCGGTCATGAGCTGGGCCAGCAGCACCGGCGGCACCCCAGGCCCCAGCCGCCGTCCGGGGCGAGCCAGCTGCTGCGCTCCGGGACAGCGCCGCCCTCGTGGGAAGAGTCACCCGTTGTCCCGACGCGGCGGAGCGCACGATCGCGTCCAGGAGCCGGTGACGTTCGACGGCGTGGTGGAAGTCGGGAGCAACCGTGGTGCCGTTGAGCAGGTCGTCCCGGATCGTGGCGTAGGCGTGCGCCAGCGAGTGGCTCACGGTGCCCGCGAGGCCGGGATAGAGGTCGTAGCCGCTGGGCAGGGTCAGCTCGGTCAGGGGATTCCGGCCCCGGGCACCTCGTACCGCGACGGGACCGAGGTGCGGGAACTCGCCCGCGGCGACCTGGAGCCGTCCTTCGGTGCCGTCGACGGTCAGGGAGTAGCCGGCATCTGAGACCGCGCCTCCGCGGTGGTGGACGGACAGGAGGGCCCCGCCCGTCACGGTGCCGGAGATCGCGATCTGATCCTCGGCGGTCATGGGAACGACCTCGCCGGTGTCGCCCAGTGGCACCCGTGGCCGGCGGGTCGCGGTCGTGGCGACCACCTCCCGCAGCTCCCCGATCATCATCGACACCAGGTCGATCGCGTGCCCGAACGCGATGGTCAGCATCGTCGATCCGAGCGTGCGGTCGAGCGTGTACACCTGCCGCGGGGACACCGGTGTTCCCCACTCGGTGGAGGAGGCCACGACCGTGGCGGATAGGACTTCACCCAGGTACCCCTGGGAAAGGAGATCGGTCAGCCAGCGAAAGGTGGGCGACGAGCGCCCCTGGAGGCCGGCGAACGTCCGCGTCTCTCCGGCGGCGCGCGCCATCTCCTCGGCCTCGCGCAGATCGACGGCGAGCGGCCATTCGCAGAGCACCGGCGTTCCCGCCGCCAGCGCCGGCAGCACGAGGGCACGGTGGTGAGGCACTTTGACGGCGACGACGACGAGGTCGACGTTCTCGTCGGCGGCGAGCTGCTCGACCGACGCGTACGCGGGTACGTGATAGGCCGCCGCGGCGGCGCGGGCCGAGGCTTCGGAGCTCGTCGCCAGCGCGCGGAGCTCGATGCCGTCGACGGCGGCCAGCGCGGGCAGGTGGGCCCCGGCCGCCCAGCCACCGCCGGCGCTGAGCCCGACGATGCCGACGCCGATCGGTGTCATATCGGCCGATCCTGCAGTTTCTGGAGCCCGACGACGCGCAGCAGATCCAGTTTCTGCTCGTCCTCCGAGCCGGGTGCGGCCGTCATCAGCACGATCGTCTGGTCGCCGGGGCCGCCGGTGAAGTTGTCGCAGTCGGGGTGTGCGTCACCGGGATCGAGCGAGCGAAGTACATCCAGGCGACGTTGCGCTCGAGCCGGGGCTGGCTCGACGGATCCCCGAACAGCACGGCCCAGAGCGGGTTCCACAGCACCAGCTCGTAGCTCGCGGTGTGCATCGCCGCCGCGACCGGCGCGTTGCGGAAGCGGTCGACCATCCGCTGGGCGGTCGGCGTGACCAGGCGGGGCACGCTTCCCTTCGGCGGGAGGGCCGCCCCGGCGACCCGGAACAGGTGCTCCCGTTCCGCGTCGCTGAGCCGCAGGGCCCGGGGAAGCGCGGACAGCAGCTGCGGCGAGGGGTTGCGTGCGCGGCCCTGCTCCAGCCGGACGATGTAGTCGACGCTGATCCCGGCGAGCAGCGCCATGATCCCACCGACTGCGAATGCGCCGGTGGTATTGCCGGTCCTACCGTCCAACGACGCCTGCCCACCGGCCGGACGGCGTTGCAGCATCGAGGCATGACGACAACCTTGGTGAACGGGGCGAACAAGGGCCTCGGACTGGAGACCACCCGCCGCCTGATCGCCGCCGGCCACACCGTGTACGCCGGGATGCGCGTCTGACCAGAGCCGGCGCCGCCCGGGAGTACGGCGCGATCCCGGTCCAGCTCGACGTCACCGATCAGGACAGCGTCGACAAGGCGATCGCGTCGCTGCCGGAACTCGATGTGCTGATCAACAACGCGGCCGTCGTCGGTCCGTCGTGGGGCCTCGACGACTTGGACGTCGAGGCGATGCGGGTGGCGTTCGAGACCAACGTCTTCGGTGTCGTACGGGTGACCCAGGCCGCTCTGCCGCTGCTGAAGCGATCCGCCAGCCCGGTCATCGTCAACGTCGCCTCGGGGCTGGGCTTCCCGCGCGCCCTGCTCGACCCGGAACCTGCCCGGCATGCGGATCAACGCCTCCGACCCCGGATCCACCGCCACGGACCTCAACAGCCACAACGGACACCACACCGTCACCGAGGGTACGGACGCCACCGTCGCCCTGGCCCTGATCGGGCCGGACGGTCCCACCGGCGAATACCACGGCCGCCAGGGCCGCTACCTCTACTGACAGCGCTCGTCACCTCGAAGGAGAACTCCAATGACCGAAGGTGAACTGCGCGACTTCTACCACCGTGGCACGATTCCGCCGACGTCCGTCGCCAGCTGACCACCTGAGACCTGGCGGTCAGGCGCGCAGGTAGGCGAGGACGGCCAGGACGCGGCGGTGGTCCTGCTCGTCCTGGGGCAGGTCGAGTTTCTGCAGGATGGCCCGGATGTGCTTGGCCACGGCCGCTTCGGTGACCACCAGCCGCGCAGCGATCGCCGCGTTGGAGCGGCCCTCGGCGATGAGCGCGAGCACCTCCCGCTCGCGGGGTGTGAGCGCGCCCAGCGGGTCCCGGCGGCGGCGCAGCAGCTGCCGCACGACCTCCGGGTCGACGACCGTGCCGCCGTCCGCGACCCGGTGCAGCGCCTCGACGAACTCCTCGACCCGGCCGATCCGGTCCTTGAGGAGGTAGCCCACGCCGGTGCCGTCGCCGGAGTCGAGCAGGTGGGTGGCGTACGTGGTCTCCACGTACTGGCTCAGCACCAGGATCGGCAGGGCCGGGTGGCGGCGGCGCAGCTCGACCGCGGCGCGCAGTCCCTCGTCGGTGAAGCCGGGCGGCATCCGCACGTCGGTCACCACGATGTCGGGACGGCCGGTCTCCACTGCTTCCCGTAGCGCGGCGGCGTCGTCTATCGCGGCCACGACCTCGTGACCGAAGCGGGCCAGCAGCCCGGCGAGTCCCTCGCGGAGCAGGACACTGTCCTCCGCGAGGACTACGCGCAGGGTGGCAGTGGCCGGCACGGGAGCTCCACGGTCAGGACGGTCGGGCCGCCGGGCGGGCTGGACAGGGTCAGTCTCCCATCGACCACGGACACCCGGTCACCCAGCCGGAGCAGCCCGGTGCCACCGTCCGGGTCGGCGCCGCCGCGGCCGTCGTCGCGTACCCGGACGGTCAGCGTGCCGTCCGCGTAGCCGCCGGTGATCTCCGCCTGCGCGGCCCCGCTGTGCCGGGTCAGGTTGGCCATCGCCTCGCAGACGACGAACCAGGCGGTCGACTCGATCGGGGCCGGGAAGCGTTCCGGCAGGTCCAGGCCGACGACGACCGGGAGCACCGAGCGGTCGGCGAGCTCGGCCACCGCGGCGGGCAGGCCGAAGTCGGTCAGCAGCGGCGGGTGGATGCCGCGGATCAGCTCGCGCAGCTCGGTCAGGGCCAGCTCGGCCTCGTCCTGGGCCCGGGTCAGCTGGGTGGTGAGCGGACCGGCGGGTGCGTCGAGGCGGGCCAGTCCGAGCATCATGGTCAGCGCGACCAGCCGCTGCTGGGCGCCGTCGTGCAGGTCCCGTTCGATGCGCGCGCGTTCGGCCTCGAAGGCGTCGACCAGCCGGACGCGTGAGCGGGTCAGCTCGGTGATCAGCGCGTCCGGGCCGGTGAGCAGGGTCCGGGCCAGCGCGGCGCGGGCCCCGGCGTAAACCGTCATCCCGTACGCGGCCGGCGCGAACACCGGCACGGCGACGGCGGCGACGGCCACCGCGAGCGGCCACGAGCTCACCGGCCAGGCCTTGAGCACGTTGACCTGGTCGCCGTCCACGCCCAGCAGGATCGGGGTGGCGAGCAGCGCCAGCGGCACCGCGACGGTGAGCACCACCGCGAGCACGTCGACCGGCCAGAGCAGCGCGAGCAGCAGCGCGTGGCCGAGTTCGCGCCAGGTCACCGGCTCGGTGTAGCGGGTGTGCAGCCAGGACCGCGGGCCCGGCCGGGGCGGGGTCCGGTGGGCGTCCGGCAACGGCCGGTCGTCGAGGAGCCGCCGCACCCGGCGTTCGGCCCGCGCGACGGGCAGGCCGGACAGGGTGAAGGCGGCGGGGCCCAGCATGACCAGCGCACCGGCGGTCAGCAACAGCAGCCCGGCCAGCAGTACCAGAGCGCCGGTCAGGGCGCCGCCGAGCAGATAGGCCGCGGCGCGCCACGGCCACGCGGACAGCAGGAAACGGCGGCTGCCCAATGCCTGCCACACGTTCACGCGGCACACCGTAGACCGTAGTGCCAGCGCTACCGGGAAGACTCCTCTCCGGGAGACTGTGCGGCGGCGCCGGCGTCGGCAGGGTGAAGCGATGATCGTGACACTGGCGAGCCTGCGTACGCGCTGGGCGACGCTGACCGGCAGCTTCGTCGCCCTGACGCTCGGCGTGGCTCTGCTGGCCACCATGGGCCTCGCCCTGGCGTCCACCTTGGAGGCTCCCGCGCAGCGGCCGGAACGGCTGGCCGGCGCCCCGGTCGTGGTACGCGGACCGGACGAGTTGCGGGTCGGTGACAAGCACCGGCCGCTCGCGAACTACCGGGGCGTCACGGCCGGGGTCGCGGCGCGGCTGGCGGCGGCCGTACCGGCTGTCGCCGACCGGTCGTTCGCGGTGCGCGACGGTTTCACCGGTCATCCGTGGGCGGTGGCCCGGTTCGGCGGCTACCGGCTCACGGCGGGCCGCGCACCCGCCGCGCCGGGCGAGGTCGTGGTGAGCGGCGATCCGGCCTCGCTCGGCTCGGAGATGCAGGACCGCCGGGTGGTGGGGACGGTCGAGCCCGCGGGGTACGAGCGGGCGGTGTTCTTCACCGACGCGGAGGCCGCGCGCTTGTCCCCGCGGATCGACAACCTCGTCGTGGACGCCGACCCCGGCTCGGTCCGGACGCTGATCGGGGCCGCACCGGGGATCCAGGTGCTGACCGGCGACGAGCGGCGCCGGGCCGATCCCGGCCCCGATCGCGACGCCGAGGCCCTGATGACGGTGAACGCCCTGCTCGGCACGGCCGGCGGGATCACCACGTTCGTGTCGGTGTTCGTGGTGGCGTCCACGTTCGCCTTCGCGGTCGCCCAGCGCCGCCGGGAGCTCGGCCTGCTGCGGAGCGCCGGGGCGACGCCGGGTCAGGTGCGCCGGATGGTGCTCGCGGAGGCGGCGGTGGTCGGTGTGCTGGCGTCGGCCGCGGGCTGTGGGATGGGCGCCCAGGGTGCGCCCCTGCTGGCCCGGTTGCTGGTCGACGAGCGGCTCGCGCCACCGTGGTTCGTCATCGGCGCGCACCGCTGGCCGTTCCACGTCGCCTTCTGGACCGGGCTGCTGGTGGCGCTGGCCGGGGCGGTGACCGCCGCCGTACGGGCCGGGCGGGTCGGGCCGCTGGAGACGCTGCGGGAGGCCGCGGTGGACACCGGCAGCATGCCGCCGGGACGCCGGATCGTGGGTGGGCTCGTGCTGGCGACCGGGCTGGGGCTGCTGGTCTGGCGCGTGGTGGTGGAGCCCGGCGAGGCCCTTCACCGCAAGACCTACACCACCCAGCCGATGCTGCTGATCACCGCCGTGGCCCTGCTGGCGCCGCTCGTGGTCCGGCCGCTGGTCCGCGCCGTTCGGCTGCCCGCCGTGACCGGCCTGCTGGCCCGCGAGAACGCCGCCGCGGGGATCCGGCGCACCGCGGCGATCGCGGCGCCGGTGCTGATCACGGTGGCGTTGACCGGCTCGCTGCTGGGCGCCACGGCCACCATCACCACCGCGAAGGCCACCGAGCTGCGCGAGCGGACCCGGGCCGACGTGATCGTCGAGCATCCGGACGCCGCCACGGTGGCGAGGGCCCGGGCCGTACCGGGTGCCACCGTCATGACCAGCGCGCAGACGGCGGTCTACGTCCTGGAGGAGGGCGTGGCGCTGGTCGGCTTCCCGGCGTCGGCCGTGGACGCGGGCGCGCTGGCCGCGGTCCGGCGTCTGCCGGTGGTCGCGGGCAGCCTGGCCGAGCTGGACGACTCCAGCATCGTGGTGACCGACGAGTGGGCGCAGCACACGGTGGGCAGCCGGATCGACGTGTGGCTGGGCGACGGGACGCCGCGGACATTGCGCATCGCGGCGGTCCTCGCGGCCGGTACGGGCAGCGACGGCGCGTACCTGACCCGGGCCAACGCCCCGGGCGTGGCACCGGATCGCCTGGAGATGACGGTTGCCGAGCGGTCGCTCGTGGCCGGGCTCGGCCTGACCCGGGAGCAGTGGCTCGCGGAGCAGGCGCCGCGCACCGGACGGCAGACCCGGGTGGGCTTTCTCGTGGTGCTCGGCATCGCGTTGCTCTACACGGCCATCGCTCTGGCCAACACGCTCGTCATGGCGACCACGGGCCGGGTGCCGGAGTTCGCCGCACTGCGCCTGGCCGGGGCGACCCGCGGTCAGCTGCTGCGGCTGGTCACGGTCGAAGCCCTGCTGGTGGTCGGGGTCGGTGCGGTGCTCGGCGCGGCCGTCACGCTGCTGAACCTGGCGGGCATCTGGGCCGCGCTGGGCCGGCTCTCGGTGTGGTCGCCGGTGGTCGTGCCGTGCCAGCAGCTGGCCGGCGCCGCGGGGGCCTGCGCTGTCATCGCGATGACGGCGGCCCTCGCCACGGCGGTCCGGCGCGCGGGGTGACGGCTCAGTGTCTGCGGACCACCACGGAGGCGGCCAGCCCGGCAAGGGCCTCGCGGGCCTCGCCGGTCAGCGGCGCGTCGGCGAGCGCGGCCGTCGCCTGGGCGGCGCGCTGCGCGATCAGGTCCTCGGTGCGTTCCCGGGCGCCGGTCGCGGTGATGATCGACCGCAGCTCGGCGGCGCCGGCCTCGTCCAGCTCCGGGTCGCCGAAGAGCCGGCGGATCCGGGCCGCCTGGGCCCGGTCGGCGCGGTCCCGGGCCATCGCCACCATGACGGTGGGCTTGCCCTCGCGCAGGTCGTCGATGACCGGTTTGCCGGTGACGGCCGGGTCGCCGAAGACACCCAGCACGTCGTCGCGCAGCTGGAAGGCGTCGCCCAGCGGGTCCCCGAACGCCTGCAGCGCGTCCTGCAGCGCCGGGTCGCCACCGGCCAGCGCCGCGCCGATCTGCAGCGGGCGGGTCACCGTGTAGCGGGCCGCCTTCATCCGGATGACGGTCAGGGCGCCCGCCACCGAGCCGTCGCCCACGCCGGAGACCAGGTCCAGGTACTGCCCGGCGATGACCTCGGTGCGCATCACCGTGAAGAGCCGGTAGCCGCGGTGGATCCAGTCGATCGGCAACCCGGACTCGTGCAGCAACTGGTCGGCCCAGGCCGCGCAGAGGTCGCCGCAGAGCAGGGCCGCGCTGTGGCCGTAGCGGGTGGCCTCGCCACGCCAGGAGTGCCGGGTGTGCACCTCGGCGAAGTGCCGGTGCACGGTCGGCTGCCCGCGGCGCAGGGTGCTGCCGTCCATGATGTCGTCGTGGATCAGCGCGAACGCGTGGAACAGCTCCAGGGCGGCCGCCGCGATGACGATCTGCGGGGTGTCCGGCTGCCCGGCGCCGCGCCAGCCCCAGTAGCAGAACATCGGCCGCAGCCGTTTGCCACCGGAGAGGACGAACCGGCGGACCGCGTCGAGCACACCCGCCGGGGTGCCGTCCGGCCAGTGCGGCCGCTGCCGGTCCAGGTACGCGACCAGCGCGGCCTCGCACCGGCGGGCCAGCTCGGCGTCGGTGCCCGGATCGGTGCCGACGCTCATGACGGCAGGCCGGCCAGGGTGAGCAGCAGCTCCTTCACCTCGGTGGCCTGGATCGACTCCCGGGCGGCGGAGGCGTCGGAGCAGATCAGCACCGGCGCGTCCCGCGGGTCGGTGGGCAACCGGCCGTGCGAGCCGCGGACCGCGCGGGCGCCGGCGTCGAGGCCCACGACGCTCATCATGTACCGCATGCCGGCCTTCTTGCGCAGCAGAGCCACCGCGGCCCGGCCCTTGGCGGCACCGGGCCCGGCCGGGTCGAAGAACAGCTCGGCCGGGTCGTAACCGGGCTTGCGGTGGATCTCGACCAGCCGGGCGAAGTCCGGGGCGGCCGCGTCCTCCAGCCAGTAGTAGTACGTGAACCAGGCGTCCGGCTCGGCGACCAGCACCAGCTCGCCGGAGCGGGCGTGGTCGAGCCCGTGTTCGGCCTGGCCGCCGGCGTCGAGGACCTCGGCGACCCCGGGCAGCGCGGCGCAGAGTTTGGCCACGGCCGGGATGTCGGCGGGGTCGCGGACGTAGACGTGGGCGATCTGGTGGTCGGCGACGGCGAACGCCCGCGATCGCCACGGGTCGAGGTATTCCATGCCGGCCTGGGTGTACACCTCCAGCAGGCCCTCGGCGCGCAGCAGCCGGTTGATGTCGACGGGGCGGGAGACGTCGGTGATGCCGTACTCGGAGAGGACCACGACGGTGGCGTCCCGGGCCGCGGCGGCGTCCAGCAGCGGGCCCAGGGTGACGTCGAGCTCGGCGGCGGCCGCGGCGGCCCGCGGCGAGGACGGGCCGTGGCGTTGCAGGTCGTAGTCCAGGTGCGGCACGTAGACCAGGGTCAGGTCGGGCTGGTGGCGGTCCATGATCTGCTCGGCGGCCCGGCAGATCCAGGCCGACGAGGGCAGCCCGGCGTTGGCCCCCCAGTAGCTGAACAGCGGGAACGTGCCGAGCTCGGCGGTGAGCTCGTCGTGCAGCTCCGGCGGGTACGTGTAGCAGTCCGGGTCCTTGCGCCCGTCGGCGTGGTAGATCGGCCGGGGCGTGACGGTCCAGTCCACGTCGGCGCCCATCGCGTACCACCAGCAGACGTTGGCCACGGTGAAGCCGGGCCGGCGCGCCCGGGCCGCGTCCCACAGCTTCTCCCCCTGCACCAGCGCGTTGTGCTGCCGCCAGAGCAGCACCTCGCCGAGGTCGCGGAAGTACCAGCCGTTGCCGACGATGCCGTGCTCGGCGGGCAGCGTGCCGGTGAGGAAGGTGGACTGCACCGAGCAGGTCACCGCCGGCAGCACGGTGCCGAGCGGGGCCTGGAATCCGGTGCGGGCCAGCCGGGCCAGGCGCGGCATGTGCTCGAGCAGCCGCGGCGTCAGGCCGACGACGTCCAGGACGACCACGGGCTTCACGACGTCACTCCTTGATCGGTGGTGAGACCCAGCGCGGTGAGCTGGGCCCGGGCGAAGAACAGCTCGGACGCGATCCCGGCGGCGAGCTCGGCCGGGCCGTGCGGGCGCGAGGCCGGCGGCAGCACGTGCCAGGTGTACGTCTCCACGTCGAAGTGGTCGCACAGCGCCTCGGGCCCGCCCACCAGCAGCCGCAGCGAGTCGACGAGCACGCCGACCGTGCTCTGCAACGGCGGTACGGGCGGCGCGTGCAACGGCACGTGGTAGTGCACCCGCCAGGGCTGGTCACCGCCGCCGGGCAGCGCGAGCGCCTCGTCGAGGTCGTCTGTGGACAGTCCCTCCGGACCCCTGGTCTGGTGCAGGAACCGCGGTTCGACGTACTCGCCCAGCACGGCGGCGTCGGCACGCGGGTCGGCACTGGCCAGCGCGGCCGAGACCTGCACCTTGACGATCGGCAGGCCGGCGTCGGCGAGGTGGCGCAGCGCGTCGGCGGGCTCCTCCCAGGAGCAGGCCAGGTGCGCGAGGTCGAGGCAGACACCGAGCCGGGTGGTGTCGACACCGGCGAGCAGCTCCGCCGCCTGCACGGTGTTCTCGATGACGCAGCCCGGCTCGGGTTCGAAGGCGACCCGGATCTGCCGGTCCAGCAGGGCCAGCGAGCGGGCGAGTTCGTCCAGGTTGTGCCGGCAGTCGGCGGCCCGGCCCACGGTCCAGGGGTCGCGCCAGGCCAGCGGCAGAGTGGAGATCGAACCGCGGGCGGCGCCGGCGGGCAGCAGGTCGGCGAGGACCCGGGCCAGATCCAGGGTGTACGCGAGCCGCTGCGCGGTGCTCCAGTCGGGCTGGTAGACGGCGTGCTTCACGACCGGCGCCTGGAACGCCTGGTACGGGAACCCGTTGAGGGTGACCACCTCCAGCCCGCGCACGTCGAGCTCCCGGCGCAGCCGTTGCCGGTCGGCGACGTCGGAGGCGAGCCCGGCCGCGACCGGCGCGGCCAGCCACAGGCCGAGTCCGAGCACGTCGGTGCCGAGCCGTTCCCGGATCGGCACCGCGTACGTGTCGAGCTGCTCCAGGATGCCGGCGAGGTCCTCGGCGGCGTGCACGTTGGTGCAGTAGGACAGGTGCACGGTCTGCCCGTCGCGGTGGCGCAGCCGCATCAGCTGCCTCCGCGGGCTATCGAGCTGCCGGCGAAGGACGGCCCCGGCGTGGTCGCGGACAGGTCGAGTCGCCCGGACTGGCCGTAGAACTCGATCGGGTTGCGCCACAGCACCCGGTCCACGTCGTCGGCGGTGAAACCCGCGGCCAGCAGCGCCTTGCCGGTCTCCACGGTCAGCAGCGGGTCGGAGTGGCCCCAGTCCGCCGCCGAGTTCACCAGGATCCGCTCGGTGCCGTACGCCTTGATGATCTCCACCATTCGCGGCGGCGACATCTTGGTCTCCGGGTAGATGGAGAAGCCCATCCAGCAGCCGGAGTCGCGGACCAGGCCGACGGTGACCTCGTTGAGGTGGTCGACAGCGACCCGGCCGGGCTCGATGCCGGACTCCGCGACCACGTCCAGGGTGCGCTTGGTGCCGGCGGCCTTGTCGCGGTGCGGGGTGTGCACGAGGGCGGGCAGCTCGTACTCGATCGCCAGGGCCAGCTGGGCGGCGAAGGCCTCGTCCTCGGCCGGGGTCATCGAGTCGTAGCCGATCTCGCCGACCGCGACCACGCCGTCCTTGTCGAGGTAGCGCGGCAGCAGGTCGAGCACGCCCCGGCAGCGCGGATCGTTGGCCTCTTTGGGATTGAGGGCCAGCGTGGCGTGGTGCCGGATGCCGAACTGCGCCGCCCGGTACGGCTCCCAGCCGATCAGCGAGTCGAAGTAGTCGGCGAACGAGCCCGGGTTGGTGCGCGGCTGCCCGAGCCAGAACGCCGGCTCGACCACGGCCTGTACGCCGTTGGCGGCCATCGCCCGGTAGTCGTCGGTGGTGCGCGAGGTCATGTGGATGTGCGGGTCGAAGATGCGCATCACGCCTGCTTCCTCGAGGTGTTGGCGACGGTGAGCCGGTTGAGCAGGGCGAGCGCGTCGTCCGGCATGCGGCGGCCGGCGGCGGCGCGTTCGGTGGCCAGTGCCCCGAGCATGGCCGCCAGTTCCTGGTCGGCCCGGTCGTCGAGCCGGTCCACCGCGCTGAGCGGGACGCCCATGAAGACGCACTTGACCACGCCCTGGCGCCAGGTCGCGGCGTCCAGGTGTGCGGCGTAGGGGCCGAGCGCGGCGGCGACGAGCCTGGTGTCGTTGGTGCGCAACGCGTCGTGCAGCAACGGCACGCCGGCGTCGCCGACCTCCAGCAGCGGCAGGGCGGCCAGGACGGCGAGCCGTTCGGCGGCGTCCCCCTGCTGGTACAGGGTCACGATCCGCTGCGGGTCGGCCAGTTCGGCCAGCAGGAGCGCGCGCCCGGCCCGCCCGGCCGTCCAGGCGCTGCCGTCGGCCAGCGGCTCCCGGCCGAGCTTGCGCTCGGCACGGGCGAAGAGCGGCCCGGCGGCGTCCGGGTCGGCGCGCACCCGGGCCAGCGCGTCATCCAGCCAGTCTTCTCCCGGTACGGCGGTGAGCGCCGCGCGCAGGTCGTCAAGGGTCATGGCTGAGTCTCCTTTGCGATGCCCTGGCCCTCGCGGTCCCGGCCGTCGGCAGGTCCCGCACGGCGATGCTCGGTGCAGGCGGTCATCGCGCCTCCTCGTCGGCCGCCCGCAGGAAGGCCAGGGACTCGCGCGCGACGGCCGGAGCGGCGTGCGAGTGCCGGGGCAGTTCGACGGCGACCAGGCCTCGGTAACCGCTCTCCCGAAGGGCCCGCAGCACCGGCGGGAAGTCGATCTCGCCGGTGCCGAACTCGAGGTGCTCGTGCACGCCCCGGACCATGTCGTCGATCTGCACGTTGACCAGGTGCCCGGCGACCGCGGTCACACAGTCGGGCACCGGATCGGGCTCGAGGCACCGGCAGTGTCCGATGTCGAGGGTGAGGCCGAACATGGCCGGGGCGCCGAGCTCGGTGTGCAGCCGTCGCCAGTCCGCGATGTCGGCCACCAGCATGCCCGGCTCGGGCTCGAAGCCGAGCGGGACGGCGGCGGCGGTCGCTGCCTCGGTGACCTCGGCGCAGCCGTCGACCAGCCGGTGCCAGGCGGTGCGCTCGTCGACGTCGTCCGGGCGTACCCCGGCCCAGAACGAGACGGCCTCGGCACCCAGGTCCGCGCCGACCGCGACCGCGCGCCGCAGGAAGTCGAGCCGCAGCTTGCGATCGTCGTGCAGCAGCGTGGGCGCGTGTTTGCGCCAGGGGTCGAGCAGATAGCGGGCGCCGGTCTCGATGACGACCGCGAGGCCCAGGTCGCGGAGCTGGTCGGCGGTCCGGGTCACCCGGGCGGCCAGGCCGGGCGCGAACGGGTCGAGGTGGTCGTGGTCCAGCGTCAGCGCCACCCCGGTGTAGCCGAGCCCGGCGATCACCGTCAGCGCGTCGGCGAGGCGGTGGTTGGCGAACCCGTTGGTGCCGTAGCCGAACCGCAGCCCGGTCATGTGGGTGAGACCTTGCGGGCGAGCAGCCGGGCGAGCGGCGCCGCGGCGGCGAGCGCGAGGCCGGTCCAGCCGCGGCCGGCCCGGGCGGTGAGGGCGCCCTGCAACGACGGCAGCGCGGTGATGCCCGCGCCGACCGCGGCGCGCACGGTGGCGGCGCCGGGTTCGGTGAACAGGCGGGCCTGGGCACGGCCGTAGCTGGTCACGTATTCGCCGGCGAGCAGGCCGGTCGCCGCGGTGCCGCGGGACGCGACCGCCGCCGCGAGGGCGACGGTGGCGCTCAGTGTCGTGGCGGGCAGGGCGGTGCTGTCGCTGCCGGAGACCTCGCGGCGGGACAGCTCGGTCACCGTGTACGTGTGGGCCGCGACGGCCAGGGCGGCCGGCAGTGCCCGTACCGGATCGCCGGGGGTCGCACCGAGCAGGACGTCGAGGGCGCGGCAGGCGGCCATGCCCGCCGGTCCGGCCGCGGTGTTCTTGGCCCGCAGGTCGTAGGCCCAGACCGCGGCGGCCAGCGGCACGGCCACCGCCAGGGCCCGCGCTCCCCCGGCCTTGGCGGCGACGGCCAGGCCGGCCGCGGTGAGCCCGGCGGCGATGCCCAGCGCCGCCGGGGCCGAGATCCGGCCGGACGGGATCGGGCGCTCGGGTCGTTCGACCGCGTCGAGGTCGCGATCGGCCCAGTCGTTGGCGGCCATGCCGGCCCAGTAGAGACAGACCGACGCGCCGGCCAGTCCCGCGGTGCGGGCGCTGAGCGTGCCGGCCGCGGCTGCCCCGGCCACCACGTCACCCGGCACCGACAGCGCCGCCGGAGCACGGACCAGCTCCGCGAGCGTACGCAGCGGCGCCTTCATCGCGTCAGCCCCGCCGTGAACGTCGCGAGGGTGGCCCACTGCTCGGCCAGCGCGGACGGCCCGGCGCCCAGCGGGTCCTTGAAGAAGAAGCCCAGCTCGCTCAGCGGTCCGGCGCGTCCGGCCCGGTGCGCGGCGGCGGTCAGCCGGGCCAGGTCGAGCACCAGCGGGGCGGCCAGCGCGGAGTCGCAGCCGTGCCAGGTGAACTCCATCCGCATGCCGGTGCCCAGGAAGCCCTCGAAGGTGACCAGGTCCCAGGCCGTCTTGAAGTCGCCGATCTCGGCCACGTAGTCGATGCGGCTGGTGCCCTCCGGCTGGTAGCCCAGGGCGTCGCCCAGCACCCGCTGCTTGCTGGCCACCTTGGCGGCGTTGGCGGCGGGGTCGGCCAGGTTCGCGCCGTCGCCGCCGCCCAGCAGGTTGATCCCCGACCAGCTGCGCACCCGCAGGTTGCGCAGCGCGAACATGGGCGCCAGCACCGACTTGACCAGCGTCTCGCCGGTCTTGCCGTCGTTGCCCGCGTACGGCACGCCCGCGCTCTCGGCCAGCTCGGCCAGAGCCGGCAGGCGCGCGCCGGTGGAGGGGGTGAAGTCGATGAACGCGCACCCCGCGGCGAAGGCGGCGTACGCGGCCAGCGCGCTGGGCGGCAGCACCGGATCGGGCCCGTCCAGCGCCTCGGTCAGGGCGGCCAGCCGGGCGTGTGCGGGGTGCGGCTCCGGCAGCGGCTCGGTGGTCGACACGTTGATGACCACGATCTGCTCCAGCTCGTGCCGCGCCCTGAACTCGCGCAGGTCGGCGGCGATCCGCTCGGCGGTGCCGGCCTGGGTCGGCGCCGCGGGCAGCGGCCGCAGGTCATTCTCGATCGCGGTGAGCTCGTCGGCCAGGGCGGCCACCAGCCGGCCGGGCACGACACCCGCGGCGGCCAGCGCGTCGGCCTTCTTCAGCACCGGCGTGGTGACGATGTCGTGGCCGCCGAAGACCAGCTCGCCCCAGCCGGGCAGGGCCGTGCTGCGCAGCTGCGGCAACTCGGTGACGCAGCCGGTGGGCTCGACCAGGCGGGCCCGCAGAGCGGTGGCGCCGACGATGGCGGTCACGGCGACCGAGCCGCGTGCGCCGATCAACCAGATTCCCGTGCGCATACGGCATCCCTTCCGATCGCAGGCAGAGACGTACTTCCGCTAACACCATGTGTCTTCCGTGTTACGTGAGGCGACGCTAGCCCAGGGCGCGGGACAAAGGAAAGGCTCGATATGAAGAAAGTTCTCCATGTGCGATCAAAACTTTTCCGTGCCCCGTACGAAAGTCGATCGGCGGTTGTGGACGCTCGCGTATGGACGGGCGACTTCGGACCATGGCCCGTCCCGGCGGGCGGCGGTTGACTCAGGGCATGACAACTCTGGTGCTCGGCGGCACGGGCAAGACCGGCCGGCGGATCGCGTCCCTGCTCACCCGGCAGGGGCGGCCCGTACGGATCGGCTCGCGCTCGGCGCAAACCCCGTTCGACTGGGACCGGCCGCCGACCTGGGACGCCGCCCTGGACGGCGTCCACGCGGCCTACCTCAGCTTCTATCCCGACCTCGCGCTGCCCGGTGCGGCGGAGACGGTCGCCGCCCTGGTGGACCGGGCGGCGGCCCGCGGCGTACGCCGGCTGGTCCTGCTCTCCGGCCGCGGTGAACCACAGGCGCTCATCAGTGAGGACACCGTGCGCCGCTCCGGTCTGGAGTGGACAGTGGTGCGGTCCAGCTGGTTCAACCAGAACTTCAGCGAAGGCTTCCTGCTCGACGCCGTGCTCTCCGGCGAGCTGGCGCTGCCCGTGGGCGACGCCGCCGAGCCGTTCACCGACGCGGACGACATCGCCGAGGTGGCGGTGGCCGCGCTCACCGACGCGCGGCACGCCGGGCAGACCTACGAGCTGACCGGCCCCCGCCTGCTCACCTTCGCCGACGCGGCCGCCGAGATCGCCAAGGCCACCGGCCGGCCGCTGAGCTTCACGGCGTTGCGGCCCGAGAAGTTCGCCGCGGTGCTGCGCGAGCACGGCCTGCCCGAGGACCTCGGCGACCTGTTCCACATGATCACCGACGGTCGCAACGCCAGCGTGGCCGACGGGGTGCAACGCGCGCTGGGCCGCCCGCCCCGGGACTTCGCCGACTACGCGCGGGCCACGGCGGCCACCGGTGTCTGGGACGTGGCGCTACGGTGACCGGGTGGACACCTTGACCGGGCTGCTGGACGGGCCGCGGGCGCGGGGGGCGTTCCTGCTGCGGTCGCTGCTCGAACCGCCGTACGCGCTGCGGATCGAGGACGAGGCGCCGCTGACCGTGATGACGCTGGTGCGGGGGGCCGCCTGGGTGCTGCCCGACGACGGGGAGCCGGTGCTGCTGCACCCGTACGACGTGGCGCTGGTCCGCGGGCCGGGCCACTACACGGTCGCCGACGATCCGGGCACGCCGTGGCAGACGTTGATCGGTCCCGGACAGACGTGCACCACGCTGGCCGGCCCCGACCGGACCGCCACGGTGGACGCCGGCAGGCGCACCTGGGGCGACGGGCCGGACGGCAGCACCCTGCTGCTGACCGGGACCTACCAGTTGCGCAGCGAGGTGAGCCGGCGGCTGCTCGACGCGCTGCCGCCGCTGCTGGTGCGCCCGGGTGCGGCCGGACCGGTGGAGCTGCTCGCCGCCGAGATCAGCCGCCCGGAGCCCGGCCAGGAGCTGGTCCTGGACCGGATCCTGGACCTGCTGCTGGTGGCGGTCGTGCGGAGCTGGCTGGCCGCGCCGGAGTCCGGGGCGCCCGCCTGGTACCGGGCGCGGAACGACACGGTGGTCGGGCCGGTCCTGCGGTTGCTGCACGAGGAACCGGCCGAGGCGTGGACGGTGGCGACCCTGGCGCAGCGGTGCGGGGTGTCGCGCTCGGCGCTGGCCCGGCGCTTCACCGAGCTGGTCGGCGAACCACCGATGAGCTACCTGACCACCTGGCGGCTGACGCTGGCGGCGGATCTGCTGCGCGAGCCGGAGTCGACGATCGGGGCGGTGGCCCGCCGGGTCGGCTACGGCAGCGCGTTCGCCCTGAGCGCGGCGTTCAAACGCGAGCGCGGCATGAGCCCGCAGGAGTACCGGCGGCTGGCCTGAGGGTCAGCCCTTGCCCTTGCCCTTGGACTTGCCCGCCTTCTCCCCGCCATTGGACTTGCCCTTGGACTTGCCTTTGTTGTCGTCCTTGGGCTCCGGCCCGGGCGCCTCCTTGGGCTTGGCCTTGGTGGCCACCACGGGCTTCGTCACCGTCGTCCGGCGGCCCACCGGGCGGTCGGCCGGTGTCCCGGACGGCACCGGTGCCGGCGCGGCACTCGACGGAGCCGGGGCGGACGCGGACGGCACCGTCGAGGCCTCGGCCTCGGCCGACCGGGGCGTGCCCGAGGGCCACCAGGTGAACGACGTCATCATCGCCACCGCCGCGACCCCCGCGGCGATCAGCAGCCCCGGGCGGCGGGGACGGCGGGGACGGCGGGGAGCCGGCACCGTCAGGGCGACGGTCGGCGCGCCGGCCTGGGCTGCGACGGTCGGCAGGGCCAGCGGCTCCGGAACGGGCTGACCCGCGGCCGCACCGAGGATCCGGGCCGCCTCCGCCGCGCTCGGCCGGTCCTCCGGGCGCTTGGCCAGGCAGCGCCGCACCAGCTCGGCCACCCGCGACGGCAGCCCGGCGATCCGGGGCAGCGGCGCCGGGTCGACGTAGAGGTGGTTACCGACCATCTGGGTGACCGTCGACGCGGTCCACGGCAGCCGGCCGGCCAGCGCGCGGTAGAGCAGCAGGCCGAGCGCGTACACGTCGGTGGCCACCCGGACCGGGCCGCCGTCGAGGCGTTCCGGGGCCAGGTAGGCCGGGGTGCCCAGCACCTCGCCGTCGGTCTCGTCGACCGCGCCGGCGGCAGCCGAGATGCCGAAGTCGACCAGCTTCACGCCGTCCGGGGTGACCATCACGTTGCCGGGCTTCACGTCGCGGTGCACCACCCCGCGGGCATGCGCGGCGGCCAGCGCCGCGGCGACCTGCGCACCGATCCGGGTGGCGGCGGCCCACGGCAGGGCCCGGTCCTTGAGCAGATCGTCCAGCGTCGGACCCTCGACCAGCTCCATCACCACGTACGGGCGGGCCTGGCCGGCGCCGTCGGTGGCCTCGCCGTAGTCGTAGACCTCGACGATGTTCGGGTGCCGCAGGCCGGCGGCGGCGCGCGCCTCGAGCCGGATGCGGGCCGGGCGTTGCGAGTCGGCGGGCGCCCCGGGGGCGATCACCTTGACCGCCACGTCCCGGGCGAGCACCTGGTCGTGCGCCCGCCACACCTCGGACATGCCGCCCACGCCGAGCCGTTCCCGCAGTCGATACCGTTCGTCCACGCGAAGGCTGTGCCCACCGCTCCGGCGGGGAAACCCGGAGGCCCGGTTCGCGCCCCGAGCGAGACCTGTGAGCATTACATTGCGTTTTGTGAGCATCGAGGTCGCGGAACTGGAGCTGCGACCGGTCACCGACTTCCGGGCCACGGCCGCCGCGGCGGCGCCGCTGGAGCGCGACGGTGACGATCGCACCGCGATGCGCGCCCGGCTGATCCGGGCCGACGCGGCGCTGCGCGAGGGGCGTACGGCCGAGGGCGGCACCCTCGCCCAGCAGGTCAACGCCTGGGCGCTGGAGCGCGGTGACGCGTACGTGCTGGCCTGCAGCCACCGCACGCTGACCCACTTCCACTACTACATCGGCGACCTGGCCGGCGCCCTCGGACACGCCGTGCAGGCGGTCGCCCACCTCGGCGCCGACGACCCGGTGGCCGTACGCGTCCGGCACCTGATGACGCTGGCCGTGGTGCTCGGCGAGAGCGGCTCCCCCGCCGAGGCCGCGCAGCGCTACCGCGAGGCCCTCGAGCTGGCCGCCACCACCGGCGACCACCAGCAGATGCTGATGATCCTCGGCAACCTGGCCAACCTGGCCACCCAGCAGGACGATCCCGGCACCGCGGCCCGGGCGGTCGAGCGGATGACCGAGGTCCAGGCCGCCGCCGGGATCCCGCTGGACGGGCCGCAGCTCATCACGATCGCCCGGGTCCGGCTGGCCGGCGGTGACCATCGGGCGGTCGAGGAGATCCTGCGCCCGCTGACCCAGGATCCCGAGTACCTGCACAGCACCAGCGCGGCGCTGCCCGAGGCGATGCTGACCCTCGGCGAGGCGCACCGGCTGGCCGGCGAGTTCAGCGCCGCCCAGGCCGATCTGGACGCCGCCCGCCGGCTCGCGCGGGAGCGCGGGCTGCGGGCCACCCAGGCGGCGATGCTGGAGCAGCAGGCCGCCCTGTACGCGGCGATGGACCTGCACCGCGAGGCGTACGACGCGCACGTGGCGTACCACCGGTTCTTCGCCGAACTCCAGTCCGCGCAGCGCGACGCCCAGGCCCGTACGCTGCAGGCGGTGTTCGAGGCGACCGAGGCCCGCCGGGTCGGCGAGCACTTCCGCGAGCTGGCCCACCGCGACGCGCTGACCGGCCTGCACAACCGCCGCTACGCCGACGAGCGGTTGCCGGCGCTGCTCGGCGAGGCGGTGGCGGCCGGCAGCCCGCTGGCAGTGGCGATCGCCGACCTGGACCACTTCAAGCGGATCAACGACACACTGTCGCACGACGCGGGTGACCTCGTGCTGCGCCAGGTGGGCCGGCTGCTCGGCGAGGCGCTGGCCGAGCCCGCGTTCGCCGCCCGGCTCGGCGGCGAGGAGTTCCTGCTGGTGCTGCCCGGCACCGATACGGCTGCGGCCGTCCGGGTCTGCGAGCAACTGGCCGCACGGCTACGCGGGCACGACTGGGCGCCGATCACCGGCCGCCTGCCGGTCACCGCCAGCATCGGCGTGACGGCCACCGCCGACCCGCGGGTCACGCCGGCGATGTTGCTGTCCCGCGCCGACCGGCACCTCTACGCGGCCAAACACGCCGGCCGCGACCGGGTGGTCGCCGACACCGAGTGACCCTCAGACCGGCCTGGGCTCGGCCACCGCCCTCGGCGTCCGGACGGTGACGCCCAGCGACCCGGTCTCCAGCCGGCCGTCCGGATGCAGGGTGAGCTGCACAGACCCGGTTCTGGCCCGGCCCAGCACGACCACAGCCCATGGCTGCCCCTCCCGCGCCACCAGCTCCCGCACCCGGTCGGCGTCGCGCCCCGCCGGTACGGCCCCGAGCAGCAGCACGGAGAGCCACCCGTCGTCCGGCGCGTCCGGGGTCGTCTCGCCGGTGGCCTGAGTGACGGCGTCGTCGAGGGCGGGCACGGACAGCACCGGGCCCGCGTCGTGTACCTCGGGGAGCAGGCCGCCGGCCACCACCCGTACGCCGGACGACCAGGGACTGCCGGTCAGCTCGGCGGCCCAGGCCCCGAGCAGCGTCCGGGTGGCCGGCGCGTCTCCCCGCAGGCTCACCGGCCCCCCGACCCGGCCCAGGTCCAGCAGCTCACGCGTACCGTCCTGGACGCCGAGCGTCACCAGCCGCGGGCACAGTGCGGCGAGCTGCTGGTCGGCCGGCAGGGCCTGCAACGCGCGCAGCGCGGCGACCCAGAGCGTGCCGTCCTCGCGCGCCTCCCAAGGCTCGCACGGAGCCGGGTCGGCCTCGGCGAGCCGCAGGCTTATCCAGCTCTCGCCGACGCTGACGCGCAGGACGGGCGGCGCCGGCCGGCCCGCCGCGGCGGCGGAGGTGGCCAGCACCCGCAGGGCCCGGTCGATGGTCCAGGAGGCGGCGGCGTCTTCGCCGGTGCGCTGGCGTGGCACCACGACTCCGGCGGCGGGAGGCGTGGTCCGTCGGCGGCGGGCCCGGACGACCGCGAGGACGGCGCCGGCCACGACCAGGAGCAGCCCGGCGACGAGCAGGATCGGCGACACCCCGGACTTCTGCGGGGCGGTGGTCGCCCGCGGTGCGGGCGCGGAGGCGGCAGGGGCGCTGGGTGCCGCGGCCGGCAGCGGGCCGGTCTCCAGCCCGGGGCCCTCGGCGTCGGCGGGCATGCGCAGCACCCAGCCGGACTCGATCTCGTCCGGGACGGTCAGGCGGCTGCCGTCGGCCTGCAGGCGACCGCGGTTGAGCTCGAAGATCTCGTCCAGCCGGTCGCCGTCACCGAGGAACCGCTCGGCGATCTCGTAGAGGTACTCGTGCTCACCGTCGTAGCTGGGCCGCACGCGGTACCACTTCACCGACTCCGCGGCGCCGGAGGGCGGCAGTGAGGCGGACGGCGTGGGCGCCTGCGCGGCGGGCCGATCGACCGCCCGCACGCCCTGCCGACCGGGCAAGTGCGCGGGCATCCCGCCGAGCACCTGCACGGCCCTCTCGCCGAGCACCCGCGCGGGCGTCCCGCCGAGCACCCGCGCGGGCGTCCCGCCGAGCACCCGCGCGGGCGTCCCGCCGACCGCCCGCGCGGGCGTCCCGCCGAGCGCCAGCGTGGGCGTCCCGCCCGGCGCCGGTGAGGCCGCGGCGGCCGGACCGGCAGCCGCGAGGAGCGGGCCGGTGAGGGCGAGAGTCAGCGCCAGGAGCACGGCCCGCGAAAGCATGCCGGTCACCCTACATTTCATCGATGTCGGCAAGACTCTGACCGTCCCGGCGACCAGGCACCGGGCCGGGTCGCCCGCAAAGGCTGGCCGTTCGGCCGACGACTGACAAATAGGTAAATGACAGGATATTCCCGAACGACTCATCCCGAGTCGTGGGCGAGGTGACGATCCGCCGGGCGAGTTGGTCGCCCATGTCCGGCGGGGAGCCAGCGGCGAAACCGACGTCCTTGGTGCTTCCAAGGAGATCGCTCATGAGCAACGCAGCCCGTACCACGCGCCGACGGCCACCCTGCCCGGCGCTCGTACCACCACTCCCGCAGAGCCGGTCGCGCCGGTAGCAGCTCTCCGTACCTCCGGAGTTCCTGACCTACCTGTCGCCCGCGGCAACGCCGCCGCCGGCCCCCTCCCTGCTCCCCGCCGCATCCCACGGTGGATCCCGCGCGCCCGAGTTCCCCCTCGTGGCGCCGCCCGGGCAGGTGAGACCCCTCCGCATCCCCATGCGCTGCAAGGCTTTAGGGAGTAACACCCATGTCTGGATACATCGACGTGATCTGGTCCTGGATCGTCGAGTCAGTGGGCTCGACGTCGTGGCGCGACGTCATGCCGCTCGGCCTGGCCGGCATCTTCGTCTGGATCCTCTGGCTCTACCGGGCCGTGCTGTCCCGCTTCGCCCGGCCCGTGGTCAACGACTTCCGCACCACCGTCTCCGTGGTCGTCCCCGCCTACCGCGAGGACCCCGACATCCTGCTCGAATGCCTGGACAGCTGGCTGTCGCAGGACCCGTACGAGGTCATCATCGTCCCCGACGTCGAGGACACCGAGGTGCTCGCCCGCCTCGCCGCCGTCACCGACCCGCGGCTGCGGGTCATCCCGTTCGTGCACCGCGGCAAGCGCTCGGCGCTCGGCGTCGGCATCCGGGCCGCCACCGGCGAACTGATCGTGCTCGCCGACTCCGACACCCGCTGGGAGCCCGGTCTGCTGGCGGCCGTGCAGATGCCCTTCGTGGACCCGGCTGTCGGCGGGGTGGGCACCCAGCAGAACGTCTACCAGCGCACCACCAGCATCTGGCGGCGGATCGCGGACTGGCTGGTCAACCTGCGCTACTACGACTACGTGCCGGCGATGGGCCGGGCCGGGGCGGTGGCGTGCCTGTCCGGGCGTACCGCGGCGTACCGCCGGTCGGCGATCGCGCCGGTGCTGACCCACCTGGAGGACGAGTTCTTCCTCGGCCGGCGCTGCGTCGCCGGCGACGACGGGCGGCTCACCTGGCTGGTCCTGGCCTCGGGCTACAAGACCGTGCACCAGTCGTCGGCCCGGGCCATCTCGATGTTCCCGTCCTCGTTCTCGGCCTTCGTCAAGCAGCGGGTCCGGTGGAGCCGCAACTCGTACCGCACGTATCTGACGGCACTGTGGAAGGGCTGGCTCTGGAAGCAGCCGATGGTCACCAAGATCACCGTGCTGCAGATCCTGCTCACCCCGGTGACCATGGGCATGGCGCTGGCGTACCTGATCTTCAGCCGCCTGGAGCTGACGCTGCACTCCCTCGGGCTCGCGCTGATCTGGCTGCTGCTGGGCCGCGGTGTGCGGGGCTACTCGCACCTGCGCCGGCACCCGCAGGAGATCCTGCTGCTGCCGGTGACCGCGCTGGTGGTCATCTTCATCGCGCTGCCGATCAAGCTCTACGCCTTCGTGACCATGAACAAGCAGGGCTGGCTGACCCGTACGGCGGACAGTGTCGGCGGCGAGGGCCAGGGCTCGGCGACTCTGACCGCCACCCGTACCACCGCACCGGCCGCAGACACCACCGAGGAGCCCGTCGCGCTGCTGGCCGGACAGGGGGTCTCCGCATGAAGCCGACCCATACCGGGCTCACCGGCCTGGCCGCCGTCCTGCTCGGCACCACCGCCTCGCTCGCCCTGGCGGCTCCGGCCGCCGCGGACCCGCAGGGCGTCGTGGACGCCGGCACCACCGCCGAGGCCGCCGAGCAGCAGGCCGCCCTCGTCGCCGGCGAGGACCGGCGGCTGACCCAGGTACGCGCCGTCACCGCCGTGGCGCCCACCCGGGGCATCGGCTGGGCCAAGCCGTACCGGCTGGACACCGGTGACGGGTACACCCTGGTGCTGACCCAGCAGCGGGAGCCGTACACGGTCACCGATCTGCTCAAGCTGGCGCCGCAGACCTTCGTGCGGCAGGCCGACGGCAGCTACCTGCTCACCGAGAACATCTACCTGAACTCGGGAGCGAAGCTGCGGCTGAGCAATCCCGGCGGCCTGACCCTGCGGATGGCCAGCACCACCAACGGTTTCGTGTCCATCGTGTCCTTCGGCGGCGGCCTCACCGTCGAGGGCACCCCGCAGGCGCCCACGAAGATCACCAGCTGGGACGTGCGGACCGGGCTGCCGGACACCCGGGTGGACGACGGCCGGGCCTACATCCGGGCCATCGGCGGGCAGTTCGCCATGTCGTACGCCCAGGTCTCGGATCTGGGGTTCTGGAGCGGCCGCACCGCGGGCGTCAGCCTGACCGGCACCGACCGGCCGAACACCGGCGATGTGGACGGTCCGACCCACCTGACCAAGACCCAGCGCCACGAGGCCAAGGCCGAGCGGCTCGCCACGGACGCCGCCGCGGACGCCGCGCCCGGCGCCGGTGACGTCTTCGCCCAGCCCAGCGGCAACCTGGCCGCGCCCGACACCCGCTTCGACGTGCCCGGCCTGTCGTACGTCTCCGGCAAGATCGACCACGCCAGCATCAGCGGCAACGCGTTCGGGCTCTTCGTCTCCAGCGCCAACGGCATCACCATCAGCGACACCACGATCGCCCGCAGCCTGCAGGACGGCCTGGTGCTGCACCGGTTCGCCTCCAGCGCGGACATCCAGCGGGTGGTCTCGATCGACAACGGCGGCGACGGCATCGTGCTGTCCCGGGCGGCCCAGCAGGTCCGGGTCAGCGCGAGCACGGCCCAGGGCAACGGTGGCAACGGCTTCACCATCAACGGCCTGCCGCTGGCCACCGGCGCGTCGGCCTCCGGCGAGTTCGTGGGCAGCTACGGCAACAACTCGGTGACCAACAGCGTGGCCCGCTACAACGCGCACTACGGCATCGAGGTCATCGGCGGGCTGAACATCGCCGTGCAGAACAACACGGTGGTCGGCAGCGACATGGGCATCGTGGCCCGCGAGGGCGCCGACAGCGTGGCCATCAACGGCAACCAGGTCAGCGATCAGCGGCGCCAGGGCATCGCGGTCCGCGACGGCGTGACGAACGCGCTGATCACCGGCAACGTGGTCAGCGACGCCGACAACGGCATCTACGTCCGCAGCTCGGTCGCCGAGGTCCGCGGCAACACCGTCGAGGGCGCCACCAACCACGGCATCGCTCTGGTCGACGCCACCGGCGGCTCGAAGGTCAGCTACAACGTGATCGCCGGGGTGGGCCCGAGCGCGCTGGACAGCTCCCGGGCCCGCGGTGATGTCGACGTCGACCAGAACACGGTCTCGGCCTGGCACGACACCAGCTCGTTCTGGATCCGGTTCCGGCACTACGCCAGCCCGATGACGATGCTGTGGGTGGCCATCGTCCTGCTGATCATCGGCTCGGCCGTGCTGGGGGTGCGCCGGCGCCGGCCGGGGTTCGGCAACCCGTACGCGAACACCGTGCCGCTCAGGGCACCGGCCCCGGCCGACGAACTCGTCGGGAGCGCGGCGTGACCCAGCCGGACAACGGATTCGACTGGTCCCGGCTGCGGGGGCGCCTGGCGGCCCTGCCGGGCGGACCGGGCCTCTGGCTCGGCGGCGCCGCCCTGCTCATCGCGGTGATCGCCCTGGTGGTCTCGCTGACCGCACCGTCGGCCACGGCACCGGTCGCCGGCGCCACCGGACCGGTCGGGCCGACGATCCCGGCCGGCGAGCCGATCACCACCGCCCCGGTGGGCACTCTCCCGGCCGAGCCGGGCACCGCGCCCACCCCCGGCCCGGTGGCCACCGAACCGGTGGCGACGACCACGTCGCTCACGTGCCCGGCGGCCACGGTGACGGTCGCCGACGCGGCCGGCCTGTCGGTCGCGCTGGAGCAGGCCGGACCCGGCACCAGCATCGCCCTGGCCGACGGCGTCTACCCGGGGACCTTCACCGCGGCGGCCAAGGGAACCGAGGACCGGCCGATCTTCCTCTGCGGCGGCGCCGGCGCGGTCATCGACGGCGGCGGCATCAAGAAGGGCTACGGCCTGCACCTCAACGGTGCGGACCACTGGCGGATCGCCGGGTTCACCGTCCGCAACGCCCAGAAGGGCGTCATGGGCGACAGCGTCAACCACAGCGTGATCAGCGGGCTGACTGTCACCGCGATCGGCGACGAGGCCGTCCACCTGCGCAAGTTCAGTTCCGACAACGTGGTCGAGAACAACGTCATCAGCGACACCGGCAACCGGCGCGAGAAGTTCGGCGAGGGCGTCTACATCGGTACGGCCAACTCGAACTGGCCCGCCATCACCGGCGGCGCGCCCGACACCAGCGACCGCAACGTGGTCCGCGGCAACACCATCTCCGGCACCACCGCGGAGGCCGTGGACATCAAGGAGGGCACCACCGGCGGCACCGTCACCGGCAACACCTTCGACGGGACCACCATCACCGGCGCCGACTCGTGGGTCGACGTCAAGGGCAACAACTGGACCATCAGCGGCAACACCGGGCAGCGCAGCCCGGCCGACGGCTTCCAGACCCACCAGGTCTACGACGGCTGGGGCCGCGGCAACACCTTCACCGGCAACATCGCCCGGGTCGACGGACCCGGTTACGGCTTTCACCTCGCCCCCGTCGAGGACAACCGCGTCGCCTGCGACAACAAGGCGACCGGCGCGGCCGAGGGCCTCGCCAACGTCGCATGCAGCTGACATCCCCGCGCTAGGAGACTTCTGATGAACAACACCACCACGCGTCCCCGCCTCACCGTCATCGGCACCGGATACCTCGGCGCCACCCACGCGATCTGCATGGCAGTGATGGGCTACGACGTCATCGGCGTCGACGTCGACGCCAGCAAGGTCGAGCGGCTCAACTCCGGCGAGGTGCCGTTCTTCGAGCCGGGTCTGCCGGAGTTGCTGACCAAGGCCCTGGAGACCGGGCGGCTGCGCTTCACGACCTCCTTCCAGGAGGCCGGCGAGTTCGGCGACGTCCACTTCATCTGCGTCGGGACCCCGCAGCGCAAGGGCTCCGAGGCCGCGGACATGACCTACGTCGACGCGTCGGTCACCGCGCTCGCCGCACACCTGCACCGCCGCGCCCTGGTGGTCGGCAAGTCGACGGTCCCGGTGGGCACCGCCGCCCGCCTGGCCGAGCTGCTGCGCTCCACCGCGCCGGCCGGCGACCAGGTCGAGCTGGCCTGGAACCCGGAGTTCCTGCGGGAGGGCTTCGCCGTCGACGACACCATGAAGCCCGACCGGATGGTCTTCGGCGTCACCTCGGCCTGGTCGGAGCAGCAGCTGCGCTCGGCCTTCGCACCGGTGCTGGCCCAGGGCGTACCCGTCAAGGTCACCGACCTGCAGACCGCCGAGCTGGTCAAGGTGGCCGCGAACTCGTTCCTGGCCACCAAGATCTCCTACATCAACGCGATGGCCGAGGTCTGCGAGGCCACCGGCGCCGACGTGCACGACCTGGCCGAGGCGCTGGCCTACGACGAGCGCATCGGCGGCAAGTTCCTGCGCCCCGGCCTGGGCTTCGGCGGCGGTTGCCTGCCCAAGGACATCCGGGCGTTCGCGCACCGGGCGGAGGAGCTCGGCGTCGGCCAGGCGGTCGGCTTCCTGCGCGAGATCGACGGCATCAACGGCCGCCGCCGGGCCCGTACGGTCGACCTGGTCGTCGAGCTCTGCGGCGGCGACGTGGCCGGCAAGAAGATCGCGGCCCTGGGTGCGGCGTTCAAGCCGAACTCCGACGACATCCGGGACGCGCCCGCCCTCGACGTGGCGAGCACGCTGGCGAGCATGGGCGCGGACGTGCACGTGTTCGACCCGGCGGCGATGGAGAACGCCCGCAAGGTGCACCCCGAGCTGTCGTACGGCACCAGCGCGCTCGACGTGGCCCGCGGCGCGGACGTGGTCGTGCTGCTCACCGAGTGGACCGAGTTCCGCGAGATCGCCCCGGAGGCCATGGCCGCGGTGGTCACCGGCATGCGCATCTTCGACGGCCGGCACGCCCTCGACCCGACTGCGTGGCGCGCCGCGGGCTGGGAGTACAAGGCGCTCGGCCGTCCCTGACGCTCAGGACGCGGGGGCCGGTCCGTCCGGCCCTCGCGTCAGGCCTGCTCCGGCGGGCGCCGCGGTCCGGGCAGGTGACCGACGGACAGGGCCGCGACCACCGCCGCGGCGAACGCCTCCCGGTCGCCCGGCGAGCAGCCGTGCTCGGTGGCCGCGTCCGTCGCCGCGGCCCAGACCGCGCGCAGCTGCCCCTGGTCGAAGGCCGGCACAGGCTGGTCCGGCACCCGAGCCAGGTGGTCGGTGCGCGAGCGGCGCCACCGGTCGAGCAGCGCCGCGAGCCGGCCCCGCCGGGCGGGCGCCGGCCCGGGTTCCCCCTCGGCGAGCGTGACCACCGTCTCGGCGACGAAGCCCAGCACGAACGGTGCCCATCCGACCTGCCGGCCACCGGCCAGACCGGTCAGGGTCCAGGGCTCGATCCGGTACGCCTCCAGCACCGTCCCCACGTACGGCAGCTCGGCCGGGGCCAGCGCGGCCAGCACCTCGCGGACGACATCCTGTCCGGTCCGCAGCTCTTCGTCGTCATCGTCCACGCTTGTCCCCGTTCGTCGTGTCCGCGCTGACCATAAGCGCGTCGCGCGGGACGGGACCACGGTGGTCATTCGTTCGGCGGACGGCGGCTCAGGCGGGTTCGAGGGCCAGGGCGACGGTCAGTTGCAGCAGCCATTGCGGGTCGCGCAGGCGGTCGCCGTACAGCTCGCGCAGCCTGGTCATCCGGTAGCGGACCGTCTGCGGGTGCACGAACAGCGCCGCGGCGACCTCGTCGCGGCGGCCCTGGTGCTGCAGCCAGGCGCGCAGTGTCTCGGCCAGCTTGGCCGCCACCGGCTCTTTCTCGTCCGCCAGGGGAGCCAGCACCTTGGCCCGCAGGTCGGCCAGGGCCTGCGGGTCCGCGGTGACGATGAGCGCGACGAGGTGATCCTCGGTGTCGACCACCGCTCCCCCGGCGCTCGGCGCGAACCGGGAGGTCCGCACGGCCCGGGCGAGCGAGTCGCGGGCCTGCAGCCAGGGCCGGACCGGTCCGACGGTCGCGCCCCGGCCCACCAGCAACCGCATCAGGTGCATGCGCGAGGGGCCCTGGGCGTCCGGGACCAGCAGCACCGAGGTCTCGTCCGGGCCGGCCTCGGCGACGTGCAGGGTCCGCGCGTCCAGCAGATCGAGCACCGAGCGGGCGAACGGCTCGGGCACCAGCACCGCGGTGAGGGTCTGCGGCGGCACCCACTCCGCGCGCTCGGCCGCCGCGGTCACCACGTGCGCGGGCTCGCCGGCCAGCAGCGCCTGGGCCAGGCGTTCCAGCAGGTGCCGGCGGACCCGGCCGGAGCTGGCCAGCTCGTCCGCGTGCCCGGCGACGCTGGCGGCGGAGAGCTCGTCGATGTACGCGAACACCTGCTCGGCGAAGTGCGCGATGGTCGCCGAGTCCTGCCCGGCCCCGACGCTGATCGCCGCCAGCTCCCGCCAGGCCACCCGCGCCCCCAGCCGGTACGCCGCCAGCAGCGAGTCCAGGCTGCGCCCGTTACGCGCCTCACCCCGGCCCAGCGCGTACGCTGCCTCCAGCGCCGGGGTCAGCGGTGAGCCCCGCCCCTTGCCGGCCGAACGGGACACCAGGTTCAGAAAGGTGGCCAGCGCGGCCCGGACCGCCTTCTCGATCTGCGGGCCGAGCTCCCCGGCGAAGGCCTTGGCGTACGCCGGCACTCCCTCGGTGATGGCCTCCACGGTCTGGGTGGCGACCGCCGGGAGCGCGTGCCGCAGCGGGGCGGCCGCCTCGGCGGACAGGCGGAAGTCCTTCACATCGCTCACCGCGACCCCCTTTTGTTCGTAGGGAACAATAACCTGCCGCTAAATTCCCTTGACCGGGTCAGGCATTCGTGCCGAGATCACCGCAGGCTTGAGACATGGCGGTGACTCAAACCCTGCGATCGGGTGCTTGGCGGGTCGTGGAGCTCCTCACGACACCGGTGGTGCCGGCTGACTACCTCGACGTGATCGCGCCCCTGCGCAACGCCGGCGTGCTGCGCGCCCGGATCGAGGCGGTCCGGCCCGAGACCCGCGACGCGGTGACCCTGGTGCTGCGGCCCGGTCGCGGCTTCCGCCGGCACGAGCCCGGCCAGTACGTCCGCATCGGCGTCGACGTGGACGGCGTACGGCTGTGGCGCGCGTACTCGGTGACCAGCGCACCGGGCCGGCTCTCGGTGACCGTCAACGCCGTCAAGGACGGCGTGGTCAGCAACTACCTGATCCGCAACGCCCGGCGCGGCATGCTGGTGCATCTCGACCAGCCCGCCGGCGACTTCACGCTGCCCGCCACCCGCCCGGCCAAGGTACTGTTCGTGACCGCCGGCAGCGGCATCACCCCGGTGATGGGCATCCTGCGCAGCGCCCTGCACGAGCTGGACGACGTCGTGCTGGTGCACTCGGCCCGGGAACGCGAGGCCGTCGTCTTCGGCGACGAGCTGCGCACGCTGGCCGCCGCGGGCCGGATCCGCTTCGTCGAGCGGCACACCGCCACCGCCGGCCGGATCGCCCCGCCGGAGCTGGCCACCCTGGTCCCCGACCTGGCCGAGCGGCACACCTGGGCCTGCGGACCCAACGAGATGCTGGACGACCTGGGCGCGCACTTCGCCGAGGCCGGCATCACGCAGCCGCACGTCGAACGGTTCCGCCCGACCGTCATCGCCACCGGTGACGGCGGCAAGGTCACCTTCGGCCGCTCCGGCACGGTCGTCGACGCCGACGGCAGCACACCGCTGCTGGAGGCCGGCGAGGCCGCGGGCGTGCTGATGCCGTCCGGCTGCCGGATGGGCATCTGCTTCAGCTGCGTGCTGCCGATGACCGAGGGCGCCGTGCGCGACCTGCGCGACGGCTCGATCACCACCGCCGTCGAAGGCGACAACGTCCTGGTGCAGACCTGCATCTCGGCCGCCGCCGGCAACTGCCACCTGGACCACTGAGACTCCGCTCCCGCTCCCCGCTCCACGAAGAAACCGAGGACTGCCGTGACCACTCTGCAGCGCAAGCCGAAGAACCCGATCGCGCACCTGACCGCCGAGGACATCGAGGCCATCGGCCGCGAGCTGGACGCCCTGCGCGACGAGATCGTGGCGAGCCGCGGCGAACGCGACGCCCGGTACATCCGCAGGGTGATCACCACTCAGCGCCGGCTCGAGCTGGCCAGCCGCGCGGTCCTGCTCGTGTCGATCTTCCCGCCGGCCTGGCTGCTCGGCACGGCCGGCCTGTCGGTTGCCAAGATCCTCGAGAACATGGAGATCGGGCACAACGTCATGCACGGCCAGTGGGACTGGATGCGCGACCCGAAGATCCACTCGACCACCTGGGAGTGGGACAACGCCTCGCCGTCGGAGCAGTGGAAGCACTCGCACAACGAGCTGCACCACACGTACACCAACGTGATCGGCAAGGACAACGACCTCGGCTACGGCATCATGCGCGTCGACGAGCAGCAGCGCTGGAGCCCGATCCATCTCGGTCAGCCGCTCTGGAACTTCGTCAACGCCTGCTTCTTCGAGTACGGCATCGCCGCGTACGACCTGGAGCTGGGCAAGAACCTCAAGACCAAGAAGCGCCGCCAGTCGCCGCAGTTCAAGGAGCGGCTCAAGCAGGTCCGCCGCAAGATCGGCAAGCAGATCCTGAAGGACTACGGCGTGCACCCGGCCCTGTCCGCGCTGACCGGCTCCTGGCTGACCACGATCGCCGCCAACGCGACGGCCAACCTGGTCCGCAACCTGTGGACCCACTCGGTGATCATGTGCGGTCACTTCCCGGAGGGCGTGGAGACCTTCGAGCGCACCTCGATCGAGGGCGAGACCCGCGGCGAGTGGTACCTGCGCCAGATGCTCGGCTCGGCCAACATCGACGGCAACCGGGCGATGCACATCATGACCGGCAACCTGTCGTACCAGATCGAGCACCACCTGTTCCCGGACCTGCCCAGCAACCGGTACCAGGAGATCGCGCCGCAGATCCGCGACCTGTTCCAGCGGTACGGGCTCTCGTACACCAGCGGCTCGCTGCCCCGGCAGGTCGGCTCCGCCTGGTACAAGGTCTTCCGGCTCTCGCTGCCCAACCGCGGCGAGGCCAAGGCCCTCGCCGACGGCCCGCGCCCGGCCAGCGGCCGCAAGGTGAAGGCGACCCGCTGGCAGCGCCCGGCCACCGAGACCCAGCCCGAGCCCGTAGCTGTGAACTCCTGACCCGCACGGCCTAGGCTGGTCCGGTGAGCAACGTGGTGACCAACTGGGCCGGCAACATCACCTTCGGCGCCCGCCGGCTGCACCGGCCGGCGGCGCTGCCGGAGCTGCAGGAGATCGTCCGGGCCGGTGGGCCGCTGCGGGTCCTGGGCAGCGGGCACTCCTTCAACCGGATGGCCGACACGACCGGCGACCTGGTCAGCCTGATCAGCATGCCCCGCGTCGTGGAGATCGCCGAGGACCGCAGGACGGTCCGGGTCGACGGCGGGATCCGGTACGGCGAACTCGTCGACCGCCTCGACGCGGAAGGCCTGGCGGTGCACAACATGGCATCGCTCCCGCACATCTCGGTGGCCGGCGCGGTCACCACGGCCACCCACGGCTCGGGCGTCCGCCACGGCAACCTGGCCACCTCGGTAGCAGCGATCGATCTGATCCGCGGCGACGGCGAACTGGTGACCCTCCGCCGCGGCGACGAAGACTTTTCCGGCGCGGTGGTGGGCCTGGGTGCCCTCGGCGTCGTGACCGCGCTGACCCTGGACGTGGTGCCGGCGTTCGAGATCCGCCAGTACGTCTACGACGACCTGCCCCGCGCGTCGCTGGAACAGCACCTGCCGGAGATCCTCGCGGCCGGGTACAGCGTCAGCCTGTTCACCAACTGGCAGACCGGGGACATCAACCACGCCTGGTTCAAGCGTACGGACGAGCTGCCGGAAGGCCCGCTCTTCGGCGCCCGCCCGGCCGACGGGAAGCGCCACCCGGTGCCCGGGGTGCCGGCGGACAACAGCACCGACCAGTTCGGCGTACCGGGCCCGTGGCACGCCCGGCTGCCGCACTTCAAGATGGAGTTCACCCCCAGCACCGGCGCGGAGTTGCAGTCGGAGTGGATGGTGCCGTTCGACCGCGCCCTGGAGGCGATCGACGCGGTGGCCCGGGTCCGCGAGAAGATCGTCCCGGTCCTGCAGGTGAACGAGATCCGTACGGTAGCGGCCGACGACCTGTGGCTGAGCATGAACTACCAGCGCGACAGCCTCGGCCTGCACTTCACCTGGATCGCCGACACGGCCGCGGTCCTCCCGGCAGTGGCGGCGCTGGAGGAGCAGCTCGCGCCGTTGGAGGCCCGCCCCCACTGGGGCAAGGTCTTCACGGCGGACGCGGCAACGGTCCGCAGCCGCTACCCCCGCTTCTCCGACTTCCGGGCCCTGGTCGCGAAGTACGACCCCAAGGGCACCTTCCGCAACCCCTGGCTCGACGACATCCTGGGCCACTGACCCGCGGCCGCCGTCCGTGGCGGTAGCGTGTCGTCCGGCACGAACTTGTTGCGAGGTGCCCCGCCCACGGGTGGGGAGAATCGGGAAGCCGGTGAGAATCCGGCACGGGCCCGCCGCGGTGACCGGGGAGCTGCCGCCCACGCGCATCCTTGTGCGCAGCCACTGGCCGGACGGCTGGGAAGGCGGGCGGTGAGGCGCTGATCCGGGAGTCCGAAGACCGGCCTCGCGTCGATGATCCCGGCCTGCCCGGGGCACGAGCGCAGCGGGAGCCTGCCCATGACCCACGATCTGTACGAGACCATCAGCCGCCGCCGCGACGTCCGGGGCCAGTTCACCGGCGCGCCCGTCCCCGATGATGTGCTGGGCCGGATACTCACGGCGGCGCACGAAGCGCCCAGCGTCGGACTGTCCCAGCCGTGGGACTTCATCCTGGTCCGCGACCGCGACCTCCGGCAGACATTCCACCAGCACGTGCACACCGAACGCGAAACCTTCGCCGCCACCCTCGGCGGCGACACGGCGCGGCGGTTCGCCCGCATCAAGATCGACGGGATCCTGGAGTCGACGCTGTCGGTCGTGGTGACCTACGACGCCGGGCGGGGTGGGCCGGCGGTGCTGGGGCGGCACGCGATTGCCGACGCCGGGCTCTATTCGGTGTGCCTGGCCATCCAGAACCTGTGGCTGGCGGCCACGGCCGAAGGACTGGGCGTCGGGTGGGTGTCCTTCTACCGCGAGGACTTCCTGCGCGGCCTGCTGGGCATCCCGGGCTCGGTGCGGCCGGTTGCCTGGCTGTGCCTGGGGCCGGTGAGCCACCTCGAGGACGTACCGGATCTGGAACGGCACGGCTGGCGGCGACGCCGGCCCTTGCAGCTGGCCCTGCACACGGACCGCTGGGGCGGCTGAGCCGAGCCCGCGCGGACAGGCCCCGGCTCAGGCCGGGGTGATCCGGCCGCCGATCTGCTGGGCAACCTCGAGGTCATTGCCCTCGAACCAGCTCTCCGCCACCTTTCCCCCGGCCAGCCGGAAAATGATGATCCCGGTCTCCCGCACCCGCTGGTCGTCCGGCGGCAGATCCAGATAGCCACCCCGGTACGTCGACCGGATCGTGTACCGCACCACCAGCCGGTCCCCGCTGACGATCACGTCCTCCAGCACCGGTTCCTGGTCGGCGAAAGCTGCCGGATACCAGCGCAGCCACGTCGTGAAGGCGGGCAGGTCGCCGCTGCCGCCCGGTCCGTGCGCCACGAAGTCTTCGGTGACCAGGTCGGTCAGCCGTTGTTCGTCCCCCGTGCGGCACATGGCGAACCACGCGCGCGCGATCTCCGTCGCATCCATGCATCAATTTCTATGCCATGGCGACCTTCGGCGCACTGCAAACGGCGGCCGGGAGATCCCCGGCCGCCGGCTGCGCCGTCAGTCCGTGACGGTCGGTGCGGTCCGCGCGGCCTCGCGCAGGTCGGCCTTTTCCGCCGTGTACGGGTTGTACGCGTAAGCCCGCCCCAACTCCCCCGGCACAGTGAAGTACTCGGCCGACAGCTTCGCCGGGTCCGTGGCGATCTCCCCGCGGCCCGGCAGGTCGTCGCCGTCGTCCCAGCCCCACGGCGCGTTGGCCGAGTTGGTGCCGCACGAGTACGTGCCCACGCCGCACCCGCCCGAGGTGTCTCCGGCGAAGGTGCCCAGGTTCGCGTACAGGTTGGTGTTGTCCCGTTGGGCCCACAGGCCGCCCGCCGCGAAGATGTCGATCAGCTCGTAGCGGACGTCGCGGTCGTTGGTGCTGCTCGGCGTCTCGCCCTCGGTCGACGGGTAGTAGACGAGTCCGTCGCCGTTGATGGCGTACTGCGGGTACGCCTTGAGGCCGTGGCCCTGGACCTCCTGTGCGGTCACGGGGTGCTGGAACGAGTCGTGCGGTGACGACTGCAGCTGCAGCGTGCCGTCGACCGTTTCGCGGCCGGTGGTCCAGGTGCTGCCGCTGGGCGTGTACGAGTAGAAGCTCGTGTGTGCCACGGTGACCGCGGAGCGCAGCACCCCGTACGTGGAGCCGTCCTTCTGGATCGCCAGCAGCACGCCCTCGCCGTCGTTCTCGTGCTCGGTCTCGAAGAACGGGTGGTCGGCCCAGTCCCGGGGGTGGAAGAAGAAGTAGGTGACGTACCAGTGGGTGCTGGTCTCCGCCACCGAGTAGTACGCCGCCGCCGAGAACGACGCGCCGGACTCGGCTGCGCGGTCCCAGTTGTTGCGGCCGTTCCAGTCGCCGTCGAAGTTCACTTTGGTCAGGTAGTCCGCCTTGCCGCCCAGGGCGTGGCTGCCGGTGGCGTCGACGTCCTGGTAATGGATGGGCGCCCAGCGCAGAGCCAGGTCGGCCCGGCTGATCGCGGCGCCGGCGGGTGCCGGTGCCGCGAGTCCGATGGTTGCCAGCGCTACCGACAGCGCAGCCGCGATTCTGCCCCTACCGACCATGTGCCCACCTTCACCGAATGGATAGACCACGGGCAATGTATGGGCTCCACGGTGGTGGATGCGTGGCCGAGCCGCAACGCCCGGATGGCCACCGACCGAAGAGTCGGCACGGCGCCACCCCGCCGCGCCCGGGGCAGTCGGGATGGGCGCGACGGAGTGGCGGATCAGGTGCCGCGGCTTCAGGCGGGTGCGCCCGCGGGAACAGCCGGCGGCGGGGTGGCGGGCGGCTGGGCCGCCGCGGGCGGGTCGTCGTGCTCGTCGACCATCGTCGCCTCGTCGAACGGGTCCTCCCCGGCCAGCACGCGCTGAGCCCGGTCCCGGTCGAACTCGCTGGTCCAGGTGCCGATCAGCACGGTGGCGACCGCGTTGCCGGCGAAGTTGGTCAGGGCCCGCGCCTCGGACATGAACCGGTCGATGCCGACGATCAGGCCGACGCCGTCGAGCAGTTCCGGGCGGTGGCTCTGCAGGCCGCCGGCCAGCGTGGCCAAGCCCGCGCCGGTGACGCCCGCGGCCCCCTTGGAGGCGATGATCATGAAGACCAGCAGGGAGATCTGCTCGCTGACCGACAGCGGGTCGCCGACCGCCTGGGCGACGAACAGCGAGGCCATGGTGAGGTAGATGGCCGTGCCGTCCAGGTTGAAGGAGTACCCGGTCGGCACGGTGATGCCGACGACCGGCTTGCTGACGCCGACGTGCTCCATCTTGGCGATCAGCCGGGGCAGCGCCGACTCCGACGACGAGGTGGAGACGATCAGCAGGAACTCCCGGCCCAGGTAGCGCAGCAGCTTGAGCAGGTTGATCCGGGCGACCAGCCACAGCAGGGAGCCGAGGATGACGAAGACGAAGATCGCGCAGGTGGCGTAGAAGCCCAGCATGATCTGGGCCAGGCTCTTGAGGGCGTCGACGCCGGTCGCGCCGACCACCGCCGCCATCGCGCCGAACGCGCCGATCGGGGCCAGCCACATGATCATCGCTAGAACCTTGAAGACCAGCCGCTGCAGGACCGTGACGGCCCGCAGCACCGGCTCGCCGCGCGAGCCCATCGACTGCAGAGCGAAGCCGACCAGCAGCGCCACCAGCAGCGTCTGCAACACCTGACCCTCGGTCAGCGCCGAGAACAGCGACGTCGGGATGATGCCGAGGATGAAGTCGGCGGTACCCTCGCTCGCCGAGTCACCGACCGCCTTCTGGCCGGCCTCGGCGACCGAGGCACTCAGGTTGAGGCCGGATCCGGGGTGGATCAGGTTGCCGACGACCAGGCCGATGGCCAGGGCGACGGTCGACATGATCAGGAAGTAGCCGAGCGCGAGCCCGCCGACCTTGCCGACCTTCGCGGCCTGGCGGACGGAACCGACACCCAGCACGATGGTGCAGAAGATGACCGGGCTGATCATCATCTTGATGAGGTTGACGAAGCCGGTGCCGATCGGGCGCAGTTCGACCGCGAAGTCGGGCACGAGGAAGCCGACGGCGATGCCGAGGATGACGGCGACGATCACCGCCAGATACAAGTAGTGGGTGCGGTCCCGCTTCGCCCCCGGGGTCGGGGCGGGCGGGGCGGGGCTCTGACTCTCCATGCCGCAGACTGTGTCCTGGGTCTCACCCCCGGGGCACCATTGCGTTCATTCTGTTCACCGCGGCGAAACGCGACGACGACGACTGGAAACACGCCGATGAGACGACGCTGGAGCATCGCCGGGCAGCTGTTCGCGTTGCAGGTGCTGGTCGTCAGCCTGCTCGTGGCCGGCGGCACAACCGGCGCCGTGCTGCTGGCCCGCAACGACGCCCACGACGCCGCGGTCGAGGAGGTCAGCGCCGTCGCGGAGGCCATCGCCCACTCCCCCATGGTGGCCGACGCCTTGCGCTCGCCGCGGCCCAGTGCCGTGCTGCAGCCGTACGCGGAAGCCACCCGGATCGCCACCGGCACCGACTTCGTCGTGGTGATGGCCACCGACCGCACCCGGTACACCCACCGCAACCCCGACCTGATCGGGCAGAAGTTCGCCGGCACGGTGGCCGGCGCGCTGGCCGGCGGCACGGTCGTGGAGCAGTACCGGGGCAGTCTCGGCGAGTCCGTGCGCACCGTGGTGCCGGTGCGCGCGGCCGACGGGACCGTCATGGGCCTGGTCTCGGTCGGTATCACCACCAAGGAGATCAACCGTAAGCTGCTGGGCCAGGCGCCGACGGTCGCGCTGGCCACGGTGGCCGCGCTGCTGCTGGCCGCGGCCGGGGCCTGGCTGCTCAGCCGGCGGCTGCGCCGGCAGACACACGGGCTCGGCCCGGCCGAGATGACCCGGATGTACGAGTACTACGACGCGGTGCTGCACGCCGTACGGGAGGGTCTGGTGGTGGTCGACCGGGACGGCCGGGTGGCCCTGATCAACGACGAGGGCCGGCGGCTGCTCGGCATCGCTGACGACGCGCGCACCGACCGCCGCGTCGACGAGCTGGACCTGCCGGCCGAGGCCGCGGCCCTACTGACCTCGCGCCGCACCACGGTCGACGAGCCGGTGCTGGCCGGTGACCGGGTGCTGGTGGCCAGCCAGCGCGAGACCCGGTTCGAGGGCCGCACCCTGGGCACGGTGCTGACCCTGCGCGACCACACCGAGCTGCGGGCGCTGACCGGGGAGCTGGACTCGGTGCGCGGGCTCACCGAGGCGTTGCAGTCGCAGGCGCACGAGGCCGCCAACCGCCTGCACACCGTGCTGACCCTGGTCGAGCTGGGCCGCACCGACGAGGCGATCCGGCTGGCCACCGACGAGCTGGCGCTGGCCCAGCAGCTCACCGACCAGGTGGTCGGCGCGCTCACCGAGCCGGCCCTGGCGGCGCTGCTGCTGGGCAAGTCGGCCCAGGCCAGCGAGCGCGGGGTGGAGCTGACCGTGGACGAGTCGTCCCGGCTGGAGGGCGAGCCGCTGCCGAGCCGGGATCTGCTCACCGTCGTCGGCAATCTGGTCGACAACGCCCTGGAGGCGGTCGCGGCCGCGCCGCCGCCGCGCCGGGTGCGGGTGCTGGTCCGCGAACAGGACGCCGCGGTGCTGGTCCGGGTCACCGACACCGGTCCGGGCATGTCGGCCGACCAGGCCGCGGCGGCGTTCCGCCGCGGCTGGACCACCAAGGACGGGCCGGGCCACGGGGTCGGGCTCGCCCTCGTCCGCCAGGTCACCGAGCGGTACGGCGGCAGCTACGACGTCACCCCGGCCACCGGCGGCGGCGCGGTGCTGACCGTCCGGCTGCCGGTGCCGGTGCCGTCATGAGCGCCATCCGGGTGCTCGTGGTCGACGACGAGCCGCTGATCGCCGAGGCCCACCGGGCCTACACCGAGCGGATCGAGGGCTTTGAGGTCGTCGCCGTCGCGCACTCCGCCCGCGACGCGATGGCCGCACTGCGGGCCGGACCGGTCGACCTGGTGCTGCTTGACCTGAACCTGCCGGACAAGCACGGCCTGGAGGTCGCCCGGGCGTTGCGGGCGGCCGGCAGCGGCACGGATGTGCTGGCCGTGACCTCGGCCCGGGACATCGCGATGGTCCGGGCCGCCGTGGCTCTCGGCGTGACGCACTACCTGCTCAAGCCGTTCACCTTCGCGGCGTTCCGCGACAAGCTCGACGGCTACGCGCGCTACCGCAGCCAGCTGCGCGACACCGGGGAGGTCGCCGCCCAGCACGAGATCGACCGGGTGCTGGCCACCCTGCGCGGCGCCCCGCACGACTCGCTGCCCAAGGGCTTGGACGCCCGTACCCTCGATCTGGTGCTGGCGGCGCTGCGGGCAGTGACCGGCCCTGCCGGGCTCTCCGCCGCCGAGGTCGCCGGCAGCATCGGGGCGTCGCGGGTCACCGCGCGCCGCTACCTGGAGCACCTGGCCGACGCCGGCCGGGTCGTCCGCAGCTCCCGCTACGGCGGCCCGGGCCGGCCGGAGGTCGAGTACCGGCCGGCCTGACCATCCTCGTCAGCCGGGCTTCTTGAACTCTTCCTCCGGCCTGCCCTCCATGTAGTCGGCCACGGTGCGGTAGACCGCCGGGTTGACGATGCCGTGCGACATCCGGTCGGTGTGCCCGGCCCAGTCCGGGTTGACCAGGTAACCGGCCACCACGAGCTGCTGGGTGCCGACCACCAGCGCGGCGGTCTTGTCGTCGTCGGTCGTACCGGTCTTGCCGAAGATCGGGTGACCGACGACGCGGCGCGCGTTCGCCTCGGTGGCCCCGCCGCAGTTGCCGAGCTGCGCGCGGTCCCCGACCGGGCAGCGGGCCGCGTCCAGCGCCTTGCGGGCGACGTCCTTGCTGGTCGCCCGGTTGCACTTGGGCTGGCCGATGTCGCTCTTCTTGCCGTCCTGGGTGTAGATCTGCTGGATCGGGGTGGGCGCGCAGTACATGCCGTCACCGGCGAGCGTCGCGTACGCGTTCGCGATGTCCAGCGGCGTCGAGGCCGAGACGCCGAGGGTGAACGCGCCCCACTGGTTCGCGGCCTCCTCGTTGTCGGCCATCTCCGCGTCCTTCTGCGCCCGGAACTTGACCCCGAACCGCTTGGCCACGTCGACCACGTTCTCCGCGCCGACCTTCTCCTGCAGCGGCACGAAGTACGTGTTCACCGAGCGGCCGAAGCCGGTCCACATGTTGAACGGGCCGACCTCGCTCTTGGAGGAGTTGCCGGGGCAGTAGAAGTGCGTGCCCGGGCAGGCCGCGTCGGAGCTCGGGTCGATGATGTAGCCGGACTTGTACCGCTCCTGGGCGTTGATCGTGAAGCTCGGCTCGAGCCCGCTCTCCAGCGCCGCGACCATGGTGAACATCTTGAAGACCGAGCCGGCCTGGTAGCCGGTGATGTCGCCGCCACCGGTGATGATCGGGTTGGTCGTGTTCGGGTACGTGCCGCGGATGCCCTCGGCCGCCTTGGCCGGGTCGGAGGAGATCTTGTTCTCCGGATCGGAGGTGCTGTCCAGCTTGTACTTGCGGTTCGCCGCCAGGGTGCGCACCCGGCCGGAACCGGGCTCGACGCCGGCCAGCAGCAGCGCGTTGCGGTTGGTGTCCTTGATCAGCCCGGTGATCTCCTTGCGGGCCGCGCTCTGCGCCTTGACGTCGAGCGAGGTCACGATCCGGTAGCCGCCGGTCTTGAGCTGACGCTCCCGGTCGTACGTGGTCTTGCCGAACGCCTCCTGGCTCAGCCACCAGCGGTAGAAGTAGTCGCAGAAGAAGCCCCAGTTGTTCTTCGCGACCGACACGCAGCCGTTGCCGGGCCGGTTGGTGGTGCGCCCGAGCTTGACCGCCTTGGCCTTGGCCGCGTCGTCCGGCTTGAGGTAACCGAGGTCCCGCATGTTGTCGATGATGTAGTTGCGCCGGTCCAGCGCCTGCGGGTAGCCGCTGGCGGTGGTCGGGTCGAAGGAGGTCGGCGCCTTGACCATGCCGGCCAGCAGGGCCGCCTCGGCGACCGTGAGGTCCTTGGGCTTCTTGCGGAAGTACACCTGGCTGCCGGCGTAGACCCCGTACGCGCCGTTGCCGAACGGGGCGATGTTCAGATAGCGCTCAAGGATCTCCTGCTTGGAGAGCTCCTTCTCGAGCTGCAGGGCGTACTTCATCTCGGAGAGCTTGCGCTCCGGGGTGTCCTTGGTGGCGTCGACAGCCTCCTGCGGGGTCTTCGCCGAGTACGCCAGGGTCATCCGGACGAGCTGCATCGTCAGCGTCGAGGCGCCCTGCTTGTCGCCGCCCTGCTTGTTGTTGACGAAGGCCCGGGCGACGCCTTTGAGGTCGACCCCGTTGTGCTTGTAGAACTGGTGGTCCTCGGCGGCCACGATCGCGTTCTGCATGTTGACCGAGATGTCCTTGAGCGGGACGTCACTGCGGAACTCGTCGAACATGACCGCGAGCTGGGTCTTGTTGTCGGCGGCGAAGACTCGCGTCACCTGCGGCGCCGTCTGCTGCTCGAGCTGGCTGGGCAACTGCGCGAACGTCTCCGAACCGGCCTTGGCCGCCAGCCCTGACATGGCGACGGCCGGGAACGAGGCTGCGGCGACCACCACGCCCGCCAGCAACCCGCAGATCAGCAGTGATCCGGCGCTGGCGAACTTGTTGCGGTCGCGGGGAGGCGTAGGGGAAGTCACTCGAACCAGGTTAGTCATGAAGATCCAGGGCTGCCTCTCAGAGGTCGGTCTCGAGAGTGGCCACGTCACCGGTCCGGGCGGCCCCCGGGATGCGGGCCTTGGCGGCGGTGTCACCGTGCAGGGCCCAACGCAGGAACTCCGTGGAGGTGACGGTGGTCGCCTCGAAATCATTGGCCCGGGTGACGTGCCCGCCGTCGGTGATCGACAGCATCGCGCGTGACCAGGGAACCGCCGCGAACACGGCGTGCCCGGCCCGGTAGGTCACGGTGTTGTCCTTGCGGCCGTGCACGAAGAGCATCGCGGCGGACGGGCCGGTGAAGGGCATTCCCTGGAAGTCGGTGCCGGCCAGGACGACGCCTGCTTTGAGACGTTCGTCACGATGCGCACTGAACAACCCGACCGTGGTGATTCCCCCACCGGAGTGACCCGCGGCGCCCAGCCGGTCCGGATCGATGATCGCACCGAGCGGGTCGGTCAGCGCGAGCAGCGAGTCCAGCACCGCCGACGCGTCCTGCGGCTGGTTGATGATGTCCGGCGCGTAGAAGTCGGCCGCGCCGTACGAGGTGCGCGGGTAGGTCGGGCCGGCCACGACGAAGCCGGCCTGGGCCCAGCGGGTGAGCATCGGGGCGTAGTCGCCGGGTTGGGCGGTCAGGCCGTGGCTGAACAGCACCAGCGGGAAGCGGCCCGGGGCGGCCGGCGCGTCGTCGACCGGGTCGGGGCTGGGCTGTGCCTCGCCGGTGGCCGGATACCACACCGTGGTCGGCAGCGGCCGGTCCGCGCCGCGGGAGAACTCCAGCACCCGCTGGCCGACCGCGAAGGCACCGGCCGGGGCGGTTCCCGGCGCCGGGGCGTACGGCGCCGTGACGTTCTGCGGCGCCAGCGACGACGCGGTCGTGGAGGCGAGGATCGGAGCCGCCGAGACGGAGGCTGAGGCCGACCCTGAGGGTAGGGCGGTGGCACTGGCGGAGGCCGTGGCCGAACCGCCCGTGCCGCTCGGCGACGTGCACGCCGTCAGGGCGCCGGCGCCGGCGGTGGCGGCCAGTCCGGCCAGCATTGTCCGTCTACGCATGGTCACCATCTTGCGATACGAACCTGTGCTGACCTTGAGAATCCCCCGAGCGGTAGATCACACTCCGTACGGGATTAGGCTGCGATCATGACCTCCAGGCCGGTAAGGATCGGGCTGCAGCTCCAGCCCCAGCACATGGATTACGCCACCATCCGCCGCACGGCGGCCGAGGCCGAGGAGCTCGGCGTCGACGTGCTGTTCAACTGGGACCACTTCTATCCGCTCACCGGTGAGCCCGAGGGTCTGCACTTCGAGTGCTGGACGATGCTCGCCGCCTGGGCCGAGGCGACCTCCCGCGTCGAGATCGGCGCCCTGGTCACCTGCAACAGCTACCGCAACCCGGAGCTGCTGGCGGACATGGCCCGCACGGTCGACCACATCAGCGACGGCCGGCTCATCCTCGGCATCGGCTCCGGCTGGTTCGCCAAGGACTACCAGGAGTACGGCTACGAGTTCGGCACGGCCGGCGGCCGGCTCGACGACCTCGCCGAGGCGCTGCCGCGGATCGAGTCCCGCTGGGGCAAGCTGAACCCGCCGCCGACCCGGGACATCCCGGTGCTGATCGGCGGCGGCGGCGAGAAGAAGACGCTCAAGCTGGTCGCCAGGCACGCCGACATCTGGCACAGCTTCGGCGACGCCGAGACCATCGAACGCAAACTCGGGGTGCTGCGCGGGCACTGCGCGGACGTGGATCGCGACGCCGCCGAGATCGAGGTGTCGGCCGGCGCGCCGAAGGGCGATCCGTCGGCGGGCGGGCCCGAGCTGCGCGAGAAGGGCGTCTCGCTCTTCACCGTCGGCGTCGGCGGGCCCAAGCCGGATCTCGGCCCGCTGAAGCAGTGGCTGGCCTGGCGCGACGAGCAGAACGCGTGAGCACGGCGGCCGGGCCCACGGGCCCGGCCGTCCCGTTCAGGAAGCGCGCTCGCGCCCGTCCAGGTAGCGCAGCACGGCGGCGACCCGGCGGTCCGAGCGGTCGTCGGGCGCCATGTCGAGCTTGTTGAAGATGCTGCGGATGTGCTTGTGCACGGCCCCCTCGCTGACGAAGAGCCGCTCGGCGATGGCCACGTTGCCCAGCCCTTCGGCCATCAGCGCCAGCACGTCGCGCTCGCGCGGGCTGAGCCGGTCCAGCCGCGAGTCGGGGCGGGTCCGGGCGAACAGCTGAGCCACCACCTCCGGGTCGACGGCCGTGCCGCCGCCGGCCACCCGGTGCAGCGCCTCCAGGAACTCCTCGACCCGGCCCACCCGCTCCTTGAGCAGGTAACCCAGGCCCCGGGCACCGCCGGCGAGCAACTCGGTGGCGAACATCTGCTCGACGTACGCGGACAGCACCAGCACCGCCAGCCCGGGCCGGCGCCGCCGGGCCTCGACCGCCGCCACGATTCCCTCGTCGGAGTGGGTCGGCGGCATCCGCACGTCGACGATGGCCACGTCCGGAGCGTGCTCTTCGACGGCCGCCAGGAAGGCGTCCGGGGTGCCCGCGGTGGCGACCACGTCCAGCGACTCGGCGCGCAGCAGCAACGCCAGTCCCTCCCGCAACAGGGCATCGTCCTCGGCGATCACAATCCGCACGGCAGCTCCACCTCCAGGGTCGTCGGCCCGCCGGGCGGGCTGGTCATGGTCAGGGCGCCGTCGAGGGCCTCGACGCGGCGCCGGATGCCGATCAGGCCCGAGCCGCCGGTCTCGTCGGCTCCGCCCCGGCCGTTGTCGGTGATGCGCAGCCGGAGCCGGCCGCTGCTGCTGCGCACCTCGACCGCGGCTTGCGTGGCCCCGCTGTGCTTGGCGATGTTGGTGAGGGCCTCGGCCACCACGAAGTAGGCGGTGGACTCGACCGACGCGGCGCAGCGGTCCGGCACGTCGACATCCATCCGGCACGGCACGGCGCTGTCGGTGGCGAGCCCGTTCAGCGCGCCGGCCAGGCCGCGGTCGGCCAGCACCGGCGGCAGGATGCCCCGGGCCACCGCGCGCAGCTCGGCCAGGGCCAGCTCGGCCGAGCTCTGCGCGCGTTCCAGCAGCGCCTCGGCCTCGGCGGGGTCGCGGGTGAGCATGCGACGGGCGGCGCCGAGCAGCACGGTGGTCGCCACGAGCCGGTTCTGGGTGCCGTCGTGCAGAGAACGTTCGATGCGGCGCAGCTCGATGGCGTGCGCGTCGAGGGCGGCGGCGCGGGTCGCGGTGAGCTGGGCGACGCGCAGCGACAGATCGACCTCCGGGCCCGGCGCGAGCAGCCGCCGCCCGTACGCGCTTTGCAGGCGGGCCATTGCCGGGGTGAGGCCGACCGTCACCACGGCCCAGCAGAGGCCCAGCAGCGTGACAGTGACGACGCCCGGCCAGTCGTGCACGGTCCACAGCCCGAGCCCCGGGGTCCGCTCGCCCTCGGGGATCAGCTGCCACCAGAGGGCGAACGTGCCGTCCCGTACGGCCCAGACCGGCAGCTGGATGCCGAGCCCGCCGAGCAGCAGGCCCACGGTGGCGTGCCGGGCCGCCCAGGCCACCTCGCGCCGCGTGCCCGGGTCGGCCAGCGCCGCCCGCCATCGGGCCGGTGGCGGGCCGGGGCTGAGCACCTCCTCGCCGCGGCGCGAGAGCCGGTTGCGCTCGATGTCGGCCACGGCGTGCAGGAGGCGCAGGGCCGAGGGCAGCACCAGCAGTCCGATGCCGATCAGGCTCGCGACGGCCACCAGGAGCAGCCAGGACAGCGCGCCCAGGGCCAGGGTGGCGGTGCCCAGACCGACGAGCAGGTCGCGCAGCGCCCGCAGGGTCGACCTGCGTGCCTCACCGGCCAGCCGCCGGATCTCCCTCGCCTCCATGGCCGCTGACCCTAGGGCCAAGCCGCCACCCGTGGCAGGGCCGGGGCCCGAAAGTACAGCCTGCTGTACCCCGGCAGGGCAGATGACGGGATCGGCACGGCCCGCGCGGCTGCCTAGCGTCGATGGCAACGGATGCACACCGCGTCCCGTCCCCACCGAGGAGTCAGCCATGACCGACATCGACCGTTCCAGCACATCCTCAGCCACCCGGGCCCTCGTCTGGACCCTGCTGCTGCTCTGCACGGTCGGCAACCTGGCGCTGTCGATCTACGGCGGCCCGCTGGTCGTGCACCTCGGCCTGGGCATGGTCACCCTGCTGTGCATCGCCGCGCTGGTCGTGCCGTACCTCCGCACCAAGCGGTGACCGCGCCTGCCGGAGCGGGCGCGGTCACCGGAGGAAAGGACCGGGTCAGACGAAGATGTCGAGGATCAGCACGCAGGCGAACCCGACCACCGAGATGATCGTCTCCATCACCGACCAGGTCTTGATGGTCTGCCCGACGGTCATCCCGAAGTACTCCTTGACCAGCCAGAAGCCCGCGTCGTTGACGTGCGAGAAGAACAGCGAGCCACAGCCGATGGCCAGCGCGAGCAGCGAGATCTCGGGCTTGTCCAGGGTCGCGGCGAGCGGGGCCACGATGCCCGCGGCGGTGATCGTGGCGACGGTGGCCGACCCGGTGGCCACCCGGATGCCGACCGCGACCAGGAAGCCGAGCAGCAGCGCGGAGATGTTGGCGTCCTTGGCCGCGTCCGCGACCACGTTGCCGACCCCGGCGTCGACCAGCACCTGCTTGAACCCGCCACCGGCGGCCACGATGAGCAGGATGCCGGCGATCGGCGGCAGCGAGCCGCCGATGACCGCCGAGGTCTGCGCCCGGTCGAAGCCGGCCCGCTTGCCCAGCGTCCACATGGCCAGCAGCACGCCGGCCAGCAGCGCCACCACCGGGGTGCCGGCGATGTCGAGCGCCTTGCGCAGCCCGGTGTCCTCGTCGAGGGTCAGCTCACCGACCGCGCGGATGAGCATCAGCACGATCGGCAGCAGGATGGTGAGCACCGCGGCGAGCACGCCCGGGTTGCGCCGCCGGCTCGGCAGGTCGCTGTCGACCGGCTTGTCCGGCTCCATGGAACCGGCGTTGGCCAGGTCGTCACGGTCGACGAAGTCCTGACCGCCGGCCGGGCCCGATCCGGCGGACCGGCCACCGCTGCCCGCGGGCACCAGTTGGGCCGGCACCGCCAGGGGCACCCGCTTGGCGATGAAGTTGCCGAAGATCGGGCCTGCGATGATCACCGTGGGGATCGCGCAGATGAGCCCGAAGGCGAGGGTGAGCCCGAGGTCCGCGCCCAGGCTGGAGACCGCGACCAGCGGACCGGGGTGCGGCGGGACCAGGCCGTGCAGGACCGACAGGCCGGCCAGCGCCGGGATGCCGATCTTGAGCAGCGGTACGTCGGTGCGCTGGGCCACCAGCAGCACGATCGGCACCAGCAGCACGACGCCGACCTCGAAGAACAGCGGCAGGCCGATGAGCGCGGCGACGCCCGCCATGGCCCAGGGCAGCGCCGATCCGGAGAACTTGCGGACGATCGTGGTGACGATGCCGTCCGCACCGCCCGACTCGGCGAGCAGCGCCCCGATCATGGAGCCGAGCGCGATCAGCAGTCCGACGCTGCCGACCGTGCTGCCGACTCCCGCGGTGAAGGAGGTGATGGTGTCGTCGGGCGCGGCGCCGGCCACGACCCCGAGGACGGCCGCGCCCAGGATCAGGGCGAGGAAGGGATGCCACTTGGCCCAGGCGATGAGCAGGACGACAACCGCGATGCCGAGCACCGCGGCCAGGACGAGTTGGCCGGTTCCGGCGGAGGTTATCGCCTCCGCGGCCAACACCGGGGCAGAGAGCGAGGTCATGGGCGTGCCCTACCCGATGCCGGCGTTTTCCAACCGTTCGTTCAGGAGCGGTCCAGCGCGGCGATGACCTTTCCCAGCGCCGTCGCCACGGTGCGGGCCTCCGCGGCGGCGAGGTGGGCGGTGAAGTGACGTTCGATCCCGCCGAGATAAACCGGCGCCGCGGCGCGCAGCCGGGCCCGGCCGGCCTCGGTGATCGTCGCGTACGCGGACCGGCGGTCGTCGGGATTGGCCTCGCGCGTGACGAGCCCGTCGGCGGCGAGCTGGTCGACGACCCGGCTCACCCGGGACCGGCTGACCACCGCCACGGCGCCCAGTTCCCCCATGCTGAGCCGTCGGCCCGGTGCCGCGTTGAGCTCCAGCAGGACGTCGTACCAGGTCAGCGGCAGTCCGCAGGCCGCCTGCAATTCCCGGTCGAGCTGCGGGACGAGGGCGGCGTGCACGCGCAGCAGGGCGCCCCAGGCCGCAACTCCGGTGTCGCTCATCACCGCAGCCTAGCGACTCTTGTGCGTGCGCACATATCGGCGTAGAAATGTGCGTGCGCACGCATTCAAGTTGAGCCGAGGAGAGCCACCATGACCAAGCTCCTGCACATCTCCGCCTCGCCGCGCGGCGGGCAGTCCGAGTCGCCGGCGATCGCCGCGTCCTTCCTGGACACGTTCCGGGCCGAGCACCCGGACGTCACCGTCGAGACGTACGACCTGTGGGACGGCACCCTGCCGGCCTTCGGCCCGGACGCCGCCGCGGCCAAGATGGCGATCTTCGCCGGCGAGCAGCCGCGGGGCGCGGCGGCCGAGGCCTGGCAGTCCGCCGTCGACACCTTCCACCGCTTCGACGCCGCCGACCGCTACCTGTTCAGCGTCCCGATGTGGAACGCCGGCGTGCCGTACGTGCTCAAGCAGTTCATCGACGTGGTGAGCCAGCCCGGCCTGGTCTTCGGCTTCGACCCCGAGCAGGGTTACACCGGCCTGCTGACCGGCAAGCGCGCCGCGGTCGTCTACACCAGCGCGGTCTACGGCCCCGGCCGCGGGCCGGCGTTCGGCGCCGACTTCCAGGCGCCGTTCTTCACCGACTGGCTGCGCTGGGCCGGCGTCGCCGACGTCAGCGAGGTGCACTTCCGGCCGAACCTGGCCACCGCCGACGCGGCCACCGGCCGCCGGCTCGCCCACGAGCAGGCCCGCGACCTGGCCAAGCGCTTCGCCTGAGCGCGATCGGGCGGCCGTCCCGGGCCTGGCCGGGACGGCCCCGCGGGTCAGTCCTGCAGGGCGGTCGACAGTCCGGCCTTGACCGTACGGCTGAACTCGTCGGCCACGATCTCGGGCTTGCCCGCCGCGATGCCGTCCAGGGCCAGGGTCGCCACGACGGCCGGGTCGATCTTCTGGTCCGCGGGGACGGCGGCCGCCATGTCGGTGTCCATGAAGCCGACGTGCAGCGCCGACACCGTGATGCCCCTGGGCGCCAGCAGGTCACGCAGGGCATTGCTCTGCGCCCACTCGGCCGCCTTGGCCGCGCTGTACGCCCCGAACGGGCCAGGGTGCAGCCAGGACAGCACGGACAGCACGTTGAGCACCGCGCCGCCGCCGTTGCGCTCCAGCACCGGCGCGAAGGCCCGGGTGACGGCGAGCGTGCCGAAGTAGTGCGTCTCCATCTCCAGCCGGATCGCGTCGAGGTCGCCCTCCAGTAGGTTCACGCCGAGGCTGGTGCCGGCGTTGTTGACCACCACGGTGGCGTCGTCGGCGATCTTGGCCGCCTGGGCCACCGATTCCGGGTCGGTGATGTCGAGCCGCACCCGGATCACGCCGGGCAGGTCGATGGTCTCGGGGCGCCGGGCCGCCGCGTACACCTTGGCGCCGCGCTGCACGAGCTGGGCGGCGAAGTGCCGGCCGAGGCCGCGGTTGGCCCCGGTGACGAGGGCGACGGAGTTCTCGAGCCGCATGGTGGTTCCTTCCGTTGATCCGACGGGTTTAGATTATGGTCGTCATCTATCGGTCGCAAGGTTAGATGACGAGCGTCATATAAGATGGGTGCCGGAGGTGCGGGATGGCACGGGTGACCCAGGCACAGGCACAGCAGAACAGGGAACGGGTGATCGCCGAGGCGGCGCGGCTGTTCCGCGAGCGCGGCGTCCAGGGGGTCAGCGTCACCGACCTGATGGCCGCGGCCGGGCTCACCCACGGCGGCTTCTACAAGCAGTTCGCGTCCAAGGAGGCGCTGGTCGCGGAGGCGACCGGCCGGGCCTTCGGCGAGCTGGGCGAGCGGCTGACCGCCCTGGACACCCGGCATCCCGGCGACCACGCGGCCGCCCGGCGCGAGCTGCTGGACTACTACTTCTCCCCCGAGCACCGCGACCACGCCGGTCAGGGCTGCCCGACCACCGCCTTCGGCGGCGACATGGCCCGGGAGGCGCCGGACAGCCCGGCCCGCGAGCCGTACGCCGACGGGGTGCGCGACTTCGCCCGCTGGATGGCCGACGGCGACGACGAGGACCTGGTGGCGATCGCGACGATGGCGGGCGCCCTGATGCTGTCCCGGGCGACGGCCGGCACCGATCTCTCCGACCGCATCCTCACGGCCGCCCGCCGGTCACTGGACGACCGCGCCACCGAGCAGGGGCAGGTCCCCGGCTAGCCGGCGGAAGGCCCGACCGGGAGGCCGGCCTGGAGCAGGGCCAGCGCCCGGTCGAAGTCCTCGAAGTAAGCGGCGCCGTCGGCCATGGTCCGGCCACCCCGGTTGGCGGCCAGCGCGGCGCCCATGACCGCCCCCGCGACCACCCGGGAGGCGAAGTCGTCGCTCGGCAGTCCGGCCCGCTCAGCGACCACCTCGGCCATCAGGGTGATCGAGTCGGCGTACTGCTGCTGGATGCGCATCCGCAGCTCGGGCACGCTCGCGATGAGCTGCTGGCGGCGCCGCTCCTGCTGCCACTGCGCGTCGGTGAGCTGCCCGAACAGCTCCCGGACACTGCGCCGGATCGCCTCGATCGGGGACAGCTCGGCCGGCTGGGCCCGCAGCGCCGCGACCATCAGCGGGTCGTAGTCGTCGGTGAGGACCACGTCCTCCTTGGTCGGGAAGTACCGGAAGAACGTGCTCGGCGAGACGTCCGCCGCCTCGGCGATCTGGTCGACCGTCGTGGCGGCGTACCCCTGCTCGTGGAACAGCCGCATGGCGTGCTCGCGGATCGCGGCCTTGGTCCGGGCCTTCTTGCGCTCACGCAGGCCGGCCGGCGGGGTCGACGTCATACCACCGATTCTGCCGGTGCCGGCAGCGTCGTGGGTGGCAGGGGGGCGCTCGCCGGATACGGCGCCGCCGGGCGGGCGGGCAGGAAGAGCAGCGAGAGTACGGCACCAGCCACCGCCACCCCGCCCGCGACGACCAGCGCCAGGTCCATGCCGGAAGTGAAGGCGGCCTGCACCGATCCCAGCAGGGCAGCATCGCCCAGCCCACCGGCGACCGCGACCCCGGCGGTGGCACTGTCCCGGACGGCGTCGGCTGCCGTGGCGCTCAGCCCGGTCACGTCGACCCCGTCGCGGTACGCGCCGTTGAGCACCGTGCCCAGCACCGTGACCCCGACGGCCCCGCCGACCTGGCGCAGCGCCTGGATCAGTCCCGAACCCACACCGCTGCGCTCGGGCGAGAGTGCGCCGAGGGCGGCGTTCATGGCGGGCGGCATGGTGAAGCCCAGCCCGACACCCGCGACGGCGATCCAGGCCGCGACGAAGCCGTACCCGGTGCCCGGACCGGTGGTGGCGCCGGTGAACAACCCCGCCGCCATCAGCAGGAGCCCGGCCGTCACGACGGTCTTCGCCCCCAGGCGCGGTTCCAGCCGGCCCGCGACCCGCGCACCCACCAGCAGCCCGCCGATCACCGGCAGCAGGCGCAGCCCGGTGCCGAGGGCGTCGTTGCCGCCGACGGCCTGGAAGAACTGCGGCAGCGCGAAGAGCATCCCGAACATGCCGAAGCTCGCGACCGTGGCCAGCAGCGATCCCCAGGTGAAGGCCCGGGACCGGAACAGCGCGAGGTCCACCAGGGGCGCCCGGGCCCGCCGCTGCCAGGCCAGGAAGAGCGCCAGGACGGCGATCCCGCCCACGGCGGTGAGCAGCGACCGGGCGTCGGTCCAGCCGCGTTCGCCGGCCTCGATGATCCCGTACGTGAGGGCGACCAGCCCGGCCGCCGACAGCACGATGCCGAGCGGGTCGAAGCGCCGCGCCCGGTCACCGTGCGACTCCGGCACCCAGAGCAGCACCGCGATCAGCCCGGCCAGCACCATCGGCACGTTGATCAGGAAAACCGAGCCCCACCAGAAGTTGTCCAGCAGCCAGCCGCCGACGACCGGGCCGAGCGGGATGCCGAGCGCGCTGGCGGTCACCCAGATCGTCAGCGCCTTCGGCCGTTCCGCGGGGTTGAAGATCACGGTCAGGACGGCCGAGGTCAGCGGCATGAGGACGGCGGCGCCGAGACCGAGGGCGGCCCGGGCGGCGATGAGCTGGCCGGTCGAGACCGCGTACGCGCAGGCGACCGAGGCGGCACCGAAGAGCACGAGCGCGCCGATGAGCATCCGCTTGCGGCCGAACCGGTCCCCGAGCATGCCGGCCGGCAGCAGGGCGGCCGCCATCACCAGCAGATACGACGTGGTGATCCATTGCAGGTCACCGGTGGTGGCGTGCAGGTCGCCGGCCAGGGTGGGGAGCGCGACGCTGAGCACCGTGCTGTCCAGCCCGATGGCGAGAGTGCAGAGGGCGAGCGCGCCGAGCGCCCACCACCGCGAAGTGGAAGTAGCCATGAAATGACAGTAACATTCAAAAGCTAGTAGCTATCGGAATGTGACGTAGGCGATGATCGGGTGGTGAACGACTTCCTGAGCGAGCTCGGCCTGCCCGGGCTGGCCGACGTGCACACCCATTTCCTGCCCGAGCGGATGCAGCGCCGGGTCTGGGCCCACTTCGACCAGGCCGGACCGCTGATCGGCCGGGCCTGGCCGATCCGCTACCGCGGCACCGAGGCCGAGCGCGTGGCCGAGCTGGGCGCGCTGGGCGTACGGGTCTTCTCGGCGCTGGCGTACGCCCACCGCCCCGGGATGGCCGCCGACCTCAACACCTGGACGCTGGACTTCGCGGCACGTACCCCCGGCTGCCTGCCCAGCGCGACCTTCTTCCCGGAGCCGTCCGCGGCCGCCGATGTCCGCGCGGCGCTGGACCGTGGCGCCCACATCTTCAAGCTGCACCTGCAGGTCGGTGGCTTCGACCCCCGCGACGAGCTGCTGGACGAGGCCTGGGGCCTGCTCGCCGAGAGCGGCACCCCGGTCGTCGTGCACGCCGGCTCCGGCCCGGTCCCCCACGGCTTCACCGGCCCGGGCCCGATCGGCGCGGTGCTGGCCCGTCACCCGCGCCTGGCCATGCTCACCGCCCACCTCGGCGGCCCCGAGTACGAGGGCTTCCTCGAGCTGGCCGAGCGCTACGAACGGGTCGGCCTGGACACCACCATGGCGTTCACCGACTTCTTCGAGGAGCTGGCGCCGTACCCGCCGGCGCTGCTGCCCCGGCTGCGCGAGCTCGGCCTGGCGGGCAAGGTGCTGCTGGGCAGCGACTTCCCCAACATCCCCTACCCGTACGCCCACCAGCTCGAGGCCCTGCGCCGGCTGGAGCTCGGCGACGACTGGTTGCGCGCGGTCTGCTGGCACAACGCGGCCCGGCTTTTCGGTATCGATAGCGCGTAGATCCACGTCAGGGGTGCGCGGTTGTGCCACGATCACATCGATCAAGACCCACGGGACGAGGTGTGCGATGAAGAAGGCCGTCGGCTGGATCGTGCTGATCCTGGTCATCTTCTACATCGGCACCAACCCGGGCCCGGCGGCGGACATCGCTCAGGGCATCGGCGACGGCATCGCCGAGGTCTTCCGCAACGTCGGCACGTTCTTCTCCGAACTGGCGAACTGAGCCCCGGGCCCGCCGTGCACGTCGTCTGCGTGGGCCTGGCCACCGTGGACCTGGTGCAGCGCGTCGACCGGCTGCCCGGTGTGGACTCCAAGGTCGAGGCGCTCACCGCCGAGGTGGCCGCGGGCGGGCCGGCCACCAACGCCGCGATCACCGCGGCCGCGCTGGGCGCCCAGGTCACGCTGGTCACGGCGGTCGGCGCGCATCCGCTGGGCGGGTTGATCCGGGCCGACACCGAGGCGTACGGGGTGACGCTGCTCGACGCGACACCGCTGGCGCGTACGCCTCCGCCGGTCTCGGCCGTCACCGTGCTGGACGCGACCGGCGAGCGCACGATCGTCAGCCGGAACGCCGGCACCGCCGAGGCCCCGGTGCCCCCGGGCTTCACTGAGCTGCTGGCCGGCGCGGACGTGGTGCTGGTGGACGGGCACCATCCGCAGCTGGCTCTGGGTGCCGCGCGTAGCGGTCGGCCGTTGCTGCTGGACGCGGGCAGCTGGCGTCCGGTCTTCGCGGACCTGCTGCCCCTGGCCGACGTCGTGGCGTGCTCAGCCGCGTTCCGTCCGCCGGGCAGCGCACCGGTCCGCGAGGCGCTGCGGTCCGCCGGCGTGCGGCGCGGCGCGATCACCCGCGGCTCGCAGCCGGTGATCTGGTGGAACGGCGACGAGCACGGCGAGCTCACCGTGCCGGCCGTCCCGGCGGTCGACACGGCCGGCGCCGGAGATGCCTTCCACGGCGCACTCGCGGTCGCCCTCGGCCGCGGCGACGACCTGCTGCCGGCGCTGCGGTACGCGGTACGCATCGCCGGCATCCGGGTCCGGCACACCGGGCCGCGCTCCTGGCTCCGGTCCCTGCCGGACGGACCCGCGCACCTGACCTGACGGCCAGGGCCTGTCCTGCCGGTCATGGCGACGCCGAGCCGAGGTCCAGGTTTCGCTTCGCAAGTGGGCCGGACGGTCGAATACCGGGGTTGTATTCGGCCGTTCGGACCGCGCCGCGAGGCGGAAGCTGGGCCCGGCGCAGGCCGTCATGACCGGCAGGACAGGCCCTAAGCGCCCGGCGCCGGCCCGAAGCTGTCCAGCACCACGGCCATTCGCTGCAACTCCCCGGCCCACGCCGCGCCCGGCGCATGCCACTCCACCAGGTACGTGTCGCCGTCCACGCTGAGCACCCGGCGCAAACCGTGCATCAGTCCGGCGTCCGCGTCCCGGAACGTGTACTCCCAGACCGCGTCCGGTGGCTGCGCCAGCGCCTCGATCCGCACCCGCCGGTACGAGGCCAGCCGGGTGGCGCTCTCCGCGGCGATCAGTCCCGCGACGACGTTGCGCGGCGGCGGCTCCCACCGGCTGATCCGCAGGCTCAGCTCGCCCCGCGCGGCCCGGAACACGAGGTCACCGGCGGCGTTGCAGCTGCGGCGCCAGCCCGCCGGCACGGCCACCCGGAACTGCCCGGTCTCGGTCCACCAGCGGAAGTCCTCCGGCAGCACGAACCGGGCCCGGGCGACCGGGGAGGCGGCGATCGCGGGCCGGTCGCCGGGCCCGCCGTCCTGCCGTACGGCCGCAGCCGTCCCACCGAGCGCGGCCAGCAGGACAAAAGCCACCGCGACGGCCACCCTCCGCCGCTCCCGCCGGCGCGGCACCGCGGCCACCTCACGCAGCCGGTCCTCCAGCTCGGACGCCGTCAGCCGCTCCGCGGGCTCGGGCCGCAGCAGACCCTCCAGCACCTCGGTCAGCGGACCGGCCTGCACGGGTGGGTCGGGTGTGCCGGTGGTCAGCGCCCGCAGCGTGTCCTCGGTGGTCTCCCCCGCGAACGGGGGCCGGCCCTCCACGGCGTGGTAGAGCGTCGCGCCCAGCGACCACAGGTCGGCCTGCGCGGTCGACACCTGGCTGAGCAGCCGCTCCGGCGCGACGTACTTCGGGGAGCCGAGCGTGATCCCGGCGTTGGTCAGCGCGCGGACGCCGGCCTCGGTGCCCGCCGGGCCGAAGTCGGCGAGCACGATCCGCCCGTCGTCGGCGATGAGCACGTTCGCCGGCTTCACGTCGAGGTGCAGCACCCCGGCCCGGCCGGCCGCGTTCAGCGCGTGCAGCACGGCCAGCCCGATGGCGGCGGCCCGGGCCGGCGGCAGAGGCCCCGACTCCTGGAGGACTTCGAGCAGTGAGCGGGAGGCGACGTACTCCATGACGATCCAGGGGTCCTCGTCGTCGGACAGCACGTCGAGGATGCGGATCACGTGCGGGTGCCGGACCCGGGTCAGCGCCCGCGTCTCGCGCAGTGTCAGATCTCGGACGAGGTCGCGCTGCGCCGGGGTGAGGCCCTCCGGCGGCACGCATTTCTTGATGGCGACCGGGCGGGACCGCCGCTCGTCGTCGGCCAGCCAGACCTCGCTCATGCCCCCGGCGGCGAGGGCCCGCAGCAGCCGGTAGCGGCCGGCCACCAGGTGTCCTTGCGCCATGCCACACCCCGGACGTTTGCGAAGGTCAGCAGCCACTTCACGATACTGGACGGCGCCGCCGATGTCGGCCTCCCGAACGCGGAGTTCGGACGAGCCGGGGCTGTCCACACAGTCGCCCGGTCGCGCCACTCGGAGGACTTGAACGTCATCGATGCGCGCGTATCGTGGCTGCGACATCACCATCGGCAACCGTCCCGGTTGCCCTTGGTCACCGGCCCGCCGGGCTCCCGGCCGCCTCCCGGTGCGGTGGCGGTCCGCGCGTGGCCCGGCCGGGCGACGAGACGCTGGGCGATGAGGCGTATGCGGGAACACCGACCGACCCGACGACTGCTGCCGATGCTCTGCTTGGGACTGACCGCGATCCTCTCGACGGGCCCGGCCGCCGTCGCCACGCGCGGTCCGGTTGCGCCGGTCGTGGCGCCCAGCCAGGCCGCACACGTTCACCGACTGGCCCGCGTCCCCGCCGCCGATCAGGCCATCCGGTTGCAGGCGCTGCTCGGGCAGCACTCGATCCTGGCCGCCGACCTGATGCGAAGCCGGATCCGCGGCGACGACAGCTTCGTCCAGGCCGCCGACGCCGCACTCGGCCAGAACACCGACGCCATGACCGGCCTGATCGGACAGCTCTTCGGCGCCGCCACAGCCACCCAGTTCGGGCCGATGTGGTCCGAACACGTCGTGAGCCTGGTGACGTACGCCGCGGCCGTGGCCGACCAGGACGCCGGCGCGCTCGCCCACGCCCGCGAGGAACTGATCGAGTACGAGGAGGAACTCGCCGACTTCTTCGCCGGCGCGTCACAGGGCCGGTTGCCCCGGGCGGCCGCCCGCGATGCGGTCCTCATGCACGTCAACCACCTGACCCAGCAGGCGGACGCGTACGCGGCGGGCGACCACGCCGCCGCCGACCGGCTGTACCGGCAGAGCTTCCAGCACACGTACGACCTGGGCCTGACCCTGGCCGAGGCGCTGCTGCCGGCGGCCGACCGGGCCACGCTGCGGGAGCCGGTCTGGCGGCTGCGATCCCAGCTCGGCAAGTTGCTGGCGGAGCACGCCGCCCTGGTCGAGGACGTGAGCCGGGCGGCGGTCACCGGCACACCGGACTTCGACGCCGCCGCTGAAATGATCAACGGCAACACCCGCGACGTGGCGGCCGCGGTCGACACCCTGTTCGGCGCGCCGGTCGCCCGGCGGTTCCAGGCCCAGTGGGCGTCCCACGTCGAGCAGCTTGTGGCGTACGCGAGCGCCACCGCCGCCGGGCAGGACGACCGCAAGCAGCGCGCCCGCGAGGCGTTGCACGACTTCGAGCGGGGACTGGCGGCGATCCTCGCCCCGGCCACCGGCGGCCGGATGACCGCGGCCGCCCTGACCGAAGCGCTGGTGCAGCACGACGAGATGCTGCTGCGCCACGCCGACCTGTACGCCGCCAAGGACTACCAGCGCGCTCACGAGGTGGCCGGGCAAACCTACGAGCACATGTTCGAGCTCGCCCGCCGGCTCGCCGACGGCTTCGGGGCCCAGGTGGCGGCGCGCCTGCCGCAAGGTGGACCGGAGACCGGCCACGGCGGGCTCGCCGGTGGGCATCGCTGACATGCAGGCGTACGCCCGTACCGTGTCGCTCGCGAGCCTGGCACTGGCCGCCGTCGCCGTCCTGGCCGGCGCTCAGCCGGAGGCGACCGCGCGGCCGGCCACGGCCGGCGCCACACCGTCCGCCGCCGCACGGGCGGACGCCTTCCGCTCGGCCCGCACCTATCCCACCGTGGCGGCACCGGTCCGGCTACGGATCCGGGCGCTGCACGTCGACAGCACCCTGCAGCACCTCGGCCGGCAGGACGACGGGACGGTCGCCGTGCCGGAGCGTGCCGACGTCGCCGGCTGGTACGAGGACGGCCCCCGCCCCGGCCAACCAGGCCCCGCGGTGATCCTCGGCCACGTCGACTCCCGCACCGGCCCGGGCGTCTTCGTCGGCCTCCGCAACCTGAAGCGCGGCACGGAGGTCCGCGTCGACCGGGCGGACGGCACCACCGTGACGTTCCGGGTGCGCAAGGTGGCGCAGACCGCCAAGAACCGATTCCCCACCGACCTGGTGTACGCCCCCAGCCTCGACCCCACGTTGCGGCTGGTCACCTGCGGCGGAAGCTTCGACCACACTCGAGGAAGCTACCGGGACAATGTCATCGTGTACGCGGACCAGGCCTGACCGCCGCCGCACCCGAGCCGCCGCCCTGCTGCTGGCGACGGGCACGCTGCTGGGTGTGAGCCCCGCGGCAGCGGCAGCCCCGGTCCCGCTGCCGGTCACCGCTGTCCTGGTCGACGGCGCGCAGACGTCGCTGGTAGTTGACCTGAGCGCGAGCACCCTGCCGGCAGCCGTCTCGGTGACGCACGACGGCAAGCGCCGGCAGGCCACCGTGGAGCCCGTCGTGACGGACGGCCTCGCGGTCACCCTGGTCGTCGACACATCGGCGGCCGGCGCCGCCGCCCTCCCGGCGTGGCTCAGTGCGGCTGCCCGGTTCATCCTCGAAGCACCGGGCACCACCCGCTCGGCTGTGATCACCGGCTCGGCACCCGCCTCGGTCACCGCCGGCGGCGAGCGCGGGCGAGCCGGGGTGATCCGGGCCCTCACGTCCATGCGGCCCCGCGGCGAGCGCGACACCGCGGCGGCGCTGGGCCTGGCGGTACGGCAGTTCCCGACGGCTGAGAGCGGGCGGCGGGTGGTGGTGCTCTACACGACCGCGGCCGACGCGGGCGGCGAGCGGGCGGAGGTGCTGGCCGGCCGGTTCCGGGCGAGCGGCACGATCCTGGTCGTGGTGGGCACGGCCGCCGGGGGCTCGTACTGGGCGACTGCGGCGGCGGGCACCGGAGGCTTCTTCGCACCGGCGGGCGATCCGGTGGTCATTCCCGCGCTGGACCAGGTGACGACCACGCTGCGGGGGCGCCATCTGATCCGCTTCCCTACGCCACCGTCGTTGCCGGCGACGGTGTCCGTCCGCGTCGACGCGGGCGACCTCGAACTCGCCGGTGACGCGGTGGTGCCGGCGCCGGCGGCCGGCCCGCCCGCCACGGGTCGCCCGTGGAGCACGGTGGTGCTGCTGGGCCTGGTCGCCGCCGGCCTGACGGTCGCGATCGCCGCAATGCTCTGGTGGCGGCGTCGTCGATCCCGGCCACCGCCGTCCGGGGAGCACATCTCGGCACTGCCGCCCGCGGCTGCCCGACACCCGGCAGAACCACCGGCGGTCGCCGGCGAGCCCGGACCAGGCATACCGCCGGCGGTCGCCCGCGAGCCCGGACCAGGCATACCGCCGGCGGTCGCCCGCGAGCCCGGACCAGGCATACCGCCGGCCGATCACCAGGCGGCACCGCCGGCCGGGCAACCGCCGGCCGGGCAACCGCCGGCCGGGCAACCGCCGGCCGGGCAACCGCCGGCCGGGCAACCGGCGGCCGGGCAACCGGCGGCCGGGCAACCGGCGGCCGGGCAACCGGCGACCGTCGGGCACCTGCCCGCGACGCCGCCCGGGGTGGCCCGGGGACGGGCCAGGGTGCCGGGAGTTGTGGCTCGTGGCCGGGCCCAGGTGCCGCCGAGTTCCCGGGCGGATGAGCGGAACCAGCGATGACAGATCGCCACGGCCCTGCGCTGAGCACGGAAAACCGGCAAGATCGGGTTGTGGAGTTGTTCGCGGAGTCGGGGCGGCCGGAGTCTGGGCGGCCGGAGTCGGGGCGGCCGGCGAAGAAGCCGTGCGCCCGGTGCGGGCATCCCACCCGGGTGGACCGGATGATCCACGGTTTCGGCGAGGACTGCGCGCTCAAGCTCGGACTGATCGTCGCGGTTCCGCGGCTGCGCACCGATGAGCAGACCGGCACGGATCTGCTCGATCTGCTGGCCGAGGAGCCGGACGACTGCTGCGACGGCTGGGACCGTTGATCAACCCGTACGGGTGAATCGTCGCCGTTTGGATGATCTCTGCGTTTTTGCCCCCACCATGGCGGGGATTCCGTGGTCACCGAAGTGGACGAACGCCTCAGAGGAGACCACGATGACGACCTCCCCGATCACCGGTAGCCACCGCACCACCGGACTGCTGGCCGACGCCGACCATGACACCCGGCACTACGCCCGCCCGGTGCAGGGTGACGAGACCAAGCCCTCCTGGAAGACCACCGAGCTGTTCGTGTATCTCGCCGCGGTCGCCGGTGTCCTGCTCGCCTCGCAGCTCGTCGGCGACCGCGGTGTCAACGACGGCAGCGACTACTTCGCCGCCGACAAGGCCTGGTGGTACGTCACCCTGCTGACCATCGGTTACCTGGTCAGCCGCGGTCTGGCCAAGTCCGGTACGCGCAGCCGCGACGCCGACCCGCGTACCCGGTAAGCCCCGCGGGCCCGCACCGACACAGAGCCGGCCCCGCCGGACCGCCGCAGCTCCCCCCGACCGAGCGGCGGTCCAGCGGGGCCTCGTCGTGTCCGCGACCGGGCATATCGGACCGTACCGGCGCATGTCGACCCGGCCACTCATCACTGCGGCCCTGAGCCCTCAGCCGACCCGGCGGATCACGACCCCCTACGCCTGATGCGCGGCAGAGTCCATCGCGCTTACGTTCTGTCTCGATGATCATCAACAGGCCGCGGACCAGCGAATACGCCCGCCATGGTCGTGAGCCCGGCGTCGTGCGGACCCGCGTCAGCCGGCCGCGCAACCCGGGCGAGCAGACCCGGCGCGTGCCGCTGCCGGTCCGTACGCCGCTCGTCGTCGCCGTCGTCCCGGCCTACAACGAGGCCGCCTCCATCGCGGCGACCGTACGGGCCCTGCGCGAGCAATGGGCACCCCGCCTCGACGAGATCATCGTCGTGCCGAACAACTGCACCGACGACACCGCCCGGCTCGCCCGGGCCGCGGGCGCCACCGTGCTGGAGTTTCCCGGCGTCAACGTCCACAAGAAAGCCGGCGCGCTGAACTGGGCGATCACCAGGCTGCTGCCGCGGCTGCGCGACGAGGACGAGATCCTGGTCACGGACGCCGACAGCATGCTGGACCCGGACTTCACCCAGCACGCCCGCCGGGCCCTGCTGCGCCCGCAGCTCAATGGGCACCGCCGGTCGCGGCGCCGCCGGCCCGAGGTGGGCGCGGTCTGCGCCTGCTTCCGCACCGAACTAGCACCGACCAGCCTGCTGGCCCGCCTGCAACGCAACGAGTACGAGCGCTTCGCCCGCCAGACCGGCCGCGGCGGCGACAACGCCCTGGTGCTGTCCGGGGTGGCCACCCTCTTCGACGTCGGGGCGGTGCGGGCCGTGATCGCCGCCCGCGGTCACCGCCTGCCCGGCCATCCCGGCGAGTTCTACCACCGCGACACCGCCACCGAGGACATCGAGCTGACCTTCGCCTTCCGGGCGCTGGGCTACCGGCCGATGGCGCCCGCCTCGGCCCGCGCGGTCACCGACATCATGCCGACCTGGAAGGCGCTGAGGGACCAGCGGTTGCGCTGGCAGCGCGGCATGCTCGACAGCCTGCGCATCTACGGCCTCACCCGGGCGACCGCCGCGGACCTGGGCCGGCAACTGGCCATCTACGCCGGCTCCCTGATGGCGCCCGCCTACCTGCTGTTCCTGCTGGTGATGACGCTGGGCTACGGCGCGGTGCCGTTCTCCTGGAAGTGGGCGCCGCTCACGCTGGTGTTCGTCGCGGAACGGGTGTGGACAGTGCGCCGCAACCGCCCGTCGGACCTGCTGCTGGCGGCGGTCCTGCTTCCCGAATGGGCCTACGAGCAGTGGCGGTCGGGGGTGTACTGGCTGGCGGTCTGGAAGACCTTGCGCGGCTCCCGCCGCGAATGGATCAACGTCTGATTCCTGGGGAGGAAATCATGTACGGACAAGTTGCCGGTGGCAGCGCCACGGTCGGGGGCGGGGCGCTCGCTCTGACCGGCTTCAACACGGTATGGACGCTGGTCGCGGGCGTCACCCTGATGGTGGCGGGCCTGGCGGTCATGCGCCTGGTCCCGAAGCGGCGCCGGGTACGCGGCTGATCGTCGCCGAGTTGTCCGCGGCCCCTGCTTCCGCCCGGGACAGGGGCCCCGGCCATGCCCGGGCCGGGGACGCGCCGCCGTGAGCCGGGCCGAGAACCTCAGCAATGCGCGGGCCTTCGAACCGCGGCCCGCGTGGGACTGAAGCCCTGCGGCCGGGCGCGGATCGGTAGGTCCCAGCCGGACGTAGGTCGGCGGCCACGGCCGGACGTAGGTCGGCAGCCCATGCCTGGGTCAGGACGGACTGGGCTCGATCGGGCGGGCGGCGGCGATGACCCGGGTGAGGGCCGCGTGCAGGCTCCGCAGTTCCTCGATCGGCATACCCAGGCGCTGCACCACAGCCGGCGGGATCTGCTCGGCGCGGCTGCGCAGCGCCTGCCCGGCGGGCGTGAGCGTCACCGCCAGGCTGCGTTCGTCGGCCGGGTCCCGCTCCCGGCGCAGGTAGCCGATCGCTTCCAGCCGCTTGAGCAGCGGTGACAGCGTGCCCGGGTCGAGCTGCAGCAGCCCGCTGAGCTCGCGCACGGACAGCGGGGCGTGCTGCCACAGCGCCAGCATCACCAGGTACTGCGGGTGGGTCAGGCCCATCGGCTCCAGCAGCGGCCGGTAGACGGCCACGACGCCGCGGGCGGCGACCGACAGCGCGAAGCAGACCTGCTGCTCCAGGGCCAGCGGGTCCTCGGTGTCGACCGGGTCACTCATGCGCGTTCTCCTCAGCTCCATGGTTAGACTACCAATAGTTGGTACACAAACCATTGGTGCGGCAACGATCAATCGGAGTCGCGGGGCCGGGAGGGGTTCAGACATGCCGAAGGACGCAACGAGCCGGAGCGGCAACCGGCTCGCACGGTGGTTCCACGAGACGTTCGACAACTGGTTCTTCCGGTCCATGATCGGGCCGGCACAGACCCGCAATGCCGTGCACGGCGCCGAGGCGTATGCCCGAGAGCAATGGAAGATCGATCTTGAGGCCCGCAAGCGCTACACCCGTGAGCAGCGCGAACGCAAGCGCCAAGCCCGCGAGGCGGGACGCAGCCACTGAGCCTTCGAGGTTTCGTCATATCGGCGAAACATGATGACAGTGGGATTACCGGCGAGTAACCAATGTGACGGAGCATTGATCTGCCTCGATGGCGAGGCCGCCGGAACGGCCGTCCCCACGGGCCAACCCCGCGGTGCCGGACGACGTCGGTGAGTTCCTCCCCCACCCTAGGGAGCTCCGGACATGCGAAATCCCGCCAAGCACCTGCTCGCCGCCGCCACCCTCACCGCCGCCCTCGTCACCGCCCCAGCCGGCCCAGCCCTCGGGGCCGGCCCGAACCTCGCCGCCGGGACCGCCCGAACGGCCGCCCAACACCTCGCCGCCGCGACCACCGAAACGGCCCGGACCACCGGAACGGCCCGGACCACCGAAACGGCCCGGACCACCGAAACGGCCAGGACCACCGGAACGGCCGGCCGCGCCCTCGCGGCCAACCCGTACGAGCGGGGCCCCGCCCCCACCGTGGCCAGCATCGAAGCCGGCCGCGGCTCGTTCGCCATCGCCCAGACCACCGTGGCCCGGTCCAGCGTCTCCGGCTTCGGCGGCGGGACCATCTACTACCCGACCAGCACCACCGCCGGCACCTTCGGCGCGGTCGCGGTCTCGCCCGGCTTCACCGCCTCGCAGTCCAGCGTCGCCTGGTACGGCCCCCGCCTCGCCTCGCAGGGCTTCGTGGTGATCACCATCGACACGCTCAGCGTTTACGACCAGCCGGCCAGCCGCGGCACCCAGTTGCTGGCCGCGCTCGACTATCTGACCCGCACCAGCTCCGTACGCACCCGGATCGACGCGAGCCGGCTCGGGGTCATGGGCCACTCGATGGGTGGCGGCGGCAGCCTCTCCGCCTCGCGGACCCGTCCGCAGCTGCAGGCGTCCATTCCGCTGACGCCGTACCACTCCACCAAGAACTGGTCGTCGGACACCGTGCCCACCCTGATCATCGGGGCCGAGAACGACACGGTGGCACCCGTGGCGTCGCACTCGGAGCCGTTCTACACCAGCCTGCCGAGCAGTTCGGACAAGGCGTACCTGGAGCTGAACAACGCCTCGCACTCGGCGCCGGCCTCGGCCAACGTGACCATCGCGAAGTACAGCATCTCGTGGCTCAAGCGGTTCATCGACAACGACACCCGCTACGAGCAGTTCCTCTGCCCGGCGCCGAGCGGCCCGGCGATCCAGGAATACCGCGACACCTGCCCGCACTCCTAGAGGTCCCCGGACATCTCAGCGGCCCGCCACCGGAACGCCGGTGGCGGGCCCACCGGAAAGCGGATCAGGCGATCTTGACCAGGACCTTGCCCAGGCCGTCGCCGCGCAGCATGGCCAGGAAGGCCTCCGGGGCCTGGTCCAGCCCCTCGAACACGGTCTCGTGGTGCCGGATGCTGCCGTCGGCGACCAGCGGCGCCATCTCCTCGATGAACGCGCCCCGCAGGTCACCGTGGTCGCGGACCAGCATGCCGCGCATGGTGAGCCGCTTGCCGATGAACATGGCCAGGTTGCGCGGCGCGGGGGTCGGCTCGGTGGCGTTGTAGACACTGATCATGCCGCAGATGGTGATCCGGCCGTGCAGGTTCAGCGCCGAGATGGCGGCCTCGAGGTGGTCGCCGCCGACGTTGTCGAAATACACGTCGATGCCGTCCGGCGCCGCCCGCTTGAGCTGCTCGCGGATCGAGCCGTCGTGGTAGTCGAACGCGTCGTCGAAGCCCAGCTCGTCGGTGAGGAAGGCGACCTTGGCCGCTGATCCGGCGCTGCCGATGACCTTGGCGGCGCCCCGGTGCCGGGCCAGTTGCCCGACGACCTGGCCGACCGCGCCGGCGGCGCTGGAGACGAAGACGGCATCGCCGGGCTTGAACTCGGCGGTGCGCAGCAGACCCGCGTACGCGGTCAGCCCGGTCATGCCCAGCACCCCGAGGTACGCACCCAGCGGCGCCCGCGACGGGTCGACCTTCGCCGCGGAGCGGGCGTCCACCAGGGCGTACTCGCGCCAGCCGAGCCCGTGCAGCACCGTGTCGCCGGGCTTGAACCCGTCAACCGTCGACTCGACGACCTCGCCGAGCGCCCCGCCCTCCAGCGCCTCGCCGACCGTGAACGGCGCCACGTAGGACTTGCGGTCGTCCATCCGGCCGCGCATGTACGGGTCGACGCTCATCAGCACGTTGCGCACCAGCAGCTGACCGGGCGCCGGGTCGGCCACCTCGACGCGGGTGAATTCGAAGGTCTCGGCGGTGGGCCAGCCGTGCGGGCGGGCCGCCAGGCGTACCTCGGTGGAGTGGACGGACACTGGCCCTCCCGGAGATCGCGAATGTATACACTGCGCACATTAGGAAGGTGGTGTGTGCAGTGTCAACTTCGCGTCCCTATCACCACGGCGATCTGCGGGCCGCACTGCTCGACGCCGCGCTGGAGCTGCTGGAGGAGGACGAGACGTTCTCGCTGCGCGCGGTGGCGCGGCGGGCCGGTGTCTCGCCGAACGCCCCGTACCGGCACTACGCGGACAAGGAGGCGCTGCTCGCCGCGCTGGCGACGTACGGCTTCGCCCAGCTCGCCGACCGCCTCGAAGCCGCCGCCGAACTGACCGACATGGCCGAGCAGTACGTGGCTTTCGCCCTCGCCCACCCCGGCCTGTTCCGGCTGATGTACGGCCGACCCACCGCCAACGCCGCCGCCGCGCGCACGGCGGAGATCCTGGCGAGCCGGCTCGCCGCCCCGGCCCTGCAGATCGGCGCCTGGGCGATGGTGCACGGGCTGGCGGTCCTGCTCCTCGACGGCAAACTGACCTGCGCCGACCCGGCCCAGCTGGTGCGGACGACGGTGGCGGCCGCCCTGACTCCCGCGGCTCCGGCCGGAAACCGGCTCGACAACTGATCGCCCGGTGCGGTGTGCTGACCGGCGATGATCGACGACGAACGGCCCCGGCGCCCGGTGCGGCGCAGCTCATGAAAATGCACGCGGACCAGGTCGACGTCAGCCCCGCCGACGTCGCCGCCCTCGTCGCCGCCCAGTTCCCGCAGTGGCGTGACGAGCCCGTGCGGCCGGTCACCTCGCACGGCACAGTCAACGCCCTGTTCCGCCTCGGCGACGAGCTGGTCGCCCGCGTCCCCCTGCGACCCAGCGCCGCGGCCGACCGGCGCGACGAGCTCACTCACGAGCAGGAGCAGGCGGAACGGCTGGCCGCGCAGCTGCCCCTGGCCGTGCCCGAACCAGTCGCGCTGGGCGCCCCGGGGTCCGGCTACGACGGCTGGTGGACCGTGTACCGGTGGATCCCCGGGGAGACCGCGAGCCACCACACCATCGGCGACCCCGGCACGTTCGCCCGGGACCTGGCCGGCTTCGTCACCGCGCTGCACGCCGTGGACACCGGTGGCCGCACGTGGAACGGCATCACCCGCGGCGGCCCGCTGGCCGCCGAGGACGACGATGTCCAGCGGGCGCTGGCGCAGAGCACGCACCTGATCGACACCGCCCGGCTGGCCGAGATCTGGGCGCGGTGCCGCGCTGCCGACGCCGCCGCGACCGACGTCTGGATCCACGCCGATCTCATGCCGGGCAACCTGCTCGTGCGCGACGGCCGCCTGGCGGCCGTCATCGACCTGGAGACGGTCTGCGTCGGTGATCCGGCCGTGGACCTCATGCCGGCGTGGAACCTGCTGCCCGCCGACGCCCGCGACGTCTACCGGCAAGCGCTGGGCGTCGACGACGCCAGGTGGGCGCGCGGGATCGGCTGGGCGATCGTGCAGGCGATCGTCGCCCTGCCGTACTACGTCGACACCAACCCGGTGATGGCCGCGACGGCCGGCGACACCCTCACCGCCATCCTCGGCTGATCGCCCGCCCGCGGGAGCGCGGGCGGGCGGCCGGCGGATCAGACGGTACGGGCCAGCCGGTCGGCCAGCAGCTTGGCGAAGCGCGCCGGGTCGGCCAGGTCGCCGCCCTCGGCCAGCAGCGCCGTGCCGTACAGCAGCTCGGCGGTCTCCGGCAGGTTCGGGTCGTCGGCGCGCTGCTCGTGAGCCGTGCGCAGGCCGCTGACCAGCGGGTGGTCCGGGTTCAGCTCGAGGATCCGCTTGACCGGCGGCACCTGCTGGCCCATGGCCCGGTACATCTTCTCCAGCGTCGGGGTGATGTCGTCAGCGTCGCTGACCAGGCAGGCCGGGGAGGTGGTCAGCCGGGTCGAGAGCCGGACCTCCTTGACCTCGTCGGTCAGCGTCTCACCGAGCCAGGTCAGCAGCGGCCCGAACTCGCCCGACTTCTCCTCCGAGGCCGGCTCCGACGCCAGGTCCACCGAGCCCCGGGCGATGGACTGGAGCTTCTTGCCGTCGTACTCGGGGACGGCGTCGACCCAGATCTCGTCCACCGGGTCGGTGAGCAGCAGCACCTCGTACCCCTTGGCCGTGAAGGCCTCCATGTGCGGGGAGTTCTCCACCTGCGCGCGGGTCTCGCCGGTCATGAAGTAGATCTCGTCCTGGCCCTCGGGCATCCGCTCGACGTAGGCCGCCAGGGTGGTCGGCTCGCTGCCGGCGGTGGAGGCGAACGACGCGACGTCGAGGATGGCCTTCTGGTCGTCGGCGTCGCCGAGCAGGCCCTCCTTGATCGCGCGGCCGAACTCGCGCCACAGGGTCGCGTACTTCTCCGGCTCCTTGGTCTGCAGGTCCTTGATGGTGCTGAGGACCTTCTTGGCCAGCCGGCGGCGGATCAGCTGGATGTGCCGGTCCTGCTGCAGGATCTCGCGGGAGATGTTCAGCGACAGGTCGGCCGCGTCCACCACGCCCTTGACGAAGCGCAGGTAGTCGGGCATCAGCTCACGGCTGTCGTCCATGATGAAGACGCGCTTGACGTAGAGCTGGATGCCGCGGCGGCCGTCGCGCTGGAACAGGTCGTGCGGGGCCCGCGACGGGATGAACAGCAGGGCCTCGTACTCGAAGGTGCCCTCGGCCTTCATCTGGATGGTCTCGAGCGGGTCGGTCCAGTCGTGGCTGATGTGCCGGTAGAACTCGGTGTACTCCTCGTCCTTGACCTCCGACCGGGGGCGCGCCCACAGCGCCTTCATCGAGTTGAGGGTCTGGTCCCCCATCCGGATCGGGAACGCGATGAAGTCGGAGTACCGCTTGACGATCTCCTTGATCTTCCACTCGTCGGTGTAGTCGTAGAGCGCGTCCTCCTCGTCCTTGGGACGCAGGTGGACGGTCACCGCGGTGCCCTGCGGGGCGTCGGCGACGGACTCGATCGTGTAGGTGCCCTCGCCGGCCGACTCCCAGCGCGTACCCTCGCTCTCGCCCGCCTTGCGGGTCACCAGGGTGACCTTGTCGGCGACCATGAAGGTGGAGTAGAAACCAACGCCGAACTGGCCGATCAGCTCGGCCGACTCCTTGGCATCCTTGAGCCGGCTGAGCATCTCGGCGGTGCCGGACTTGGCGATGGTGCCGATCAGGGCGACGACCTCGTCCCGCGACATGCCGATCCCGTTGTCCCGCACGGTCAGCGTGCGCGCCTCGGCGTCCACCTCCAGCGCGATGTGCAGATCGCCGGTGTCGGCCTCCAGATCGCTGGTCAGCACCGCGAGCCGCAGCTTGTCCAGCGCGTCGGAGGCGTTGGAGATCAGCTCCCGCAGGAAGATGTCCTTGTTCGAGTAGATCGAATGGACCATGAGCTGCAGCAGCTGCCGCGCCTCGGCCTGGAATTCCAGCGTCTCCGAACTCATAACACCCTCCGTGCCGGTTTGTCGTTCCGCAGCGATCGTATGACCTGACAGTGACCGGCCTTCCCCCGGATCGCCCCGCCGTGCTGAACTGACGGCCTTCCGTCCGGACTGGGAGTCACCATGCCCGCTGCGCACCACGCCACCGCCCCCGCCGGGTTGTCCCCCGCGCTGACCGGGCGCGTGGTCCTGTGGTCGGTCGTCGCGCTCAACGTGCTCATCGTCGAGACGGTGTTCCTCACCGCCGACCCGGCCAAGAACGCCATCCTCGGCTTCGGCAAGTGGCTGGGGCTGCACCTGGCGCTGGTGATGATCCTGCAGCTCCTGCTGGTGGCCCGGATCGGCTGGCTGGACCGGCGGATCGGCATGGACCGGCTCACCTCGTGGCACCGCTGGACCGGCTTCACCCTGTTCTGGCTGGTCCTGCTGCACCCGACCTTCGTCCTGCTGGGCTACGCCGGCGAATACAGCAGTACGCCGCTGAAGGAGTTCAAGGCCCTGAGCGGCCAGCTGCCGGTCCTGCTGGGCATGCTCGCCGCCGGCATCGTGCTCGTCGCGGCGGGCCTTTCGGTACGCGTGGCCCGCCGCCGCCTGTCGTACGAGGCCTGGCACACGGTGCACCTGCTGCTGTACGTGGCCATCGTCTTCGCCCTGATCCACCAGCTGACCGAGGTCTCGACGTTCACCTCCTCGCCGCTCGCCGAGGCGTACTGGTGGGCGCTGTGGGTGTTCGCCCTGGGCTCCCTGATCGTGGGCCGGATCGTGCTGCCCCTGGTCCGCAACGCACGCCACCAGTTCCGGGTCGCGGCCGTGGTCCCCGAGTCCGACGACGTCGTCTCCGTCTACGTGACCGGCAAGCACCTGGACAAGCTGCCGGCCCGCGCGGGCCAGTTCATGATCTGGCGGTTCCTCGGCCACGGCCGCTGGTGGGAGGCCAACCCGTTCTCCCTGTCGGCCGCCCCGGACGGCCGCACCCTGCGCCTGACGGCCAAGGCGGTGGGCACGGCGAGCGCGCGCCTGCGGACGGTCCCGGTCGGCACCCGGGTCTTCGCCGAGGGCCCGTACGGCGCCTTCACCGCCCTCAGCCGCACGAAACCGGCCACCCTGCTGATCGCCGGCGGCGTCGGCATCACCCCGATCCGGGCCCTGCTGGAGGAGGCGACCGGCCCGACGACCGTGCTGTACCGCGCGGCCACGACCGAGCAGGCGGTCCTGCTCGGCGAACTGCAGAACCTGGCTCAGTCGCGGGGCGCCCGGCTGCACGTCTTGACCGGCCGTACCGGTGCGGGCACCCCGCCGAACACCCCGTTCGCCCCGGAGAACCTGCTGGCGCTGGTCCCGGACATCACCGACCGGGACGTCTACGTCTGCGGCCCGGCGGCGATGACCGACGCGGTGCTGCGCAGTTTGCGCGCCCTGAAGGTGCCGACGGCCCAGGTGCACTCGGAACGCTTCAGCCTGGCGAGCTGACGCGGCGGACACCCGCTCAGGCCGTCGGTGGCGGGAGGATCTCGACCAGGCGGAAGCGCTTGGCGACCATCAGGGTGTCGTCGTCCACGGTGAAGGCCGGGTCGTCCAGGTCCGCGCGGGCCTCGGCGCTCTGCCAGAAGTCCTCGTGGTCCGCGCGCCAGGCGGCCACCGACTCGAAGCCCTCGCCCTCGTCGATCGCGTGCCGCAGGTCGACGTCGCCCAGCCGGACGACCCGGACCTCGGTCGTCTCGATGACCGCGACCGGCCGGTCCTGCGAGTCCATCACCACCGACCGTTCGCCGACCTGCGGCAGCGGTTCGTTGTGGTGCTCGTAGTCGGCGACCAGGCTGGAGGTGGAGGTCTTGGCGCCGGTCAGGATCGCGCCGACGAGCTGGTCGCGCAGCGGGCCGGGGAAGGCGAAGTAAGCCGGTGCGGCGTCGATGTCCATGCCGGCAGCGTACGGATCCCTCGACGGCTGCGCCGCTCGGTTACGCTGCCGGGCGTGCCGACGGAGGAGCCGCCCAGGGAGTTCCTGCCGCTGCCGGGCCGGACCGTCGACCGTTCCGCCGCCTATGAGGTCCTGCTGTGGGAGCTGCTGCGGCTCACCGGCGCCGAGCCTCCACAATGGTCGGAGGAGCCGAATAAACGCCGGCTGTGGCGGCACCGCGCCCGCTGGGTCGTCGGCAGAGCCATCAAGGCCCGCGCCGAGGCGGGCGCCGTGCCGGACGAGTGGTTCGAGCCGCTGATGCGGGCCGCCGTGCACGAGCGGGACCCGAGCCATGTCAGTCAGCTGATCCGGCCCGCGCTCGACGCGTACGGCCGGCGCCGGGTCCGGGCGGCCCTGATCGAACGCCTGGAGGCGGGCACCGTCGCCGACGCGGCCGGCGCCGTCCGCGCCATGTACTGGACGTCTCTCAGCCTGCGCTACCAGCCCGGCACCAGGATCCTGACCCCGGAGAGCGCCGCCGAACGCGACAGCTACCGGGATCTGAACCGGCGCGCGGCCGACGCCGCCCTGCGGCGCTTCGTCACCGACGACGACCTTGATCTGCGCCGGTGCATCCTGGCGATCCTGTCCCTGCGACGGGCGTCGCACCCGGCGGAGCTGCAGGAGCTCGTGACCCGGGCGCTGGAGATCGCCCGGACCTCCGACGACGAGTATCTCCGCCACCGGGTCGAGATCCAGGCCGACCCGCAACCGTGATTCAGCAGCCGGGTCCGGTGGCCCGGCCCTTGACGATCCGGTACGCCGAGATGTCGCCCTTCACCCACGGCTGGATCTGCTTGATCGTGGTGGGCGCGGTGCCGTCGTGCTGTGCCACGTAGCCGAGGATGGCCTGGTCGACGGTCCGGCACGAGGCCTGGCCCGCCACGGTCTCGGCGGTGCTGCGGATCCGATCGGTGTTCAACGCAGCGTAAGACACGCCCGCGATACTCACGGTGATAGCCGCGGCCATGGCGACTTCGCTCAGATGCACGGTTATCTCCTGCTCACTACGTCAGCAGCTGCCGACCGTACCACTCTAGGCGACGTGACAGGATGTAGTCACATGGCCCGTACAGCCATCATTGCCGGCCGGATGGTCTACGCAGCGTGAGAGTACTTAAGCAATCGCGGCGCGGAGCAGACCACGTACCGCCGCGGTCAGGTCCGCGCGGTTCTGCGGCGTGCCGGGTGGGGGCGCGGCGAGCGAGCCCGCGCCGGCCAGCCGGTCGAAGAGCAGCCCGTCGACGGCGGCCACCAGGTGACTGCCGCGCTGCTCGGCGTCCGGCGCCCCGGCCGCGGTCAGCAGCGCCTGCGCCTGCGCCCGCATGGCCACCCCGTACGCCAGGATCGGCCGCAGCTCGGGGTGGTGGGTGGCCTCCAGCAGGCAGGCGTACCGGGCCAGGGTGCGCGTGCGGCCGGTGGTCAGCCAGTCGTCCAGCAGCGCGGCGATGCTCGCGGCCAGCGCGTCGAGATCCGGGGCCGCGTCGACGGCTCCGGTTGGCACCGCCCGGGTGGCCAGGTCCGCGGTGTCCAGGTCGGCGATGCGCTGCACGACCGCCTCGACCAGCGCTTTACGCGTACGCAGGTAGGCCGAGGCGGTCCCGGCCGGCAGCCCGGCCCGGGCGTCGACGGCGCGATGGGTCAGGCCTCGCATGCCGAGCTCGGCGATCAGCGCGATCGCCGCGTCGGTGAGAGCGGCGAAGCGCTCGGGTGAGGTGGTGGCCACGACTGCGTAGTATGGCTTTCTACAGATGTAGAAGGGTGGCGCGACATGAAGGCTGTCATCGTCGGTGGCGGGATCGGTGGGCTGTGCGCGGCCCTGGCACTGCGCCGGACCGGGTGGGAAGTGACCGTGCTGGAACGCGCGCCACGGATCGGAGCCGTCGGCGCCGGCATCACGCTGATGGCCAACGCACTGGCCGGGCTCGACGCGCTGGGCGTGGGCGACGAGGTGCGCGCCCAGGGCCGGGTCGACGCGCCGGGCGGCACCCGTACGCCGGACGGCCGCTGGCTGGCCCGCATCGACGCCGCCGACCTGGAGTCGGCCCTCGGGACAGGCGCTCTCGGCATCCACCGTGCCACGCTGCACCGCGTCCTGCTCGCCGCCCTGCCCGAGTCCGCACTGGTCACAAACGCCGCGGTGAGCAGCATCGAGCCGGGCGCGGTGCTCTCGTCAGCCGGCCGCTTCGAGGCCGACCTGATCATCGGCGCCGACGGCATCGACAGCGCCGTACGCCGCCAGCTCTGGCCGGACGCCGCCCCGCCGCGATACGTCGGGACGACGGCGTGGCGCGGCGTCACCGACGAACCGTGGACGGGCGAGCTCACGGTCGCGATCACCTGGGGCCCGGGAACCGAGTTCGGCATCGTGCCGCTCGGCGACGGCCGGGTCTACTGGTTCGCGGCCACCAACGCCCCGCCGGGCACCCGGTCCGACGACGAGAAGGCGGTCGTCCGGGACATCGTCGGCGGCTGGCACGACCCCGTGCCGGCGCTGCTCGACGCGACGACGACCGTCCTGCACCACGATCTGCGGCACCTGCCGGCCCCGTTGCCGACCTACGTGCGCGGCACCGTCGCCCTGCTCGGTGACGCCGCCCACGCCATGACGCCGAACCTCGGCCAGGGTGCGGCCCAGGCCATCGAGGACGCGGTGGTCCTCGGGGCCTCGTGCCCGCCGGGCCGGCCGCTCGCCGAGGGACTCGCCGACTACGACGCGCGGCGGCGGCCCCGGTCGCAGTCGGTCGCCCGGGCCTCGTACCGCATCGGGCGTTTCGGCCAGCGGCTCACTCAGCCGCTGCTGGTCGCCGCGCGCAACACCGCGATCCGCTGGACGCCGCCGCGCCTGGCGCTGCGGTCGATGGCCCGCTACGCCGACTGGCACCCGTGAGCGTCAGGGGGCGGCGACGTCCGCGAAGCGGGGAGCGCCCGGTTCCAGGGCGACCCGGACGGCTCGGGCGGTGAAGCTGATCGCGTGGTACCAGCCGCAGAGCAGCAGCAGGTCGAGCAGCTGCGGCTCGGCCAGCACCTCCCGCGCCGCCGCCCACAGCTCATCGCCGACGTCGCCGGTGTCGCAGAGCGCGTCGACGACCCGGATCACCGCCCGCTCACTCGCCGTCGCCCAGCACGGGTCGCCGGCGGACCCGGCCGTCAGCGAGCGGATCTGGTCGTCGGTGAGCCCGACGCGCTCGGCGAAGAACTTCAGGTGCACGCCCCACTCGTACTCGCAGCGGCACCGCGCGCAGGTGCGCACGATGGCGATCTCCCGCTCGCGCATGGACAGCGACAGCCGCGGTCCCAGCTCGTAGCGGCCCCACCCGCTCATCGCGGCCGTCATCGGCAGGTTGCGCGCGAGGGTGCGGAACAGCCCGATCGGCGGCACCCCGGCCGGCATCATCGACTCCAGCTGGGCCGCCACGTCCGGCGCATACGGTGGTTCCACCGGGGCGATCCTGGTCACGGGGCGTCGTCCTCGAGGGCGCTCGCCCAGTCGTCCGCCCACCGGACCAGCGGTCGCAGCGCCTTGTACGCGGCCAGGCCCAGCTCGGTGAGCGCGTACGCGGTGTCCGCCTCCTGCGCGACGATCCGGGCCTCGACCAGCTCGGACAGCCGTTGCCGCAGCACGCTGGAGGACATGTCGTCGCAGCGCTGCTGCAGGGCCCGGAAGCCGAGCGCACCGTGCCGCAGCTCCCACACGATGCGCAGGCTCCAGCGCCGGCCGAACAGGTCGAGCGCCGCCATCAGCGGACGCCCGGTGCTCGACCCGCGTACCGGCTGGCCCGGTCTCGGCACCGTCATCGCGTTCCCGCCCCCTCCCGAGTGCTTCTGTTTCCGATACAGTAACGCGTGGCCGGGTGATTCGGAATCCGAAGCGGGTCGGCCCAGGCCACCGCGGTCCGGCACGGCAACGCCTGACCCACCGTCACCTCGCTGCCGTGGACGCCGTTGAAGGGACAATGGAGACCGGGTGAGAAGGCGGACCCTGCTGGCGGGGGCCGGCGCGGCGGCGGGGGTCGCGGCGGTCAGTGGCTGGTATCAGCGGCGTGGCTCCGCCGTACCGGTGATCCCCGGGGCCCCGCTCGGTGACGAGCGGCTGGAGCAGCGGCGATCGGCCGCCCGCGGCCGGACCGTCGACTTCTACACCGCCGTGCCGGCCGGGTACGGCGACGGCCGCGGCCTGCCCGTGTTGCTGGTCCTGCACGGCGCTTCGAAGACCGCCGCCGACTTCCCCGCGCTCGGGCTGGGCCGGTTCGCCTCCGACTCGGTCCGGCGGGGCAACGCGCCGTTCGTGCTGGCTGGCGCGACCGGGGGCCGGCTCTCCTGGCGGCCCTCCGGGGCGGACGACCCGCAGCGGATGGTGCACGAGGAGATCCCGGCCTGGTGCGCCGAACGCGGTTTCGCCACCGACCGGCTGGCGGTGTGCGGCTGGTCCATGGGCGGGTACGGCGCTCTGCTGCTGGCGCAGACCTTTCCCGGCTTCGTACGGGCCGTGGCCGCGTTCTCGCCGGCGGTCTCCCCCGGTGACGAGGTCTTCGCCGGCGCGGCCGCGTTGCGCGGGGTGCCGGTCGGGCTCTGGTGCGGGACCGACGACGGCCTGCTCGGCGACGTGCGGGCGCTGGAACGGGCCCTGCCGCAGCCCAGGGCCGCCGGTTCGTACACCGGCGGCCGGCACAACTTCGGTTACTGGAGCACGTGCCTGCCGGCCGCCTGTGATCTCGTCTCGCGAGCGTTGCGCTGACCGGCTGTCAGCGCGCGCGGGCCGGCGCCCGGTCGGCGGTGATCCACTGACCGGCCGGGGTGCGCAGCGCCAGCCCGGTCACCGGCGCGTCCGGTGCCGCGCCGTCGCGCAGGATCTCGACCACCGGGCAGCCCGCGGTCTCCGGATGCCAGAACCCGTCGGGATCGCGGACGGACGAGAACCGGCAGTCCGGCTCGTCGGTCCAGCCCCAGGCCAGCAGCAGGTCACGGCCGCCCAGCGAGTAGCGGCCGGCCGAGGCCACCCGTTCGCCCTCGGCGCGGTGGAAGAACTCGGCCCGCAGGCCCGGTACGGCGACGCCCTCGAAGGTCGCGTCCGTGACCGTGCGGTGCGGCGTGTAGGTGGCGAGATCGGGCAGAGGCACGGCCCGACCCTGCCACGGACGATGATCTTCGGAGACCGGAGCGCCGCGACGTGAGCCTTTCGGGGGACAGCGCGGCGCAGGAAACTGTCAGGCTGCGCGGCAATACTCCGGCCATGGGCGAGACGATGGTGCCGGCGAACGGGGTGGATCTGTGCCTGGAGGCGTTCGGCCGGCGCGACGACCCCGCGGTGCTGCTGATCGCCGGCGGCGCCCGGTCGATGGACTGGTGGGAGGACGGGTTCTGCCGCCGGCTGGCCGACGGCGGCCGCTTCGTGATCCGCTACGACCACCGCGACACCGGCCGGTCGACGTCGTTCCCGGCCGGGGCGCCGCCGTACTCCCAGGTGGACATGGCCGAGGACGCGCTCGGGGTGCTCGACGCCATGGGGGTGGCCCGGGCGCACATCGTGGGGCTGTCACTCGGCGGCGGACTCGCTCAGCGCCTGGCCGTCGAGGACCCGCCCCGGCTGCGCACCTTGACGCTGATCTCGACCACGCCGGGCCTGGTCGACGAGGTGCCGGCCGGGACGGTGCGGCCGCGGCCACCGCGGACCGACTGGTCGGACCGGACGGCGGCGGTGGACGAGCTCGTCGCCTGCGTGGCGGAGGTGGGCGGACCGTTCACCGCGGACGCGGCCCACCTGCGGCAACTCGCCGAGCGGGTCTTCGACCGCACCACCGATCCGGCCGCGGCGTACAGCAACCACTGGCTGGCCGCCTGCGGCCCGCCGGTCCGCGACCGCCTCGGCACGGTCGGCGTGCCCACGCTGGTCATGCACGGCACCGTGGACCCGCTGCTGTCGATGGCGCACCCGGCGGCGCTGACCCGGGAGATCCCGGACGCCCGGCTGGTGCCGCTGCCCGGCGTGGGCCACGAGTTCCCGCCCCGGGCCGTGTGGGGTGTCGTGATCGAGGAGATCCTGCGGCACACTGCTTGACCATGCGCCTGGTCTCGCTGCTCCCGTCCGCCACCGAGATCGTGTACGCCCTCGGCCTCGGCGACGACCTCGTCGGCGTCACGTTCGAGTGCGACGAGCCACCGGCCGCCCGCCGGGACAAGGCCGTCGTGGTCGGCGGCCGCGACACCCGTAGCTTCTTTGCAGAAGAAGTACTCGTCGACAACTGCCCGATCATGATCGAGCGGCGGACCCGGTGTGGGGTCGGCCACTCCACGTAGCCGCAGGCGTCGAACGTGGTCCACGCCGTCCGAGGGGCCGCGTGTTGTGTTCTCTCCGGCTGGGGATTTCGACGCGTGCACCCGCATGACCGGGGAGTCGCTCAGTCCTCGGAACCATTCGCCGCCGCGGCGTACCCACGGCAGCCCATCCATGGGCTCGGACCGGCTGTTGTAGGCAGCGGTGTCGCAAACCGGTGCCGGCCCGACTCGGCCATCCACCGGTAGGCGAGCCGTAGCGCCAGGTCGTGGTTTGGCTGGTCGGCGGTGAACACGTCCGCGCCTTCACGTGCACGGCGGTCGCAGAACCAGCGGGCGTCGCCGAGCCGGCCGAAGGTGATCCGTTGGACGTTCGACGCGGAAGTGGCCCGGTCGCGCCACACCCGTTGCCGGTCGACGCCGTACTCGTGGGTCGGGGCCACCCGATCCATGACCTGAATCTAGGCGTCTTGGCCGGTGGTTTCGCGCCAACCGGTGCCGAGTCGGCGCATCCATGCATCGACCGCGTTGCAGGCCCTGCCGTTCCGTGTGAGGGGCGTAGGCCTTGGTGCCGCGCCGGGTGGTCAGCGGGTCTGACAATTCCTGCCTTTCCATCCCGGCCGCCGATTCATAGCAAGACGGCCTTTCCTATAGAACCCCAGCTAGTCGCCGCCTTGAAGTACGGAATGTCGATCGTTGCGGCGCTAAACCGCCGCCGTTGTCGTCGCCTATCAGGCGCTGTCTGGTGACCGGAACATCGAGCCGGCCGAGTGGGTGTCCATCGCGATCGCGTTTGTCACCGCCGGCGTGTATGTAGCCCATGTCGCCGTACGCGACGTGGGCCAAGACCGCTGTCGCCGTCGTCCTGTCGGTGTTTCAGATCCTGACCACCGCAATACTCGGCGGTCTTGGCCGTGACGAGTTCCTGCTCATGTTCATCACCGCGGTCGGTGCCGCCGGAATCTACGCGGCACCACGGTCACCGAAACGCCCGCAGACCCGGCCGCGCCGCCCACCGTCGAGTGATTGATCTCCTGCTTGCGGCCTCACGGCTGGTGAGCAGGCGATTGTTCTGCATTTACGACGATCATCGGTTTGTCGCACAACCGTCCGGACTACCCCCTGAGCGGGACTTCAATAGCGGAAGAAGGCGCGCATCCATAGTGTCTGTCACCGCACCCTGTCCGGCTTCAACCACCACCACCGGGGACAACAGCCCTGCGGAATAGCCAACTGCGACACCGACACATAGGCGCTCCCCGGTGCGCCATCCGCTAGGAGAATCAACGTGTCAGCCACCAGCGCCACCCTGCCCGTCACCGGAGCAGGGATCGTCGTCGCAGGCGCCAGCCTCGGCATCCAGTGGGTTGCCGCAGCCGGGACGCTCCTTGTCGTCGCCGGTTTCGCCGTCATCCGCTACGCCAGCCGTGCCCGGAGGTAGGCGCTTCGCTGAGGTCGGGATCGCCGCCGTCACCACCGTCAGCGTTGCCGCCACAACGCTGCTGGTCTACCGCGACAGCGGGCAAGACCTCGCCGTTCTCGGCTTCTGGGCGTTCACCGCCGGAGTTCTGCTGTGGGGCGTTCTGAGCCACGTCGGTGACACCGGCCGCTACTTGCACCTGCCGGTCGCGCCCGGCCGAGTCCTCGCGATCATTCCGGCGTACAACGAAACAACCGAGGCGGTCCACGCCACCGTCCGGGCCGTCCTCGCCCAGACGGTGGACTGCGACATCATCGTCGTCGACGACGGGTCCGTCGTCCCTTTGAGCTCGTTCCCGCACCCGCGGGTCAGGTGGGCGCGGCAACCCAACGCGGGAAAACGCGCCGCGCAGGTCACCGGCCTGTACGCCACCGACCGCGGCGACTACGACTTCGTGTTCACCATCGACTCCGACAGTGAGCCGCACCGTGACGCGCTCGAGCATCTGCTGCGGGCCATGAGCGACCCCACGGTGTGGGCAGCCACCGGATGGGTCCACACCCGTAACTACGCCGACAACTGGGTGGCGCGGTGCGCCGACCTCGACATCGGCACCGCGATGGTGATGAACCGGTCCTCCCGCACCCAGATCGGCGCGATCGAAACCATGTCGGGTGCGTTGGCCCTGTACCGGGCTGACCTGTTGTGGGACGAGGCCGAGGAGTATCTGCTCGACAACGCCGGCGCCGGCGACGACCACTGGTTGACCGCACGGGCTCTGCTGCGCGGGAAAACGGTCGGGGTGAACGAGGCTGTCGTCGACACGGACATGCCCACCTCGGTTCGCCGCACCTATCAGCAGCGGGCCCGTTGGTGTAAGTCGACGTTCCTGATGGCTGGCTATTCGATCGCCCGTCATCGGTGGACACAACTCATCCCACTGGTGATCAACTTCGTTTTCCTGGTCACCGCCCCGTTGAGCATCGTCGCCGTCACCATCGCCGTGCTGTGGGGGCAGGCCCGCGGCGACGACGCGCTGCAGCTGTCATGGGCGGACCTTGCCGCGTTCGCCACCCTCGCCGTCATCGGGAAACTGGCGCTGTGTGGCCTGTACCTGCTGCGCCGGCCGGGAATGCCGGCCCGGCAGAAATGGGTGTCGATGCTGACGGCAGGAACCCTGCTGTTCGCCTTCGGGGTGTTCGCTGTGGTTCTGCCCCGGTACCTGTCGCTGATGCAGCTGCGGCAGATCAAGTGGACCAGCCGGGAGATCCGCGGCCTGATCCCGCAGCAGGCTTCCGCGTCCCGCCCGGTGCATGTGCCGCGGCGCGCACGAAGGACCGGGGTGATCCCGTCGGATTCGATCCAGCGGGCGCTGCAGGTCAGGTCGACGGCCCCGGAGCAGCGCAGGCGCCGTGATCTGGAGTCGACGGCGGTGTTGGACATCGTGGAGGTCCAGCAGCGCATGTCGTCGAGCTAGGAGCGTGAGCCCGGGCCGGCGTCTGCTGCCTTCGGGTGGTGAGCGCCGGCCCTTTGTCGTCCTCCGGAAACGGCGAAAGCCGATCCGGCTGAGGGAAGTGCTGGTCACCCCGTGCGGATTCCACCTGGACGGGGCCGCCGCCCAGGCCGCCGGGATCCCGGCGCACTTCCCGGGAGCCCAGGTGTGGGCGATCGACGGTGACGCTCTGGTGGTGCGGCCCGGCCCGCGCCTGGTCGACGGCGTCCAGGCGATCGCGGCGATTCTGCACCCGGACGCGGTGCCCGCTCCCCCGCCGGGCGCGATCGCCCGGGTCGCCTGACCAAGGCCCTCAGGCGTTCACCGAGGCGGGCCGGCGACGCGGGTCCGGCAGAAGGACCACTCGGCGCTGGGCCACCCGAGCCCGGGCGACGTTCAGCCGGCGGCGGCTCTCCTCGTGCCACAGCCACTGCACGTCGAGGCCGAAGGACCAGGTCAGCGCGGCCAGTGCGGCGGCCAGCACGACGAACGCGACAGCCTCGGGCAGCAGGCTCGCGGTGGCGACCACCAGCGCCACGCCCTGTACTGCCGCGACGACCTTGCGGGAGAACCTCGGCAGCAGCGGGGCGCTGAGCCACGGCCACGCCCACGTGGCGGCGACGAAGACGTACCGGAAGGCGCCCATCGCGATCGTCCACCAGCCGAAGGTGCCGGCCACGGCGATGCTCAGCACCAGGACCAGGAACGAGTCGATCTCCATGTCGAAGCGGGCGCCCAGCTTCGTGGTGGAGTTGGTGCGGCGGGCCACCTGGCCGTCCACGCCGTCCAGGGCCAGCGCCACCCCGATCAGGGTGACCAGCACCGGCAACGGCACCGGCGCCGTGAAAGAGGTCACCACCAGGGCGGTCACGCCGCCGACGAGCGTCGCGCGGCCCAGGGTCACGGCGTTCGCGGGGCCGAGGGCGCGCATCCCGCTGCGGCGCAGGCCCGCGCCGAGGACCACGGCCAGGACCACGGCGTACGCCGTACCGGCCAGCCAGCCGGCCGGGCTGACCCCCACGGTGGCGGCGAGCGCCGTCACCAGGATCAGATGGGCGGCCAGGCCGACGATCGGTCCCCGGCTCTCGCGAGCCGTCATCGTGGCGATACTGATAGTCACCGTGCCTCCGGGTGGGCAAGATCCGTTGCCGCGTATGGTTGCCGCTGTCGTCACTGAACACGCTTGATCCGCGCGTTCGGTTCAGCGCTCGGAGGAGAATTACCGATGACGGGTCACTCCCGCGCCTTCTGGCTCGCCGCGCCCGGCCGGGGGGAGATCCGGCCGGTGAGCGTCGGCAACCCCGGCCCCGGCGAGGTGCTCGTCCGCACTCTGCACTCCGGGGTGAGCCGCGGCACCGAGACCCTGGTGTTCCGCGGCGGGGTGCCGGAGAGCCAGCACGCGGCGATGCGCGCGCCCTTCCAGGAGGGCGATTTCCCGGCCCCGGTGAAGTACGGCTACCTCAACGTCGGCGTCGTCGAGCAGGGCCCGCCGGAGCTGCTGGGCCGCACGGTCTTCGCGCTGTACCCGCACCAGACCCACTACGTGGTGCCGGCCGACGCGGTGACCGTGGTGCCCGAGAGCGTGCCCGCGAGCCGGGCCGTACTGGCCGGCACCGTCGAGACCGCCGTCAACGCGCTCTGGGATGCCGCGCCGCTGGTCGGTGACCGGATCGCCGTGGTCGGCGCGGGCATGGTCGGCGCGAGCGTCGCCGCCGTGCTGGCCCGCTTCCCCGGCGCCAAGGTGCAGCTGGTCGACGCGAACCCGGAACGCACCACGCTGGCCGCCGCCCTCGGGGTCGATTTCGCCCTGCCCGCCGACGCCACCGGCGACTGTGACCTGGTCATCCACGCCAGCGCCACCTCGGCCGGCCTGACCCGGGCGCTGGAGCTGCTGGCCGCGGAGGCTACGGTCATCGAGCTCAGCTGGTACGGCGACCGCGAGGTCAGCGTCCCGCTCGGCGAGTTCTTCCACTCCCGCCGCCTGGTGGTCAAGAGCAGCCAGGTGGGCGGGATAGCCCCGGCCCGGCGCGGGCGCCGCAGTTACGCCGACCGGCTGGCGATCGCCCTGGACCTGCTGGCCGACCCGATCTTCGACGCCCTGCTCACCGGGGAATCGGCCTTCGCCGAGCTGCCGGCGGTCATGCCGCGACTGACCAGCGGGGAGCTGCCCGCGCTGTGCCACCTGATCAGCTACCCGACAGGAGAGTGAATGTTCAGCGTCACCGTCCGTGACCACATCATGATCGCCCACAGCTTCTCGGGGGAGGTCTTCGGACCGGCCCAGAAGCTGCACGGCGCGACCTTCGTGGTCGACGCCACGTTCAAGCGTCCCGAGCTGGACGCGGACAACATCGTCGTCGACATCGGCCGGGCGAGCGAGGAGCTGCACGCCATCTGCGGCGCGCTCAGCTACCGCAACCTCGACGACGAGGCGGAGTTCGCCGGCGTCAACACGTCGACGGAGTTCCTGGCCAAGGTCATCGCGGACCGGCTGGCCGGCAAGGCGGAGTCGGGCGAGCTCGGGGCGGGGGCGCGCGGCCTGACCGGCATCGCGGTCACCCTGCACGAGTCGCACATCGCGTGGGCGAGCTACGAGCGGAACCTGTGACCGCTGCCCTGCACGTGGTGCTGCCGGGTGGCATCGACGACCCGGCCGCCCCGAGCGGTGGCAACACGTACGACCGCCGGGTGCTGACCGGGCTGGCCGCGACCCGCGACGTGCACGAGATCGCGGTCGCGGCGGCCTGGCCGTACCCGGCGGAGGCGGCCCGCTCGGTGCTGGGGCAGGCGCTGGAGCAGGTGCCGCACGGCTCGACGGTGCTGCTGGACGGCCTGGTCGGTTGCGCGGTGCCGGAGCTGCTGGAGCCGCTGGCGGACCGGCTGCGGCTGGTGGTGCTGGTGCACCTGCCGCTCGGTGACGAGACGGGCCTCTCCCCCGCCGAGGCCGCCGAGCTGACCGCCCGCGAGCGCCGATCACTGCGCGCCGCCGCCGCGGTGGTGGCGACCAGTACGGGCGCCGCGCGTCGCCTGGAGGCATTGCACGACCTGCCGGCCGGCAGCGTGCACGTCGCCGTTCCGGGTGTCGACCCGGCACCGCTCGCCGAGCCCAGCACCGGCGGCGACCGGTTGCTGTGCGTCGCGGCGGTGACCCCGCGCAAGGCCCAGGACGTGCTGGTCGAGGCGTTGCAGCTGATCGCCGACCGGGCCTGGACCTGCACGCTGGTCGGCGCCCTGGACCGGGCGCCGGCCTTCGTGGCCCGGGTACGGGAGCTGGCCGCGGCGACCCCCGGCCGGATCGAGTTCGCCGGGACGCGCACCGGGGAGGCGCTGGCCCGCACGTACGCGGAGGCGGACCTGCTGGTGCTGCCGTCCCTGGCCGAGACGTACGGCATGGTGGTGACCGAGGCGCTGGCGCACGGCGTACCCGTGCTCGGCACCGAGGTCGCCGGGGTGCCGGAGGCGCTGGGCACCGCCCCGGACGGCAGCCTGCCCGGGGCGCTCGTGCCCCCGGGTGACCCGCGGGCGCTGGCCGCTGAGCTGCGCCGCTGGCTCGCCGAGCCGGCACTGCGCCACGACCGGCGGGCCGCGGCCCTCGCCCGCCGGGCCGGCCTGCGTGGCTGGGACTTCACGACACGACGACTGAGCGAGGTACTGCACCCATGACCGGAGAGTTCAGCTCGACCTGGCTCACCCTGCGCGAGCCCGCCGACGCGGCCGCCCGGGCCCGGGACCTGATCGCGACGCTGCGCCTGCCGGCCGGCGGTGAGCTGGTCATCCGCGACCTCGGCTGCGGCACCGGCTCGATGGGCCGGTGGCTGGCGCCGCAACTGCCCGGCCCGCAGCGCTGGGTGTTGCAGGACCGCGACCCCGCGCTGCTCGCCCACGCCGCCGCCCACCTGCCCGCGGCCGCCGCCGACGGCACCGCAGTGACGGTGGAGACCGCCGAGGGCGATGTCACCGATCTGACGGTGGCCGACCTGGCGAACACGTCGCTGGTCACCTGCTCGGCGTTGCTCGACCTGTTCACCACCGACGAGGTGGCCGCACTGGCCGAGGTGTGTGTGGCGTCGGACACGCCGGCGCTGTTCACCCTGTCCGTCGTCGGCGAGGTGATCCTGGAGCCCGCCGATCCGCTCGACGCCCAGGTCATCGAGGCGTTCAACGCCCACCAGCGGCGCTCGGTCGGCGAGCGGCGGCTGCTCGGACCCGAGGCGGTCGGCGCGGCGGCGGAGGCTTTCGCCAAGGCCGGGGTGTCGGTGAGCGTACGGCCGAGCCCGTGGCAGCTGGGGCCCGAGCAGGGCGCGCTCGCCGCCGAATGGCTCCGCGGCTGGGTCGCCGCGGCCGCCGACCAGCGCCCGGACCTGGCCCTGGACGACTACCTGACGGCCCGGACGGCGGCCGCCGAGGCGGGCCGGCTGCGGGTAACGGTAGGGCATCAAGATCTTCTCGCGCAGAAAGACTGAACCGCCTGCCGCCGCCGGGACGTACTAGTCCCAGTAAGGGTGAACCTGAGGGGGCAGTCGCATGAACCGATCGATCTGGGCGTGGGTACGGGTACTCGGCGGGGTGGGGATCCTCGCCGTGCTGCTCTGGCGCCTGGGCACCGGCGCCTTCCTCGACGGCCTGCGGGTGATCGACGGCCCGGCGCTGGCCCTGGCGTTCACCATCGGCGTCACGACCACGGTGTTCTCCGCCTGGCGCTGGTGCCTCGTGGCCCGCGGCCTGGGCATGAAGCTGTCGCTGCGCGGCGCTGTCGCCGACTACTACAAGGCGCTGTTCATCAACGCGGCGCTGCCCGGCGGTGTGCTCGGTGACGTGGACCGGGCGGTGCAGCACGGCCGGGAAGAGGGCGACGTGGGCCGCGGCGTACGGGCCGTGGTGCTCGAACGGACCGCCGGTCAGGTGGTGCTCGTCTCGGTCGGCGTGACGGTGCTGCTGACCGTACCGTCGCCGGTCCTGTCCCACCTGCAGGCCAACGCCCGGGGGCTCGCCGTCGCGGCCGCGACCACCGTCGGCCTCGCGGCCCTGCTGGTCTTCTTCGTCGGGCGGCTGCGCAGCGGCGCCTCCCGCTGGGCCCGCGCCGCGCGGACCGGGGTCACCGAGGTCCGCGCCGGCCTGCTGTCCCGGCGCAACTGGCCGGGCATCGTGCTCGCCTCGACGATCGTGCTGGCCGGTCACCTGGCGACCTTCGTCGTCGCGGCCCGGGCGGCCGGCTCCGACGCCTCGCTGCTGCGGCTGGCCCCGCTGATGCTGCTCGCGCTGCTGTCGATGGCGCTACCGGTGAACATCGGCGGCTGGGGGCCGCGCGAGGGCGTGACCGCGTGGGCGTTCGGCGCGGCCGGCCTGAGCGCCACCCAGGGCCTGACCATCGCCGTGGTGTACGGCCTGTTCGCCTTCGTGGCCGCGCTGCCCGGCCTGGTGGTCATCGTCAGCCGGGCCCTGGCCGGTGCCCGGGCGAAGGCGCGGATCCGGGCCGCCGCCGTGGTCACGGCGGCCGAGCCGGTGGTCGTGCCGCCGCAGAAGCTCATGCTGCCGGTGCGGGAGCTGGTCAGCACCGGTGCTTGAGGAGGCCTCCGCCGGCCGTTCGACTTATGGTGGACGCCGGAGTGACGATGGTCGCTCCCGAGGAGGAGCGTCAGTGCTCGACCGACCGTACGTGTTGCTCAGCTGTGGGATGTCGATCGACGGCTACGTCGACAGCCCGAGCGACGAGCGGCTGCTGCTCTCCAACGACGCCGATTTCGACCGGGTCGATGAGGTACGGGCGGGTTGTGACGCGATCCTGGTCGGCGCCACCACGGTCCGGGTCGACAACCCGCGGCTGCTGATCCGCGACGAGAACCGCCGCCGCGCCCGGCTCGCCCGCGGGCTGCCGCCGGACCCGATAAAGGTCACCGTGACCAACGGCTGCGACCTGGACCCGGGCGCCCGCTTCTTCACCCTGGGCGACGCCGACAAGCTGGTCTACTGCGCCACCCCGGCCCTGCCGGGCGCCGAGGAACGCATCGGCAAGGTGGCGACGGTGATCGACGGCGGCGACCCGGTCGACCTGACCCGGGTGGTCGGCGACCTGTCCGCCCGCGGCGTCGGCCGGCTGATGGTCGAGGGCGGCGGCACGATCCACACCGGCTTCCTCACCGCCGGCCTCGCCGACGAGCTGCAGCTGGTGGTAGCGCCGTTCTTCGTCGGGGACTCCCGGGCGCCGCGCTTCGTCGGCGACGGCAGCTTCCCGTGGGGCCCGGACCGCCGGGCCGACCTGACCGAGGTCCGGCAGATCGGCGACGTGGTGCTGCTGCGCTACGCCCTTTCCGAGCGCTACCGGGACTGAGCAAGCCGTGATCTGGGAACCTGAACCGTCCGATCGAAATGGGGGGCCGATGTCCGAGACGGCCGGCTGGGGAACGCTCGACGTCGGGACGATCCCGCCAGCCACGGTACGGACGCGTGTCACGGTCCCGCTGCGCTTCGCGGACGGGTATGCCACCACCGCTCGGGTCCTGACCTTCGACGGCCTGGTCGACGGCCGCGAGCACCTGGCGCTGGGCCTGGGCGACTGGGAACGCGCCGTGCAGGCGACACCGCTGGTCCGCCCGCACAGCGAATGCCTGACCGGTGACGTGTTCGGCAGCCAGCGCTGCGACTGCGGCCCGCAGCTGCGCGAGGCCGTCGAACGCATCGCCGAGCCGGGCGGCCTGCTGCTCTACCTGCGCCAGGAGGGCCGCGGCATCGGCCTGTACGCGAAACTGGACGCGTACGCGCTGCAGGACGCCGGGCTGGACACGTACGAGGCGAATGTGGCGCTGGGCCGGGGCGAGGACGAGCGTGACTACACCGCGGCGGCGCAGATGCTGCTGGCCCTGGGCGCCGGGCGCATCCGGCTGCTGAGCAACAACCCGGACAAGGCGGCCCAGTTGGAGGCCCGTGGGGTCGAGGTCACCGAGCGCATCCCGACCGGGGTGCACCTGTCGGCGGCGAACCTGCGCTACCTGGCCACCAAGGCCACCCACACCGCCCATACCTTGGACCTGCCGGGTCTGTAGAAGCCGGTTCGCCCCGCCGCCGCGGCCCGCACGTTGTCCACAGGGTCCGGGCCCGCCCCGGAAGAAGTCACTACTATCGCGGGGTGACTTCCGCCCCCGAGATCCCCCGGTCCGCCGTCGACGTGCTCAACCGGGTCTTCGGCTACGCCGCCTTCCGCGGTGAGCAGCGCGAGATCATCGAGCACGTCATCGCCGGCGGCGACGCCCTCGTGCTGATGCCCACCGGCGGCGGCAAGTCGCTGTGCTACCAGATTCCCGCGCTGGTGCGCGACGGCGTCGCCGTGGTGATCTCCCCGCTCATCGCCCTCATGCAGGATCAGGTCGACGCCCTGCGCACGCTGGGCGTGCGGGCCGGCTTCGTCAACTCGACGCAGGATCTCACCGAGCGGCGGCGGGTGGAGCAGGCCTTCGTCGCCGGCGAGCTCGACCTGCTCTACGTGGCGCCGGAGGGCCTCGGCGTCCCGGCCACCCAGCGGCTGCTGGACCGCGGCCGGATCTCGCTGTTCGCCATCGACGAGGCGCACTGCGTGTCGCAGTGGGGCCACGACTTCCGCCCCGACTATCTCAACCTGTCGATGCTGCACGAGCGCTGGCCCGACGTGCCGCGCATCGCGCTGACCGCCACCGCCACCGCGGCCACCCACGGTGAGATCGCCGAGCGGCTCGACCTGACCGGCGCCCGGCACTTCACCGCCAGCTTCGACCGCCCCAACATCCAGTACCGCATCGTCGCCAAGAACGAGCCCCGCCGCCAGCTGCTCGACCTGCTGCGCACCGAGCACCCCGGCGACGCCGGCATCGTCTACTGCCTGTCCCGGGCCTCGGTGGAGAAGACGGCCGAGTTCCTGGTGCAGAACGGCATCCCCGCGCTGCCCTATCACGCCGGTCTCGACTCACGCGTCCGCGCGGCCAACCAGTCCCGCTTCCTGCGCGAGGACGGCCTGGTCATGGTGGCCACCATCGCGTTCGGCATGGGCATCGACAAGCCCGACGTGCGCTTCGTCGCCCACCTCGACCTGCCCAAGTCCGTCGAGGGCTACTACCAGGAGACCGGCCGGGCCGGGCGCGACGGCCTGCCGTCCACCGCCTGGCTGGCCTACGGGCTGCAGGACGTGGTGCAGCAGCGCAAGATGATCGAGACGTCCGAGGGCGACTTCGCCCACCGGCGCAACCTCGCCGCGCACCTGGACGCCATGCTCGCACTCTGCGAGACCGTGCAGTGCCGGCGCGGCCAGCTGCTCGCCTACTTCGGCCAGACCGGCGCGGATTCCTGCGGCAACTGCGACACCTGCCTCAATCCCCCGGAGTCCTGGGACGGCACGGTGCCGGCCCAGAAGCTGCTCTCCACGGTGCTGCGCCTGCAGCGCGAGCGCGGCCAGAAGTTCGGCGCCGGCCAGTCCATCGACATCCTGCTCGGCAAGACCACGGAGAAGGTCACCCAGTTCCGCCACCACGAGCTGAGCGTGTTCGGCATCGGCGCCGAGCTGCGCGAGGCGGAATGGCGCGGCGTGGTCCGTCAGTTGCTCGCCCAGGGCCTGCTGGCTGTCGAGGGCGACTACGGCACGCTGGTGCTGACCGACGAGAGCGGCAGCGTGCTGCGCAAGGAACGCCAGGTCATGCTGCGCCGCGAGCCGGAACGCGCCGCCCGGGCGCCGCGGGCCCGCACGGGCAGGACGGCGGCACCGGCGGCCGACCTGCCGCCCGAGGCCGCGCCGGTGTTCGAGCGGCTGCGGGCCTGGCGGGCCGCGGCGGCCAAGGAGGCCGGAGTCCCGGCGTACGTGGTGTTCCACGACGCCACGCTGCGGCAGATCGCCACCCAGCGCCCGGGCAGCCTGGCCGAACTGTCCACGGTGAACGGTGTGGGCCAGAGCAAGCTGGACAAGTTCGGCGAGCAGGTGCTGGCGGCGCTGCAGGAGTCCTGAGGCGGTTTTGTTCCCGGTCCGGGCGCGGTGATCGTCACGTACCGTGCTCGCCCGGCCGGGTCTAGCGTCGATCTCATGACGATCGTAGTAACAGGTGGAACGGGTTATCTCGGGTCGGCGCTGATCGCGGAGCTGGCCGGCGCCGGGCACAGCGTCACCGCGCTGGTGCGCAACGAGGCGGGCGCCGCCAAGGCCACCGCGCTGGGTGCGCGGGCCGCCGTCGGTGACCTCTTCGACACCGGATGGCTCACGGAGCAGTTCGCCGCGGCGGATGCGGTCGCGCATCTCGCCGCCACCGGCGACGCCGCCACGCAGGACCTCGACCGCGGCGTCGTGGCGGCGGCGACCGCGGCCCTCGGCGGGACGACCAAGCCGTACGTGCACACCAGCGGCATCTGGATCTGGGGCGACAACGCCGACATCACCGAGCAGGCCCCGCTGAAGCCGCCGGCGCTGACCGCGTGGCGCCTCCCGGTCGAGCAGTCCGTCCTCGAGTCCGGCCTGACCGCGACGATCCTCGCCCCGGCGATCGTGTACGGCCACGGCAGCGGCATCCCCGCCGGCGTCCTGAGCCGCGACGACCAGGGCCGCGTCCGCCTGATCGGCGACGGCAGCCAGCACTGGACAACTGTGCACGTCGACGACATCGCCACCCTCTACCGCACGGTCCTCGAACGCGGCGAAGGCCTCGGCTACCTGGTCGGCGCGTCGGGTGAGAGCCCGACCGTGCGGGAGCTGGGCGAGGCGCTGGCCGGGGACGCCGGTGTGGCACCCGAGAGTGCCGAGGCGTCGCGGGAGCGGCTGGGGGCGTTGTTCGCCGATGCGCTGCTGCTCGACCAGCAGGCGAGTGGAGGCAAGGCGCGGGAGCTGGGGTGGACGCCGAAGGGGCCGTCGCTGCTCGACGACCTGCGCACCGGCAGCTACGCCTCCTGAGCCGTCGCGGACGGGCGCCGGCGTGGCGCTCGTCCGGGTAGGCCCGCGAGGGCCTACCCGGCTTGGTCCTGGCCGGCCGTCCGACCGCGGCCCGGACGCCGGCCGAGCCGGTCGCGTTCAGCCGCCGAGCAGGAGCCGGCCGGGCCGACCGGCCACGAAAGCCGGGCCGACGGACGAAGCGGCCCAGAGTCAGGCCGGACGAGCGACGGTGGCCCGGTCACCCGCGGTGCGGGCCGCACCGGCTGCGATCAGGGCCGGGCCGACCAGCAAGGCGGCCAGCGCCAGCGCCGTACCGACCTCGAAGTCGACGGCCACACTCGCCGTGGCCGTGGCGGACACATCCGTCCGGAGGCCGGGCTCCAGGAACGCCGAGCTGGTCTCGACACCGCGCAGCCACTCCGTGAGGTACCAGGCCCCGGACATGCTCCACGCCGCGTGGGCGGCCGCCAGCTGGACGAGCAGCGCACCCGCCGGCGCCAGGAACCACCGGTCCGCGCGGGACACGGCGAGCACCAGCAGCAGCCCGCCGAGGACGGTCGCCAGCATCCCCGGCGCGAGGTGCCGGAACAGCGCGCCCTGGTCGACAGCCGGGGCAAGGTCGCGCTCCTCCGCGGCGTCCATCGCCACGACGGCGACCGGCACCAGCGCGACCACGCACGCGACAGCGGTCAGCCAGACCGGCCGCCGGAACTGCGGCAACGCCACCATCCCCACGGTCAGGGCGGCCACCGCTATCGCCAGCAGCACCGCCGCGGCGTACTCGCCCTCGGCCACCTGCTCGTAGCGCGTCGTGATCTCGGAGAAGCCGGCCGGAATCGGGTCGGTGTGCAGCTGGGTCACGACCGACGCGGCGGCCAGGACCACGGCGGCCGCGGTCAGGGTCCAGCGGGGCACCGGCTGTGCGACGTACAGGATGGAATACAGGGCGACCATCAGCAGCGCCAGCACGCCGGACGCGTCCGGCAGCCAGCCGGTGAAGCCGGTGAGGGCACTCAGCACCGCCACGGCGGCCGTGGCGGCGAAGACCAGCGAAGGGATCCGGCGAAGTGGCACGGGCCGAGATCCTCCCACACCGAAATCGGTGCCGCTGTCCCCTCGCCCGGTGCCATGATGCGCGCCATGGACTTCCCCGCTGCTGTGAATCATCACCTGGCCGCCATCGCCCGCCGGGACCTCGACGGCTATCTCGCGACCGTGCATCCGGACGTCAATCTGATCATGCCGAACGGCACCCTGCTCAGCGGCCACGAGGAGCTCGCCGCCTTCCACCGGGACTGGTTCGGTGACCCGGACTGGAGCTGGGAGCTGGACCTGCGGCGCACGGTGGTCGCCGGCGACACCGGCATCGCGATCTTCGCGGCCGACTACCACGACCTGGACGGCAAGGGCCAGCCGTACGAGCTGAGCTACCTGCTCACGCTGGTGTTCGCGCGCGACGGCGAGCGGTGGCTGCTGGTGCACGACCAGAACACGCTGCGATGACCGTGGCGGAAACCTCAAGCCGCCGCACTGCCGGCCGATCAGTCAGGCCGTGAAACCCACGGTGCCGCTCCCCCTGCCGGGCACACAGCTCGTGCACGTCGGCCGGCAGCCGATCTTCGACCGGACCGGCGACGTCGTCGCCTACGAGTTGCTGTTCCGCGGCAGCATGGACGCCGTCGAGGCCGGCCGCCGCGACACGTACGCGACCAGCCAGGTCATCGTCAACACCTTCACCGAGTTCGGCATCGACGAGGTCGTCGGCGACCGGACCTGCTTCATCAACCTGACCCGCGAGTTCCTCACCGGTGAGCTGGTGCTGCCCTTCGGCCCGGAACACGTGGTGCTGGAGGTGCTGGAGACCGTCACGGTGGACGACGAGGTCGTCGCCGGGGTCACCAACCTGGTCACCCAGGGCTACCGGATCGCCCTCGACGACTTCGTCTACGGCTCCGGGCACGAGCAGCTGCTGCCGCTGGCCTCGTACGTCAAGCTCGATCTGCTCCAGGGCGACCTCACCCACCTCGACGAGATCGTCGCGGCCTGCCGGGCGTACCCGGGCATCCAGATCGTCGCCGAGGGCCTCGAGACGACCGAGCACCTCGCGCTGAGCAACCGCTACGGCTTCGAGCTGCGCCAGGGGTACGTGCTGAGCCGCCCGCAGGTCCTCACCGCCACCTCACTGACCCCGTCGCGGCTGCGCCGGCTGGAACTGCTCGGCGCGCTCACCGCCGCCGACACCGACCTCGAGCGCATCCTGTCGATCATCGCGGGTGACCCGGCGCTGACCATCCGGGTGCTGCGGGCCAGCAACTCCGCCGCGGTCGGGGCCACCAGCAAGATCTCATCGGTACGCCAGGCCGTCGTCATGCTCGGCGTCGCGCACATCCGGCAGTGGGCCATGCTCATGGTGGTCGACGACGTGGCCGAGGCGACCGAGGTGCAGATGGCCGAGGCGCTGACCCGGGCCCGGCTCTGCGAGAACGTGGCCGGTGCCTTCGGGGCCGCCTCGGACGCCGCGTTCATGGCCGGCCTGATCACCTCCGTCGCGGCCATGCTCGGCCTGTCCCCCGCCGCCATGGCGCACCAGCTGCCATTGAGCGCCGACATCGCGTCCGCCCTGGAACGAGGAGCCGGACCACTGGGTCAGGTACTGCGGGTCGTCAACGCCTACGAGCGCGGGGACCTGGCCGAGGTGGCCGTGGCGTACGTCGGCGACGATCTCACCGGCACCGTGATGGACGCGATGCGCTGGTCGCGGATGGCCGTCCAGGCCACCCAGACCGCCGCGTAGGCGCCCGTCGAGCATTGCCCATTTCCTATCGCGCAGCTAGGCTTTAGACGCCGTCTCGCCCGCGTGAAGGAGAGGGTCATGCCGAAGTTGTCGCCTGCCACCCGCCTGGCCAGCCCGGTCGACATTGCCACCTTCGGCGAGTACCGGATACCCGACATCCCCGGGCCGCTGCTGCGCTTCACCGGCCGGATCACCACCGACGGCGAGTTCACCGCCCGCCCCTTCCGCTATCACGTGTACGGCGGCTGGTTCTGTCCGTGGTCCCACCGCGTCGCGATCACCCGCGCCCTGGCCGGCCTCGAGGACATCGTCACCATGTCCTTCGTCGACGGCGTCCGCGACGGCCGCGGCTGGGCGTTCCGTGAGCAGTACGGCCCCGACCCGGTCAACGGCTTCACCCTGCTGCGCGAGGTCTACGAGGCCACCGAGGAGGGTTTCGACGGCCACGTCAGCGTCCCCGCGCTCTGGGACCGGGCCGGGTCCCGGCTGGTCAGCAATGACAGCCATGGCATCGGCATCGACCTGGCGACCCGGTTCCGGCACCTGGCCGATCCACTGGTGGAGACGTACCCGCAGCGGCTGTGGGAGCGCATCGAGGAGCTGGACCGCTGGCTCGGCCCGGCGGTCAACCACGGCGTCGGCGCGGCCGGGCGCCCCGGACCGGCCCGCGAGGCCCTGCTGGAGGCGTTCGAGCAGCTCGACGGGCGGCTGGCCCGGTCGCGCTACCTGCTCGGGGACGACCTGACCGAGGCCGACATCCGGCTCTGGGTGACGCTGGTGCGCTACGACGTGGGCGCCAACGCCTTCCGCGCGATCAACCCGGGCCTGCACGTGTATCCGCACCTGTGGTCGTACGCCCGCGCGCTCTACCGCATCCCCGCCTTCCGCGACACCACCGACTTCGCGGCGTTCGCCCGTCCCGGCGCGGCCCTGCCCGACTGGGACGCGCCGGCCGACCGCTAACGGACCTCGCTGAGCCGGGCCGTGAGGAACGCGCGCTCGACGTCGTTGTCGGTCAGGGCCAGTGCCTCCTCGTACGCCCCGGCGGCCTCGGCCCGGCGGCCCAGCCGGCGCAGGAAGTCGGCCCGGGTCGCGCTCAGATAGCCGTACGTGGCCAGGGCGGGCTCCGCGAGCAGCGGCGTGAGCGCGTCCAGGCCGGCCTGCGGACCGTCGCGTTCCCCGAGCGCGACCGCCCGGTTCAGCTCGACCACCGGCGAGGGCCACAGCTCGCGCAACACGTCGTAGAGCCCGACGATCTCCGTGAAGTCCGTGTCCGCCCAGGTCGGCGCCTCGCTGTGGACGGCGGCGATGGCGGCCTGCACCGCGTACCGGGTCGGCGGTCCGGTCCGCAGCGCCTCGCCCAGCAGGACCGCCCCCTCGGCGATCTGGGCCCGGTCCCACCGGCTGCGGTCCTGGTCGGCCAGCAGGACCAGCCGCCCGTCGGCGGAGACCCGGGTGTCACGCCGGGCGTCGGTGAGCAGTTCCAGCGCCAGCAGACCGGCGACGTCGGCGTGCCCGGGCAGCAGCCGGTGCAGGGTCCGGGTCAGGTCCAGGGCGGCGTGCACGAGGTCGCGGCGCGCCAGCACGGCCCCGATCGGCGCGGTGTGGCCCGTGGTGAAGACCAGGTGCAGCACCGCCAGCACGGCGTCGAGCCGTTCCCCCAGCTCGTCCGGCCCCGGCACCCGGTACGGGATCCGCGCCGCGGCGATCTTCTTCTTGGCGCGGGTGATCCGGGCCGCCATGGTCGCGTGCTGCACCAGGAAGGCCCGCGCCACCTCGGCGGTGGACAGCCCGCACAGCAGCCGCAGGGTCAGCGCCACCTGGGCGTCGCTCGCCAGCGCCGGATGGCAGCAGGTGAAGATGAGCCGCAGGAGGTCGTCCTCGGCCGGGCCGGCCACCGGTTCCTCCATCACCAGCAGCGGCAGGGTCCGGCGCAGCACGGACGCGCGCCGCAACGCGTCCAGCGCCCGGTTGCGGGCGACGGTGGTGAGCCAGGCCCCGGGCCGCTCGGGGATCCCGTGGTCGGCCCAGCTGCTCAGGGCGTGGGTGTAGGCGTCCTGGGTGCATTCCTCGGCGAGGTCCAGGTCGCGGGTGACGCGCACCGTCGCGGCGAGCACCCGGGCCCACTCGCGACGGTGCGCGTCCGCGACGGCCTCGCGGACGCCCTCAGGGATCAGCTGTTCTCCCGGATCGGCCGGATCTCCACCCCGCTGTGGCTCGCGGCCACCTCCGGCAGCAGCCCGGCCAGGGCGATCGCCGCGTCGAGGTCGGCCGCCTCGAGCACGTAGAAGCCGCCGAGCACCTCCTTGCTCTCCAGGAACGGCCCGTCGGTGACCGTCGGCCGGTCCGCCGGTCCCTGCCGCAGGCTGGTCGCCGTGCCGGGCGGCATGAGCTCGTGCCCGCTGAGCACCGCGGCCCCGGCCGTGGCCGCGAACCGCTGGTGGCCGGCCTCGATCCGCGCCCGTTCCTGCGGCCCGGTGTTCGCCCATTCCTGCTCGTCGCCGTAGATCAGCACCAGGTACTTCGCCATGTCGGTCATCCGTTCGCGCGGGACCCCGTGCGGGCCCGATCACCACTGCGACGTTTCAGCCGGCCGCAAATCGACAACCCGGCCCGGCTGTTCCGCAGTCATGCTGCCACTTAGCATCGTGCGGTGCGCTTCCCGCTTGCCATCGCCCTGACCGTGACCTGCGCCTTCACCCTGGCGGGCTGCACCGGCGACACCCCGCCCGCACCGCCGGCTCCCGTGGCTTCCGCGCCGGCGCCGGCTTCCGCGGCGCCCTCGGCCGCCGCTGCCCCGGCACGCTCGTCCGCCTCGCCGACCCCGAAGCCGCCACGGCCGCTGCCGAGCCCGGGCAACCCCGATGGTGACGCCGCGGTGCCGGCCGCGGCCCGGGCGGAGGACACCCGCAAGCCCGACCGGGTCGTCGGCCGGGGCACGCCCGCGAGCTGCACGTCGGCCGCCGTGGTCGCGGCCGTCGCGGCCGGCGGGGTGATCACCTTCGACTGCGGGCCGGCGCCGGTGACGATCACCATGCACGCCACGGCCAAGGTCCGCAACGACCACGGCCCGGCCGTGGTGCTCGACGGCGGTGGCCGGGTGACCCTCAGCGGCGGCGGCAAGCGGCGCATCCTCTACCAGAACACCTGCGACGAGGCCCAGCGCTTCACCACCTCGCACTGCCAGGACCAGGCCACACCGCGGCTCACCGTGCAGAACCTGACCTTCACCGGCGGCGACGCCACCGGCGAGACCGCCGAGGGCGGCGGCGGGGGCGCGATCTTCGTCCGCGGCGGCCGGCTGAAGGTGGTCAATTCCCGCTTCACGGCCAACCGATGCGACGGTACGGGCCAGGACCTCGGCGGCGCCGCGATCCGTGTGCTCTCCCAGTCGCAACCGGTGTACGTCGTGCACAGCACCTTCACCGGCGGCCGCTGCTCCAACGGCGGCGCGCTGAGCAGCATCGGCGTCTCGTGGACCGTGCTGAACAGCGTCTTCACCGGCAACAAGGCGATCGGCCGGGGCGCCAACCCGGCCCGCGGCGGCACCCCGGGCGGCGGCTCGGGCGGGGCGATCTACACCGACGGCAACCGGTTCGCCGTCACTATCCGGGACACCGTGATCCGCGACAACCACGCCAACGAGGGTGGCGGTGCGATCTTCTTCGTCAGCAACGACCGCACCGGCACTCTCACGCTCACCGGTTCGGCCCTGCGCGGCAACCGCAGTGCGGGCTTCGAGACCAGCGGGCAGCCGGGGATCTTCTTCCTCGGCGCGAAACTGAGCCGTTAGTTGCCGTACCAGCGCAGCAGCGCCGCGCCCACCGACATGCCACCGCCGAAGCCGGCCACCAGGACCAGCTCGCCGTCGTGCAGCTCGCCCGCCCGGGCGGCCGCGTCGAGCGCGATGGCCGCGGACGCGCTCCCGGTGTTGCCGTAGCGGTCCAGGACCAGATGGGTACGGGCGTCGCCCAGCCCGGCCGCCTCGACGAGCTCGCCGATCATCATGCCGTTGGCCTGGTGCGGCACGAAGTGGTCCACCTCGCCGGGCGTGACCCCGGCCCGCTTGAGCAGGTCGGCCAGCACCGGCGGCACCCCGGCCAGCACGAAGTCGCGCACCCCGCGGCCGTTCATCCGGAAGTAGTGGCCACCGTCGGCCACGGTCTCGGCGGACGCGGGCAGCCGGCTGCCTCCGGCCTTGACGTGGATGAGCTCGTGGGCGTCGCCGCGGGTGATCAGCTCGACGTCGACCAGCCCGTACGGCGCCGGCACGGCACCGACCACGGCGGCACCGGCCCCGTCGCCGAACAGGATGGCGGTGCGCCGGTCGTCGAAGTCGAGGATCCGGGAGTAGATGTCGGCCGCGACCACGAGGACGACCGCCTCGGGCCGGGTGGCGACGAGGCTGTTGGCCAGGGCCAGGCCGAAGACGAAACCGGCGCAGACGACGTTGATGTCGAAGGCGGCCGCCCGGTGCGCGCCGATGGCGTGCTGCACGAGTGAGGCGGTGGGCGGCTGCGGCGAGTCACCGGTCGACGTGGACACGATCAGGTAGTCGATCCGGTCGGCGTCGATCCGGGCCCGGGTGAGCGCCGCGAGCGCCGCCTTGGTCGCCAGATCGGAGGTCGCCTCGTCGGGGGCGGCGAAGCGGCGCGCCTCGATCAGGGTGCGGCGGGAGATCCACTCCGGTGTGGTGTCGGTCACCCGCTCCATCAGAGCCTCATTGGTGACCTCGTGCTCGGGCAGGTAGGAACCCGTGCCCAGGATGCCGATACGCGCTACCGATTGCATGTCCCCGCTTATCGGCGCGGCGGTGACCCGGTTGAGGATCGGCCGGGCGGTTTTCTCCAGGCGGGGACGGGCCTACCGGACCGTGCGGTCCGTCGATCACCAGTGATAATCATGACTGTGACGAATTGGGAATACGCACGCCTGGAGTACCGGGCGGCCGGCACCTTCGGGGCGGACAAGTTCATGGACTGGACGGCGACCTTCTACCACCCGGGTGGGACGCTGCGCTGGGGCACCGACGAGCGCTTCGACGACCTGCGTCACCTCAACCGGGCCGGGGCGGCGGGCTGGCAGGCGTACGACCGGGCCGCGATCCACGTCATCAACGAGCCGCACCGGCTGCACGGCGTCACGTACTCGATGCGCCGCCCGATCCCGTAGCGCTCATCGGGTTCTTGCGCGCGGCGGCCGGTCCCCGGCCGCCGCGCTGCCGCACCAGATGCAACGCGCGCACGGCCGGCCGCAGCGACATCAGCAGCCGCGCGGTCACCCAGGCCCGGTGGTACGCGCCGCGCCGCACCACATCGGCGTGCCGGGCATATCCCCGTTCGGTCATCACCAGGTACGCCCGGAAGTCCCGCGCCCGGTCCCGGATCCGGCGCGACGACGTCCCGGCGACCAGCGCGGGCACGAAGGCCACCCGCTGTCCGGCGGCGTACAGGTGGATACCGAGGTCGAGATCCTCGTGCACGCCGCGGTCGTCGCACAGCGAGCCCCGCACCGAGCGCCACGCCTGCGCCCGGATCGCCATGTTGGCGCCGTGGACCCAGTCGAGCCGGCCCCGGCAGCACCGCACCCAGGCCTGTCGCAGCAGCAGATCGGCGGCATCGACGAGCCGGGGCAGGGCGATGTCGTAGTACCGGACCGGGCCCGTGACGGCCCGCACCCGCGCGTCGGCGAAGGCGGTGTGCAGCTGCCCGACCCAGCCGGGACCCACCCGGGTGTCGGCATCGATGCGGGCGAGCACGTCGCCACCAGCGGCGTCCAGGCCGGCGGTCCGGGCGTACTGCACGCCCTGGCGCGGCTCGCGCAGGACCGTCACGTGGCCGGCGTAGGCGGTGAGCCGGGCCAGGGTGGCATCGGTGGAGTTGTTGTCGACGACGATGACCTCGTCGGCGGGGACGCTCTGGGCGAGCAGGGCGTCAAGGCACGGGCCGATCATCTCGGCCTCGTCGTACACCGGCACGACGACCGAGACGCGCAACCGGCCCGCCATGAGAGTCCCCTGTAGTCAGTCGGAGCACTGCCCGGGACGGGAGGTACGCGGCCGCCACCGCGTACCTCCTCGGACCGTGCGGGTCAGCTGCTGAAGACCTCGAACTCCGCGGCCACCACGTTCGCGGCGGCGGGTGCGGCGGTCGCGCAGTCGCTGGCGCTGCGCGGGTCGTTCTCCTGCTCGCCGGCGTACAGCGGGTTGCCCGTGCACTGGTTGGTCAGGACCCGCAGTTTCACGTGGGTCGCCGGCGTCGGGCGGACCGGGAACGACTTGATCAGCAGGTTGGGCACCTTCGGCCGGAACGAGCCGGTGTCGAAGGCGTTCGCCGGGCTGGCGTACGCCACCTTGTAGCCGGCGTCGGTGGCACAGTCCGCACCCGCGGTCGCGTTGCAGGTGAGGATCTCGAACTGGCGCACCGTGCTGTACATCGACGCGGTCGTGGCACCCGGGCCGGGGAAGGCGCTCAGCTGCACCCGGGAGACCAGCTTGGCCGTGTCGGCCGGCAGGTCGACGGTGACCTGGCGGCCCGCCGCCCCGCCGGTGGCCGACCACGCGGCGTTCTCGGCGTCATCGGTGAGCCGGCCCAGGTTGGTGCCGTCGCCGGTGATCGTGGCGCCGGACGCGGCCGAGGCCAGGTTGGCCGGCATGACCACGCCGACCGTCGCGGTGACACCCGGGTAGATGGTCTGGGTGAACCGCTTGTGGCCGAAGCCCGCGCCGATGGCCAGGAACTTGTACGTGCCCGGGGCCAGCGTGACCGTGGCCGGCAGGTCGGTGGCCGGGTCGGTGTCGGCGACCGGGACCGTGCCGAACTCGTGGTCGCCGACGTAGAGCCGGACCGGCTTGCCCGCCGCCTCGCCCAGCGCCTTGAACGTCACTTCGACGTTGTCGGCGTACGGCGACGCGAAGCTGGGCACCGGGTCGGTGTCCGACGGACCGCTGGACGCACCGGCGCCCAGGCCCCGGGCGGAGAACGCGTTCCACAGCAGGTCGGCGTTCGCCCCGTCGAAGCGCAGCGCGTCGGCGGTGATCATGTTGTCGCGCATGTCGAGCATACTGATCGAGCCGGTCGCCGCGAGCAGGTACGAGTCGAACACCAGCTGCGCCCAGCGCCGGTTGCCCGGGCACTCGGTCGCCGGCGTCGCACCGGACGCGCAGCTCTCCTGCAGGGCCCGGGTGCCCGAGCCGTACCGGGTGACGAAGGCGCGCCGCACGTCGAAGTTCGTGGCGCTCCAGATCTCACCGTCGGCGTGCACAGCCGCACCACGGTCGTAGCCGTAGTTCGAGTAGTTGAGCGGGCTGTTGCTCATGTCGTAGTTGCGGATGCCCGTGCTCAGGTCCCCGGTCACGTACGCGCCGGTGACGTACGGCGTGTTCCCGCGCGGGGTGTAGCCGCTCTCGAACAGGTACTCCATCGCCAGCAGGTCGGACCAGCTCTCGCCCATCGCCCCGCCCTGGCTGGAGCTGATGCCGCTGTCCGGCCCGGCGATCATCCGGTTGCTGATCGCGTGGGTGTACTCGTGGCCGATCACCGTCATGTCGAAGTCACCGTCGACACAGGGCGGGTACGCGCTGCCCGCGAACGGCTGCCACATGTACATGTTCGTGGTCGGCTGCATGCCGTCCGGCGGGGTCGCCTGGTTGGCGTTGTTGCGCGTGGTCGCCGTGGCCGCGCCCTGCTGGGCGTTGCCGCGTTCGGCGTCACCGCCCTTGCCGTACGGCAGCACGTTGGTCTTCTGCAGGTTCCAGGTGGCCTCGGTGAAGCCGAGCCGGTAGGACCAGTCGTGCATCCGGTTGTGCATGGCGAACAGGTTCGCGGTGGCCGCGTCGGCGTCGGCCTGCTCCGGCGAGGTCAGCGCGTTCGGGTCGCACTTGCTGGTGTTCCACTGGTTGGTGAAGGGGTAGACGTACTCGCGGTCGGGCCGGGTCGCGGCGGGCACCGCCGGCGCCCCGTTGCCCCACAGCCGCACCGAGTCGGCGGAGTTGCCGCTGCTGGTGAAGGTCGGCGTGCCGGTGGCCGGGTCGATGTCCCAGGGCTTGCCGGTGGCCGGGTCGAGCACCTGACGGGCGCAGCCGGGCGCGGTCGTCGCGCACCACGTCTGCCGGGTGTCGGTGCCGGCCGCGGTCGGCGTGCCCGGGAAGACCTTCCAGTGCGGGTCGTCCTCGGCGAAGTTGACCAGGTTCTCCCGGATCAGCACCTTGCCGTCGCGGGCGTCGACGTAGGTGGTGTAGCCGAGCGGGTGGTCGGCGTCCTTGCTCAGCACGACCACCGCGTACGCCGTACGCGGGGCGGCGCCGGGCATCGGCACCGCGACCTGGCGGACCCTGGAGTCGGCGAGCTCGTCGCGGGCGATGCCGGCGTCGGCCAGCGCGGCGGCCAATGCGGCGTCGGGCGTGAGCGTCGCGGCCGCCGGTTCGGCGGTCTGCGGGCTCAGCGACGAGGTGACCCGCAGGACGTCGCCGCCCTTGACCGCCACGGCGACCAGGCCGTCGTGGGCGGCGGCGAGCTTGCCGTAGCGCTGGCGCATCAGCACGACCGTGCCCTCGCCGACCTTGGTCTGCGCGATGGTGTCCAGGTTGTCGACGGCGGCGCTGCGCAACGAGAACAGCCCCACGCTGTTCTTGAGGAACGCGCGCGCGACGGCCTCGGCGTCGCCCTTGAGCCCACCGGCGAGCTTGCCTTTGGCCGGGGTCACCGAGGCCGGGGTGCCCAGCTTGTTCCAGCGGGTGACGAGGTTGTCGTCGCGGACCAGGGAGCGCTGGCCCGCGGTGGGTGCGGCACTGCCACCGCGGTTGTCGACGAAGTCGTAGTCGTGGTCGGGGTGCTCGCCGGTCAGCGGCGTGGCCGCGGCCGGCTGCGGGTCGGCGGGTGCCGCGGTGGCGCCGATGGGCGCGGCGGCGATGATTGTGGTCGCGGCGAGGATTCCGGCGACGGCTGACCGTCTGCGTAAACGCACGCATTGCCTCCTGGGATCGGCCTGGAGGATCTCTCCAGACGATCGAGACACTACGCGTGCATAGACGTGCATTGATGAACGAAATGTTTCAACCATGACGGCGGCTCTCGACTGCCACGCCGCGGGAAGGTTACGTTGTCCCAGGGGGTCGCCGATGACCACGCTTGACGTACTCGCCGCCCGGCTGCGCGCCGAGCTGGGCGCGGACCGGATCGTGAACGACCGGCAGCAGCTGCGGACCTACGAGTGCGACGGGCTGGCCCACTACAAGGTCATCCCCGGCCTGGTGGTGCTGCCCCGCGACGCCACCGAGTGCGCCCGTACGGTCCGCGCCTGCGTCGAGGCGGGGGTGCCGTTCGTGGCCCGCGGCTCCGGCACCGGGCTCTCCGGCGGCGCCCTGCCGCACGCCGAGGGCGTGCTGATCGTGACGTCCAAGATGCGCGCGATCGTCGAGGTCGCCCCGGACGACGAACGTGCGGTGGTCGAGCCCGGCGTGATCAACCTGCACGTCACGAAGGCGGCCACCCCGCACGGCTACTACTACGCCCCGGACCCGTCCAGCCAGCAGATCTGCTCGATCGGCGGCAACGTGGCGGAGAACTCGGGCGGCGCGCACTGCCTCAAGTACGGCTTCACCACCAACCACGTCACCGGCGCCCAGGTGGTGACCCCCGACGGCGAGCTGATCGAGCTCGGCGGGCGCGCGCCGGACACCCCGGGCTACGACCTGCTCGGGGCGTTCGTCGGCTCGGAGGGCACGCTGGGCATCGCCACCCGCGTCACCGTACGGCTGACCCGGCTGCCCGAGTCCGTGCGTACCCTGCTCGCCGCTTTTCCCTCCACCGACCAGGCCGGCGCCGCGACCTCGGCGATCATCGCCGCCGGGGTGGTCCCGGCGGCGGTCGAGATGATGGACGCACTGGCCATCGAGGCCGCCGAGGCGGCCGTCGCCTGCGGCTACCCGGCCGGTGCGGGCGCGGTACTGATCGTCGAGCTGGACGGCCCGGCCGCCGAGGTCGACGCCCAGTTCGACCAGGTCACCGCGCTGTGTGAGGCGAGCGGCGCCTTCGAGCTGCGGATCGCCGCCGACCCGGCCGAGCGCGCGCTGTTCTGGAAGGGCCGCAAGTCGGCCTTCGCGGCGGTCGGCCGGATCAGCCCGGACTACATCGTGCAGGACGGGGTGATCCCCCGGACGGCGTTGCCCGAGGTGCTGCACCGCATCGGCGAGGTGTCGCGCGCGCACGGCGTACGGGTCGCCAACGTCTTCCACGCCGGCGACGGCAACCTGCACCCGCTGGTGCTCTTCGACGACGCGGTGCCGGGCGAGGCCGACCGGGCCGAGGAGGTCTCCGGCGCGATCATCGACCTGTGCATCGAGTACGGCGGCTCGATCACCGGCGAGCACGGGGTCGGCATGGACAAGGCCAAGTACATGCCGCGGATGTTCACCGACGACGACCTGGAGACGATGCACCTGCTGCGGTGCGCGTTCGACCCGGCCGGGCTGGCCAATCCCGGCAAGATCTTCCCGACGCCCCGGCTCTGCGGCGAGGTGCCCCGGCGGCACCGGGCCGGCGAGTCCACCCCGGCGGAGCTGTTCTGATGGCGCTCTGGAGCGACGCGACGGACACGGACACGGTCGCCGGCGTGCCCGCGCGGTTCGTCGCCGCCCCGGCCAGCACCGAGGAGGCCGCCGCCGTCCTGCACGAGGCCGCGCGCGACGACCTGGCGGTGGTCGTCCGCGGGGGCGGCACGAAGCTGGACTGGGGCATGCCGCCGCGCCGGCTCGACCTGATCGTCGACACCCGGCGGCTGACCGGGGTGGTCGAGCACGCGGCCGGCGACCTGATCGTGGTGCTGCGGGCCGGGACCCCGCTCGACGGGCTGGACCTGGCCGGCCAGCAGCTCGCCCTGGACTCCCCGGTGCGCGGCGCCACCGTCGGCGGCGCCGTCGCGACCGCCACCAGCGGCCCCCGGCGCCAGCTCTACGGCACGGCCCGCGACCTGCTGATCGGCATGACGGTGGTCCGGCCCGACGGCCGGGTCGCGCACGCGGGCGGCAAGGTCGTCAAGAACGTCGCGGGGTACGACCTGGGCAAGCTGCTCACCGGCTCGTACGGCACCCTCGGTCTGATCACCGAGTGCGCGTTCCGCCTGCACCCGCAGCCTCCCGTCTCGGCGTTGGTGCTGCGGACGGCTCCGGCCGCGGAGATCGGTGCACTGCTCGCCGCGGTCCGGGGCGAGCAGGTGGTGCCGTCCGCCGTGGAGATCGACGCGCCGGCCGCCGGCCCGGTCACCCTGGCCGTGCTGGTGGAGGGCACCGCCGCCGGCGTACGCGACCGCGCCGCCCGCCTGGAGAAGGTGCTCGGCGGCCAGGCCACCGACGAGTTCCCCTCCTGGTGGGGCCGCTACCCGTGGGACCAGGCCGGGATGAAGCTCACCGTGCCGCTGTCGCACGTACCGGACCTGCTCGACGCCGGGGTGGCGGTCCGCGGCTCGGCGGGCACCGGCGTGCTCTACGCCGACGTGCCGGTCGAGTCGGCACCGACCGTCGTCGAGCGGCTGCGCGCGACCGCTGTCCGCGCGGGAGGGCACGCCGTCGTGCTCACCGCGCCCCAGCCGGTCCGGGAGATCGTGGACATGTGGGGACCGGTGGCCGGCCTGGCCCTGATGCGCCGGGTCAAGGACCGGTTCGACCCGGGACACCGGTTCGCCCCGGGACGCTTCGTGGGAGGCATCTGATGGTCGACGCGACCTGGGGCACCGGCCCGGCACCACGCGACGTGCTCGGCCCGGTCGCCGGCGAACCGGCCTTCGACGGGCACCGCCCGCCCCGGCGGGAGCTGGTGGACGACTGCGTGCACTGCGGCTTCTGCCTGACCACCTGCCCGACGTACGTGCTGTGGGGCGAGGAGATGGACTCGCCGCGCGGACGGATCTACCTGATGAAGGAGGGGCTGGACGGCGAGCCGATGAGCGACGCCATGGTGCGGCACATGGACGCCTGCCTGGGCTGCATGGCCTGCGTGACGGCGTGCCCGTCCGGCGTGCGCTACGACCGGCTGATCGAGGACACCCGCGCGCAGGTGGAACGACGACATCACCGGCCGCCCCGGCAACGGTTGCTGCGGGAGGCGATCTTCGCACTGTTCCCGTACCCGCGGCGGCTGCGGTTGTTGCGGGTGCCGTTGCGGGCGTACCAGGCCACCGGCCTGCAGCGGCTGGTCGCCCGCAGCGGGCTGCTGCCGCGGCTGGCGCCGACGCTGGCCACCCTGGAGTCGCTGGCGCCGCCGCTGACCCGGGTCCCCCGGCCGCCGCGCCGGGTCCGGGCCCGCGGCCCCCGCCGCGCGGTCGTGGGTGTGCTGACCGGCTGCGTGCAGGGCGCGTTCTTCCCGGACGTGAACGCGGCGACGATCCGGGTGCTGGCGGCCGAGGGCTGCGACGTGGTCGTGCCACCGCGGCAGGGCTGCTGCGGGGCGCTGAGCGTCCACAACGGGCGCGACGAGGAGGCGCAGGGCTTCGCCCGCCGGCTCATCGACCGTTTCGAGCGGGCCGGCGTCGAGCGGGTGGTGGTGAACGCGGCCGGCTGCGGCTCGTCGATGAAGGAGTACGCGGACCTGCTGCGCGACGATCCCCGGTACGGCGAACGGGCGGCGGCGTTCGCGGCGAAGGTCCGGGACCTGTCGGAGATGCTGGTCGAGCTGGGCCCGGTGGCCCGCCGGCACCCGTTGCCGGTGACCGTCGCCTACCAAGACGCCTGTCATCTCGCGCACGCCCAGGGCATCCGGGCGCAGCCGCGGGCGCTGCTCGACGGCATCCCCGGGCTCGAGGTGCGGGAGATCGCGGACCCGGAGATCTGCTGCGGCTCGGCCGGGATCTGGAACGTGCTGAACCCCGGCCCGGCGGCCGAGTTGGGCGACCGCAAGGCCGAGGATGTGCTCGCCACCGGGGCCCAGCTGCTGGTCACGGCCAACCCGGGCTGCCTGATGCAGGTCGCGGCCTCGGTCCAGCGCCTCGGCGGCGAGATCGCGCTGGCCCACACGGCCCGGGTCCTGGACGCGTCGATCCGCGGCCTGCCGGTGTCGGCGCTGCTTCAGCCGGCCGGCTCGTCCTCGTCGGGGCGGCCGGACAGCTCGTCGAGGTAGGCGTCCAGCTCGGCCGCCGCCGCCTCGGGGCTCAGGTGGCCGGCCAGGACGTGCACCGACAGGCCGTCGACCACCGCGTGCAGCCGGCGGGCGGCCGCCTCCGGCCCGGTGCTGACCAGCTGGCGGACCAGGTGCAGGCAGAGGTCGTACATCGCGGTGAAGTGCAGGCGCTGCACCCGGGCCAGCGCCGGGTCGCCCAGACCGAGCGTCAGGAACGAGAACATGATCGACGCCTCGGTGTGCCGCTCGGCGTCCAGCGGCATGGTCTCCGCCAGCACGGCGCCGATCTGCTCGCGCAGCGTGCCCGGCGGGTCGAGCTCGCGGATGCGCTCGCTCGCCCGGGCGATGACCTGCTCGCACGCGAACGCGAGCAGCTCGTCGCGGGTGGCGAAGTAGTGCCGCAGCGCCCCTGAGGACCAGCCCGACTCCGCCGCCACGGTGCGGATCGAGATCTCGGCGACGCCGTCGCGGGCGATGACCCGCCACACCGCCTCGGCGAGCTCGCGGCGGCGTTCGGTGTGATCCACGACCTTCGGCACTCGCCGATTATCGCACGGGTGTGTTACCAAGGAAGCAACACAGTCGTGTGAAAACGGGGGGACATCATGATCGCACTGATCGTCGCGTGCGAGATCGGCTTCTGGGTGCTGCTGGGTGCCGGGCTGGCCGCCCGGTATCTGCTGCGCGCCCGGCGGCTGAGCACCGCGCTGCTGGTCGCCGTACCGCTGGTCGACGTGGTGCTGCTCGCGGCCACCGCCGTCGATCTGCGGCGCGGCGCCGAGGCCGGCTTCGAGCACGGCCTCGCCGCCGTCTACATCGGCGTCTCGCTGGCCTTCGGCCACCAGCTCACCAGCTGGGCCGACCAGCGGTTCGCCCACCGATTCGCGGGTGGGCCCGCACCGGTACGCCCACCGCGTACCGGGCGGGCCCACGCCGCCCGCGAGCGCCGGCAGTGGCTGCGGCACTTGCTGGCCTTCGCCGTCGCCGCCACCGTGCTCGCTGTCCTCACCCTCATCGTCGGTGACCTGAGCCGGACCGTTCCCCTGTGGGCCGTCATGGCGCCCTGGTCCATGGCTCTGGTCATCGACTTCATCGTGGCCTTCAGCTACACCCTGTCGCCCCGTTCCTGAGCGTCATGGCTGAGTGATGCTGGGCCGGGGCGGCGTCGCCATGTTCGCCCCGATGAAGAAGCTGGGGTGCGGGGGCTGGTTGTAGGCGGTGTTCTGCCAGGCGAGCGCGAGCCGGTACTGCGCGTCCTGGAGCAGGGTGGTGATCCGGCGGTCCGTGGCCGTGGGGGTGGCGTAGATCCGCAGGGCGGTGTTGTCCGCGGTCGGCCAGATCACCTCCTCCCGCCAGTCGCCGAACAGGTCGCCGGACAGCGACGGTGTCGACTTCGTGCCGTTGTTGGAGTGCACGCTCGCCGCGGTCAGCAGCCGGGTGTCGCCCGAGGTGCCGTACTTGTCGATGTGCGTGCCGTCCAGCAGCTCCCGGACCGGGTCGCCGTCCCACCAGGCCAGGAAGTTGGCCGAGCCGGGCTTGCGGGTGGCGACCACCGATCCGGCCGGGCTGCGAACCCCGTCGGCGGCCGACGACCAGGACTCCGCCCCGGCGCTGCCGGACCAGATGTCGGCCGAGACGCCGCGGCCGTTGTCACTGCCGGCCGGGGTGGACCACAGCACCTGACCGGTACGGGCGTCGGCGAACCACGACGTCGGCTTGCTGGCGTCCTCGTCGACCTTGAAGACCTCGAGGCCGGCCCGCGCCGGGTTCAGGTCGCCCACGTGCATCGCGTCGCCGTGACCGTGGCCGGTGTTCCACAGCTTGGCCCCGTTGTCGTCGATGGCCAGCGAGCCGTAGACGATCTCGTCGCGGCCGTCGGCGTCGACGTCGGCCACCGACAGCTGGTGGTTGCCCTGCCCGGCGGTGCCCGCGTTGGTGGAGCTGTTGCTGTCGAAGATCCAGCGCCGGGTCAGCGTGCCGTTGCGGAAGTCCCAGGCCGCCACCACGGTACGGGTGTAGTAGCCGCGGGCCATGACCAGGCTGGGCCGCTGGCCGTCGAGATAGGCCGTGCCGGCCAGGAACCGGTCGACGCGGTTGCCGTACGAGTCACCCCAGGAGGAGACCGTGCCGCGGGGCGGCTCGTAGTTCACCGTCGACAGCGCGGCCCCGGTGCGGCCGTCGAACATGGTCAGGAACTCCGGTCCGGCCAGCACGTAGCCGCTGGAGTTGCGGTGATCCGCCGAGGCGTTGCCGATCACCTGACCGGTGCCCGAGACGGTGGCGTCGGCGGTCTTCATGGCCACCTCGGCGTCGCCGTCACCGTCGTAGTCGTAGACCTGGAACTGGGTGTAGTGCGCGCCCGCCCGGATGTTGCGGCCCAGGTTGATCCGCCACAGCCGGGTCCCGTTGAGCCGGTACGCGTCGACGTAGACCGGGTCGGTGACACCGGACTGCGAGTTGTCCTTGGCGTTCAGCGGGTCCCACTTGAGCACGATCTCGAGCTGGCCGTCACCGTCGAGGTCACCGACACTGGCGTCGTTGGCCGCGTACGCGGAGCCGTCGGGGTTCTGGATCGGCACGTCGAGGTAACCGTTGGCGAAGTTGAGCGCGGCCCCCGAGGCGGCCTGCTCCACTCCCCCGACCACGGCCCGCACGGTGTATGCCGCCCCGGCCGCGGCGCCCGCGTCGAGGTAGTTGGTGGAGGCGGTGATCGGGGTGGCGTTGACCTTGGTGGTGCCCCGGTAGACGTTGAAGCCCACGTCGGCCGGGTCGGCGGCGAGCCACCGCCAGCTGACCAGGTTGCCGCTGCCGGAACGGACGCTGATCAGGCCGCGGTCCAGGCGCTCCATCTGCCGCCCGCCGGCGTTGGCCGGTGGCGGTGAGGTCGGCGGCGGCGAGGTGGGCGGCGGCGAGGTGGGCGGCGGCGAGGTGGGCGGCGGCGTGCTCGCCGGAGGCGTGCCGGCCGGCGTCGGCGGCGGGGTCGTGGTGGTGCCGCCGGTGCACGCGACGCCGTTGAGGGTGAATGCCGTGGGATTGGTGTTGGCCCCGGTCAAGGCGCCGTTGAAGCCGAAAGAGGCGCTCGCACCGGTGGCGATGGCCGCGTTGTAGCCCGCGTCGCGCACGCTGACCGCGGCCCCGGACTGGGTGACGGTGCCGCCCCACAGCTGGGTGACCGTCTGGCCGGACGGGAAGCTCCAGCCCAGCGTCCACCCGTTCACCGGATCGCCCAGGTTGGTCACCTCGACGGCGGCGCCGAAACCGCCCTGCCAGGTGTTGGTCACCGCGTAGGTGACCTGGCAGCCGGCCGCCGCCGACGCGTTGACGGCCGAGAGCAGCGCGGCGCCGAGCGCTACGACCCCCCAGGCCGGCGAACTTGGTGATGGTGCGCATGTAGTCCCCTCGCAGTGACTCCCGTCGATTGGGAGCGCTCCCAACCCTGCCGTCGGGAAATGCTCCCGTCAAGCCCCCGAAATTTATTTGAAATTAACTTTCGTAAATCTCTTGCCTATTGCTGGGAGCGCTCCCATGTCACAATGCCGTCTATCGCTTACGCGGTTCAGTACCGAGTGCCCTCCCCGGGAGGAATGATGAGACGATCCAGCGTGGTCGCGCTGGCCGTGCTGCCGTGCCTGGTCGCCACGGCGGCCGTGGTCACCGCCGGTGCCGCCGGCGCGGCGGCCGGTTGCCGTGTCGCCTACACCGTCACCAACACCTGGCAGGGTGGCTTCGGCGCGTCCGTGGCCATCACCAATCTCGGCGATCCGGTGAACGGCTGGACGCTCGGCTGGAGCTTCCCCTCCGGTCAGACCGTCACCCAGCTGTGGAACGGCGTGGTCAGCCAGTCCGGCGCCGCGGTCACCGTCCGCGACGCCGGCTACAACGCCGGGATCGCCACCAACGCCTCCGTGTCGTTCGGTTTCAACGGCGCGCTGACCGGCGGCAACACCTCACCGTCGGGATTCACCCTGAACGGCGTCGCCTGCACCGGCGGGATCGGCACTTCACCGCCCACGACGGCCCCACCGCCCACGACCACCCCGCCACCCACGACCACCCCGCCCACTTCGGGATCGTGCTCAGCCACACCGGTCGACCCGGCCGCCACGGCCGCGGCCCGGCGACTGCTGTGCTACGTCTACAGCCAGTACGGCAACCACATCCTGTCCGGCCAGCAAGAGTCCACCTGGGTCGACGGGCCGGACTACGAGATGAACTACATCCGCGACGCCACCGGTAAGTACCCGGCGATCCGGGGCCTGGACATGGGCGACTCCCCGACCTTCGGCGCTCGCGCCCTGGCCTGGTGGAACGCCGGCGGCATCCCGATGGTCGGCTATCACATGGGCGCACCCAACCAGTCCCAGGACGGCTACGCCGGCTCGCAGCTCACCGCGAACATCAACGCCGCGCTGACCGAGGGCAGCGCCGACAACGCCACCTTCAAGCAGCGGATGGACGCCGTGGCGGCTCAGCTCGCGCAGGTGCAGGCCGGCGGCGGCGCGGTGCTGTGGCGGCCGTTCCACGAGGCGGGCGGCACCTGGTTCTGGTGGAGCAAGGAGGGCGGCAGCCAGTACGTGCGGCTGTGGCGCTACATGGTCGACTACCTGACCCGGGTGAAGGGACTGCACAACCTGGTGTGGCTGCACCCGTACAACGGGGAGCCGCAGGCGGCGTTCTGGCCCGGCAAGGCCTATGTGGACATCGGCGGGGCGGACACCTATGCGGGCGATCACGGGCCGTTGACCACGCTGTTCAACCGTACGAAGGCCGTCGTCGGCAGCACGGTGCCGATCGCGCTGCACGAGAACGGCCGTATCCCCGATCCCGCCCAGCTGCAGTCGACCGCGACCCGCTGGGTGCTGTTCAACACCTGGCACAGCACGTTCGTCAGCGACACCGCCATCAACCCTGTGTCGACCTTCCAGGCCGTGTACGCCAGCCCGTACGTCGTCACCCGCGACGAAGTCCCCAACCTGAGGTGAATGTGATGTCGACGAGAAGAATCCTGGTCGCCGTGGCCGCGGCCGCCGCCGTACCGATCGGGCTGCTGGCCGCGCCGGCGTCCGCGGCCGCGGGCTGCCAGGTCACCTACACGGTGACCAGCCAATGGCAGGGTGGTTTCGGCGCGTCCGTGGCCGTGAAGAATCTGGGCGACCCGGTGACCGGGTGGACGCTGGGCTGGACCTTCCCGTCCGGCCAGACAGTCACCCAGCTGTGGAACGGCGTGGTCAGCCAGTCCGGCGCCGCGGTGACCGTCCGCAACGCCGGCTACAACGGCGCGCTGGCCACCGGCGCGTCCACGTCGTTCGGCTTCAACGGCTCCTGGACCGGCAGCAACGCGGTGCCGGCCAGTTTCACGCTCAACGGGGTCTCGTGCACCGGTGGAGTCACCACCCCGTCCCCGTCGACCCCGCCGCCGTCCACTCCGCCGCCCAGCACCCCACCGCCCACCACGCCGCCGCCCACGACTCCGCCGCCCACGACCCCGCCGCCGGCGGGTGGCGTGGTCAAGGTGATGGCGCTGGGTGACTCGATCACCGGGTCGCCGGGTTGCTGGCGGGCCCTGCTGTGGCAGCGGTTGCAGCAGGCCGGGCGGGCCTCCTCGGTGGACTTCGTCGGCACCCTGCCGGGGCAGGGCTGCGGCTTCACCTACGACGGTGAGAACGAGGGCCACGGCGGTTTCCTCGCCACCAACGTCGCCGACCAGAACCAGCTGCCGGGCTGGCTGTCGGCAACGGACCCGGACGTCGTGATGATGCACTTCGGGACCAACGACGTGTGGAGCAACCGCTCCCCCGCCACGATTCTGGCGGCGTTCACCAAGCTGGTCAGCCAGATGCGCGCATCCAACCCGGCGATGAAGATCCTGGTGGCGCAGATCCTGCCGATGACACCGAGCAACTGCGCCGAATGCAGCCAGCGGGTGATCAACTTCAACGCGGCGATCCCGGCGTGGGCAGCGGCGACCAGCACCGCGGCCTCACCGGTCACGGTGGTCGACCAGTGGACCGGCTTCAACACGGCGACCGACACCCCGGACGGCGTGCACCCCAACGACAACGGCAACCGCAAGATCGCCGACCGCTGGTACCCGGCGTTGCTAGCGGCTCTCTCCTGAGCCGGCCCTTGACCTGAGCCAGACCTCGAACTGGGCCGGCCTTCGACTCGAGCCAGCCCTCGAGCTGGGCCGGCCTTCGACTTGAGCCAGCCCTCGAACTGGGCCGGCCCGAGGTTTGGGCCGGCCCGAGGTTTGGGCCGGCCCGAGGTTTGGGCCGGCCCGAGGTTTGGGCCGGCCCGGAAGCGGCGGCCCCGGACCGGGCGGAGGTCCGGGGCCGCCCATCGTTCACTTGCCGGGCACCGCCATCTCGCCCAGCTCGGACCAGTCGTCCTGCTCGACCGTCTGACTGACGATCTTCGGGGTCGCGGCCAGGTGCGGCGGCAGGTCCAGCTGGGCCTGCTTGAAGTGGGCCGACCCCACGTGCGCCGCTCCCGCCTCGCCGTCGCGGAAGGCCTCCACCAGTACGTACTCGGCGGGGTTGTCGAGGCTGCGGGACCACTCGAACCACAGGCACCCCGGCTCGGCGCGGGTCGCGGCGGTGAACGCGGCCGCGATCTCCGGCCAGTTGTCGGCGTCCTCCGGCTTGATCAGGAACTTCGCGGTAATGAAGATCATCGGTGCCTGCCTCTCGTGCGTGCGAGCCGTGCCACCACGTACCCGTTCCATCTAACTCCGCGCGGCCCGCGGAGCCGGCGGCGACAGGCACGTGCAGATGGTGACAAGGGGTCGCGCTGCGCCGGCCGCGGCGCTTGACAGTGCGACGCGGGCGCGCGGAAGCTACGGATCTGACTTCGCTGGAGCCACGGGACGCTGAGCACGGACATCGGGCAGGGCATGGACATCGGGCGGGCCGGGCAGATCACGCAGATCGTGCTGATCCTGCTGTCGCCGACACTGGCCTTCGGCGCGATCATCTACCTGCCCCGCGCGGCGCGCGCGGTGTGGCGCCGGATGCACCCGGAGCCGGATCCGGGCCCGCTGGCCCCGCCGATCGAAGAGGTCGTGGCGAACCTGCACCGTCTCCTGCACCAGCACGACGCCCTGTTGCACTCCCCCGACGTGGCACTGCGGGCCCGGCGACTCAAGGCACTCGAGGCCGCCATCACCGACAGCGCCTTGGAAGCGGCCCGCGCGCTCGACGTCCCAGCGCCGGGCGCCCCGGGGCACACCGGTCTGCGACCGGCCACGCTCAGCCGGCTGCTGCGTGACCTGGCCGCCGCCGGGCTGGTGCTGCCGCGCGGTATCGAGCTGGTCGACGGCGACCGGCTGAGCTGAGCTGCCCGGCCGGGGCGGTGGCGGGCCGCGGCGTTTGCGAGGATGAGGGCCGGAGCAGCGGTCCGGCGACAGCGAGGGGGCGGCCACGGCCAGGGAGACCGGACGCAAGGTCATCGCGACGAACAAGAAAGCGCGACACGACTACGCGGTCCTCAAGACGTACGAGGCCGGCCTGGTGCTGGCCGGCACCGAGGTGAAATCGCTGCGCGCCGGGTACGCGTCGATCGTCGACGCGTTCGCCCAGGAACACGAGGGCGAACTCATGCTCTACAACCTGCACATCGCCGAGTACGGCTTCGGCTCCTGGACCAACCATGCGCCGCGGCGTACGCGCAAGCTGTTGTTGCACCGCATCGAGATCGACCGGATCCTCGACAAGCTGCGCGAGCCGGGCAACACGCTGGTGCCGCTGTCGCTGTACTTCAACGAGGGCTGGGCCAAGGTGGAGCTGGCCCTGGCCCGCGGCAAGCGCGAGTACGACAAGCGCCAGGCCCTCGCCGAACGCGACGCCAACCGGGAGATCGCCCGCGCGATGGGCCGCCACCTCAAGGGCCGCACCGCCCGGGCGCGCTGAGCGGGCGCGCTCAGACCCGGACGAGGTGGGTCGGGCAGCAGAAGTTCTGCGCGGTGTGCATGTCGTGCCAGTACGTCACCGGCACCGAACTCTGCAGGCAGCCCTCATGGAAGCAGCGGACCCGCAGCTTGGTCCCGTCCGGCACGTAGTCGGTGCGGCCGGGATGGCGGCGGCAGGTCGTGGTGGGCGTCAGGTCGTGCACGAAGTTGCGCCACTGACAGACCTCCTCACCGCAGACCGCCAGCCTTCCGCGCGGATAGGCGAAGCGCGGGCCGGGAACGGGCAACAGCAGGGTCACCAGACCGAGTACGGCAGAGCGCATGTCGACCACCTCCGGGTGACGGGCTCCACCTCGGACGGTACGCCGCCCCGCCGCCGGTCACAACGGCCGCTCGCCAGGCCCAAAAAGCGGAAGCTCGGCTGCCGCGCCGGGCCCCGGCAAAGGGCGGTCGGCCGGCTTCGGCAGTGGAAGTTCGGCTGCCGCGCCGGGCCCCGGCAGGGGAAGCTCAGCCGCCTCGCCAGGGCCGGCCGGGGCCACCGAATGGCTCGGAGCCGGCCGGTCCGGCGCAGTCGTCCGCGAATACCGGCCGCGACTGCGAGTCACCGGCAGAGTCACCAGCCGGATCGGCGCCGGCGGCTCCGCGATCCGGCCCGGCCCCCAACGAACCCACACCGCGACCCGCCCCTCCGCGGCCTCGGCGAGCAGCTTCTCCACCGTCCGCTTGCGGTCGGTGTGGTCAACCTCGACGACGATCGGCGGCGCGGCCGGGCGGGCCAACGCCACGTCCAGCACCGAATGCTGCTTGTCCATCGGCGGCGGCAGCCGGACCACGCTGGGCGCGCGCCGGTAGACCCGCCAGCCCTGGGCCTGGCCCCAGGCCGCCACCTCGTCGATGATCCGGCCGGTGACCTCGTCCTGGGTGAGGCCCGCGAACGTCAACTCCGCGAGCCGCTGTGCCAGGTCGTCCATCAGGGCAGATTAGCGGCACCCACCGACATTCCGTCCGGGGCCGGTCCGGGCCGGCCGAACCACGTCGCCATGGCCTCGGGCAGCCCGTCGCCGGTGGTGCCCTCCCAGGCGACGTAGCAGTCCGGGCGCAGCAGCAGCGCGGCCGGCAGATCCGGGGCGGTGGCGACGTCGACCCGGCCCGCCCACGGGCCGACGTCCAGCCGGCCGGTGGGGTCGAGCAGCAGCGGACGCGCGTACCGGGTCAGCTCCGTCAGGCCCGGGACGTCCGGCGCCCAGCGTCCGACGTGCGGGCCGTCGGCTCCCGGGGTGTCGTAGCGGATGTCGGCCCCGGAGATCAGCTCGGCGATGTGCCGGCGGCCCTGCGGCAGCGCCAGCAGTTCACCGACCAGCTCGCGCAGGGCGGTCACCTCACCGCCGGGACCGATCAGCACGGACTGCGCCCGGGTGTGCATGGTCACCCGCCGGCCGACGGGCCGACGCTCCGACTCGTACGTGTCCAGCAGCCCGGGCGGGGCGTGGCCGAGCACCTCCGCGGCTAGCTTCCAGCCCAGATTGATCGCGTCCTCGAGACCGAGGTTGAGGCCGGGGCCCCCGAGGGCGGAGTGCACGTGCGCCGCGTCGCCGACCAGCAGCACCCGCCCGGACCGGTACGCCGACGCCAGCCGCGTGTTGCCGCCGACCGCCCGCCGCCGCAGGTGCGGACCAGGCCCGTCCGGGGCGTCGAGCGGCAGATCGGCCCCGAGCACCCGGCCCGCGGCGGCCCGCAGCTCAGCGATGCTGGTCTCACCGTCGCCGACCTCATCGCCGGGCCGGTGGCGCTCCCCCACGCTGAGCAGCGGGGCCCGGCCGGGCATCGGCGCCCACGCGATCACGCCCTGCTCCGTACGGGTGTGCAGGAACGGCGGCAGGACCCCGAAACCCGGCACGTGCAGCGCCCCGTGCGCGTCGACCATGCTCGCCGGCACGCTGACATGCGCCGTCCGCGACACCGTGTCGTCCCTGGTCACGCCGGGGAACGCGATGCCGGCGAGCTTGCGTACCACGCTGTGCCCGCCGTCGGCGCCGACCAGATAGGCCGCCTCGATCGGGGCCAGGCCGGCGACCTCGACCGTCACCGACCGATCGTTCCGGGTCAGGCCGAGGACCTCGTGACCACGGTGGATCGTCACGCCGAGTTCGGCCGCCCGCTCGGTGAGCATCTGCTCGATCCGCCGCTGCGGCACCAGCATCGTGTAGAGCGGGTTGTCCGGCAGGTCGTGCAGATCGAGCGGGAAGGCGGCGAATGTGAACCCGGGCGCCGGGCGGGGCGGACCGGGGGTGCCGGCGAGCCGTTCGTACAGGCCGCGCCGGTCGAGCATGCGGATGATCTGTCCGACCAGGCCGTTGGCGCGCTGCTCGGTGGTCGGCTCGGGCAGCCGCTCCAGGACCAGCGGCCGGACCCCGGCCAGGGCCAGCTCGCAGGCGAGCATGAGGCCGTTCGGCCCGGCGCCGGCGATGACGACGTCGATCATGGTGAGACCCTCTTCCGGGTACGGGGCACCGGCCCGCCGATGAACGGCGGGCTGACGCTGGGAATGTCGAGGTGGCGGCCGCTCAGGGCGGAGGCAGGCCCGCGGCGATCCGGGCGAGTGCCTCGGTGAGCAGCTCCGGCATCGACACGTGCGGGCCGGCGCGCAGGAAGTGGGCCTGGGCGACGTTGTTCGCGGCCATCACGACGGAGGCCACCAGGTGCGGGTACATGTCCTTGCTCAGGTCGGTGCCGGTGCGCTCGGCGACAGCCGCGGCGACCTCCGCCTCGGCCAGCGCCCCGGCACGCAGCAGGTCACCCTGCAGGGCCGGCTCGGCGATCATCGTGCGCACCCCGGCGGCCCAGGCCTCCTGATCGGCCACCGGATGCGCGGCCAGCTCCGGACCGGGCTCGAGCTGGGCCAGGGCGACCGCGGTGATGGCCGTCCACAGCGGCTCGTCGGCCGGCCGGGCCCGCAACTCGTCGGCGGCGCGCCGTAGCCGGTCGAGGTGACGCGACACGATGGCATCGCCCTTGCCGGCGAAATAGTTGTTGAAGGTACGCGGGGACACCCCGGCCGCGGCGGCGATGTCTTCCACCTTGACGTTGTCGAAACCCCGCTCGACGGTGAGCCGGATGGCCGCCCAGCTGAGCGCGGCCCGGGTCTCGGCCTTCTTGCGCTCACGGAGTCCCATGCCCACCACCGTAGCCGAAGTTGCGGGGTACGCAAAGATGCGGAGCGCGCAAATTTAGGGCCGGGACCGATCCGGGGAGCGCTGGATTCCGTACCGGTGGACGGCACCGACATGGAGGTATCACCATGCACGGAATCCCCGACGCCGGCTCCACCGACAGATCGCCCGAGCGGCCGCCGCCGGACTGGCCCGAGCCCGGCACCCCGCTGGCCGGCGAGGAGCCGACGGTGGAGCTGCCGGTCATCACCGAAGCCATGCTCGCCGCGACCGCTCCGACCTCGTCCCCCACCTTGGCCGGCGCCGCCCTGTCGCTCGCCCTGAACAAGTTTTCACGAGCCCGGCTGCGCCGGCTCCCCGCCCCACCAAGCCCATCCACTCCGCCGAGTGACGGGGTCCGGCTTGACGGCGGTGTCGGTGAGGAGAAATCTTCGCCTGGCGCCCCGGCCGGGAGTCACTCGGTGAGCGGCGGGGAGCCGGCGCAGCCGGGCCGGGGCTGGTTGCTCGGTGCCGGAATCGCAGCCGCCGCCCTCCTGCTGACCGGCGCCGCCGTGTTGGCGCTGAGCGGCGACGGCGACCCCGGCACCGTCCCCTCCCGCTGGAGCCCGCCGGTGGCCGCCGCCCCCTCCGCTCCCCACCTGGCCACTGCCGCCCGCGATGGGCGTACCAGTGCCGGTTTTGACCTCATCGACGGCGCCGAGCGGGTCACGTTGCGGGCCGCCGACCTCGGCGACACCCTCTACCGGATCACCACGCCGGACGCCGGATCCGTGGCGCCGCGCACCGACGAGCAGGACGGCCGGGTCCGGTTACGCCTCGACGGTGACGCCGAGTCCGTCGACATCACTCTCAACGCGGCCGTGCGCTGGGATCTGCGGATCGCCGGCGGCGCCCGGCTGTCCACGATCGACCTCGGCGCCGGGCGGGTCGGCGGGGTGGCTCTGACCGGCGGCGCCAGCCGGATCGCGCTGACGCTGCCGCGGCCGGACGGCACGCTGAGCGTCCGGATGTCCGGTGGGGTCAGCCTCTTCGACGTGCACACCGCCGAGCGGACACCGGTCCGCGTACGGGTCGGGCGGGGCGCCGGGCAGGTCACCCTCGACGGGCAGCGGCACGCCGGGGTGGCCGCCGGGCAGACCTTCACGCCGGCGAGCTGGGCCGCGGCGGTCGACCGCATCGACGTCGATGCGACCGCCGGGATGTCGGCCCTGACCGTCGCACCTTACTAGCCGGTAATGACAGGATGGCGGGCATGGATGTGACGCCCGCCCTCGCCCGTGAGGCCTGGCGGCTCGCCGAGCCGCTGCACGCGATGATCTATTTCGCTCCGGAGGTGCGGGAGCGTTTCGCGGCGCTCGGCGTGCCCGCGGGCGTCGAATACTTCGCCTCGCGGGGCGCCGCGTTCGGCCCGGTCGGTCCCGGGCCGGTGGTGGCCACGTTCTACAACTTCCATCCCGGTCTGGTGGCGCGCGCCCTGCCGGCGGCCTGGGAGATCGTGTCGCCGGCGGCCGCGGTCGCGGCCCGACTCGACGCCGCCGACGCGGCCCTGGTCCGCGGCCTGGGCGACGTCGTGAAGAGCCCCGAGGTGGCTGAGGCCGCGGAGCTGGCCCGGACGGCGGCGGAATCGGCGATCCCGTACGCCGCGGGACGGCCGCTGTTCGCCGCGCACGTGGGCCTCGACTGGCCGGAGGCGCCGCACCTGGTGCTGTGGCACGCCCAGACGCTGCTGCGCGAGTTCCGCGGTGACGCCCACGTGGCGGCGCTGCTGGTGGCCGGGGTCAGCGGGTTGCAGTCGATCATCCTGCACGCGGCGTCGGGCCAGGCCAACGGCCGGTTCCTGCGAGCCAGCCGGGGCTGGAGCCGCGAGGAGTGGGCCGACGAGGAGAACGCGCTGCGGGAACGGGGCCTGCTCGCCGGCGAGGAGCTCAGTGACGAGGGGCGCTCGCTGCGGGACGGGATCGAGGCGGACACCGACCGGCTGGCCGCTCCGGCGTACCAGGTGCTCGGGGCCGACGGCGCGGCGCGGCTCGCGGAGCTGGCGCGGCCGCTCAGCCGGACTCTGGTCAAAGCGGGCTTTCTGAGCGCGGCGGCTCCGCCCCGGAAGTGATCCCGGTCGCAGCCGGCGGGACGCTGTTGCCAATAGTTTGCAACTGCCACGGTGACCCATATGCTGATCGAGGCGTGCCCGCGGCCGGAGGGGGATCCATGGACGTCCAGACGATGCACATCGCCAACGGGATCGTGAACGGCCCGGTGTCGGCGATCTTCGCCGCTTTCGCCGCCCTCGCCCTGGCGTTCTGTGTGTGGCGGGCCCGGGCCGACCTCGACGACCGGCTGGCCCCGATGGCCGGCCTCGTCGCCGCCTTCATCTTCGCCGTGCAGATGCTCAACTTCCAGGTGCTGCCCGGTGTCTCGGGTCACCTGCTGGGCGGCACCCTGGCCGTCGTCCTGGTCGGACCGTGGGTCGGCGCGCTCTGCGTGTCCACCGTCCTGATCATCCAGTGCCTGCTGTTCGCCGACGGCGGCCTGACCGCCCTCGGGCTCAACATCACCAACATGGCGATCATCGGCACCGCCGCCGGTTACCTGCTGGTCGCCGGCCTGCTGCGGGTGCTGCCCAAGACGCCGTCCGGGCTCGGGGCGACCGCGATGATCGCCTCGATCGTCGGCGTGGTGGCCGCCTCGCAGGGCTTCGTGTTCGAGTACTGGCTCGGCGGCACCACGCAGCTCTCCCTGCCCTGGGTCTCCGGCACGATGGCCGGCACCCACGTGCTCATCGGCATCGGCGAGGGCCTGATCGCCGCGACCACCGTGGCGACCGTGGCCAAGGTCCGGCCGGACCTGGTCTACGCACTGCGCCGCTTCCGCACCCCACCGGTGCCGGTGGCGGCCAACCCCGCGGAGGCGCCCGCCACTGTCTCGGGAGGTAAGGCATGACCCGGCGACTCGGCTGGTTCCTGGCCGGCGGCCTGCTGGTCGCGCTGCTGCTGGCCGGTGTGGTCAGCAACTTCGCCTCCAGCAGCCCGGACGGCCTGGACGCGACGGCCCGCGAGGGCTGCACCTTCGACTCCCACGGGGAGATCACCGGCGGCACCTGCATGCTTCAGCGGGAGCAGGACCACCAGCTCGCCGACAGCCCACTGGCCGACTACGGCATCCGCGGCATCGACAACCCGTACCTGTCGACCGGGCTGGCCGGGGTGCTGGGAGTGCTGGTGACGTTCGCGATCGGCGGCGGCGTCTTCTGGCTCGTCCGCCGGCGCAGCCCCGAGAAGGTCTGATGGGCGCGGGCCACGCCCACCCGCTGCACCTGGACCGCCCGAGCCCGGTGCACGCCCTGGCCCCCGAGGTGAAGATCCTCGCGACGCTGCTGTTCACCATCGTCGTGGTGGCCACCCCGCGCACCGAGTTCGCCGCGTTCGGCGGTTACGCCCTGCTGCTCGCGGTGGTGGCGGTGCTGGCCCGGGCGCCGCTGCCGTGGCTGGCCAAACGCGCCACCATCGAGCTGCCGTTCGTCGTGCTCGCCGTCGCCCTGCCGTTCGCGGGGCACGGCGAGCGGATCACCTGGCTCGGCATGTCGCTGTCCGTGGACGGGCTCTACGGCGCGTGGAACATCGTCGCCAAGGGCACCCTGGGCGTGGTCGCCTCGCTGCTGCTGGCGGCCACCACCACCATGCGTGACCTGATCCTGGGCCTGGACCGGCTGCACTGCCCGCGGGTCTTCACCCAGATCGCCACGTTCATGCTGCGCTACCTGGACATCCTGGCCGACGACGCGCGCCGGATGCGCATCGCCCGGCTCTCGCGCGGCTACGACCCGCGGTTCCTGTGGCAGGTCAAGGCGTTCGCGGTCGGCGTGGGGGCCCTGTTCCTGCGGGCGTACGAGCGCGGCGAGCGGGTGTATCTGGCGATGGTCTCCCGCGGCTACGACGGACGGCTCCCCCGGCCCGAAGCCGGCGGCGCGACGACCGCCGACTGGGCGACCTCGGCCGTGCTGCCCGCCGCAGCCGCGGCCATCGCGCTCACGGCGGTGCTGGCGTGAGCCTCGAGATCGCCGGCCTCACCTACGCCTACCCGGACGGCAGCGTCGCGCTGCGCGGCGTCGACCTCAGCGTCGGCGCCGGGGACCGGGTCGCGCTGCTCGGGCCCAACGGCGCCGGCAAGACGACGCTGGTCCTGCACCTCAACGGGATCCTGCACGGCGGCGCCGGCACGGTCGACGTCGGCGGGCTGCGGGTGGACGCGCGCGACCGGGCCCGGCTCGCCGAGATCCGCCGCCGGGTCGGCATCGTCTTCCAGGACCCCGACGACCAGCTCTTCATGCCGACCGTGGCCGAGGACGTCGCCTTCGGGCCGGCCAACCTGGGGCTGCGCGGCGCCGAGCTGCAGGCCCGGGTCGACGAGGCGCTGCAGGCCGTGGACATGGCCGCGCATCGCGACCAGGTACCGCTGCACCTGTCGTTCGGCCAGCGCCGCCGGGTCGCGGTGGCGACCGTGCTGGCGATGCGGCCCGAGCTGCTGGTGCTGGACGAGCCCTCGTCCAACCTGGACCCGGCGAGCCGCCGGGAACTGGCCGAGATCATCGAACGGCTGCCGGTGACGGTGCTGATGGTGACGCACGACCTGCCGTACGCGCTGCAGCTGTGCCCCCGCTCGGTGATCCTCGACGACGGCCGGATCGTGGCCGACGCCCCCACCGCCGACCTGCTGGCCGACGAGGAGCTGCTCCGGGCGCACCGGCTGGAGCTGCCGTTCGGCTTCCACCCGGTGCGACCGCGTTAGCCCAGGCGCTCGATGACGGTGGCGTTGGCCGTACCGCCGGCCTCGCACATGGTCTGCAGCCCGTAGCGTCCCCCGGTGCGTTCCAGCACGCCCAGCAGGGTGGTCGCCAGCCGGGCGCCGCTGGCGCCCAGCGGGTGACCGATGGCGATCGCGCCCCCGTCGACGTTGACCTTCGCCGCGTCGGCGCCCGTCTCGGCCAGCCAGGCCAGCACCACCGACGAGAACGCCTCGTTGACCTCGAACGCGTCGATGTCGGCCAGGGTGAGACCGGACCGGGCCAGCACCTTGGCGGTCGCCGGGATGATGCCGGCCAGCATCATGATCGGATCGTCGCCCACGGCCGTCGCGGTGTGCACCCGCGCCCGCGGCCGCCAGCCCCGCTGCCGGGCGATCTCACTGGTGGTGACCACCAGAGCGGCGGCGCCGTCGTTGACCGGGCTGGAGTTGCCGGCGGTGACCTTCCACTCCAGGTCGCCGAAGCGCTGAGCCCAGCGGTCGTCGGCGAACGCGGGCCGCAGCCCGGCCAGCGTCTCGACCGTGGTGCCGGGCCGGATCGTCTCGTCGGTCTCCAGCGCGGCCAGCGGCGCGACCTGGCCGGCGAACCAGCCCTGCTTCCACGCCTCGGCCGCCCGCTGATGGCTGGTCGCCGCGAACTCGTCGAGCTGCGTGCGCGACAGACCCCAGCGCCGGGCGATCAGCTCGGCGCTGATCCCCTGCGGGATCAACCCGCCGGGATAACGCTCCGCGACCGCGGGCCCGCCGACGAACGCCCGGGCGCCGTCGACCAGGGCGGAGCTGCCGATGGGTACGCGACTCATCGACTCGACCCCGGAGGCCACCACGATGTCGTAGGCGCCGGCCACGACCCCCTGGGCGGCGAAGCTCAACGCCTGCTGGCTGCTGCCGCACTGCCGGTCGACGGTGGTGCCGGGCACGGACTCGGGGAAGCCGGCGGCGAGGACGGCCAGCCGGGTGTTGTTGGTGCTCTGCTCGCCCACCTGACCGACGGTGCCGCCGATGACGTCGTCGATCTCGGCCGGGTCGAGGCCGTCGAGCCGGGCGGTGACGGCGCGCAGGACGTGGGCGTGCAGGTCGACCGGGTGGATCTCCGCGTAGGCGCCGCCGGGCTTGCCCTTGGCCACGGGTGTGCGTACCGCTTCGACGATGACCGCGTCGCGCATGTCGTGCCTCCCCCCTCGAGTGACGGACCGATCGGTCCGATCCTAAGGGCTGAGCGGACCGATCGGTCCGTTACATTGGCCACATGGCCCGCACGGCAGCATCCGGAACTCGCGCCCGCATCGTCTCGACGGTGGCCCCGCTCTTCTACAGCCAGGGCGTGCGGGCGGTGGGCATGGCCCAGATCGTCGCGGCGGCGGGTTGCGGCAAGAACCTGCTGTACTCGCATTTCCCGGGCAAGAACGAGCTGGTGGCGGCGTATCTGTCCGTGGTTCGCGCCGAGCGGGAACGGTCGACCGAGCGGGCCCTCGCGGCAGCTGGCGAGGGGCGGGAAGCTGTGGTCGCTCTGGTGGCCGAGATCGCCGACCGGGTACGGGAACCGGGGTTCCGGGGATGCGCCATGCGCAACTACCTGACCGAGTTTCCGTCGGAGGACGACGGGCCCGGGCGGGTCGCCCGGGAGTATCTGGCGTCTTCGCGGGCTCGGGTTGATGAGCTTGTCCGGGGCGTGGGCGGGTCGCCGGTGCTGGCCGATCGGGTATGGCTGGTCATCGAGGGGCTTTATGCGGTGGCTGGCCGGCCGGACGCTGCCCAGCAGGCCGATGTGGCGGTCGCCTTGGTCACGGACCTCGTCGCGGCCCCCTAAAGCGCTGGTCGCCGATCGCCGACCGCCGGCAAGCATGCCCCTTCGTCCAGCAAGCCCGAGGTGTGCGCGACGTGTTGCTCCACTCACGGCGTAGAGCATCCTAGGTTACTGGGTTGAGAGGGAGGCCCTCCCTCGCAGAAGCTCGACTGCGGCCGCTGCGTGGGCCAGCGGACGCCGAACCGCCGTCAGGCGGTCCCCTCCTCCTGGGCGGGCTGAGGAATCCGGGCGAGACCCGCCCGGGTTCGAGCGGTCTTCACCGCCTGCTTGAGCGTCACGATGTCGTAAGCCCCGTAGTGCCGGCTCCCGTTGATGAAGAACGTCGGCGTGCCGGACACCCCGCTCAGGTCGGCCGAGTCCACGTCGTCGGTGACCCGTTGCATGTGCCGGTGGTCCATCAGCTCGTCGTGGAAGCGGTTGGTGTCCAGGCCGAGCTGGTCGGCGTACCGGAGCAGGTCCATGATCTTGAGGTGGTCCTGGTGGGCCAGCAGCAGGTCGTGGAACTCCCAGAACTTGCCCTGACCGGCGGCCGCCTCCGCGGCTTCGGCGGCCAGTCGCGCCTGCGGGTGGACGTCATTGAGCGGCAGGTGCCGCCAGACGTAGCGCAGGTCCGTGTCGGTGATCAGGTCCCGGACCACCGGCTCGGCCTGCCCGCAGTACGGGCACTGGAAGTCGCCGTACTCGACGACCGTGACCGACGCGTCCTGCGGTCCTCGCACGTGGTCGCGTTCGGGGTCGACGGCCGGGATCAGGTCGGTCAGTACCTCGGTGTCGCCGAGCATGGCCCGGGCCCGGCGTTGCGGTGCCAGCATCCGGGTGGCGCGGAAGACCACCCAGGTGATCAGGGACGCGGCCGCCGCCGCGGTCAGCACGCCGATCTTCGCCTCGGCCAGCTCCGGCCCCTCGAACGCCAGCGCCGCGATCAGCAGCGACACGGTGAAGCCGATGCCGGCGATGGTGCCGCTGCCCAGCACCGCCGCCCAGCCGACCGTGGGGCGTACCCGGCCACCGGTCGCCACCGTGAGCAGCGCGGACACCCCGACCACCGCGACGGGCTTGCCGATCAGGTAGCCGAGGATGACGCCCCAGGTCACCGGCGAGGTGAACGCCCGGCTCAGGAAGCCGCCGTCGATCGCGATGCCCGCGTTGGCCAGGCCGAACAGCGGCACGATGACGTAGCTCGACCACGGGTGGTAGAGGCGCTGGAGGCGGTCGTTGGGCGAGAGCGTCTGGGTGAGCCCGCGTGCGGCCGTACGGGCCAGCTCCGGCGTCGGCTGCTCGCGGAACAGTTTGAAGAGCCCGCTGGCGGCTTCGAGGTTCTCGCGTACCGGGGTGTAGGCCACCGCCGTGAGGCCCATCGCCAGGCCGGCCACCACCGGGTCGACGCCGCTGGCCAGCATCGCCGCCCAGAGCACCAGCCCCACGACCGCATAGCTGAAGGCGCTGCGGACGCCGAACGTGCGCAGCAGCAGCCACACCCCGAAGGCCGCGCCGGCGATCAGCAGCGGCATCATGGCGATGTCCTCGCTGTAGACCACCGCGATGACCAGCAGCGCGACCAGGTCGTCGACCACGAAGACGGTGAGCAGGAAGACCCGGGTGGAGTCGGGCACACCCCGGCCGACCAGGGCGAGCAGGCCCAGCGCCAGCGCCGTGTCGGTGGACATCGCGATGCCCCAACCGTGCGCGCCCGGGCCGCCGTGGGTGACGGCCAGGTAGATCAGCACCGGGATCAGCATCCCGACCAGCCCGGCGACGCACGGCAGCAGGAACCGCCGCCGGTCGCGCAGGTCGCCGAGGTCGAACTCGCGTCGTGCCTCCAGGCCCACCACCAGGAAGAACAGCGTCATCAGCCCGCTGTTGATCCAGGTCCGCAGGTCCTCGGTGATCCCCATGGCCCCCAACCGCACCGAGAAGTCGGTGCGCCACACCGCGTCGTACGACGCGGTGTCGACGTTGGCCCAGATCAGCGCGGCGGCGATGGCCGCGACCAGCACCCCGGCACTGCCCGATTCGGTACGCAGGAACGCCCGCAGCGGCGCACCGAGCCCCCGCGTCCACTGCGTGCGTCCCCGCATCCCACCCGACGTAGTCACGGCACCCAGCCTGGTCATCGGCGCGCCCCGGGGCAAGATCCGGGCCCGGCACGTCGTTTACGGCGGCGCCGGATGCGGTATGCGACAGACTCATGACGCAGGAGACGGCACCGCGCGAGCGTACGTTCTTCGGTCAGCCACCGGTGCTGGCCAACCTGTTCGGGGTCGAGCTGTGGGAACGGTTCTCGTTCTACGGCATGCAGGGCATCCTGCTGATCTACCTGTACTACTCCGCGGCCGACGGCGGGCTCGGCCTGTCCGAGCAGACCGCCACGAGCATCGTCGGCGCGTACGGCGGCTCCGTCTACCTGGCCACGATCCTCGGCGCGTGGGTGGCCGACCGCCTGCTCGGGCCGGAACGGGTGCTGTTCCTCAGCGCGGTCCTGGTGATGGCCGGGCACATCAGTCTCGCGGTGCTGCCCGGGCTGACCGGTGTCACGGTCGGGCTGATCCTCATCGCGATCGGCAGCGGCGGGGTCAAGGCCACCGCCACGTCGCTGGTGGGCGGCCTGTACGACGAGCACGACGAACGCCGCGACGCCGGCTTCTCCCTGTTCTACCTGGGCATCAACCTCGGCGCTCTGGTCGGCCCGCTGCTGACCGGCCTGCTGCAGAAGAACTGGGGCTTCCACGCCGGCTTCGCGCTGGCCGCGGTGGGCATGGCGATCGGGCTGATCCAGTACACGATGGGCCGCAAGCGGCTCACCGGCGCCGCCCGCGTCGTACCCCATCCGCTGCCGCCGCGGCGCCGCCTGCCGGTGGCGTTGCTCGTCGCCGCCGCCGCGGTGCTGATCCTGGTGCTGGCCCTGACCGGCGTGCTGCAGGCCGGGGCCCTGTCGAACGTGGTCATCGTGCTGAGCATCGCCGCGGCGGTCACCTACTTCGTGGTCATCCTGCGCAGCAGGCGGATCACCGACGTCGAGCGGCGCCGGGTGTACGCGTTCATCCCGCTGTTCGTCGCCAGCGCGGTGTTCTGGTCGCTGTACCAGCAGCAGTTCACTGTCGTGACGATCTACTCCGACCAGCGCCTCGACCGTGACCTGTTCGGCTGGGAGATGCCGGTGTCCTGGGTGCAGTCGATCAACCCGGTCTTCATCATCGTGCTGTCCGGCGTCTTCGCCGCACTGTGGACCCGGCTCGGCCCGCGCCAGCCGGGGACCCCGATCAAGTTCGCCGCCGGCACCGCGATCATGGGCGTGGCGTTCCTGCTCTTCCTGCCGCTGGCCGGCGGCGGCCCGAACAGCACCCCGCTGCTCGCGCTGGCCGGCATCCTGCTGGTCTTCACCGTCGCCGAGCTGCTGCTCTCCCCGGTCGGACTGTCGCTGTCCACCAAGCTGGCGCCGGCCCGTGTTCCACACCCAGATGGTCGCGCTGTTCTTCCTGTCGGTGGCTCTGGGCACGGCGGCCTCGGGCACTCTCGCGAAGTACTACAGCGAGGACCACGAGACCGCGTACTTCGGCATCCTGGGCCTGGTCGCGATCGTGATCGGGGCCGCCCTGGCCCTGGCCGCCCGTCCGATCAGCCGGCTGATGAGCGGTGTGCGCTGACCGGCGCGCGTTCTATCCTGTCGGCATGACGAATGCGACCCGGACCCGTGGCGCGCTCGGCGTCGTCGAGCAGTGGCTGACCGCCGTCAACGCTCGCGACGGCGCCCGCGTGGAGTCCCTGAGCCAGGAGCAGGTCGACATCGTGGGACCCCGCGGGCGCGGCAGTGCTCCCCGCGCGATGCTGAGCGAGTGGCTGGGCCGTTCGGGCTTCTCGTCGCAGCCGGTGCGCTGGTTCTGCGGCGGCGACGGCCTCGTCGTGGTCGAGCAGGACGCCACCTGGCACGACCCGGCGACCGGTGAGCCGCAGGACAGCTTCCGGATCGGCTCGCTGTTCCGGGTCGAGGACGGCCGGGTGGCCCGCTACGAACGCTTCGACGACGGGGTCGCCGGAGCACTGGCCGCAGCGGGCCTCGACGCCGCCCGGGACGAGGTGACCCGCCCGGTCAGCCCTTGACCGCCCCGGCGGTGAGGCCGTTGACGATGTAGCGCTGCAGGAACTGGAAGACCAGCACCGTCGGGACCGCCGTGAGCAGGGTGCCCGCGCAGAACATGCCGAAGTTGTTGTTGCGCTCCCCCGCCACCAGGCCGTACATGCCGACCGACAGGGTCTTGGCGCCCGTGTCGGTCAGGAAGACGTTGGCGATCAGGAATTCGTTGATCGTGCCGATGAAGGCCAGCAGGCCGGTCACCGCCAGGATCGGGGCGACCAGCGGCAGCAGGATCCGGAAGAACGTCTGGGCGTGCGACGCGCCGTCCATGGTGGCCGACTCGTCCAGTTCCCTCGGCACCGTGTCGAAGAAGCCCTTCATCAGCCAGGTGTTCACCCCCAGCGCCCCGCCCAGGTAGAGCAGGATCAGGCCCCAGGCCTGGTTGAAGCCGATGGCCGGCCACAGGTCGGTGATGGTGGAGAACATCAGGAAGATCGCCACGATGGCCAGGAACTGCGGGAACATCTGGATCAGCAGCAGGGCCAGCAGGCCGATCCGGCGGCCGCGGAAACGCATGCGGCTGAAGGCGTACGCGGCCAGCGCCGACAGGAACACCGACGCCAGCGCCGACACGCCGGCGATCAGCACGGAGTTGCCGAACCAGCGGGCGAAGTCCGTGTCGGCGAGCAGGTTGCCGAAGTTGCCCAGCGACGCCCCGGTCGGCACGGCCGCGGTCGACGACAGTGTGCCCAGCGGGTTGAGCGCCGCCGACACCACGAACACGATCGGGAAGAGCGAGAAGATCAGGGCCAGCACCGCGACCCCGTGCCGCCAGCCGACCCGGGAGAACCAGCTCATGAGTAGACCTCTTCCTGGCGGCGGGTGCGGCGGAAGCTGACCGTGGAGATCACCGCGACGATCACGAAGATGAAGATGGACACCGCGGCGGCGAAGCCGTACTGGGCGCCGGAGCCGCCGAACGCCAGCCGGTAGGTGTAGGTGATCAGCAGGTCGGTGGCGCCGTTGGCCGGGTTGTCGGCCGGGAACGGCGCGCCGTCGGTGGTCAGGTAGATGGCGTTGAAGTTGTTGAAGTTGAACGCGAACGACGAGATCAGCAGGGGCGTCAGCGCCACCAGCAGCAGCGGCAGGGTGACCCGCTTGAGCGACTGCCACGGCGAGGCCCCGTCGATGCGGGACGCCTCGGACAGCTCGGGCGGGATGGCCTGCAACGCGCCGGTCGCGACCAGGAACATGTACGGGTAGCCGAGCCACAGCTGCACCAGGATCACCGCGATCCGGGCGGAGGCGGCGCCACCGAACCAGTCCACGTCCAGCCCGAACAGGTTGTTGATCAGCCCGAAGTCGGTGTTGAACATGTCCCGCCAGACCAGCAGCATCGCGAACGACGGCATCGCGTACGGCAGCACCAGCAGTGTGCGGTAGAGGCCCCGGCCGCGGACCCGTGGCGAGTGCAGGGCCAGCGCACAGCCCAGGCCGAGCACGAAAGTCCCGCCGGTGGAGGCCAGGGCGAAGATCAGGTTCCAGATCAGGGTACGGGCGAACGGGCCGGCGATCGCCGAATCGGTGACGAGCCGGGTGAAGTTGCTCAGCCCGACGCCGACCCGCCAGCCCTGGGCCAGCCGCTCGCCGTCGGCGGCCACGAACGCGCCCACCTTCTCGTCGGCGGTCCAGGTCCGGCCGGTGGTCATGTCCCGGACACAGTCGCAGCCGGCGTCGTACGCCCGCCCGGCCTTGCCCTCGTACGCCCGCGACAGTCCCTGCGAGCGGATCGCCCCGCCCGCGGTCGGCACGGCCAGATCGGTGATCTCCTGGCTGCGCGCACTGGCCTGACCGCCGTTGAGCAGCGTGTAACCCGCGGCCGCGGTGACCCGGCCGGTAGTGCTGACGGTGACGTCACCGGCCGGGAGCGCCTTGAGCCCGTCGCCGGTGCCGGCCGAGACGGCCTTGGTGGCCGGGTCGGTCACCAGGAACGTCAGCGGCCCGGTCGCCGGGTCGCCGGTGGTGGCGACCGTCAGCGCGTACTCGGTCGAGCCGGGCACCCGGGTGACCGACGCGGTCTGGATGGCCACGACGGCCTCCCGCTTGTCCCCGCGGTGCCCGTCGCTGAAGTTGGTGAACGCGGTCGCCGCTGTGTACGCCACCGGGAACAGCTGGAAGACGATGAGGAACAGGGTGCCGGGCACGAGGTACTTGGCGGGCACCCGCCGGCGGCCGGTGTACAGGTAGAACAGTCCGGCCGTGGCCGCCAGCAGCACGGCCAGGCCGATCCAGGCCCGCTCGGCGATCAGCGGGAACGCCGCCCAGACGGCGAGCCCGGCGACCAGCCCGAGCAGGGCGATCTTGACGAGGGGGCCGGCGAGGCCACCCCGGCCGGGGCGCGGGGCCTCGGCCGGGGCGGTCTCCCGCTCCAGGAGAGCAGTCATCGCCGGGCCACCTTCGTCATGCCCTTCTGGCCCTCACCGTCACGGCCGTCGGCCACTCCCGCCGGGCGAGGTTCGGTGCAGTCGGTCATGACTTGATCTGGCCCGAGATCGTCTTGGCTGCCGCGGTGAGGGCCGTCTTGGGGTCGGCGCCGCCGACCACCGCGGACTCCGCCTTGCTGAACGGGTCCCAGACCGACGCCATCTCCGGGATCGCCGGCAGGGGCACCGCGTTCTTGCCGGCCTCGACGAACTTGGCCAGGTCCGGGTCGGCCCCCTTGACCTGGTCGTAGGCGGCGGTGAGCACCGGCGGGCGGGGCTCGGCCTGGTAGAGCGCCACGGCCAGCTCCGGCGTGGTCACGTAGTTGGTGACGAACTCCTGCGCCAGCGCCTTGTTCTTGCCCTTGGCCGCGACGTAGAACGACTGCACACCCAGGAACGGCTGGGCCGGCTCGGCGCCGGCGAAGCCGGGAACGGCCGAGATGTCGTAGGCGATCTTGGCCTTCTTCACGTCGGTGACCGCCCACGGCCCGGAGACCAGGTACGCGCACTTGCCTGCGGTGAAGGTGGCGATGGAGTTCTCCACGGTGATCGACCGCTTCAGGGCGCCGTCACCCTTCTCGCCCAGCGCCCGGATCTTCTGGAACGCGGCGATCGACTCGGGCTTGGCGATACCGAGGTCGTTCTTGTCGTAGTCGCCGTTGGCCGCGGTGCCGAACAGGTAGCCGCCGGCCGAGCTGAACAGCGGGTACGCGTGGTAGGCGTCGCCGTTCTGTCCCACCTGGAGGCAGAGCAGCTCGCTGGCCTTCTTGCCGGTCCGCAGCTTCTTCGCCTGCGCGACGAGGTCCTCCATCGTGGCCGGGGCCTCGGGCGCGAGCTTGGTGTTGCGGATCAGGGCCAGGTTCTCGGTCGCGTACGGCACGCCGTAGACCTGACCGTTGAAGGTGACCGCCTTGACCGCGTTCGGGGCCAGGCCCTGCTGCTGCTCGGCGGTCAGCTGCACCGGGTCGATCGCGCCGTTCTGCACGAGGTTGCCGATCCAGTCGTGCGCGCCGACCATCACGTCGGGCCCGCTGCCCTGCTGCGACGCGGTGACGAAGGTGGTCTGCTGGTCCTTGGAGATGGCCTGCACCTCGACGGTGACGCCGTTCTCCTGGCCGAACTTGTCGGCGAAGGGCTTCAGCGCGGCGGCGCGCTTGTCGTCGCCCCAGATGACCAGCTTGCCGCCGGCTCCGGCGGGTGCTGCGGAGGAAGGGGTTTCGGGATCGCCGCCGCTGCTACAGCCCGCGGCGGCGAGCGCCAGGGCGAGAGCGGTGATGACACCCGCGGTACGGATGCGCATGATCTTCTCCTATCGGGCACAGCACGGCGCCCGAAGAGGTGGCACGGACATAAAGGGGGGAACCGGAAGCAAGGCCCCCATAGGCCAGCTCGGCTGTTGCGGGGACGTTAGCAAGGGATTACCGCCAATGGAAGACCTTGCAATGCTTCCGCAAGAAGTTCCAGACGCGGTCAGTCGACCGTCCCGCATCGCGGACGGCTCTATAGTGACGCCCATGCGCGCACGTTTGTCCGACATCGCGCGCCAGGCCGAGGTCAGCGAGGCGACGGTGTCGCGGGTCCTCAACGACCGGCCCGGCGTCTCCACCGAAACCCGCCAGGCGGTGCTGACCGCCCTCGATGTGCTGGGCTACGAGCGGCCCGAGCGGTTGCGCAAGCGCAGCGCCGGGCTGGTCGGCCTGATCGTCCCGGAGCTGGAGAACCCGATCTTCCCGGCCTTCGCGCAGACCATCGAGTCGGCACTGTCGCAGAGCGGCTTCACCCCGGTGCTGTGCACCCAGACGCCGGGCGGCGTCACCGAGGACGAGTACGTGGAGATGCTGCTCGACCGCCAGGTGTCCGGCATCGTCTTCGTCTCCGGCCTGCACGCCGACACCACCGCCGACCACGAGCGCTACCGCCGCCTGGTGCAGCGGCCGCTGCCGATCGTGCTGATCAACGGGTACGCCGAGGGCCTGGACGCCCCGTTCATCTCCTGCGACGACCGGCTGGCCGGCGAGCTGGCGGTCTCCCACCTGGTCGCGCTCGGGCACACCCGGATCGGTTTCGTCTCCGGCCCGGACCGCTTCCTCAACGTGCAGCGCAAGCTGGCCGGCTACCGCGCCGCCATGCGCCGTGAGCTGGGCGCCGGCGACCGCGAGCTGGAGGAGCTGGTGGCGCTGACCCTGTTCGGCGTCGAGGGCGGCGAGGTGGCGGCGGGTCAGCTGCTCAGCCGGGGTGCGACCGGCATCGTGTGCGGTTCGGACCTGATGGCTCTGGGCGCCATCCGGGCGGCCCGCCGGCGCGGCCTGAGTGTGCCCCGGGACGTCTCGGTGGTCGGTTTCGACGACTCGCCGCTGATCGCCTTCACCGACCCGCCGCTGACCACGCTGCGCCAGCCGGTGGCGGCGATGGGCAACGCGGCGATCCGCCAGCTCGTCGACGAGATCAACGGCCACGGCGCACCCCGCTCGGAGTACGTCTTCTCCCCCGAGCTGGTGGTGCGCGGCTCGACCGCGATCCACAAGGCCGGCCGGGCCGCCGAGAGCGTGGACATCACCGCCGCCTGACATCCGCGCGTAACGCTTGTTAAGTTGATCTTTGAAAGTTCTTGCGAGTGCAACGACCTGCGAGAACGCCGTCGACCTGCCCTTTCGCTGTGGCGTGAGCCTTGATCCACCGTCTTTACTGCAAGAGGAACAGAACTAATCGGGCGATCCGGGCGCATGTATCGAGAGCGGTCGCTTTACCGGCGGGAAACACCCTGATAACTTTCCGGCACTTGCGCAAGAAGTTTCACGGTGCCGTCCCCCGCCGTACCGCTCTCGCGTCCCCTGGAGGTCTCCATGCGTACCCGTCAGGTCCTCGCCGCCGCGACGACCGCCGTCCTGGCCACGGCCCTGCTGGCCGTCGGCGTCGTCCGCAACGCCGAGAACGCCGAGGCCTCCACCGCCTCGCCCGGCGCCAAGGACGTCATCGTGCACCTCTTCGAGTGGCCGTGGGCCTCGGTCGCGAACGAGTGCACGACCACGCTGGGCCCCAAGGGCTTCGGCGGCGTGCAGGTCTCCCCGCCCCAGGAACACGTGGTGCTGCCCGGCAGCGGCTATCCGTGGTGGCAGGACTATCAGCCGGTCAGCTATCAGCTCACCACCCGCCGCGGCGACCGCAACGCCTTCGCGAGCATGGTCCAGACCTGCCACGCCGCGGGCGTCAAGATCTACGTCGACGCGGTCGTCAACCACATGGCCGGCGGCGCGTCCACCGGCACCGGCAGCGGCGGCAACGGCTACAGCCACTACGCGTACCCGGCTGTGCCCTACGGCAACGACGACTTCCACCACTGCGGGCGCAACGGCAACGACGACATCGCCAACTACGGCGACAAGTGGGAGGTGCAGAACTGCGAGCTGGTCGACCTGTCCGACCTGAAGACCGAGTCCTCGTACGTGCGCGGCAAGCTCACCGCGTACCTCAACGACCTGGTCGGCCTGGGCGTCGACGGCTTCCGGGTGGACGCGGCCAAGCACATGCCGGCCGGCGACATGTCGGCGTTCATCGCGCCGGTCACCGGCGACCCGTACGTCTTCTCCGAGGTGATCGAGGGCGGCTCCGGTGAGCCCACGCCGGAGGAGTACGCCGGCTTCGGCGACGTGACCGAGTTCCGCTACGGCGACGTGGTGGGCGGCTCGTTCCAGAACGGCAACCTGGCCAACCTCAACAACCTGGCGAGCTCGATGCGGCTCGGCTCCGGTGACGCGGTGGCCTTCGTGGACAACCACGACACCCAGCGCAACGGCCGGGCCAAGCTGACCTACAAGAACGGTTCCGCGTACGCGCTCGCCGAGGCCTTCATGATCGCCTGGCCGTACGGTGTCCCGCAGGTCATGTCCAGCTTCACCTTCTCCGGGCCCGACGCCGGGCCGCCCACCGCGAGCAACGGCATCACCAACCAGGTGAGCTGCGGCAACGGCTGGGAGTGCGAACACCGCTGGCGCACGACGGCCAACATGGTCGCGCTGCGCAACACGGCCGCCGGCGCCGGCGTCACCAACTGGTGGAGCAACGGCTCGAACCAGATCGCGTTCGGCCGCGGCAACACCGGTTACGTGGCGTTCAACCGTTCCGGCTCGGCGCTGACCCGTACCTTCCAGACCTCGCTGCCGGCCGGGACCTACTGCGACGTGATGGCCGGGGACCTGTCCGGCGGCTCGTGCACCGGGCCGGCGTACACGGTGAACAGCAGCGGCCAGGTCACCGCGACCGTCGGCGCCAACGCCGCGCTCGCTCTGCACACCAACGCCCGTACCAGTGGAACCGGCACGCCGCCGCCGGGCTGCACGACGGCGGCGACGACCTTCGCGGCGACCGTCAGCACCACCTTCGGCCAGAACGTCTTCGTCACCGGCAACACGGCCGCGCTGGGCAACTGGAACCCGGCGAACGCGGTCGCGCTGTCCTCGGCGACGTACCCGGTCTGGCGGGCCACGGTGTCGCTGCCGGGCAACACGGCGGTGGAGTACAAGTACATCAAGAAGGAAGGGTCGGCCGTGGTCTGGGAGAGCGACCCGAACCGTACGCGGACCACCGCCGCCGCGTCACCGTGCACGGCGACCTGGACCGACACCTGGCGCTGACGACCCCGGCCGCCGCTGCCCGCATCCGTACGGGTGGCGGCGGCCGGCCTCAGGACCGCAGCACCACGTTGACCGGCTCGGCCCCGGACAGCAGGAGATCCAGCTGCCGCCGCACCAGCCGGGCCACCCGCGGCAGCATGGCGCTGGACATACCCCCGGCGTGCGGGCTGATCAGCACGTTGGGCAGCCGGAACAGCTCATGACCGGCCGGCAGCGGCTCCGGATCGGTGACGTCGAGGGCGAACCGGAGCCGCCCGGACCGGGCCTCCCGCAGAATCGCGGCGGTGTCCGCCACCCGGCCGCGCGCCACGTTCACGACGATCGCACCGTCGGGCAGCGCGGCGAGGAACGCGGCGTCCACGAGATGCACGGTGTCCTCGGTCAGCGGCACCCCGACGACGACCACCTCGCAGGTGGGCAGCAGCTCCGGCAGTTCCGCGATGCCGTGCACACCCTCGCGGGCGGTACGCGCCACCCGTACGAGATCAACCTCGAACGGCGCCAGCCGGGCCTCGACCGCCTGCCCGACCCCGCCCTGCCCGAGCACCAGCACCCGCCGGTCGGCCAGGCTCGGATACCAGTCGGGCGCGATCGGCCCGGCGGCCCGGACGTAATCCGGGATGCCCCGCTGCGCGGCGAGCAGCAGCGCGAGGGCCAGCTCGGCGGTGGAGGTCTCGTGCACCCCGCGGGCGTTGGCGTAGACATGCCCGGGCGGCAACGCCTCGGCAACGCCGTCGTAGCCGAGATACTGCGCCTGCACCAACCGGGTCCGTACCCCGGCCAGCCGGCGCAGGTGCTCGTTGCCCGGAATGTACGGCACGACCACGAGATCGATGTCCTCCTGCGGCGCGGGACCGGTCATGTCCCAGCGCAGCAGGTCCACTCCGGGCGGCACGTCACCGAGCGCCTCGGCGAGCCGGTCGTCCGGCAGACTCACCCGTAACCCGGTGCCCACCCGTCCTGGTGCATCCACCTGTCACTACCCTCCGGCGACGTAGGTTCTGGTCGGTCGCCATTATCGCCGTGGACCGACGGCGGGAGGGCGGGCAGTGGATGCCGGCCCTCCTCATCCCCCTACCGGACCGCGGTCGGCACCGTCGACGGCTCCCACGTCGGCGGGCTCGCCGCGATCGCGTCCCGGAGCGTGGCGAACCGGGACCCGGAGGCCGGCGCCCCGGTCACCGTCGCCACCGCGAAGCGCACCAGCCGCTCCCGGACATGGGCCACGTTGGCCGGACCGTGCTCGTTCTCCGAGTGCGGACCGCGGACCAGCGCCAGTTCCGCCCGGCCACCGGCCCGCCTGTACGCGCTGAACGACGCCAGCGGGCCCTGGTACTCGTCCCAGGCGCCCTGGGCGATGAATGTCGCCGGCCAGTCACCCATGCCCGCCAGGGGCTCGCTGGTGGGCGCGTAGATGAAGTGGTTCACCTCCGCCTGCGCGGCCGCGTAGATGAGGTCGCCCGGGTCGAAGAACGGGAAGCCCCACTGGGCGGAGAGCAGGAGCGCGCCGCGGATGTTGCGGTGTCCCCACGGCTCGGAGCAGGGCCGGCCCGGCGTGTCGAGCGCGCACCAGCGGTGCAGGTTCGCGTTCATCGCCCACTGGGTCGCGTACGCGCCCTGGCTGGCCCCGCCCAGCAGGATCGGCATGGTCCGGGCCAGGTTACCGCCGCCGAGAATCCGACGGACCGCGTCGGCGCCCGTACGGGTGGTGCCGTCCGGGCCGAGCGCCCGCAGGCCGGTGCCGTCCTGCAGGGCGTCCACCATGCGCAGCATGTCCAGGCCCTGTTGCAGGGTGTTGTCCGCGCTGAGGCCGCCGGAGACGCCGTGCCCGCGCTTGTCGACGGTCAGCACGTCGAAGCCGGCCCGGTGCAGCGCGAGCAGGTACTCGCGCCACTGCCGCGCACCCCATTTCTCCGTGCCCCGCGACGGGTAGCTCACGCCCAGGTACGCCCCCGTGGCGTCCTTGGTGTAGAGCGGGTCGGCGGGGTCCTGCACGGCCGTCGTCTCGATGGTCCGGCCGCCGAGCAGGACAGCCAGCGCGCGGACCCGCCGACCACCGGGCGCGCTCACGCCGGGGCCGCGCAGGTACCAGCCGCGCAGCCGGACCGGCTCGGTGATACCGCGGTTGATCACCTCGTACGGCTCGGCGGGCACGGTGAACTCGACGGTGGAGGTGCTCTTCTCCGCGGCGGCGATGCCTTCGGAGTACGGCGCGCGGCTGAAGTACGCGGGCCGGCGGATGTCGGCCAGGTCGACCCGGGCCGCGAACGGGTCGATGGCACCGGTGGGGTCCTCGAGGCCGGTGGACCGGAACTGCCCGGGCTCGTAGCCGGCCACGTCGGACAGCGCCGAGCAGGGTGGCGCCGCGCGGCACTCCTCGAGCCGGCGCTGTGCGGCCGCGAACGAGAACTCGCGCACCCGGTAGTCGCCGGAGTAGCCGGCCGGCGCGGGCGTGAGCTGGCTGAACGGCACGCAGACGCGTCCCAGCTCGCGGTCCGGGACGGCATAGCCCGGCATCGCCTCGTTGTGCGGGTAGCCGACCTGCGCCGTGCAGTCGGTCGGCGGCGCGGCGGCGTTCTCGTCCGGCGGTGACCCGTACGCCGGGGCGGGCAGGGAGAACGCAAGGGTCAGGGCGAGCAGGACGCCGGTCGTCGCGGCGATCCGGGCATGCGGAATCAGCACAGGTGCCTCCCGTGAACGGTGGTGGTGGTGGTCAGCGGGTCGCGGCCATGACGGCCACGAACTGGTCGGGGGTGATCTCGAGCCGGAAGAGCCGTTCGGTCTGGTCGAGGAGCTCGCCGGCGACGCCCGAGGGCAGGGCCTGGTCCCAGACGAGGGTGAACGTGGGCGCGTCGGCGGCGAGCCGGTGGGTGAAGCGGGCGAAGTCGGCGTGCGGGTGGGCGGCCAGCCGCGGTTCCAGGTCGCGGACCGCCGGCACCTCGCCGGCCTGGAGCAGGCCGTCCAGGTACGCGTCCGACGTCACGGTCCGCAGCAGGAAGTCCACCGCGTCCGTCCGGTACGGGCTCTGCGCGTCGACGGTGAGGTAGTTGGCCGGTACGCCGACGAGGGCGGCGGGATCACCGATGCCCCCGGCCACCCGGGGGAACGGCACCCAGCCCAGGTCACGGGTCGCGAACGCGGAGTCGGCGCGCAGCTGGTTGCCGTACTCCCAGCTGCCCATGACCTGCATGGCTGCCTGGCCGGTGGCGAGCGCCTGGGACGCGGCCCCGGACTCGTAGCCCGTCACGTCGGCCGCCGGGCCGAACGCGCCACGGTTCACCAGGTCCCGCACCAGCGTGGCCGCCTGCTTGAGGGCAGGGTCCCGCCAGGCGCCCGGTCGTCCGGCGGCGATGTCGGCGAACACGCCCGAGCCGCCGATCCGGTCGGTGAGGTAGGCGAGGTACATCAGGGCGGGCCAGCGCTCGCTGCCGCCCAGCGCGATCGGCGTGATGTCCCTGCCGCGAAAGGTGTCCACCGCGGTGAGCAGCTCGGTGTAGGTCCGCGGTGGGTCGAGGCCGGCGTCGGCGAACACTTTCTTGTTGTAGAAGAGCATGACCGGCTGGACCCCGGTCATCGGCAGGCCGTACAGCAGGTTGTCGACCTTGGCCCCTTCGAGCACGCAGGGCAGCAGCACGTCGGACAGCTCGGGCCGCTCGGCCACGGCGTCGGTGAGGTCGGTGGCGTGGCCGGCCCGGACCTGCTCGGTGAGGCTCGCGCCGCCCCAGTTCTCGTACACGTCCGGCGCCGGGTCCGGCCACGGCCCGGCCATCACCCGCTTGTAGGCGTCGTTGCCGAAGGTGGACAGCTCCACGCGTACGTCCGAGCGGTCGTTGAAGGCGCCGATGCGGTCGCGCAGGCCGGAATTGCGGTCGGCGGTGCCGAGCGTCCACAGGTGGATGATGCCGGTGTGCGGCGTGGCCGGGGTCGTGCGCAGGCCGAGGCGCGGGCCCGCCACCGCCACCACTGTGGCCAGCGCGACGAGTGCGGCGGCCGCGCCGGTGACCATCCGTACGCGACGCCGGCGGCGGGCGAAGCGTCGCCGGACCGTGCCGACCGCGTCGGCCGGGGCGCCGGGCAGCGCGGTCGCGGCCTGGGCCAGCGTGACGGCGAGCCGCCGGGCGAGCATGTCGTCGTCGGTGTTCATGGCGTCATCCTCAGCATCCAGTCGTGGCCGGGCTCCGCGTCCGCCCGGGCGCGCAGATGCTGCCGCAGCGCGCGCAGCGCCCGGGTGTAGCGGCTGGACACCGTGCCGCGCGGCTCGCCGGACATCGCGGCGATCTCGTCGAACGTGTACCGGAACAGCACGTGCAGCACGACCACGGTCCGCTCCGGCTTGCCCAGCGCGTGCAACGCGTCCCACAGCGCCGGGTCGGTGACCCGCCGGTGGGCCGGGTCCTCGCCGTCACGGTCGGCGATGGTCGACGGCACCTCGCGCCGCCAGCGCCGCCACCGGCTGACGTTGCGGGTCACGATGACGCGCCGGGCGTACGCCTCGGGGTCGGTACGCACCGAGGCCCAGCGCCGCCACACCTCCACGACGGCGACCTGGGCCAGGTCGTCGGCCTCGGCCGCGCTGCCGCAGACGAGGTACGCGAATCGGCGCAGCGAGTCCAGCCGGGTACGCGCGAACTCGTCGGCGTCGTCCGCTTCGGCGCTCATCAGCCACCTCCTCGCCGAGCAGACGCTCACCGTGGTCGATGTGCTGCCTCGGCGGGTGTCGGGTAGCCGACAGTTGCCGGCGCCGCACACCCTGTCCGATCGAGATCAGTCTTTGCCGATCACGATGGAACGCGTGGGTAGCTTCGCACTCCGCCCACCCGACCCCTGGAGGACGAAGACATGGCCGAGATGGACATTGCCCTCAAGGACGCCATGACCATCGACGGCGCCATCGGCGTAGCGCTGGTCGACCACACCAGTGGCATGGCGCTGGGCATCGCGGGCGGCACCCGCGACTTCGACCTCAACGTGGCCGCGGCCGGCAACACCGACGTCGTCCGGTCCAAGCTGCGCGCGATGGAGCTGTTGGGCATCCAGGAGCAGATCGAGGACATCCTGATCACGCTGGAGAGCCAGTACCACCTGATCCGGCCGCTGACCGCGCGCTCCGGGCACGGGCTGTTCCTCTACCTGTCGCTGGACCGCTCGCGGGCCAACCTCGCGATGGCCCGCCACCACCTGCGCCGCATCGAGAACCTGCTCAACGTCTAGAAACCGCTCACGGGGACCAGGAGCGCAGGCCCACCGAATTGTGGGTGAAGCGCGACCGGTGCACCGACGCGCTCAGGCCGTAGTGGGCGCGGAACCGCCGGGCGAAGCAGGTCTGGTCCGGCCAGCCGACCGACTCGCCGATCCGGCTGACCGCGTCGGTGTGCAGCAGCCGGGCCGCCGCCAGCTCCACGCGGTGCCGCGACAGGTACGCCATCGGCGGCAGGCCGGTCGCCGACTTGAACAGCCGGACCAGGTAGCCGGGCGCCAGGTGCAGCGCCTCCGCGAGCTCGGTGAGCGTCCACTGGTGGGGTGGGCGGGCCTCCATCATCCGCATGGCGTCGACGACCGGGGGGTGGGTGTGCCCGGTCCCGGCATCGACCCCGTCGACGACCGCCCGGGCGAGGCAGCTGAGGAAGAGCGAGAGGCGCCCGATGATGTCGCCGCGGTGCCGGCTCACCGGCCGGGAGCGGAGCTGGTCGAGCGCGTCCAGGTGCTGCACGCATTCGGCGAGCAGCTCCGGGCCGAGCCGGGCGATCAGGATGCCGCGCCGCTGGTCGGAGTACGGCCCGGTCCAGAGCAGGTGGCCCAGCAGCGGGTCGGCCCTGGTCCTGGCGAGCTCGCGTTGCAGCAGCTCGGTGGAGTAGCCATCGCGACGATCCCCCGGGAACTGGACGAGGCGGCGGTGATCGACGGCGCGGGCCCGGTCCGGCTGTTCCGGGTCATCTTCCCGCTGCTGCGCCCGGTGACCGTGACGGTCCTGCTGGTCCAGTCGGTCTTCGTCTACAACGACTTCGTGAACCCGCTGTACTTCCTGCCGGGTGAGCAGAACGCGACCGTGCAGCTGACGCTGGACAACGTCAACAGCCAGTTCAACACGCAGTACAACCTGCTGTTCATGGACATCCTGCTGATCATGTTCCTGGCCTTCAACCGCCAGATCGTGGCCGGCATGACAGCCGGCGCGGTGAAAGGCTGAGCGCTCACCCGGCTTGTCATCACGTCGGGCAGCCGGATGTCCTCCGCCGGACGCTGCGAGCTGACCCGGTGGGCGGCTCGCAGCGTCGCGGTGGCATGACGAGGCGGTCCCGTCGGTCGCTCAGGACGCGGGCGGGATCTGGACGCCGACGACGAGGCCGCCGGTGGTGGCCGGTTCCCCGGCCGATGCGGTGGGATCGGCCGGCGTGGTCGCCGTGGGGCCGGGTGCCGCCGTCGCCGGGGTGCCGGCATCGGTCTCGGCCGGCTCGGCGGTCGGAGCCGCCGTCGGCTCACCGGTCGGACCCGTGGCGGGCTCATCGGTCGGACCCGCCGTCGGCCCATCCGTCGGACCCGCCGTCGGACCCGTTGTCGGCTCAGCCGTCGGACCCGTCGTGGGACCGTCCGTCGGACCCGCCGTCGGCTCACCGGTCCGACCCGTGGCGGGCTCATCGGTCGGACCCGTCGTCGGCTCAACCGTCGGACCCGTCGTCGGCTCAACCGTCGGACCCGCCGTCGGCCCATCCGTCGGACCCGCCGTCGGCTCAACCGTCGGACCCGCCGTCGGCTCAACCGTCGGACCCGCCGTCGGCCCATCCGTCGGACCCGTTGTGGGACTGTCCGTCGGACCCGTCGTCGGGGCAGGCGTCGGAGCGGTCGTGGGTTCGGTGGCCGGGCCGGTGGGCGCTGGCGTGGGGCCGCCGGTGGCAGGTGGTTGCTGGCCACTGCCGAGCAGGCCACCGAGCGGGCCGCCCGGCGTCCACGGCCAGAGCAGGTGGCCGTGGAAGATGATGATCAGGGTGCCGGTGAGGCTGCCCGACGCCTGGTCCGGGCAGGACGCGACCAGGCCGGCGGCCGGGGCCGGAGCGCAGGCCGTGGTGCCCTGCGTGCCGGCCGGCCCGGTGTCGTCCTGGGCGAGCACCGCCGAAGCCGGGCCCAGCGCCATCGCCACACCGGTCGCGAGGCCCGTTCCCGCCAGGGTCAGGCTCCTGATTCCGCTTTTCATGACAATCCCTTCGAGGAGGTGGTCGGACCCGCCCAGCACAGCACCGCAAGGGTGCGGGCCCGGCCATTCCCAAGAACCGGCTACGAATTTCTCCGGGCGCGCCCACAGCTGTGGCTCCTGGGATGCGATGGGCAGAGAGGCAGTGACCGGCCGGCGCGGTGAGGAGCCGGCTCAGACCCATGTGCGGGTCACGGCGACGAGGCGTGCCGCCACCGCGCCCGGATCGACGAGCTGGTGCAGGTGGCCGCCGGGCAGGTGGTCCACCGCCCAGCCGCGTTCCCGCGCGTCCCCGGCCATGAGGTCATAGGGCGGCCCGAAGAGCAGATAGCCGCACGGCAGGTCGTCCCACCCGGCGGGCACGGGGATCCGCTGCTCGTAGTAGCTCGGTGCCGCAGTTGGGCCAGGCGCTCGGGTGTCGCGGCGGGCGAGGAGCCGGCGCGGGCCGGCAGCCGGGCGTCGACGAACAGGCACCCGGCGACCGGGCGTCGAGCTGCCTGCACGATGACCGGGACGAGCAGCCCGGCGTCGCTGTGCGCGACCACCACGATGGGCCGGTCCGCGGGCAGCCGATCCACGGCGCCGTTGACCGCATCCGTGACTCGCGGCCAGAACGGGGGGTCGTCGGGTTCGGTCACGTCGGTCAGGGACGGGACTGCGGTCGCCGCGCCGGAGGCGGCCAGCCGGGCAGCCACGGGCGCCCAGGTCAGCGGGCCGAGCAGCAGGCTGTGCACGAGGAGGAACGCGGGATCCACCGGTCCACCTTCGCAGGGAGCGCCGGCTTCGGGGACCAACAGCGCTGTCCGCGGCATCGCTGCCGGGACCGTACCGCGGCCACTATTGAGCAGTCCGGCTGCGTGCGGCCGTCATTGCCTGAGCCGATCGGAACAGGCGTGTGCCGAGGACCGCGGCGCAGCCCGATGTTGTGACGAGGAGCAGGAGCGTGCAGGCCGGATACAGGTAGGCGGCCTGGACCCAGGAGATGTCGCGGCCGCGATAGAGCGTGCTCACCACCTGGTGCAGCCTCAGGAGAAGCATCAGTGGAAGCAGGTACGGCAGCAGTCGGGCGACTGTGGAGGCGTGGCCGAGTCTGTGGTGACGGGCCCAGCGACGCGCGTGTCGGACTCCGCGAAGGGACAGGACCAGCACACCGAGGGCGAGCAGGAGGAGGGCGACGTCGAACCAGATGAGTGGTGCAGGTCCTGCCGGCGCGGACGCCGGCCGGTCCTCGATCAGGGCGATCAGCCGGGCGCCGAGGGCCGGCGCGTCGCCGTACTGGCTGCCGGCGTTCGCCATGACGGCGATGCCGTAACCCTGTGCCGGCAGAAGAGCTTGGTACGCGGTGATGGTGACCAGTCCGCCGGTGTGGTCGATGAGGGGTGCGCCGGACTCGGTTGTGCCGATGTTCCAGCCCAGGCCGTACGAGCTGTGCGCCGGCGGGCGGTGCATGGCGGTGATGGCGGCCGGCGAGACGATCGGCGTGCCGTCGGGGCCACGGCCCTGACTGTTCTGCGTGGTCAACCAGGCGGCCATGTCCCGTGCAGTGCTCAGCACCCCGCCTGATCCGTTGCCGAAGGCCGGCGGTTCGGGAACGGAGAAGGCAACCCCGGCGATCATCCGGTGGCCATGGCTGCCGGACGGAAGTTCGTCGGCGGTGCTGATGGTGCGGCTGCCGGTCATGTCGAGTGGCGTGAAGATGCGCTGCCGGAGGTATACGTCGAAGCTCTGCCCGCTCACCACCTCCACGAGGCGGGCGGCGACCTGATAGTTCGGGTTGTGGTACTCGAAGCGGGACCCCGGGTCCGTGGCCAGTCGGGAGCCACGCATCGACGCGACCGCCTCCCGCAGGGTGTGCGGCGCGGGTCCGCTGAAGGAGCGATACGTCGCGTCGGACATGCCGGAGGTCTGGTCGAGCAGCTGACGCACGGTGATCGCGGCAGCACGGTCGTCGGCCATGGTGAATTCCGGCAGATGATCGCGTACGGGTGCGTCCAGCCGGACCCGGCCGGCCTCCACGAGTTGCATCACGGCGAGCGCGGTCACGGATTTGCTGAGCGAGGCGATGGGCAGGACAGTGCGGTCGGTGACGGTTTCCCCGTCCGCGGTGTGCCCGTATCCGGCCGTGTGCACGACGTCGCGGCCCTGGACGACGGCCACTGCCACCCCCGGTATCCGGGAGACGTCGAGGTACGCCCGGACTACGGCGTCGATCGCGGCGGCGTTCACCACGGCAGCGTGGGCGGGAACGGCCGGAACCGCGGGAACGGTGAACAGCAGGGCAGTGAACAAACGGATCAGCACCGCCCGAGCTTCGGCTGCGACCCGCCCGTTGCGCATCGGACCGTGGTCCGAGGCGCTGCCGTGGCCGCGTCGCTACGGTGGGGCCGTGGTGTTGTGGCGATGGGCGCTGGTCGGAGCCGACGTACCGGTCGCGGCCGCGGTGACGGCTGCAGTGGTGCTGATGAGGCCGGTGTCGGCCTGGTGGGTGTGGTGCCTCGCCGCCCTGCTCGGTCTGCCGTTGACGGTCCGCCGTTGCCGGCCGGTTCCGGTGCTCGCCGTGGTGCTGGCGGCCGGTGGCACGACCGTGATCGTGGGGGTCGGCGCCGAGGTCTCGGTGTACGCGGTGGCGTTCGCGCTGTACCCCGTCGCGCTGTCCTCGGCGCGAGCGGCGTACTGGGCACTCGGCGCGGCTCTCACGGCTGTCCTTGTTCCGGGTCTCGTCGACGCTGTCGTGGCCCGGCTGCCCATGGTTCCGGCTCGCGACGGTGTTGAGTCGTTCACGACCACTCCGCTGGCGGTGGCCGCCTACAGCACCGCGGTCATCGCTGGATCATGGGCACTGGCCTGGGCCGTCCGCAGTCATCGCGGGCACGCCGTCCGGCTCTCGGAGCTGCAGACCGCCCATGCGGTAACTCAGGAACGGCTGCGAATCGCCCGCGACGTCCACGACGTCGTCGGACACAATCTGAGCTTGATCGCGATGAAAGCGGCGGTGGCCGGCCACCTGGAGACCGACCGGCAGGCAGCATTGCATACCATCGAACACGTCAGCCGGGCCGCCCTCGACGAGGTTCGAGCGGTGCTCGGCGGACTGCGCGATACGACACACCCGGCGGACACCGACCTTGAACGGCTCGTCGAGCAGACCCGGGCATCCGGCGTCGCCGTCACCGTCGACCAGGGCGACATGTCGTCACTGCCGGTCGGCCTGCGAGTGTCGGTGCACTGGATCCTGCGGGAAGCGCTGACAAACGTACGCCGTCACGCGCACGCCAGCCGGTGCGAGGTCACCATCACAATGACGCGCGAGGCCCTCGACCTGACAGTCCTGGACGACGGCGTCGCCCGGGCGTCGGCCGGCTCTCCCGGGCACGGCTTACTCGGCATGCGGGAACGGGTCGCACTGCACGGCGGCAGCCTCAGCGCCGGCCGGGAACCACTCGGCGGGTTCGCCGTCCGAGCGACGCTACCGATCCCGACATGACCACCACCCGCCCCCTGCGGGTCTTGCTGGCGGACGACGAGGCACTGTTCCGCCACACGGTCCGCGACCTCATCAACGCGACATCCGGCATGACCGTGACCGCCGAAGCCACCAACGGCTGTGAGGCCGTCACCCTCGCCGCCCGCCACCGCCCCGACGTCGTGTTGATGGACGTCCGGATGCCCGGCTCGGACGGCATCGCCGCCACCGAGCGGATCACGGCTGCCGTCCCCGCACCGCACGTGCTCGTGCTGACGACCTTCGACCTGGACGACCACGTCTACCAGGCACTGCGCGCGGGCGCGAGCGGTTTCATTCTCAAGGACATCACCCCGCCCCGCCTGCTCGACGCGATCCACACGGTCGCCGCCGGCGAAGCACTGCTCGCCCCAAGCGTCACCCGCAGGCTCATCGCCACGTCACTACGCCGCTCCGCTGCCCTCCGCGCCCTCGACGACGTGACGCCACGAGAACGCGACGTGCTCATCCTGGTCACCCGCGGACTCTCCAACGCCGAGATCGAGGCGGCCCTGCACATCAGCCGCGGCACCCTCAAGACACACATCGGGAGTCTGCTGACCAAACTGCAAGCCCGCGACCGGGCGCAGCTGGTGATCGCCGGTTACGAGGCGGGGCTTGCCGACGGCTGACTGTGGTCTTGCAACGACACTTCACACGGACAGCGCGGTCACATGAGGAAGACTGGCCGGCATGGCTGACCTGACCGACCCGAAGACCGCGCTGCACCACTACCTGCAGGCGACTCGCGAAGACCTGATCTGGAAGCTGGACGGGCTCAGTGAACGCGAGGCCAGAATGCCCCGCACCGCGACCGGCAACAACCTGCTGGGAGTCGTCAAGCACTGCCTCAATGTCGAAGCCGGCTACTTCGGGCCCACCTTCGGACGCCAGTTCCCGACGCCCGAGGAGCTGGTCGCGGATCAGGCGTTCGACACCGATCCACAGGCAGACTGGTACGCACGGGAGGACGAGACGAAGGACGGACTGATCGACCTCTATCGCCGCGTCGGGGTCTTCGCGGACCAGACGATCGACCAGCTGCCGCTCGACGCGCCGGGCCGGGTGCCGTGGTGGCGGCCGGGCAGCCCCGAGGTGACCCTGCAGAGGATCATCATCCACGTGACCTGTGACATCGCCCGTCACGCAGGCCACGCCGACATCATGCGCGAGCAGCACGACGGGGCGATCGGCTGGCAGCGCGAGAGCACCAACATTCCGGAGGACCAGGACTGGCCGGCGTACGTCGCCAAGCTGACGAAGCTCGCTGACCAGTTCGAGTAGCCGCCGCCCCACGCTCATATCGGCCGACGCTTGCGCCTGGCTGACGGAACGCTTCCACCTCGATCGTGGTGCGAAGGTCGGGGACTCCGTCGTGCATGGCCACGAAGCGTGACGGCGCGTCGGCCGGCTCCGTGGGCGGCACTTTGGGGCCGCCCACGGAGCCGGCCACGCCTCAGCCGACCAGTGACGATCTCAGCCGTGCAAGACGCGCGGCGGCTTGAACCGGCGAACCTCCTGCGGCCAGCCGCAGGCCTCCGCGATCTTGCCGGCCCACATCCGGGCGGCCGCCTCATCCGGTACGTCCACGATGGTCAACCCACCCAGGAACTCCTTGCTCTCGACGTAGGGCCCGTCGACGAAGACCACCTCTCCGCTCGTGGCGTCGGCGCTGAAGACCGGGCCGTCCTCTTCCTCCAGGCCCCCGGCGAAGACGAATGCCCCGGCGGCCTTGATCTCGTCAACAACGGCCCGGGCGAGGGGACCGCGTCCGCGGAACCACTCCTCGGTGTGGTCACCCACCCACTGCTGATTGAAGTAGATGAGGTACTCAGGCATGTCCGCTCCCTCTGATCGTCCGGACCCGACGTCCGTGTCTGCCCACGCTACGAACGGCATCCGGCCGATCCGACACTCCGCAGCTTGATTTCTGGCAACTGGGGTCACGACGCGGCGTCGGCAACCTCCGGTGGCGCCGAACGGGCGTCGCGCGTACCGCCGCGAGCGTGACCCCGCCGTCCTGCAACAGTGCCGCGTCCACGTCCTCGATGAACAGCAGATCGGCTTCCACATGCCGGGCAGCGGCCGACAGCAGCAGATCAACAACCGGGTCCGCCGTCTCAGCACGCAGGGCCCCGACATCGCGCAGCTCGCGCAGGAGCAGGCCGCGCTGGTGGCGCAACAGGCCCGTACCGTATCGGTCGAGCCGGTCCGGGCCGCGGCGGTCACCTTGAGGAAGAAGTCGTCCCGGAAGCCACTGCCTCGCGGGCTGGGCTCGTCGAGCCAGCGGGCCAGCTCGGCGGGCCGGACGGGGTGATCGTGTACACGACGCGGTCCGGCTTGACCTGCTGCGAGTGCCGGCGGGAGGCCACGTCGCCGTCCCGGGAGAGCCGTTCGAGGACCTGGTACAGGTGCCCGATGGTGAGCGTGCCCCACTGTGGGCTCAGCGATCGGGGGAGGCCGGGATTTCGCGGGTGACGACCCTGCGCCCGTGACGCCCCCTTTCCCAGCGGTTGACCAGCCCACCCGGCCGCACTAGCGTTTCGAGCACGTTTCGGGGCGAACACGTGTTCGCATACCGAACACTCCCCTCGGAGGTGGCCCGTGACCCAGACCAGAAGCCTGCTCATCGGTGGCGACGAGGTCGCCGCGGCCGACGGGCGTACCACCGAGGATCTCAACCCGCACACCGGTGGCGTCGTCGCCCGGATCGCCGCGGCCGGCCCGGCCGACGTCACCCGGGCCGTCGACGCCGCCGATGCCGCCTTCGCCGGCTGGTCCACCACCGCCCCCACCGAGCGGCGCCGGATCCTCACCCGCGCCGGTGACCTGCTCGAGGAACGTGCCACCGAAGCCGCCGCGCTGATGGCCACCGAGACCGGCGGCACGCTGGGCTGGTCGTTGTTCAACGTCGGGCTGGCCGCGAGCATGTTCCGCGAGGCCGGCGCCCTGACCACGCTGCCGGTCGGTGAGGTGCTGGCCGGCGCGGACCCGACCGCGCTGTCGCTGGCCATCCGGCAGCCGGCCGGGGTGGTCGCCGCGTTCGCGCCGTGGAACGCCCCGCTGATCCTGGGGGCCCGGGCGGTCGCCGCGCCGCTGGCCGTCGGGAACACCGTCGTGGTCAAGGCCAGTGAGGACGCGCCGCTGGCCTGCGCGCTGTTCCTGGCCGACATCCTGCGGGACGCCGGGCTGCCGCCGGGCGCGCTGAATGTGCTGACCAACGACCGGGCCGACGCGGCGGTCGTCGCCGAGACGCTCATCGGGGACCGGCGGGTGCGCCGGGTCAACTTCACCGGTTCCACCGGGGTCGGCCGGCGCATCGGCGAGCTCGCCGCCCGGTATCTCACCCCGGCGGTGCTCGAGCTGGGCGGCAAGAACTCGGTGCTGGTGCTCGACGACGCCGACCTGGAGTACGCGGTGAACGCCGTCGCCTTCGGGGCGTACCTGAACTCCGGGCAGATCTGCATGTCCGCGGACCGGGTGATCGTGCACCGGTCGCTGGCCGACGAGTTCGCCGCCCGGCTGGCCGAGAAGGCCAAAGGGCTGCCCGCCGGGGACCCCACCGACCCGCACACGGTGATCGGGCCGCTGATCAACGCCGGCGCGGCCGAGCGGGTCGCCGGCCTGGTCGACCAGGCGGTCGCCGGCGGCGCCCGGGTGCTCAGCGGCGGCGGTACGCCGGACGGCGCGCACTACCCGGCGACGGTCCTCGCGGGCGTGAGGCCGGACATGCGCATCCACACCGAGGAGATCTTCGGGCCGGTGGCGACCGTGCTGACCGTGGCCGACGAGGAGCAGGCGATCGCGGTGGCCAACGACAGCCCGTACGGGCTCACCGCCGGGGTGCTGACCCAGGACGTCAACCGCGGTTTCACCGTCGCCCGGCGGTTGCGCACCGGCATCGCCCACGTCAACGACCAGTCCGTGGACGACGACCCGACCGCGCCGTTCGGCGGGATGGGCGACTCCGGCTACGGGCGGTTCGGGGGCCGGGCCGGGGCCGAGGCGTTCACCGATCTGCGTTGGATAACTCTCCAGCAGCGCCCGAAGCAGTACCCGTTTTAGCCGCCTGGATCTGGGCGTAGACGCGCGTCCGCAGGGTGACGAAGCGGGGATCCGCCCGGGTGTGCAGCTGGTCGCGTTCGGCGGGCAGGTCCACCGTCAGCTCGTCCTGCACCACGGTCGGGGACGCGGACAGCATCAGCACGCGCTGACCCAGGTAGACCGCCTCATCGATGTCGTGCGTGACGAACAGGATCGTCATGCCGAGCCGCTGCCAGAGTGAGCGGACCAGGTCCTCCAGGTCGGCCCGGGTCTGCGCGTCCACGGCGGCGAACGGCTCGTCCATCAGCAGGATCGACGGCTCGTAGGCCACGGCCCGGGCGATCGCGACCCGCTGCTGCATCCCACCGGACAACTGCCACGGGTACGCGGACTCGGTGCCCTCCAGGCCGACCGCGGTCAGGGCCTCGGCGACCAGTTCCTTGCGGCGGGCCTTGACGACCTTCTTCTGCCGCAGGGGCAGGTCGACGTTGTCGCGCACCGTCATCCACGGGAACAGGCTGCGGCCGTACTCCTGGAAGACGATCGCCAGGCCGCTCTTGTCGCCCACCGTGACCTCGCCGGAGGTCGGGTCGAGCAGCCCGGCGATGCAGCGCAGCAGGGTGGTCTTGCCGCAGCCGGACGGGCCCACCAGGCAGACCAGCTCGCCCGCGGCGACGGTGAACGTCAGGTCGCGCAGCGCCTCCACCTCGCGGCTGCCGGACCGGTAGACCTTGCGCAGGCCCTTGACCTCGAGCATCGTCGTCTCCTTCGTCACGAGCGCCGCTGGGCGTCGCGCAGGCCGTGGTACCAGGCCAGCGCGCGGCGCTCGGCCAGGCGGAACAGCTCGGACAGGCCGAAGCCGAGCAGCCCGAGCAGGATGATGCCGCTCCACATCTCCGGGATGGCGAAGCTGCGCTGGAACTGCACGATGGTGAAGCCCAGGCCGTTGCTGGCGGCGAACATCTCGCTGATCACCATGAGGATGATCGCGATGGACAGCGCCTGCCGCAGGCCCGCGACGATCTGCGGGGACGCCGCGGGCAGCAGCAGGTGACGCAGCCGGGCGGCGCCGGTGATCCCGTACGCGCGGCTGGTGTCGGACAGCACGCCGTCGGTGGCGCGGACGCCTTCGACGGTGTTGAGCAGCACCGGCCAGACGCAGCCGGAAACGATCACGATGACCTTCATGCTGGTGCCGATGCCCGCGAACAGCATGATGACCGGGACCAGCACCGGCGGCGGTACGGCCCGGAAGAACTCCAGCACCGGCTCGGCGGCCGCGCGCAACCGTGGGTTCGCGCCGATCGCGATGCCGGCCGCGATGCCGATCAGTGCCGCCAGCAGGTAACCGGCGCCGAGGCGGGCCAAACTGGGCAGCACGTCGGCGCGCAGCCGCTCGGGGGTCCAGGTGTCGACGAACGCGGCGAGGATCCGGCGCAGCGGGGGCGCGTAGAAGTTCTCACTGTTCGCGCTGGCGGCGTACCAGGTCAGGAAGAGCACGGTCGGCAGGCCGAGCACCAGCAGCAGGCGTCTGATCATGCCGGTGCCTCCCCGCGGACGGACTGGTGCCAGGCGAGGAAGTGGCGTTCGGCGTAGCGGGCGGCCAGGTTGATGGCCACGCCGAGCAGGCCGGTGACGACGATGAGGGCGTACATGGTGGGGATCGCGTTCGAGGTCTGGGCGACCGCGATGACCGCGCCGAGGCCGGGGGCGCCGATGACCAGCTCAGTCGTGACCGCGAGGACCAGCGCGACCGAGGCGGCGAGGCGGATGCCGGTGAAGACGTACGGCAGCGCGGTCGGCCAGAGCACGTAGCGGATCCGGGCCCAGGGGCCGAACCGGAAGCTGCGGGCGGTCTCGTCGGCGACCGGGTCGACGTCGGCGACGCCGTACAGGACCTGGACCAGGACCTGCCAGAAGGCCGCATAGACCACCAGCAGCAGGGTCGAGCCCAGGTCCGAACCGTAGAGCAGGACCGCGAGGGGGATCAGCGCGACCGACGGGATGGGCCGCAGGAACTCCACCGTCGAGGCGGTGACCGCGCGCAGCACCGGCACCGCGCCGATCAGCACGCCCGCGGCCACGCCGGCCACGACCGCGATGGCCAGGCCGATCGCCCACGCGGTGAGGGTGTCCCCGACCGCCACCCAGAACGCGGCGGTGACCGCCTCGTCGGCCAGGGCGGCCAGGATCCGGCTGGTCGGCGGCAGGTAGCTGTCCGACACGATCCCGGCGCGGGGCAGCAGCTCGACCAGCACGAGCAGCCCGGCCAGGCCGGAGAGGCCGAGCAGCGCCCGGCCCCCCGGCACCGTCCGCGGCGCCGCCGCCCCGACCGCCGTCACGGGAGGATCTTGGCCAGGTCGGGCGTGGCACCACCGAAGATGCCGTCCTGGGCGCCGAGCTTGCTCAGCGTCTCGACCGACGGCTTGTTGATCTCGGTGGGCCACTTCGGCAGGGTCAGCGCCTCGCGGACCTTCGGGTCGATCTTGGTGTACGAGCCGAGGATCTCGCGGACCTCGTCCGGGTGCGCGTCGGCGTAGGCCAGCGACTCGTTCATCGCCTCGGTGAACCGCTTGACCAGGTCCGGGTCGTCGGCGATGAGCTTGCTGGAGGCGAAGTACGCCGCCACGGTCAGATTCGGCGCGGCGTCGACGTAGTTCCAGGCGACCACCCGGCCACCGGCGGCGGCCACGGCCGACAGCGACGGCTCCACCACCCAGGCGGCGTCGACCTGGCCGTTCTCCACCGCGGCCGGCATGTTGGCGAACGGCATCTCGACGAAGCTGATCCCGCTCGGGTCGCCGCCGGCCTTGCGTACCGACTCGCGAACGGTGGTGTCACCGATGTTCTTCAGCGTATTGACCGCGATCTTCTTGCCGGCCAGGTCGGCGGGCTTGGTGATCGGGCTGTCCTTGCGCACCGCGACGCCGCCGAAGTCCTTGCCGGCCGTGCCGGTGGAGGCCACGCCGTTGCTGACCACCTTGATCGGCACGTTCTTGGTCTGGGCGATGAGCAGGGAGGTGATGTTGCTGAAGCCGAACTGGAACTGGCCGCTGACCACGCCGGGCACGATCGCCGCGCCGCCCTGGCCGCTCTCCATGGTCAGGTCGATCTTGCGGTTGGCGAAGAAGCCCTGTTTCTGCCCGAGGTAGATGGGCGCGACATCGACAATCGGGATGATCCCGACCTTGACCTTCGCGACCCCACCGTCCGTGGTGCCGCCACCGGAGTCTCCGGACGATCCGCAGCCCGCCCCGGCTCCGACGAGGGCGAGCACGGTCATCCCCGTGATGAACCGACGCATTCCGCAAACCTCCGTTAGGTTGTCCTTGTGCGCACACCGCACGTACGTTCTTATAGAGAACGTAGGGTGTGCTCTGCCTCACGTCAACGACGATCATCGATTCGGAGGTCGCCCATGCGCACGCAGGTCGGCATAGTCGGGGCCGGACCGGCCGGGCTCGTCCTGGCCCGGTTGCTGCAGCGGGCCGGGATCGACGCGGTGATCCTGGAACGCCGCTCGCGATCCTATGTGGAGAACCGGGTTCGTGCGGGGGTGCTCGAACACGGGACCGCGCAGCTGCTCGACGAACTGGGCGTCGGGCAGCGGATGCGCCGGGAGGGCATGGTGCACCGCGGCATCGAGCTGCGCTTCGGCGGCGAGAGCCACCGGATCGACCTGGAGGCGCTCACCGGCAGGACCATCACGGTGTACGGCCAGCAGGAGGTGGTCAAGGATCTGATCGCGGCGCGGCTGGCCGACGAGCTGCCGCTGCACTTCGAGGCCGAGGTCACCGCCGTCGACGGCACCGTGCTGGAGTACGAGCAGAACGGCGTCCGGCACCGCCTCGAGTGCGACTTCGTGGCCGGCTGCGACGGCTCGCACGGGGTGGCCCGCCTCGCCGTGCCCGACGGCGCGCTGCGGACGGCCGAACGCGAGCACCCGTACGCGTGGCTCGGCATCCTGGCCCGCTCCCCCGCCGCGGCCGAGGAGCTGGTCTACGCCCACCACGAACGCGGTTTCGCCCTGCACAGCATGCGGACCCCGGACATCATCCGGCTCTACCTGCAGGTGCCCCGCGACACCGACCTGGCCGACTGGCCCGACACCCGGATCTGGGACGAACTGCGCACCCGGCTCGACCTGCCGCTCAAGGAGGGCGAGATCCTGGAACGTGGCATCACCGGGATGCGCAGCTTCGCGGTCGAGCCGATGCGCCACGACCGGCTCTTCCTGGCCGGCGACGCGGCCCACATCGTTCCGCCGACCGGGGCCAAAGGCATGAACCTGGCCATCGCCGACGTGCGGGTGCTGGCCGAGGCGCTCACCGCGCACTACCGGGAACGGACGGACGAGCTGCTGGACAGCTACTCGCGGACCTGCCTCAAGCGGGTCTGGCAGGTGCAGCGCTTCTCCAACTGGATGACCACGATGCTGCACCGCCACGAGGGTGACGACGAGTTCGGCCACCGCGTCCAGCTCGCCGAGCTGGAGTACGTGACCACTTCCACCGCGGCGGCCACCACCCTCGCCGAGAACTACGTGGGACTCCCCCGGTGAACGCCCCGATCGTCCCGCTCGCCGACGCGATCGCCGAGCTGGTGCACGACGGCGACACCGTCGCGCTGGAGGGCTTCACCCACCTGATCCCGGTGGCGGCCGGCCACGAGATCATCCGGCAGGGCCGGCGCGGGCTGACCCTGGTCCGGATGACCCCGGACATCGTCTACGACCAGCTCATCGGGGCCGGCTGCGCGGCCAAGCTGGTGTTCTCCTGGGCCGGCAATCCCGGCGTCGGGTCGCTGCACCGCTTCCGCGACGCCGTCCAGCACGGCTGGCCGGGGCCGCTGGAGATCGAGGAGCACAGCCACGCGGGCATGGCCAACCGGTACGTCGCCGGCGCGTCCGGCCTGCCCTTCGCCGTGCTGCGCGGCTACCTCGGCACCGACCTGCCGGAGCACACCGCCACCATCGCCCCGATCACCTGCCCGTTCACCGGCGAGACACTCACCGCGGTGCCCGCGCTGAACCCGGACGTCGGCATCGTGCACGCCCAGCGGGCCGACCGGGCCGGCAACGTGCAATTCTGGGGCATCACCGGGGTGCACAAGGAGGTCGTGCTGGCCTCGGCCCGGTCGCTGGTCACGGTCGAGGAGATCGTGGACGAGCTGACGCCGGTGCCCGGCGCGGTGGTGCTGCCGGGCTGGGCGGTCACCCGGGTCGCGCACGTGCCGGGCGGCGCCCATCCCTCGTACGCGATGGGCTACAGCGACCGCGACAACGACTACTACCAGGCCTGGGACAAGATCAGCCGGGACCGGGAGGCGTTCTCGCAGTGGCTGACGGGAGTGACGGCATGACCTGGACCGCGGACGAGATGATGACCGTCGCGGCGGCCCGGGCCCTGCGCGGCGACACCCGGTGCTTCGTCGGCATCGGCCTGCCCAGCACCGCGGCCAACCTGGCCCGCCGTACCCATGCCCCGGACCTGGTCCTGGTCTACGAGTCCGGCACGATCGGCGCCAAGCCGGACCGGCTGCCGCTGTCCATCGGCGACGGCGTGCTCGCCGCGACCGCCGACGCGGTGGTCAGCGTCCCGGAGATGTTCAACTACTGGCTGCAGCCCGGCCGGATCGGCGTCGGCTTCCTGGGCGCGGCCCAGATCGACCGGCACGGCAACATCAACACCACCGTCATCGGCGCCGACTACGCCGACCCCGGGGTACGGCTGCCCGGCGCGGGCGGCGCCCCGGAGATCGCGGCGTCCTGCGGCGAGGTCATCGTGGTGGTACGGCAGAGCCCGCGGACGTTCGTCGACCGGGTCGACTTCGTCACCTCCGTCGGTCACGGCCGCGGCCCCGGCGACCGGGCCCGGCTGGGCCTGCGCGGACGCGGGCCGGTCCTGGTCATCACCGACCTGGGCGTGCTGGAGCCGGACCCGGAGACCCGGGAGCTGACCCTGACCCGCCTGCACCCCGGGGTCACCGCCGAGCAGGCCGTCGCGGCCACCGGCTGGAAACTGCGCGTCACCGACCCCCTGACCAGCACCGAGCCGCCGAACGAGCACGAGCTGACCGCCCTGCGCGCACTGACCGGAGCGAAGGAGAACCCATGACCGCGCACCCGCCGCTGCTGTCCCCCGGCTACAAGTCGACGATCCTGCGGGCCCCGCACCAGGCGCCGATCCTGCTGCCGCACACGCTGACCGAGCTGACCGGGCCGGTGCTGGGCGAGGGCCCGGTGGCCGCCGCGGACGCCGACCTGACCGTGGACGGCACCGGCGAGGCACAGGGCCAGCGCATCGTGGTGCACGGGCAGGTCCGCGACACCGACGGCCGGCCGGTGCCGGACACCCTGGTCGAGGTGTGGCAGGCCAACGCGGCCGGCCGCTACCTGCACAAGTGGGACCGGCACGACGCGCCGCTGGACCCGCACTTCACCGGCGTGGGCCGCACGATGACCGACGCGCAGGGCAACTACCGCTTCGTGACGGTGAAGCCGGGCGCGTACCCGTGGGGCAACCACCCGAACGCGTGGCGGCCCGCGCACATCCACTTCTCGCTGTTCGGCCGGGCGTTCACCCAGCGCCTGGTCACCCAGATGTACTTCCCGGACGACCCGCTGTTCGCCTACGACCCGATCTACCACTCGGTGCCGGAGTTCGCCCGCGACCGGCTGGTGGCCGGCTTCGACCTGGGTGCCACCGTCGAGTCGTGGGCGCTGGGCTTCCGCTTCGACATCGTGCTCAGCGGGGCGGCCGCGACGCCGATGGAGACCCGATGAGCACGAACGCGACGCCGTCGCAGACCGTGGGGCCGTACCTGTCGATCGGGCTCACCTGGGACGAGGGCCCGCACGTGGTCGCGGCCGACGCGCCCGGGGCCGTGTGGTTGCGCGGCGAGATCCGCGACGGCAGCGGCGACGTGGTGAAAGATGCCCTGGTGGAGACCTGGCAGAGCGACCCTTCGGGCCGCTTCCACACCCCCGGCTTCCGCGGCCTGGGCCGCTGCGCCACCGACGACGACGGCCGGTACGCGATCCGCACCGTCAAGCCGGGCGTGGTCCAGGACCAGGCCCCGCACCTGGACATGTCGGTGTTCGCCCGCGGCCTGCTGCACCGGGTCGTCACCCGCGTCTACTTCGCCGACGAGCCGGCCGCCAACGAGGCCGACCCGGTCCTGGCCCGCGTCCCGGCCGACCGGCGCGGCACCCTGATCGCGGAGAAATCCTCGGACGGCTACCGCTTCGACATCACCCTGCAGGGGCCCGATGAGACCGTCTTCTTCACCGTCTGACGCCGCCGCCGGCGGGCTGTTCGACGGGGTCCTGGCCGCCGGGGACGTGCGGGCGGCCGTGGCCGACGGGGCGTGGGTGCGGGCGATGCTCGACGCCGAGGCCGCGCTGGCCCGGGCGGCCGCCCGGTGCGGGCTCGCCGCGGCCGAGGACGCCGCGGCGGTCACGGCCGCCTGCGCGAGCCTGGCGGTGGACCCGGGCGAGCTGGGCGCCGAGGCGACCGGTACGGGCAACCCGGTGGTACCGCTGATCAAACGGCTCCGGGCGGCGGTGCCCGAGCAGGTCGCGCCGCTGGTGCACCGGGGTGCGACCAGCCAGGACATCGTGGACACGGCGGCGATGCTGGTCGCGCAGCGGGCGCTCGGGCCGCTGCTGGCCGACCTGGCCGCGGTGACCGAACTGACCGCGGCGCTCGCCGACCGGCACCGGGGGACGGTGGTGGCCGGGCGGACTCTGCTGCAGCAGGCGCTGCCGACGACGTTCGGCCTGATCGCGGCGGGGTGGCTGACCGGCCTCGACACTGCACGGCGCCGGCTGATCGAGGTCCGCGAGCACCGGCTCGCCGCCCAGCTCGGCGGGGCTGCCGGCACCCTCGCCGCGTTCCAGCCCGGCGATCCGCCGGCCGGCCGGACCGGAGAAGCCGCGCAACGCGGAGGCGCCGGACAAGCAACAGGCGCCGGACAAGCCGCGGACACCGGACAAGCCGCGGGCACCGAGCAGGCCGCGAGCGCCGAGCAGGCCGCGGGCGCCGAGCAGGCCGCGGGCGCCGGGCAGGCCGTGGGCGCCGAAGACGTCGGCGATGTCGGGGTCTGCATGATGGGGGCGTTCAGCGCCGAGGTCGGGCTGGCGGAGCCGGACCTGCCGTGGCACACCGAGCGGACCCGCGTCGCCGACCTGGCCGGGGCGCTCGGGGCCGCGGCCGGGGCGATCGCCAAGGTCGCCCGGGATCTGGTCCTCCTCGCCCAGACCGAGGTGGGTGAGGTGGCCGAGGGCGGCGACGGCGGCGGCTCGTCGACGCTGCCGCACAAGCACAACCCGATCGCCGCGATCAGCGCCGCCGCCGCGGCCGCCCAGGCCCCCGGACTGATCGCCACCCTGCTCGCCGCCATGGCGCACGAGCACCAGCGGGCCGCCGGCGACTGGCACGCCGAGTGGCAGCCGCTGCGGGCGCTGCTCACCTCGACCGGCTCGGCCGCCCACCAGCTGCGCCGGGCTCTGACGGACCTGCGGGTGGACGCCGCCCGGATGCGCGCCAACCTCGACCTCACCCACGGCGCCCTGCTCGCCGAACGGGTCGCCGGAGCACTGCGCCCGGCCCTGGGCACCGAGGCGCACGCGGTGGTCCGCGCGGCCGTCGCCCGCGGCGACCTGAGCACCGACCCCGCGATCACCGCCCACCTGGACCCGGCCCGCCTGGCCGGCCTGCTGTCGCCGGAGACCTACCTGGGCAGCTCCGACGCCCTGATCGACCGCGCCCTGAAAGCAGCCCGGCGATGAGCGCGGCCCGAACCCGCACGTCCCCGGCGGCCGGGCGCCACGCGTGGCCGCAGGCCGGATCGGCGGTCCGGCGATGAGCGCGGTCGCGGTGCATCACCGCACAGACGGGCCGGCCGATGCTCCCCCGCTGCTCATGATCAATTCGCTGGGGGCGGATCTGAGCATGTGGGAGCCGCAGCTGCCCGCGCTCAGCGCCCGCCGGGTGATCCGGTACGACGCGCGCGGTCACGGTCGCTCCCCCGTACCCCCGGGTCGGTATGGTCTGGCCGATCTCGGGCGCGACGCGCTCGCCCTGCTGGACCGGCTCGGGGTCGCGCGGGCCGATGTCTGTGGCCTGTCGCTCGGCGGGATGACCGCCATGTGGCTGGCCGCGCACGCGCCCGAGCGGGTCGACCGGCTGGTGCTGTTCTGCACGTCCGCCCGGCTCGGGCCGCCGGCCGCCTGGGCCGAGCGGGCCGCGACGGTCCGGGCCGGGGGCACCGCCGCGGTCGCCGACGCGGTCGTCGCCCGCTGGGTCACCCCGGGCTACGCGGCGGCCCATCCGGGCGAGGTGCGGCGGCTGCGGGACATGGTCGCGGCGACCCCGGCGATCGGGTACGCGGGCGCGTGCGCGGCGATCGAGGACATGGATCTGCGGCCGGACCTGCCCGGTGTCACCGCCCCCACGCTGGTGGTCGCCGGGGCCGACGATCCGGCCACGCCGCCCGCCCACGGTGCCGCCATCGCCGCGGCGATTCCCGGTGCCCGGCTCGAAGTCGTCGCCGATGCGGCGCATCTGGCCAGTTTCGAGCAGGCAGCGACCGCGAACCGACTCATTCTGGAGGCGCTCGATGGCTGACGACTACACCGAGGGCATGGCCGTACGGCGCGAGGTGCTCGGTGATGCGCACGTCGACCGGGCGGTCGCGGCCACCACCGGCTTCACCGCGCCGTTCCAGGAGTACATCACCCGGGCCGCCTGGGGGCAGGTGTGGACCCGGGAGGGCCTGGACCGGCGTACCCGGTCCTGTGTGACGCTCGCGCTGCTCACCGCCCTGCAGTGTCATGACGAGCTGGCGATGCACGTGCGGGCCGCCCGCCGTAACGGGCTCAGTCCGGACGAGATCGCCGAGGTGCTGCTGCACACCGCCGTGTACGCGGGCGTGCCCGCCGCCAACGCCGCCTTCAAGATCGCCGAGGCCGTGCTGACCGACGACGGGTCCGGGGCGTGACGCGGTGGTCGCAGCGATGAGTGACGACGCGCGTGAGCCGCACTTCGTCCAGTCCCTGGAGCGTGGGCTCGCCGTCATCCGGGCCTTCGACGCCCACCACCGGGAGCTCACGCTCAGCGAGGTGGCCCGGATCTGCGACCTCACCCGGGCCGCCGCCCGGCGCTTCCTGCTCACCCTGACCGACCTCGGTTACGTCCGCACCGACGGCCGGCTGTTCTCGCTGACGCCGCGGGTGCTGGAGCTCGGGTACGCGTTCCTGTCCAGCCTGTCGCTGCCCGACGTGGCCGAGCCGCACCTGGAACAGCTCTCCGCCGAGGTGCACGAGTCGTCGTCGGTGTCGGTGCTCGACGGTGACGACGTGGTCTACGTGGCCCGGGTGCCGACCCGGCGGATCATGACCGTGGCGATCAACGTGGGTACCCGGTTCCCGGCGTACGCCACCTCGATGGGCCGGGTGCTGATCGCGCATCTGCCCGCCGAGCAGGTCCAGGCCTATCTGTCGCGGGTACGGCTGGAGCGGCTCACCGCGCGGACGGTCGGGTCGGTCGCGGAGCTGCGGGCCGAGCTGGCGCGGGTCCGCGAGCAGGGTTACGCCATCGTCGACCAGGAGCTGGAGGAAGGGCTGCGCTCGATGGCCGCGCCCGTGGCCGACCGTTCCGGGGCTGTCACCGCCGCCGTCAACGTCTCGGTGCACGCCAGCCGTACGTCGGTGGCCGCGATGCGCGCCGAGCTGCTGCCGGCGCTGCTGGCCACCGCCGAGCGCATCACGGCCGACCTGCGGGTCACGAGACCGGGGCGTTAGCCCGGCGCTTCTCCCTGTACATCTCCGCGTCCGCGGTCGCCACCAGCCGGGAGAAGTCCTCGCCGGCCCGGCCGATCGCATAGCCGACGCTGGCGCCGATGCGGTGCACGCCGGTGCTGCCGCAGATCGGCTCGCGGATCGCCTCGCGCAGCCGCTGGGCGGCCTCCGGCAGGGCCCGGGACAGGTCGTCGCCGGTCAGCACCGCGACGAACTCGTCGCCGCCGGTGCGGGCCAGCACGTCGTCGGGGCGCAAGTGGTGCTGCAGGCGCTGAGCGACGATCCGCAGCACCTCGTCGCCCGCCTCGTGCCCGGCGTCGTCGTTGACCTTCTTGAAGCCGTCGAGGTCCACCACCAGCACCCCGACCTGCGGCGCACCCTTCGCCGGCAGGGCGTCGATGCTGGTCTTGAGCAGGGTCCGGTTGGCCAGGCCGGTCAGGCTGTCATGGGTCGCCGCGTATTCCGCCTCGGCCTGGCTGCGCTCGAGCTGCGAGTGCAGCCGGGCGTGCTGGATGGCGATGGCGGCGTGCTCGGCGAAGAAGGCGAGGATCTCCTGCTGCTGGGCGTCCGGGCGGCGCCCGTCGTCGGGCAGGTCGACGCTGAGCACGCCGACCCATTCCCCGGACGGCGCCATCAGCGGCGCGAACAGGCAGTCCAGCGGGTGCCACAGCTCCGGGTCGTCGGTCGGCTCGATGTCCGGGACCCAGACGTAGAGCGACTCGGGCACGCCGTTGCGGTGGTCGACGAAGTAGAGCGAGCCCCAGCGCTCGGCGCGGCGGAACAGCTCCCGCCAGTTCTCCGCCGAGCCGCGGGTGCCCAGCAGCTCCCGGCGCAGGTCGTCGCTGCCGGCCACGGCCACGGTGGTGTAGTCGCCGTTCTCCTCGGCCAGGTTGACGGCGGCGAGGCCGAAGCCGGACGCCTCGACGACCCCGCTCGCGACAGCGTCCAGGGTCTGGGTGAGGTCCAGGCTGGCGTGCACGCGCTTGGTCACCGCGTGCAGGGCTCGCAGGGCCTGCAGCTGCGGATCGGAGGCCGTCACCCGCGCTCCTTTCGCCACACCGTGATCAACCGACCGTAGTGCATCCGCCTACGCCTCGTGGACCCCGCTCATCGGCGACCGGGCGGCTGAGCTGAGCACTTCGGCCTCCCGCACCGTGGCGGCCAGCGTGTCGTGGACCCGCAGGCCGGGGCGGGCCAGGGCGAGCTGCACCTCGACGTCGTGCCGGCGCGGATAGCCCGGGTCGGCCCCGACCGCCAGCGGGACCCCGCGGGTGACGTGCACGCCCAGCTCGTACAGGGTGATGGGCTGGACGCTGCCGCCCGGGGCGAACCAGAACAGCACCACGTCGGCGCGGTGCAGGTGGGCGTGCTCCCAGGTGATCTGCTCGATGGCCACGTCCGGGTCGGCGAGGTCGAAGGTGGCGCGGCGGGGATCGACCACGGTCAGCCCGGGCGTGTCGCGCAGCAGGGCCACGGCCTGCGACTGCCAGTCGGGGCAGTCCGTGATGCCGCCGGCCAGGAAGAGCACCGGGCCGGGCCCGTCGTACCGCTGCGGCGCCTGCACGTATCGCACGGTTGCCACCGTAGCCGTCACACAACCGTCATGTGGCCGCGGGCGGACCGCCATGTGCGTACCTGATCATGGGCCCGGATGACGCGGTCGCGAGGCCGCGCCGCTCGGGTGCCCCCGCGAGTGGCGGCGCCCGCGGCCGCGGCATCCCCGACCGTCGCGGTCAGCCGGGAAATTCGGCGCGCAGCCATTCCAGGGCGGCCGGGCAGTCGTCGAAGATCGGGAACAGCCCGTCCACGTGCATCGTGTGCAGCACGGTGATGACGAACCGCGACGGACCGGCGAGGACCACGAGCCCGTCCCGGCGCCGGGCCCGCCGGTGCGCGCGGACCAGCAGACCGAGCCCGACGTCGTCCAGGGTCGGCACCTCGGTCAGGTCCACGACCACGTGCGGATGCCGGTCGACGGCGTCGGCGAGGCTCTCCCGCAGCGTCGGCGCCGCCGTGGCATCCATCCCGGCTCGCACGTGCACGACCACGGCGTCCAGCCGTACGTCCAGCTCCACCTCGGATGCGGTCATCGGGCCTCCTCGACCTCGAGCACGTGGTCCACGCGGGCCAGACCCAGCATCCGGCGGACCCGCGCGCCCGGAGCGCGCAGCGTCAGCCGGGCATCGGCGCGGATCAGCTCCCGGTGCACCTGCAGCAGCACCACGATGGCAGCCGCGTCTATCCGCGGGCTGTGCCGCAGGTCGACGATCAGCCGGGCCGGGCGCCCGGCGACCGCGTCCCGGAACCGGGACTGCCACCGGTCGACCGTCGCACCGGCCAGCGCCTCGGTGACGACCACGGTCGTCTCCCGCATCGCGTGCTCACCGCTCACAGCTGCAAGGTTCGACCCGGTGTGTGGCGGGTGATCCGCAACCGTATGACGGTTGCGTGACAGTCCGGCCGGGCCCGCGCCGGTCCTTTGGCGGCACGCGGCCGGGCGGGGATGATGCAGAGCATGTCAGCAGTGCTGGTGATCGAGGACGACGACCGGATCCGGCTGTCGCTGGTGCTGGCGCTGGAGGACGAGGGCTACGAGGTCACCGGCGCCCCGACCGCCGAGGAGGGCATCGCCGCCCAGCGCCGTAGGCCCGCCGACACGGTGCTGGTCGACCTCATGCTGCCGGGCATCGACGGCTTCGAGTGCATCCGGACCCTGCGCCGCGCCCACGACGTGCCGATCGTGGTGATCAGCGCCCGCGACGACACCCACGACATCGTGGCCGCGCTGGAGGCCGGCGCCGACGACTACCTGGTCAAACCGGTGGCGGTGAAGGAGCTGACGGCCCGGCTGCGGGCACTGCGCCGCCGGGCCCGGGCCGGAGCCGGTGACGAGGTACCGGTGCTGCGCTTCGGGGACCTGGAGATCTCCCCCGAGGCCGGCGAGGTCCGGCTGGCCGGCACCCCGGTCGCCGTCACCCGTACGGAGTTCCAGCTGTTGTGCGAGCTGGCCGAGCATCCGGGCCGGGTGCTGTCGCGCCACCAGCTGCTGCAGCGCGTCTGGGGCTACGACGGCGGTGACGAGCGGCTGGTGGACGTGCACGTGGGCCGGCTGCGGCAGAAGATCGAGGACGGCGAGGGCGCCCCGCGGCACCTGGTCACTGTCCGCGGCCTGGGCTACAAGCTGCAGCGATGAGGCGCGCCGGGCTGCGGGTACGGGTGGTGGCCGGTTTCGCCGCGGGCGCGCTGGCCCTGTCGGCGACGATGGCGCTGGCGTCGTACCAGGTGGCCCGGCAGTCGCTGATCAAGGAACGGGAGCGCACCGCCGTGCGGGCCGCGTACGACGACGCCGCGGTGGTCCGGGCCGGCCTGGGCGCCACCACCCGCCCGGACGTCGCCGCCGTGCTCCGCGTCCTGGACACCGGCGAGAGCCGCCGCGCGCTGCTGCAACGCCGGGGCGACTGGTACGCCCTCAAGGCCGACGAGGGCAGCACCGGCGCGATCCCGGTGGCCCTGCAGCGGCAGGCGGCCGCGGGCACCGCCTCGGTGCAGCGGATCCGCACCGGCGGGCACGCCAGCATCGTGGTGGCGGTGCCGCTCGCCCCCGGCGACGTCTTCTACGAGATCGACTCGCTGCGCGAGCTGGAGCACACCCTGAGCGTGCTGACGGTCGTGCTGACCCTGGTCGCGATGGGCACGGCGGTGCTGGGCGCCGGGCTCGGCTGGTACGCGAGCCGATACGTCCTGCGCCCGCTGCGCCGGGTGGCCGACGCCGCCCAGGAGATCGCCGGTGGCGCCTCGAAGTACCGGCTGGACCCGGCGGCCGAGCCTGACCTGGCTCGGCTCACCACGTCGTTCAACCACATGGTCGACGAGTTGTCGGCCCGGCTGGAACGCGACCGCCGGTTCGCCGCCGACGTCAGCCACGAGCTGCGGTCCCCGCTGCAGACGCTGGCCGCGGCGGCGAGCGTGCTGGAGCGCCGCCGCGAGCACCTCGACGAGCGCACCGCCACCGCCGCGGGCCTGGTCACCCAGGAGATCGCGCACTTCCAGCAGCTGGTCAACGACCTGCTGGAGCTGTCCCGCAGTGACCGGCCGGCCGCCCGCACCACCACGGACGTGGCGGATCTGGCCCGGCAGGTGTGCCGGGAACGCCGGTTGCCGGCGACGATCGTGGCGGCCGACGGCGAGTCCCGGTGGAGCGTGGACCGGCGCCGGGTCGGGCAGCTGCTCGGCAACCTGCTGGATAACGCCCGCGCGTACGGCGGTGGCCCGGTCGCGGTGAGCCTGCGCCTGGACGGTGACGTGGGCCGGATCGACGTCGACGACGAGGGTCCGGGGGTCAGCCCGGAGGACAAGCCGCTGATCTTCGACCGGTTCGTCCGGGGCCGGTCCGCCGGCGCCCGGGCCGACTCGGGTGGCGCGGGGCTGGGTCTGGCCCTGGTCGCCCAGCACGCGGCCGCGCACGGCGGGACGGCCGCGGTGCTGGACCGGCCCGGCGGCGGCGCCCGCTTCCGGGTGGACCTGCCGGGGTGCCGGCCATGAGACGCGCCAGGATTCTGGGGACGCTGACGCTGGCCGTGCTGGCCTTGGCCGGGTGCGGGGTGCCGCTGGACGCCGAGCCGCGCAGCCTGGGCGCCTCGGGCCCGGTGGACCGGTCCGGGAGCCCGGCGGCGCAGGTGGCCGGCTCGACGGTGCTGCGGCTCTACCTGGTCCGCGACGGCCGGCTCGTCCGGGTGCCGCGCCGGGTGCCCGCGCCGCTGACCCCGGCCCAGCAGCTCGACGCCCTGCTGGCCGGGCCGACCGCGGAGGAGAGTGAGGACGGGCTGTCCAGCGCGCTGACCACGACGACCGTGACGAACATCGACCTGGCCGGCCGGCGCGCCACCGTCACCCTGGGCGACCGCGCCGGGCCGGGGGTACGCAGCGACGAGGTGCTCGCGTTCGGGCAGATCGTCTGCACGCTGACCAGCCTGCCGGACGTGGGCACGGTGTCCTTCGTGGCGGACGGCGCGCCGCTGTGGGTGCCGCGCTCGGACGGTTCGCTGGCCGACACCCCGCTGACCATCGCCGACTACAGCAGCCTGCTCGACTGACGGCGGCGACGATGGCTTACGAGGTCGAGGTCGAGCGGGCGTTCCGGGCCCGGCAGGGCCTGCCGTCACCGGTACGGGAACGTCGCGGGCTGTCCCCGCTGGAGCCGGGCGCCACGGTCGAGGTCGTGCTGCGGGCCGCCGTGGCGTTCGACGACGCCCAGCTCACCGAGCGGGGCTGGTTCTTCGACACCGACGAGCTGGCCGAACGCCTCGACGGCTGGGCTCAGGTGCTCGGGACCGGCGTGTGGACGGCGCGGTTCGCCTTCCGGCCCACGTTCGAGCTGGTCGCCCTGCACGTGTTCGGCGAGCTGGCCGCGGTGGTGCCGCAGCTGGCCTGGGTCGAGCTTGAGGACCGGACCTTCGGCAGCCGTACCCGTTATCGGGCGCGCTGAGCGCCCAGCACGCGTCCCATCCGGCGGGCCGCCTCCAGCAGGCGGTCCGGGGGCAGGGCGGCGTAGCCGAGCACCAGGCCCGGCGGCCCGTCGAGCAGCCGGTGCCAGGAGAGCGGGTGGACGCGGACGCCGTCCTGTTCGAGCCGGCGCGCCAGCTCGGTGTCGTCGGCCGGCCCGGGCAGCGTGATGAGCAGGTGCAGTCCGGCGGCGACGCCCTCGACGCGCGCGTGGGGCACGTGCTCGCGCAGGCCGTGCAGCAGGGCGTCGCGGCGGCGGACCTGCCGGCGGCGGACCGTGCGCAGGTGGCGTTCGTAGTCGCCGCCGGCCAGCAGGTGGGCGAAAATGAGCTGGGGCAACGCCGGGTTGCCCAGGTCGCTGGCGTGCTTGGCGGTGACCAGGTCGGCGTGCCGCGCGCGCGGCGCGATCAGCCAGCCCAGGCGCATGCCCGGGGCCAGCGACTTGGAGACGCTGCCGGTGTAGGCGACCCGGTCGGGCGCCGAGGCCTGCAGCGCGGCGACCGGCGCCCGGTCGTAGCGGTGCTCGGCGTCGTAGTCGTCCTCGATGATCAGGCCGGGCCGGGCCAGCAGGGCGCGGCGCCGGGCCGGGCTCAGCACCACCCCGGTCGGGAACTGGTGGGCCGGGGTGAGCAGCACGGTCTCCAGCCCGGTGGCGGCGAGCCGGTCGACCCGCAGCCCTTCGTCGTCGACCGGGACGGGCACCGGTCGCAGCCCCCAGTGGGCCAGCTCGTCGCGGGTGCCCCGGGAGCCGGGATCCTCCACCGCCACCTCGGTGCTGCCCCGGCTCCGCAGGGTCTGGGCCAGCAGCGCGAGGGCCTGGGCGACGCCGCTGACGACGATGAGGTCGTCGGGGCCGGTCTGCACGCCGCGGGTCCGCGCCAGCCAGCCGGCCAGCTCGCCGCGCAGCCGCGGGTTGCCGCGCGGGTCGCCGTAGCCGAGGTCGGCGTTGGTCGCGGTCGCGAGCACCGCCCGCTCGGCGCGCAGCCAGGCCGCCCGGGGAAAAGCCGACAGATCCGGTACGCCGGGAGAGAGGTCCAGGTCGACGCCGGGTGAGGGCGGCAGTGGCAGCCGCATCGCGGAAGGCTCCCGGGGCCGGCTCCGCGTCTGGGGCTGGGCCGCCAGCCCGGTCACCACGGTCCCGGCCCCGGTGCGCCCGCTGAGCAGCCCCTCGTCGGTCAGCCGCTGGTACGCCTCCACGACGACCCCGCGGGACAGTCCGAGATCACCGGCGAGCGCCCGGGTGGCCGGTAGCCGGGCCCCGGCGGCCAGCCGGCCGTCGCCGATCGCGGCGCGCAGCGCGTCGACCAGCCAGGCCGTGACGCCCTTGGCCGGCGCCGCGCCGGGATGCAGCTCCAGGAAGTCGATTTGGTCCACTCCTCGAACCGAAGATTGGTCCTTCCTGCTGGACCATACTCGCGCCGAGCATGGTTCGTGTGTCCCGTTTCCTGCCCCTCGCCGCCGGCTCCGCGGCCATGTCCTGTGTCGGCGGCAGCGTCGCTGTCTCCGCCGAGATCGCCGACGCCCCGCTGGTCACCATCCAGGCCCTGCGGTACGCGCTGGCCTGCCTGCTGTTGCTCGGCTTCGCCGCGCTGAGCCGCCGGCGGCCGGTCCGCCCGCGCGGCACCGAATGGCTCTGGCTGGCCGGCATCGCCGCGACCGGCCTGGTCATCTTCAACGTGGCGCTGGTCCAGGGCGCCCGGCACGCCGAACCGGCGGTGCTGGGCGTCGCGGTGGCCTGCGTACCTGTGCTGCTCGCCGCGATCGGCCCGCTGCTGGAGGGACGCGGCCCGGCGCCGGCGGTCCTGGCGGGCGCGGTCGTGGTGACCATCGGAGCCGGGCTCGTGCAGGGCATGGGCCGCACCGACGGGATCGGGCTGCTCTGGGCGGTGGTCGCCTTCGCCTGCGAGGCGGCGTTCACCCTGCTCGCGGTGCCGGTCCTGGCCCGGCACGGCCCGGTCGGGGTGTCCGTGCACGCCACCTGGCTGGCGGCGGTGATGCTGGCGGTGCTGGGCGTGCTGCACGAGGGCCCGGCCGCGGCGTTCCGGCTGACCGGGAGCGACCTGGCCGCCGGGGCCTATCTGGCGGTCGCGGTGACAGCGGTGGCGTTCGTCCTCTGGTACGCCTGCGTGTCGCGGCTCGGCGCCGGGCGGGCCGGACTGCTCACCGGCATCGCACCGATCGCCGCCGCCCTGGCCGGGATGGCCCTGGGCGGACCGGCGCCCCGCCCGCTGGTCTGGGCCGGCATCGCCGTCGTGGCCCTGGGCCTGGCGATCGGCCTGCGCACCACCGCTGGGGAAAGTCCCGGCCGGCCGCTCACGGGTCGCCGTCCGGTGCCCGCACTCACCGGGGAGATCGCATGAGGTTCCAGCATCACGACGACATCTGGCGGGAGTTCCTGGCTCTTGCCGCGGGCGCTCTGCTCGTGACGGCCGCACCCACCCCCGCGCACGCCGCCGACGTGGTCGCGCAGCAGCTCATGGTCGCGCGCGAACGGCTGGCGGCCGGTCCCGAAGGTCAGTTTCCCGAGATCCAGGCGTGGCGGCGGGCCTCACTGCCCTGGGCGTCCGGGCCACCCAGTACCGCTGCGCCTCCGAGTCGCTGCTGCGCCGGATGCGGCGCGACGGTGAGCTGCCCACCGTGCACCCGCTGGTCGACGTCTGCAACGCGATGTCCGCGGCCTCCGCGATTCCGGTCGCCGCGCTGGACGTCGCCCGGATCGACGGTGACCTCGAGGTGCGCCACGCCACCGGGGCCGAGAGCTACCTGGCCTTCGGCGGCGAGAAGGAGCACCCGGCGCCCGGCGAGGTGACGTTCGCCGACACCGCCGGCAACGCCCACGCCCGGCGGTGGACCAACCGGCAGAGCGGGCTCTCCGCCGTCACCGCGGACACCACGACCGCGCTCGTCGTGGCCGAGGCTCTGCACGAGGAATCGGCCACCGACATCGTCCGGCTGACCGCCGCGCTGGCCGCGGCCCTGGGGGCGGAACGGGTGTCCGTTCTCACCCGGGACGCGCCCGGATTCACGATATAGTTACCCAGGTCGATGCCCTCTGTGAAGGCAGGTCCGATGCGTCTGGTCACCGTGATCGCTGTCAGCGCGGCACTCCTGGCCGTTCCCCAGGCCGCTACGGCCGCAGGCCCCGCGGGGTGTTACGACCGCACAGCCCCCGTCACCTACGAGGAGGGCCGGATCGAGACCCCGGCGCTGCCCGGTGGGACGCGGGTGCCTTACGAGCTGGTCGAGGCGGGTGGGTTCACGCCGTACGCGCGGGCTCTGGCGGGGTCGCTGTGCCGGACGCGGTCGGTCGCCGACGCGCAGCGCGTGCTGCGGCGCGAGGGTGACCGGCTGTGGCGCACGGCGGTGCTGCGGGCGCAGGGCAAGGTGCGGATGGGCACGATCGAGCGGTACGACGACCGCCCGCTGTACTGGACCCGGCTGATGGGCACGCGTGACCTGCGGCAGTGGCGGCCCGCGTTCCCGCTGGCCGACGACCAGCGCACCGGCCTGCTGCGGACGTACGAGTACGCGGCCCGCGGGGTCTCCTCCACCGACTTCGCGCGCGGGGTGCGGCGGGTGCTGGTCAGCGGGTTCGACCCGTACCAGCTGAACGGGGAGATCCGCCGGTCGAACCCGTCCGGGGCGTCGGCGCTGCAGCTCGACGGGCTGCGCTTCACCGCGGCCGGCCACCGGGTGCAGGTGCAGGCCGTGGCGCTGCCGGTGACGTGGAGCGGCTTCGACGCCGGCATCGTCGAGGACACCTTCGGGCCGCACCTGACCGCCCGGTCCCGGCAGCGCGCCGACCTGATCATGACGATCAGCCAGGGCAACCGCGGCCTGATGAACATCGAGCAGTGGGCCGGTGCCTGGCGCGGCGGCTCGCCGGACAACAACAACGAGGGCGTGGCCGAGCCGGTGCCCCCGGCGCCGCGCTGGCCGCAGCCGCAGCCCCAGCCCGAGTTCATCGAGACGACGCTGCCGTGGGCGGCGATGGTCGCGGCCGGTACGGGCCCGTGGCCGACGGCCCTGAACCCCCGGCTGTGCGAATGGCCGGCCGGCACCCGTCCCGACCCGGCCGCGGTGCGGTGTCACAACAACGGGCCGACCCCTGGTTCGCAAGCGCAGTCCGGTGGCGGCGGCAGCTACCTGTCCAACGAAAGCATGTACAGGTCCAACCGCCTGCGGCTGGCGCTGGGCGCGACCGACATTCCGGGCGGGCACCTGCACATCTCGGCGCTGGTCTACCCGGCCGATCCGCTGGTGATCATCGACGAGGCCTTCGCCGCCGACCGGGCGGCGACCATCGACCAGACCGTGGAGCTGGTGAAGGCGGCGGCCTCGGCCGTGTGACCAGGACAAACGAAAAGGGCCGCCCGATGGGCGGCCCTTTGCGTTGCTCGGAAGGTCAGCCGACCAGGGTCGGGATCTTCTCGAACAGCTGCGTCGTGAAGGTCACCATCTCGTGCAACATCCAGTTGCCCGAGAACAGGATCGCCGCACCCACGCCCACCGCCTTCGGGACGAACGACAGCGTCGCCTCCTGGATCTGGGTCACCGACTGGAACAACGAGATCGCGAAACCGATCAGCAGCGCGGTCAACAGCACCGGCGCGCACATCTTCGCGGCGATGGTCATGGCCTGCAGCCCCAGCTCAACGATCTGCGTGTCCGTCATGCCATCCACTTCGGGACCCTGACGAAACCGGGGAGCGCAGAACGGGGGCGCCACGGTTGCCGTTCGGTTCAGGCCTCCGGAAAGCTCAAGTCGGCGAAAGCGGCCGTCGCGGACTGCCGGGCGACCAGGGTCAGCTGCTGGTCGGTGAGGCCCGTGGCGTAACGGGCCAGGGCGTGCTCCTGGGACAGCGTGACGTCACTGACGCGCGGGTTGTCGGTGTTGAGAGTGACCGCCACACCCGCCGCCAGCAGGGTGTGGATCTGGTGGTCGCGGTAGCCCGGCGCCGCCCCGGTCTGGGTGTTGCTGGTCAGCGCCACCTCCAGCGTCACCCCGGCCCGGGCCAGGTCCTCCAGCAGGCGCGGATCCTCGGCGGCGCGTACCCCATGGCCGATCCGCTCGGCGCCGAGGTCCTCGACCGCCGCCCGGACGCTCTCCGGGCCCGCCGCCTCCCCCGCGTGCACCGTGACGTGCAGTCCCGCGGCGCGGACCCGGGCGAACGCCGGGGCGAACAGCGCGGCCGCGTACCCGGCCTCGTTGCCGGCCAGGTCGACGCCGCACCACACGGCACGCCGGGTGAGGAACGTGGCGACCTGCTCCAGGGCGCGTTCCGGTCCGAGGTCGCGCAGGATCGTCGCGATCAGGCCGGCCCGCAGCCCGGTGCCGCGGCTGCCGGCCGCGACACCGTCGGCGACCGCGTCGATCACCGCGGCCGGGGCGAGGCCGGTCTGCTGCTGGATGAAGTACGGGCTGAAGCGCAGCTCCACGTAGTCGAGGCCGTCGTCGAAGGCGTCCTCGACCGCCTCCCGCCCGGCCCGCCGCCAGTCGTCGAGCGTGCGGAACACCCCGATCTGGTCGTCGACCTTGGCCAGGTACGGCAGCAGCCCACCCAACGGCCCGTCCGCGACGAGCAGGTCCCGGGGCCGGGGTTGCGCCGCCAGCGGATGGCCGTCGCGGCGGGCCACGTCCAGGAACGTGCTCGAGCGGATCGAGCCCTCCAGGTGCCGGTGCAGGTCGATCAGTGGGCGCGTCGCCATATCGCTCGGTCCCTCCGGAACTTGGGTGCGAAACGGTGGTTTCCCGCCGTGTCACCTCTCACGGATGGATCTTGTCAGCCGGTCCGGCGGCGACGCCGATGGGGCACAGGTGGCCGGGACGCTCCGGCCGCCTCTGTCCCGACGACCGGATTTGGATCATGCATTCCATCGCTCTGCTCGGCTGGTTCGGCGCCGCTCTGTCCATCGCTCTCCCCTGGCCCCAGGTCTGGCGTTCCGTCGCCCGCGGCCGCACCAAGGGACTCTCCGCGACCGCCTGCTGGCAGGGCACCGCGATGCCGGTCGGCTGGATCACCTACGGCCTGCTGACCGGCGAGACGGTGCAGGTCGTGACCAACTCCGTGACCGGAGTGGCGGGGCTCTCGGTGTTGGTGACGGTACTGCTGAAGCAGCGCGAACTGCGTACCGGCCGCAAGCTGCTGGTCAGCGCGGCCGGCGCGGCCGGAGTCCTCACGGCGGCGGCGGGCAGCGCGATCGCCGGCCGGCTGACCGACGTCGGCGGCCCCCGCGCCGCGGCGTTCCTGGGCGCGGTGCTGGCCGGCACGGCGATCCTGGGCGCGATCCCCCAGCCGCTGTCGCTGCTGCGCGACCGCAACCAGGACCTGGCCGGGCTGTCACCGCTGCGCTGGTGGCTGGCGGCCTTCGCGTGCGGCTCGTGGTGCACGTACGGCCTGGCGACCGGCCAGCCCGCCGTCTGGCTGTCCGCCCTGGTGGGCCTGGCCAGCGCCCTGATCGTGTGCTGGGTCCTGGTGACCGACCGTCGCTCCCGCGCCGCCGTCCCCGCGGTCGCCGTCCCCGCAGTCGCCGTCCCCGCGGCCGCCGTCCCCGCGGCCGCCGTCCCCGCGGCCGCCGTCCCCGCGGTCGCCGCTGTCGCCGTCCGGACCGCGCGCAGTTCCGCCCGCGTCGTCCGCGTGGCCCACGCCGCCGTCGGCCACGCAGCATCGGTTGCGGTCACCGCCGCAGACCCCCGGTCGTCTCGGGTACCGGCGTCGGTCACCGCGGGCGGGTCCCGTCCGCACCGGGCGGCCGCGTCGGCCCTCTGCCCGGCCCGGGCGGCCGGTCCGGGTGCTGCCGCGCGCGTCGTCCGTCCGGCTTCCGCCGCGGCTCGCCCGGTCTACGGCGCCGCCCGGGTGACACGGCCCCGGCCGGCGCGCGGCGTGGCCACCGTGCCGCACCCTTCCGAGGCCGCGACGATGATCATGGTCCGAGAGTTCGCCCCGGCCTGACGCCGACCGGCGCGGCGCGGCTTCCGTGCCCGGCTCGTCCGACACCGAGACCGCGGTCCCGGAGCTCGCCCCGGGTTGAGGCCGGGCGGGAGCGTCAGCGGGTGGCTCGTCCCCACAGCGCGGCCCAGTCACCGCCGCCGAGCCAGGACGACGGCACCAGCGCACCGTGCGCGACGATCCGGGGCCAGAATCCCCCCGGCTCGGCGCCCAGCTCGACCGCGTCCGGCCAGGCCGCCTGCCAGCCCTCGTCGTTCAGCGACGTCTGCGGATAACCCGGCACCCGCACCCGCCGCCGACCCGTCACCGCGGTGACCGCCCCCGCCGCGCCCAGGCCGCCCCACGACGTCACCGCCAGCACGCCCGCGCGCAGCAGCTGCCGGGGCGGTCGCCCGGCCATGGCCTGCGCCAGCTCGGGCGCGTCCTCACGCAGCAGGTGCCCGAGCGCCGCCCGCAGCCGGATCGCCCCCAGTTCCGCGTTGCGGGCCGGTGCGACCCGCGGCAGCCGGGCGACCCGGCGCAGGGTCCGCGGGATCGGCACATCCGCGCCCAGCGGCGCGAGCTTGTCCCGCACCGCCGCGGGCATGCCCGCCACCGCCTCCGACATCGGCCGGTGCCCGCTCGCCGCCCAGAGCTCCGTGATCGGCACGTCGGTGAGCAGGCGCCGGCAGCCGCGGATCAGGGTCGCCGGGCTGCTGCGCCGCAGGGCTACCAGCGCTGCCGGGCCCGGCTCGGCGCGGATCAGGGCAGCGAGCAGCGGGGATGGCCGCAGGGCGGCTTCGGCCAGCTCGCCGAGGCGGTCCCCCACCTCGGCGGTCAGCCGGGCCGCCGGTGCCGGTCGCTGCACCCGCCGCACCGGTACGGGCAACAGCGGCTCGACCCCCGCATCCGGCTCCTCCCCGGCCGGCAGCGGCAGCGACGCGACCCAGTCCAGGGTCAGCCGCCGCAGATCGTCATCGGGGTGCTCGTTGAACCGGGCCTTCAGCTCGCCGATCCGCCAGCCGCGCCCGGTGAGCCGGACCTCGACGTTGGCGACGATCCGCTCGTCGGGACCGCGCAGGGCCACCAGCACCTGCCGGCCCACCGCGGCGCCGTCGACGTACGAAGGTCCGGCGATGCAGTTGCCCATGTACCCGGCCCAGCGCGCGAGCTGCCGCCCGGTCCGCGCCACCTCGATGCGGAGGTCGGTGCCCGGCAGCAGGGTGCCGTCGGCGGCCTCGGCCGGGGCCGGGACGGCGAACCGGCCCGGCTGGGCCTCCGCGGCGGCGACCCCGGCGAGCAGGCCACCGACGAGTTCCGCCCACGTGCGCGGGCGCGGTGCCACGCTTCCGCCGAGCTCGGCGAGCTGAGCGGTGCCGGCCGCGGCCGGGGCGACGGCGTCGAGGCGGGGCATCAGCGGGTCCTCCGGCGGGTCGGCTTCCGGGTCCGCGTACGGGCCGTACTCGTCGGTGGTGAGTTCGGCGGCCGGGTTGCCGCGCAGCCGGGCCAGGGCGTCGGCGAGTTCGGCGTACCAGAAGAGGTCGCCGACCGTCTCGGTGGCCGCGGTCAGCTCGCCGGTGGCATGTTCCCAGCCGGCCCGGCGCTCCGGGGAGAAGTAGCCGACCTGTTCACGCCACGCGCGGAGCCCGGTGCCGGACCAGGCCAACCGGGCCGGGCGGGCTCCCTGGTTCTCGTGGAACCGGCCTTGTACGACGTAGTTGCGGGCGTTCTCCAGCGCCAGGCGGCCGTAGTCGCGGGCCAGCGCGAGGCGGTCGCGCACGTACCGGACCTGTTTCGGGCTCAACGGCCCGCCCGCCGGGAGGCGCTGCAGGTCCCGCAGGTAGCAGACGGGCCGCGACGGGTGCTCGCACAGGCCGGGCACCGGCCGGCCGGCGGCGGTGGCCTCCCGCTTGGTGAGGGTGGTGATCGCCGCCGTGATCTCGTCGCTGTGCCGTCGCAGCGCTTCCGCACAGCCGACGTCGACCGCCGTCGTCGCCAGCCGGGCGAGGACCGTCGCGCCCAGGGCGTCGCTGAGCAGCCGCGCCGCGCGGGCCGCCCACACCGCGGGCGGGGGCTCCCAGAGCGCGGCCTGGACCAGGGTCGGCTCGGCCCCGAATCCTTGGCGCAGCCGCAGCAGGATCTCGTCGTGCTCGAACCGCTCGGCCCGGGCCCGCAGGTCCTCATGGCCCGACGGGCGGCGCTGGCTGTCGAGCAGCCGCTCGCGGTGCTGCCGGGCCAGCCCGGCCGCGCAGACCTGCTCCCAGAGGTCGGTCAGCAGCCGCAGCCGCCGCGGCCCGGACAGCGGGCCGAGAACGCGGCCCAGATGGGAGCCGACGAGCGAGGGCAGGCCGGACGGGAACGGGTCGACCCCCTGCGGCGCCCGCAGCGCGAGCAGCCGAACAAGCTGCTCGGGACCCAGCAGATCGGCGGCGGCCACGGCGTACCGCAGCACCGGCCACCGGCCGGCGGTGATCGCCTCGAGGGCGGCCGCGCCCAGCGGCTTGGTCGCGTCCGGGCCGAAGAGCGCGACCAGCAGCGCCGGCGGTGGGCCCAGCCGGTCGGCGAAGCCGGGTACGGCCAGCGCGGCCAGCACCGCGTCCCGGCGGTCCCCGGCACCACCGTCGATCCGCGCCGACCGGTGTCCGGCCCCCAGGTCGACGTCCGCGCCGGCCGCGACCGCACCGCCCGCGGCGACCAGCTCCGCCAGCCGGGCCAGGACGTCGGCCACCACTTCGGCGCTCGTAGCGGGACCCACCGCGACCGGCGTGCCGGGGGCGAGCCGGGCAGGCTCGCGGACCGGGCCGGCCGCGAGCACACGATGACCCGGTTTCGGCCTGATACCGCCCGAGAGGGTGACTCCCACCCGATCATGATGACCCGCGCGTCCACCGGATTACGCCGCCGGCGCCGGCCGATCGCTCATGCCCGCTCGCGGGTCGCCGATCAGGCTCCAGACGGTTGACGAGACAGGAGTTCGACTATGCGCGGTTGGCTGCCGACCGGCGGCGGCTTGCGCGACGAGGACTGGGCTCGTCGCCACCGGCTGCTGACCATGCTGCTCGCCTCGACCGTGCCCGGCCTGACCGTGTTCGGCGCGGCGCGGGGCGGGCTGGACGCGGACTGGCTGGTGACCGTCCTGCTGATCCTGCCGTGCGTCGTCGGTGCGGTGCTGCTGCCCGCGCGCCGGCTGCCCTCGATCTCGGTCGCGACCGGTTTCACCGTCGCCTGCGCCGGCTTCGTCGCCATGTCCGACGGGCTCACCGAGTCGCACTTCAGCTTCTTCGTCGCGGTGGCCGCGCTGGCGTTGTACCGCGACTGGGCACCGTTCGGCGCCTTCCTGGTCGGCACCACACTGCACCACGCCGTCTTCGGCACGCTCGTCAGTGAGCACACGTACGACCACCGCAGCGCCGAGTTGCACCCGTTGACCTGGGCGCTGCTGCACGGGCTGGCGGTGCTGCTGGCGGCGGCGTTCCAGGTGGTCGCCTGGGGCCTGACCGAGGCGGAGGAGCGGCGGGCCGAGGACAACCTGGCCGAGAGCCGGGCGCAGCTCAGCGTCGCCTTCGACGAGACGCCCGTACCGATGGCGATGCTCGCGCCCGACGGGCGGCTGCTGCGCACCAACTCGGCGTACCGGTCCTGGCTCGGGCTGCCGGCGGAACTGCCCCCGGGTTACGGGGTGGCGGACCTGCCGATCACCGCGGTGGATCCCGCCGAGGCCGGGGTCTTCGAGGCGCTGACACAGGCGACGGATCCCGTGACGTTCACGACGGCGTACCGGCGGCACGACGACGGTTCCGTCATGCACGTGGAGGTGCACAGCAACGGGCTGCGCGACCGCGACGGCAAGCTGCGGCTGGTCTTCGTGCACTGCATGGACGTCACCCGGCAGCAGGAGCACGAGGCCGCGCTGCGCCGCCAGGTACGCCAGGACTCGCTGACCGGGCTGCTGTCCCGGGCCGCCTTCGAGGTCGACCTGTTCGCCATGCTCAGCGCCGACGCCGCCCCGGCCTCGGTGCTCTACCTCGACGTGGACCGCTTCAAGACGATCAACGACGGGTCCGGGCACGCCGCCGGCGACGACGTGCTGCGCGCCCTGGCCGACCGGGTGACGCGGACGGTGCCGGCCGGTGCCCTGGTGGCGCGGCTCGGCGGTGACGAGTTCGTGGTCGCGCTGCCCGGTCCGCAGGAGACCGGCGTACGCGTGGGCCGGGCCGTGCTGGCCGCACTGGCCGAGCCGCTCCCCGTCGCCGGCGCCCAGCTGCAGATCGCGCTGAGCATCGGCCTGGCCGTCGCGCACGGGCCGCGCCAGGCCGAGCAGGCCGTGCTCGCCGCCGACACCGCGATGTACGCGGCCAAGCGCGCCGGCGGCAACCGCCTCGAGCTGTTCAACGACGACATGCGGGTCGCGGTGCAGCAGCGCATCACCGCCGAGTCCCGGCTGCGGCAGGCCCTGGACGGCCGGCGCGAGGCGACCCTGCCGGTGTGGTTCCAGCCGATCGTGTCGCCCGCCACCGGGCTGATCGTCGGCGCCGAGGCGCTGGTGCGGATGTGGACCACCGAGGGTGAGCTGCTCGCCCCCGGGCACTTCATCGCCGCCGCCGAGGAGACCGGACTGGTCGTCCCGCTCGGCGAGCACGTGCTGGCCCAGGCCCTGCGCCACCTGCACCTTTGGCGCGACGAGCTGGGCTACGTGTCGGTCAACGTGAGCCCGCGGCAGCTGTCCGAGCCCGGCTTCGTGCCGATGCTGGCCGGCCTGCTCGCGGCGAGCGGCCTGGACGACCCCGCCCGGCTGGTCCTGGAGATCACCGAGACGGCCCTGCTGTCCAACTCCGTGGACCTGCAGGACCGGCTGCACGCGCTCAAGGCGCTGGGCGTACGGATCGCGCTGGACGACTTCGGCACCGGCTACAGCTCGCTGACCTGGCTGCAGTCCGTGCCCGCGGACATCGTCAAGCTGGACCGCTCGTTCGTCGCCGGGTTGGCGAGCGACCCGCGCAAGGCATCGATCATCTCGGCGGTGCTGTGGCTGGCCCGGTCGCTGGGCATGTCCGTGGTCGCCGAGGGCGTGGAGGACGTCGCGGACTGGGACGCGCTGCGCACAGCCGGCTGCCCGGCGATCCAGGGCTACTACTTCAGCCGGCCGCTCATGCCGGACGACATGCACGCCATGCTGGTGCGGCCCCGCGCGCTCAGCCTGGAGGCGGCGTAGCGAGCAGCGCCCGCATGGCGTCGTTCTCGGCGGTCTGCTCATTGATGACGTGGGTGGCCAGCGTACGGATGTAAGCGTTGCCGCCGTTCTCCAGCACCGAGCGGGCCATGGTGATCGCACCGGTGTGGTGGGCGATCATCTGCTGGAGGAAGAGCCGGGACGCGTCGGCCGGCGCCGCGTCGCGTACCTGCTCGAGCTGGGCGTCGCTCAGCATGCCGTGCGCGGCGGCGTCCCCACCGCCGTGCAGCTGCCGCACCACCGGATCAGCCGGGTTCACCGCCGGCCGTCCCCACGCGACCAGCCAGGCGTTCGTCTCGTCGATCTCGCGTTGCTGGTCGCGGGCGATGAAGCCGGCGACGTGCCGGACCCGCTCGCTCACCCCGGGCTCGGCGACGACGATGCGGCTGAGCTGCACCGCCTGGGCGTGGTGCACGACCATCATCTGGGCGAAGAGCAGGTCGACGCCGTTCGGCGCGGCGACGGACGCCGACGGTGACGCCACGGGCGTGGATCGGGGCCCGCACCCGGCGAGAGCCAGGGCGAGGACAAGCACAAGGCTGCGGACGCGCATCAGTCTCCTCCTCGGACGGCCGGCCCCGGGCGTCACCCGGGGCCGGCGCGGTCACGTCAGTTCCGGCCGTTGACGCCGCTGAGGGCGGGCGGGGCGAGCCGGTTGATCTCGGTGAAGTCGCGCGGGACCAGATCGAAACCCTGCCAGTGCAACGGCATCGGGCTCTGGTCCTCGTCACGCGGTACGTGGTGGAAGCCGACCCGCACCCACATGACCGGATCCACGAGCGTCTCGGGGCGCAGCGCGTAGTCCACGATGCCCCGCCGGCCGGGGCACTGCGGGTCGGCGTTGCCGGTCGCGTACCGCTCGCAGGCGTGGAACTGGGTGAACGTCACGTCCGGGACCGTCTCCGGATGCGCCTCGTAGACGTCGTTCGCGCCGGTGACCAGCTCGTACGAGCGGTTGTGCCCGTCGGCGTTCTTGGCGCCGGGGCTGACCACCCGCCACCAGCGGCGGTTGACCTTGGTGAAGCTGCCCTCCTTGGCGATGGTCTTGTGCACGGTGGCGATCTTGGCGGACACGCTGCCCGGGCCGGTCACCTTGGAGTCGTACTGCTCGACCCGCTCCTTACCGCCGCCGGCGATGTCGAAGTCCACCCGCCAGAAGGCGCTGTGGTAGTGGTTGGTCGCGTACGCCTGCTTGCCCTTGCCGATCGGCCAGCCCTTGTCGGGGGTGGTGAAGTCGATCGGCGACAGGTCACCGGTGGCGCCGAGGCGGGCGGAGATCTCGCCGTCGTCGTGCAGGCGGTACTCGGTGACGTACTCGTACCAGCCGACCCGGCTCAGGGCCCGCAGGACCAGATCGTGGCCCTGCTTCGCGTACGGCTTGCCCGGCGTCTCGTCGTTGGCCAGGTGGTACGCGAGCCCGGACGCCTCCGCACCCACGCACAGCACCTTGCGCCGCTGCGGCTCAGCACCACCGTCGGAGCCGACCCGCGCGGAGCCGCCCTTACAGTCGTCACCGGCCAGCGTCTGCAGGTACTCGCCGCCGAAGCCGAACTCGGTGATGTCGTTGTACTCGGTCTCGCCGGAGTCGTACGGGACGTTGAGCTGGGCCAGGGTCAGCGACTTGAGGATCCGCACCGGCTGCGGATGACGCGTCGAGGCGATCGAGACGTTCTCCAGCACCAGGCCGCTCTTGGCGTGCATCCGCCAGCACAGCTGCCAGGTGGTGCCGTTCGGCAGGGTCTCCTTGACCGTGGTGGACGCCGCGCACTGCTGGGGTGCCGGGGCCTGGGCGGCGGCCGGTCCGGCCCCCGTACCGGTGATGCCGGCGGTCGCGAGCAGGGCGGCCGCAGCGGCCGCGCCCATGGTCCGCTTGATCTTCATCTGTGCGCTGTCCCCGTCACTTCAGCCGGGCGACCGTGCGCCCGGAGAGGTCGATGATGATGTCGTCGAGGTCGATGAACGGCCCGTCGGCGGCCTGGACCACCAGCCGCAGGCAGCGGTGGGCGCCGCAGCGGCGCACCGCGGCGGGATCGGCCGGGCGGGCCTGGTGGACGTGCGCGGTGACCACGACGTCCTGCTTGCCGGTCCAGGTGCGGCCGGTGGCCTGGGCATAGCGGGCCCGCAGATCCTTCTCGTACGGGCCGGCCAGGACCAGGTCGAGCGCCGTGGCGACCTCCCGGTCGGCGGCGGGCTGCTGCATGCCGGTGGCCGTGTACGAGCCGGTCAGCTTGCCCGTGCCGAGGTCGACGACCTGCTTGACGAGCTTGTCGGTGCGGTAGTCGTAGAAGTAGAGCTCGGCGCGGCGCACGGAGCTGTCGGCAGCCAGTTCGGCGGACAGATACTCCGGCCCGGCGGCGCCCGTGACGTCCTTCGCGACGGCCAGTTGCGGCGTCAGCGCGGCCGTACGGGCCTTGGCGAGCTCGCCGGTCGTCAGGGCGTCGCTGCCCGTCCCGGCGGCCGGCTCGGCCACCGGGCTCGGATCCGAGACCCGCGGCTGCTCGGCCGCCGCCCCCGGCGTGGTCCCCGGCGTCGGCGCCGCGCTCGCCTGCCAGCCGGCCACGCCGAACGCGGTCACCGCCGTCGCCGTCGAGATGCCCAGCCCCCAGGCCCATCTCCGCACTGTGGTCGATCTCAAGTCGCCACTCCTCCCCCTCGATGCGTGTTCCCCCCGATGCGTGCGGGCTGAGCCTGGGCGGTGCACCGTGAGGCGGAGGTGAGTTTTGCCCCTTGGTGCCCAATTCCCGACACGAACGATCTAGGCGGGCAGATCGGTATCAGCCGAGGCTCACGCTGCGCGGCCACGGCGGTGAGGCATGATCGACACATGCTGCCCGTGGAGTTCGGACTGGACACGTTCGGCGACGTCACCGTCGGCCCGGACGGCGAACCGTTGCCGTATGCGCAGGTCATCCGCAACGTCGTCGAGCAGGCGGTGCTGGCCGACGAGGTCGGGGTGGACGCGTTCGGGCTCGGCGAACACCACCGCGACGACTTCGCGGTGTCGGCGCCGGAGATCGTGCTGGCGGCCATCGCCGGCCGCACCCGGCGGATCCGCCTCGGCACCGCGGTGACGGTGCTCAGCTCCGACGACCCGGTCCGCGTCTACGAACGCTTCGCCACCCTCGACGCGGTGTCGAACGGCCGGGCCGAGATCACCCTGGGCCGCGGCTCGTTCACCGAATCGTTCCCGCTGTTCGGTTACGACCTGAACGACTACGACCGGCTCTTCGCCGAGAAGGTCGACCTGATGGCCGAACTGCTCCGCGAGGAGCCGGTGACCTGGGCCGGCACGGTCCGGCCGCCGCTGGACGGCCAGCAGGTCTACCCGAAGACAGCAGCCGGGCGGATCCCCACCTGGGTCGGCGTGGGCGGCAGCCCGGAGTCGGTGGTCCGCGCGGCCCGGTACGGCTTCCCGCTGGTCCTGGCGATCATCGGCGGCGACCCGGCCCGCTTCGCACCGTACGTGGAGCTGTACCACCGGGCCCTGGACCAGTACGAACGCGAGCCGCTGCCGATCGCGGTGCACGCGCCGGGCTTCATCGCGGCGACCGATGAGGAGGCGGTGGAGACGCTGTGGCCGCACGCCCGGGCGTCGATCACCCGGATCGGGGCTGAACGGGGGTGGCCGCCGCTGACCCGCGAACGCTTCGAGGCGGACATCGCCGAGGGGGCGTGGCACGTCGGCTCACCGGACACCGTGGCCCGCAAGATCGCCCGGACGGTGGGGGTGCTGGAGGTGCAGCGTTTTGATCTGAAGTACTCGGCCGGGACGCTGCCGCACGAGGACATGATGACGGCGATCCACCTTTATGGGACCGAGGTCATTCCGCGGGTGCGGGAGCTGCTGGAGAACGAGGTCTGAGCTGCGCGACCGAGTCCGGCCGGCGCGACCCAAGCAGGGCCTTCGGCCCGCGGCCCGCTCAGGACGCCCGGCCCGCTCCGAGCCCGCCGCCCGCTGAAAGCCACCGCCCGGTCAAGGCTTCTGGCCGATTGCGGCGACCACCGCCATGTCGCCCGGGTCGCCGTCGCCCTGCGGGCCGGCCGGCCATTCGTGCACCCAGACCAGCCCGGGCGGCACCAGCACCGTGTCGCCGAAGAACCGCATGATCTGCGACCGGCTGCGGCCGGTCGCCGTCGACACGTCCGTCCGCCGGTACAGGTCAGCGACCCCGTCCAGCGCCGCATCCGCTGGGGTCTCCGAGACCCCGTGCGAGATCGCCACATACGACCCCGGCGGCAGGCTGGCCAGCAGCCGCTCGACCGCCGGATAGGCGTCGTCGTCCGGCACGAAGTGCAGCATCGCGACCAGCAGCAGCCCGATCGGCTGCTCCAGGTCGAGCAGCCGGCGCACGCTCGCGTGGCCGAGGATCGCTTCGGGGAAACGCATGTCGGCCTGCACCGCGGCGGCGAACTTGTTGTCGCGCAGAATCTCACCGGCATGCGCGACCGCGACCGGGTCGATGTCGATGTAGACCACGCGGGCGTCCTCGACGCGGCGCTGGGCGATCTCGTGCACGTTGCCGACCGTCGGGATGCCGCTGCCGATGTCGAGGAACTGCCGCACGCCCGCGTCCAGCATGAACTGCACGGCCCGGTTGAGGAACGCGCGGTTGGCCCGGGCCATCTCGCCCGCCGCGGGGATCATCGCCAGCAGCCGCTTGGCCGCCTCACGGTCGGCGGCGAAGTTGTGGCTGCCGCCGAGCAGGGCGTCGTAGATCCGGGCGCTGCTGGGCCGGCTGGAATAGTCCGCGTCCGCGTTTCCCATGCCGAGGAAGCCTACTCCACTGTGGTCGGTCATGAGGCCACCCGCCGATCCGCGACGGTCACCAGCCGTGCCGGCCCGCGCAGCAGTGCGGGCACCTGGTGCGGGGTCGTCGGCGGGCCGTAACGCAGACCCTGGGCGCCGTCGACTCCCGTTCCGGCCAGGCGCGCCTGGACTCCCTCCTCATCCACGCCGTGCACGGTCAGGGTCAGGCCGAGCGCGTGCGCGACCCGGGCCATCCCGGACAGCAGGTCATGGTCGGCGTCGGGGCCGGTGGCCGGGGACCGCAGCAGGCTCGCCGGCGACCGCAGGCCGTGCAGCGGCAGCTCCCGCAGGTACGGCAGGCTGCTGGACCCGGTGCCGAAGTCGTCCAGCTGCAGCCGGACACCGAGCGCCGCCAGCGCGGTCAGCACGGTGTGACTGTGCTCCCCGGCCGGTACGGCGTCCAGCCCCGACAGGTGCAGGTGCAGCCGCCGGGGTGGCAGGCCGCTGCCGGCGAGCGCCTCCCGCACCAGGTCGACGATGTCGGGGTAGCCGATCTGGTGCACCGGCAGCTCCAGGCCGATGAACGGGCCCTTGCGGCCGCCGTCCCAGCTCATCGCCTGCCGGCAGGCCTGCCCGAGGAAGCTGCCGGCGAGCCGGGTCGTGGTGTCACGGTCACCGGTGAGCTGCCCGATCCGGGCGAGGTCGAGGATGCCCAGGTGCGGGTGCCGCCACGCCATCCGCGCGTGCAGCCCGGCGACGCGGCCGGTGCCCAGCTGCACCACCGGCTGGTACGACGGCGGCCCGGTGACGAGCCCGGAGACACCGGTGGCGGCACGCGGCCGGCCGGGACCGGCGGGCTGCGGGTCGTACGCGGCCCAGCCGGTGGTGCCGGCCCGGGCCTGGCGCAGCGCGATCTCGGCGTCGACCAGCACCCGGGTGACGTCGAGGCCCGCGGTCGGCACGTCGACGACCCCGACCGCGGCGTGCAGCGGGGCGGTCAGACCCGTGCCGGGCAGCGAGGCGGGCTCGGCCAGCTCACGGGTGAGCCGCTCGGCCAGCTCGGCGAGGTGCGCCAGGCCGCCGCTGTCCTGCACCAGCAGCACGAACGTGTGCGCACTGTGCCTGGCCAGCAGATAGTCCGGGTGCCGGGCGACCCGCTGGAGGCGGCGGGCCACCTCGGTCAGCACGTGATCGCCGGCTTCGGCCCCGAACTGCTCGCCGACCGCCACCAGGCCGCCCAGGTCGATGAGGCAGAGTCCGACGTGCCGGTCCGGGTCGTCACCGTTGGCGGACTGCCGCAGGCGCTGCACGAGGCACGCTTTGTTGGCCAGGCCGGTGACCGGGTCGTAGTAGGCGAGCCGGTGGTAGCGGGCCTCGCTGTGCTGCAGGGCGGACTGGAACTCGCGGGCGGCGCGCTGGGTGGCCCGGTGCAGCGACTCCTGCTGAGCCAGTGTGCGGGCCTGGATCGCGGCGGCGAATCCGGCGGCGAACGTACCGGCGACCTGGCGGGCCGGGCGCTGCACGGTGTCGCCGTCGCTGAGGTGGTCGAGCAGCAGGGTCATGCTGGCCGGCAGCGCTTCGGGCCGGCTGACGCCGAGGGCGACGACCTCCACCCCGACCTGGTAGGCCGCGTCGAGATCCGGCGGGCTCGCCTGGGTCGCGGCCCGCAGACAATCCGCGTACGCCTCCAGCGTGCGCGTCGCGGCATCCTCGGCGATCGGCAGGTAGACGCCCGCGGCCGCCGCGGCGGCGAACCACATGTCGCCCAGGCTCTGGCCGCGGGTGCCGGGGACCGGCTGCCGCGCCGGCTCCAGCGGGCGGGCCGCGGCCGGCAGCGGAGCGAGGGTACGGCGAGCGCTGAGCACCGTGCGCGCGGCCTGATCGAGGGCGGCATCCGTGTACTGCACCGCGGTCTCGAGCGCAGCGGCGACGATGCCGTCGGCGCGGTGGCGGGCGTCCTGGATCAACCGGTCCGCGGGCGCCTCGGCCGTGGCGGGCTCGTCCTCCTCGGGCACCGGGTCGTAACCGCACTCGGCGAGGATCTCGTTCAGCGCGGCGATCATCATCGCGTGGGTCAGCCCACCCTCGTCCGGCGGGAACGGATCGTCGTGCGCCGTCATGACCGGCCTCCCTCGGACTCGGACTCGGGCTTGGACGCGGCCTCGGGCTTGGACGCGGCCTCGGGCTTGGACGCGGCCTCGGCGCCAGGCTCAGCTGACCGCCCGCGCTGCGAAGGCGTCGCCTGCCACATGGCCACCGCCTGCTTACGGCCCAGTTTCAGAGCCGTACGGACCGCCTCCGGCGTCTTGCCCACCTGCCGGGCGATCTCGGTCGGCGTCAGCCCCTCGGCCGACAGCTCCAATGCCTCACGCCGCGCCGGCGGCAGCTGGGCCAGCACCCCCGCGAACCATTCCTGCAGCTCGTAAGCGACCAGCTCGGGGTCGGCCTGCCCGGTGCCCAGCTCGCCGACGTCGGCGACCAGCACCTCGACGTCGCCGCGCCCGGCGCTGCGTCGCTGTTTGAGCCAGTGTGACCGGGCCGCGGTGCGCACCCAGGCGACCGGGTGGGTCAACTCCGACCAGCGACGCAGCGCCTCCCGGATCGCCTCGGCAACGGCGTCCTGGGCCTCCCAGCGGTCGGCCCCCTCCCGCAGCAGGCTGCGCACCAGCCCTGCCCAGTAGCGCCGGAAGAACTCTTCGATCTCTTCCGCGGGTGGCGCATCAGGAATCGGCGGTGACGCCGCACGCTCCACCTTGGGTGTGTCGTGCGTGCCGTACGCGTCGGGCACCGATGTCTCCGTTCGCCGTTGAACTCCCACCTAGTTAGGTCCGTGGGAGCCGGTCGGCGTGACATCGACGAACAAGATTATTTTCAGCGGCGGGCGAGGGCCTCCCGCATCGCGAGGCAGAGCCGTACGGTGCCCGCGAGGTCAGCGCGTCCGTCGGCCGCGGCGGCAACCACCCCGAGCCGGTACGCGACCCGTTCGCGCGCGGTCATGGTGCCCCACTGCCAGTCGGCGCGCAGCATCCGGGCGAAGTGGTCGGTGCCGCGCCGCTCGGCCCGTTCCACCAGCGCCTCGCCCTGCACGACCCACCCCAGACAGGCGTCGGCGAGGTCGCCGGGCGGGTCACCACCGCGCAACGACCGCCAGGTCTCCCGGTACGCCCGCTCGGCGGCGATCAGCAACGACTCCGGCGTGGACCGCACGCACCAGCAGGTCGGGAAGCCGATCCGCAGGTACGCGAGCTCGTTGATCCCGGCACCGGCGGCGGCACCTTCGAGGTCGACGAAGCGGATGCCGCCGGCGGTGGTGATCTCGTTGCCGGGGCAGGGATCGCCGTGCAGCAACGCCGCGGTTCCGGCCGCCACCAGGCGTTCGAGCAGGGCTTCCAGCTCGTCGTCGGCGCCGGCCGGGACGGTGACGCCCAGCGCGCGGGCCAGGTCGAGGAACGCCCGGACGTCACGGCGCCCGGGCCCGGTGTCAGCGGGCAGGTCGCCAGGGCTGAGGGCGTGCAGGCGGGCCAGCGCGATGGCGTACCGGATCGCCCAGGGCGCGCTGTCGGGGACCTCGGCGAGGTGTTCGAGCACCAGCACCCGCCGCCGCGGGTCGGCGGCGAGCACCTCGGGCACGACGGCCGGGCGGGCGGCCCCGGCCAGGCGCAGAGCGGTCAGCTCCCGGTCGAAGCGGCGGGCCGCGTCGGTGCCTCCGACGATCTGCTTGACCACTGCGGGCGTACCGGCGAACTCAGCTCGCCAGACCCGCGACCGCGGGCTGCTGGCGATGGTCCGCACCCGGCGCGGCCGGCCCAGCCGGTCGCGCAGCGCGGGCCCGAGCGGCAGGGCCCGCCGGAAGATCACTCGGCGATCATCCGGATGATCGCGTTGCCGCCCAGCATGAGCACGTCGGCGCCGGCCACCAGGGCCATGGCCAGGTGCATCCGGCGGCTGGTCAGCTCGGGGTCGGAGCCGGTCAGCCCCAGCCCGGCGATGACCAGGGCGAGCAGCACCAGCGGAATGCCGAAGATGAGCAGCACCCCGACCGAGCCGGGGGTCCGGCCCTGCACGACGAGCAGCGTGAGCATCACCGCCGGCCCGATGCCGAAGAAGAGCACGGCAAGCCCGCCGTACCACCGCAGCGACCGCGTCGCGTCCGTCACCATGCACCTCCGATGCGGGGCTCATGGTATCCAGTGCCGATCACCACCCCGGCCGCCACCACGGCGGCGCGGCGGGGCGGATCAGTGGGTGCGGGTGCGGAACATCGACCGGTATGCCTGCGGCGTCGTGTCCAGCCGGTGTCCGAAGTGGTGCCGCAGCGTCGCGGCGCTGCCGAAGCCCGCCCGCACCGCGATCGTGTCGATGCCCAGGTCCGACTCCTCCAGCAGCCGCCGGGCCAGCAGCACGCGCTGGCCGGTGAGCCAGTCGTGGGGCGTCGCGCCGGTCTCGGCCCGGAACTTGCGGGCGAAGGTGCGCGGCGCCATGTGGGCCTGGGCGGCCAGGGTGTCCACCGTGTGCGGCTGGTCCAGGGTCTCCAGCACGTGGGTGAGCAGCGGCTGCAGCGTGTCGCACTCGATGGGCTGCACCGGCGTCTCGATGAACTGGGCCTGGCCGCCGTCGCGGTGCGGGGGCACGACCATCCGGCGGGCGAGCTGGGTGGCCACCGCCGAGCCCTGCTCCTCGCGGATCAGGTGCAGGCCGCAGTCCACTGCCGACGCCGTGCCGGCGCTGGTGATGACGTTGCCGTCGGCCACGTACAGCACGTCGGGGTCGACCTTGGCCAGCGGGAAGCGGGCGGCCAGCGCGTCGGCGTGGCGCCAGTGGGTGGTGCAGCGGCGGTCGTCGAGCAGGCCGGCCGCGCCGAGCGTGAACGCGCCGGTGCAGACGCTCATCACCCAGGCGCCGCGGGCGTGGGCGCGGCGCAGCGCGTCGAGGACCGCCGCCGGCGGTTCCCGGTCGTTGGTGCCGGGCACGACCGCGACCAGGTCGGCCTCGTCGGCCGGGCCGAGGTCGTGGGCGGGCGAGATGCTGAAACCCGCATGGGTACGGACGGGAGCGCCGTCGACGCTGCAGACGGCGAACTCGTAGCTCGGCAGTCCCTCGGCGGTCCGGTCGTAACCGAAGAGCTCACAGAGCACTCCGAGCTCGAAGACGGCCACGTCGGGAAGGGCGATCACGGCGACACTGCGCAACATGCGGACAGCCTACGGCGTACTGGCAGGATTTTGAAGATGTATGGCATCTCTGCCACTGTCCGGGGCTTCGGCACGGGTCCATGCTGGTAACAAGCAACCCGGTGCGCACCGGCCAACGAACCGCCGGAACAAGGGTGTGAACGTCATGGGAATCGCCGTCCTCCTCTTCTTCATCGCCATCGCCATCGCCTCGGGTGCCGGGCTGACCTTCGACAGCCGGGACAGCGGCGACTGGAAGCCCACCGCCGACGGCGTGCGTACGCCGGACAGATTTTGACCTTGGGTGAACACGGCACCGGCCCGTCCCGCGGATGAGTGCGGGACGGGCCGGTGCCGTTCGGTGCTCATTGACTACTTCTTCTTGACTGCGCCCTGCTCCTCGGCAGCACCGGCTTCCCCGGCACCGGCCTCTTCGCCGGCACCGGCCTCACCAGCACCGGCCTCCTCGCCGGCACCAGCGTCACCGGCGGCCTCGCCCGCGGCGGCCTTGGCGGCGGAGAGGTCCAGGCAGGCGACCAGCAGAGCGGCGCGGGCGTCCGTGACGGCGGCGTCGAGCTCCTCGGCACCGGCACCCTCCTCGGCGGCGCCCTCTTCAGCGGCGCCTTCCTCGGCAGCGCCTTCCTCAGCAGCGCCCTCCTCAGCGGCGGCACCCTTCTTCTTGCCCGCCGCCTTCTCGGCGCCCATGCCCTTGGCGTACTTCTTGGCCACGGCCTTCTTGGCCTTCTTGGACATCTCGGCCGGAGCGGCCTCGTCACCGGCGGCGCCCTCTTCCGCGCCCTCCTCGGCGGCACCGGCGGCTTCCTCGTCCGCGGCGGCCTGATCGATCGCGAACTGATCGCATGCGGCCTCGAGCGCCTGCGCCGATGCGGCGGCCGCCTCGGCGGCACCGATCTCTTCCTCCGGCGCCAATGGTTCGCCGTCACAGACAACGGCGCCCGCGTTGATTTCCAATTTCTCGCAGCCCGCGATGTCGAAGTTCTGGCCGTCGACCACCACGATCTCCGACGCCTGCGCCTGCTCGCCCGCCGAAGCGAGCTGCAGACCGGTGACACCGCCCACCACCAGCACACCAGCGATGACCGCGCCGCCGATCGCCTTACGGTTGACCCCGGTCCGGCCGGTCCCGATGCGTCGTCGCTGTCGCAGTCTCATCACCACTCCTCGTCGTCGGACATCAATGTCGTTCCGGCAGCAAGTACGCGACCACACAGCGATCGGGTTCAGATCTTCGGCGAATTCAGCCGGTTCAAAATATCGGCGACTTTTTTCGGCACATCGTGCGCACGCGTCCGGCGTCACACCCGCGGTACGCCCATCCGCGGTTAGCCGGGCTCCGAACGGTGAATGCTGGAGCCATGGCGACGAAGACCGTGTTCGTACTGTTCGGGGCCACTGGTGACCTGGCGAAGCGGATGGTGCTGCCCGCCTTCTACACCCTGGCCATCGAGGGGCTGCTGCCCGCCGACTGGGTGCTGGTGGGCAACGGGCGCGGCGACGTCGCCCACGAGGACTTCCGTAAGCACGTGCACGACGCGCTGGTCGAGTTCGGACCGCACCCGGACAAGGGTCCGTGGCGCGAGTTCGAGCAGCGGCTGCTGTTCGCCGGCGGCGGCTTCTCCACCGACTCCCCCGGCAGCCTGCTCGACGTGATCGACGGCGCCCGCAAGAAGCTGGGCCCCGAGGCGGAGCTCGTGCACTACCTGGCCGTGCCGCCGCAGACCTTCCCCGAGCTGACCCGGGCGCTCGGGCAGCACGGCCTGGCCGAGGGCGCGCGGGTGGTCTACGAGAAGCCGTTCGGCACCTCGCCGGGCAACTTCCGGTCGCTCAACCGGATCGTGCACAGCGTGCTGGACGAGTCGCAGGTCTACCGGATCGACCACTTCCTGGGCAAGGAGGCGACCCAGAACCTGCACGTGCTGCGCTTCGCCAACGAGCTGTTCGCGGCGATGTGGAACCGCGAGCACATCGAGAGCGTGCAGATCGACGTCCCCGAGGACCTCGGGGTCGACGACCGGGCCGGCTTCTACGACGCGACCGGCGCCGTGCTCGACATGCTCGTCACCCACCTGTTCCAGGTCGCCGCCGAGGTGGCCATGGAGCCGCCGGCCAGCCTGGGCGCCGCCGACCTGCAGTCCGCCCGGGAACGGGTGATCCGCTCGTTCCGTCCGCTGGACCCGGCCGAGGTGGTGCTGGGCCAGTTCGACGGCTACCGCGCCGTCAAGGGGATCGACCCGAAGTCGAGGACGGACACCTTCGTCGCCGCGAAGCTGTGGATCGACAACGCGCGCTGGAAGGGCGTGCCGTTCCTGCTGCGCACCGGCAAGCGGATGGCCGCCAGCGAGCAGCGGGTCACCATCGTGCTGCGGACCCCGGACCGGCCGCTCAAGGGACTGCCGGCCCAGGCGAACGCGCTGACCTTCTCGCTGTCCGGTGACGGGCAGATCGAGCTGCGGCTGCTGGCCAAGAAGCCGGGCGTCGAGCTGCAGGTCGAGCCGGCGACGATCAAACTGCCGCTGGCCGAGCTGCCCGACGCCGAGCCGCTGCCGCCGTACGTGCGGCTGATCCACGACGTGCTGCTCGGGGACCGGTCGCTGTTCACCCGGCCGGACGGGCTGTCGGCGGCGTGGCGGGCGGTGCAGCCGATCCTGGACGCGCCACCCCGGCTGGCGAAGTACCCGCAGGGCTCGTGGGGCCCGGCGGCGGCGAAGAAGCTCGCGGCGCCGTACCGGTGGCTGTCAGGCCAGTGAGGCCGCCGAGCGGATGCCGAGCGCCACGAGGATCGCGCCGCCGACCCGGTTGATCACCCGCCGGGCCCGGTCGGTGCGCAGCAGGCGGGCGCCCGCCGACGAGACGACGATCCAGGCGCCGAGCCAGCCGACGACAAGAAGCGCGTGCGCGGTGACCAGGACGATCATCGGCGCCCACACCGGGCGCTCCGGCGCCGGGAACTGGGGCGCGAGGGTCAGGTAGACGGCGGCGGCCTTCGGATTGAGCACGTTGCCGAGCAGCGCCTGCCCGTACGGGTGGCGCAGGCCGACGCGCCGCGGCCGGGGCGGTGGCTCCCGGCGGCGGACCGTCGAGACGATCATCCACAGGCCCAGGCCTGCCAGATAGACCGCGCCGGCGGCCCGCACCAGCCGGAAGGCCTGCGCCGAGTGCAGCACCAGCGCGGCGAGCCCGGCCGCGGCGAGCAGGCCGTGCACGTACAGGCCGGTGACGTGCCGGCGACCACCCACCAGCCGTGCCGCCGCCCGGAGGGAAGGCCACGCCGGGCGGCTGATCGCGGGTGGCCAGCGGGCCCGGACCCTCCCAGGGCATCCGCAGCGTCGAGATGACCCCGGGCGCCACGAGCAGCGGCCGTCCCGCGAACGTGCTCACCGCCGCGGTGTGCGCGTGCCCGGTCAGCACGGCGACGACCTGCGGGTGGGCCGCGGTCAGGGCGGCCAGTGGCTCGGTGTCGAGCAGACGGATCGAGTCGGGCGCCGGGTGGTGCAGCTCGACCGGCGGGTGATGGAAGGCGATGAGGACCGGCGTCTCCGCCGGGACGGTCGCGAGCTGCCCGGCGAGCCAGGCCATCGTGGTCTCGTCGAGCCGGCCCTCGTCGGCGCCCGGGATGCTGGAGTCGACCAGCAGAAAGACCGCGCCGGCGACGTCGTGCCGGCTGTTGATCGGGGCGGTGCCGCCCTCGGCGATCCCCAGCAGACCCTTGCGGTACGCGTCGCGCACGTCATGGTTGCCGGGGCAGACCAGCACCGGCAGCGGCGAGGCGAACAGTTTCGCGGCGAGCCGGTACTCGTCCTCGCGCCCGTTGTCGGCGATGTCGCCGGTGATCAGGATGGCGTCCACCGGCCCGGGCAGCGCGTTCAGGTGGTCCATGACGGCTGCGGTCCGGGCCGCCGACTCGGGGGTGTCGTCCAGGTGGGTGTCGCGCCGCCCCTTTGCCAGCAAACCGATCCGACGCGGGCGCACAGCGCGGTCCGGGTGCCGCTAGAGTCCTGCGGCGGCGGGCCGTAGCGCAGAGGTCGTCGCGCCGCACTGCAAATGCGGAGGACGCCGGTTCGATTCCGGCCGGTCCGCCGCCTCCGGCGGGGAGGTCCGGCGACGGGAGGGTTCGGCGTGGAGCGGCGACGGGAACGCCTGCGGTACCGGCGTGAGCTGAACCTGTGCGCGCCGCCCGCGATGATCGCCGCGGCCACCGAGCGGCGGCTCGCCGGCGACTGGCGAGGGGCCTGCGCGGCCGCGCTCGTCGAGGTGGATCTCGACCTGCGGGCGGTGGCGTCGTCCTACGGCGCCGCGCACGCCGAGCGGATCGAGGCCGAGCTGACCGGTTTCGCCCCCGAGCTGCTGCGCCGGTTCCTGCCCCGGTCGGAGGGCCGGCTGGTGCCGCGGGCCACCGTGGTGCTGTCCCGCTTCGACGAGCCGTGCCGCGGCGCCCGGGAAGGCACCCGCCGGCACGGGCCGGTGCTGGTCGCCAACCACCCGCGCAGCTGGCAGGTCGTCCGGCAGGCCGTCACGTTGCAGGTGGTGCACAAGTTGCCCACCCACTTCTACGACCTGCCGGAATGGACGTGGCGCGCCGACGCCGTGGCCGACCGGCGCTGGGTGTACGGCGCCGGCCCCGACCGCCTGCCGTGGCATTTCGCCGACGGGTCCCCGTACCCCCAGGGCACCGTGACGCCCCCGGAGCAGGCGGCGGACCGCACCGGTGAGATCGAGCGGATCGCCGCGGCGCTGGCCGCCGGGCGGCCGGTCGAGGCCTTCGAGGTGGCGGGGTTCGAAGTCGACCTGGCCCCGACCCGCCACTACGGCCCGGAGCTGCCCAAGCTGCTGACCCGGATGGGCCCCGCGCTGCCGGTCGCCCGCGCCGAGCTGCTCCGGCTCGCCCGCCGGTACGAGCAGGAGCGCTTCCAGGCGCAGTACGGCCTGATCGGCGTCTCCCGGTTCACCGTCCGCCGGCAGGCCTACTCCCGCGCCGACTCCGGCCCGTGGTTGTTCGAGGTGCCGGCCCCGGCCGAGGTGAGCCTGCTGCGCTTCGGTGACATCGGCCCGGACGAGCTGCATCCGCTGGTGCACGAGGCGCTGTTCCCGGACCGCGTCCAGCAGTGGCGGGCGCAGGTCCCGCACGTGCCGGAGCCGATCCGGGTCCGCTGCGGCACCGAGTGGCACACGGTCGTCGCCACCGGCGGGCACCTGCGCACCCCGCACCACGGCGACGCCGACGCGGGCGGGCCGATGAGCGGCTGCGCGGCCGCGGTGCGGGGCTGGCGCACCGGCGTCCGGCCGATGCCCAAGGACGTCCGCAAGGACCGGCAGGCGTTGTTCGCCCTGGCCCTGCACGGCGACACCGACGGGCTGCTCGCGCGCCTGGCGGACGGGCTCGACCTCGGCCTGCGCGGCCCGGGCGGCGGCACCCTGCTGCACTGGCTCGCCCACCTGGACCACGATCGGCTGCTGCCGGTGCTGCTGGGCGCGGGGCTGTCGCTCGAGGACCGCGACCACGAGGGGCGTACGGCGCTGCACGCCGCGGCCGAGTCGTGCGCCGAGGCCACGATGGCGGCCCTGATCGCGGCGGGCGCCGACCCGGGCGCCCGCGACCAGCAGGGACGGACCCCGGCACGGGTGCTCGACGAGGTACGCGGCCCGTAGCGGCGGTTGGTTATGCTTCCGCGCGGCGAGGCCGTAGCGCAGAGGTCGACGCACCCGCCACGCAAGCGGGGGGACGCCGGTTCGATTCCGGTCGGTCTCGCCCCCGGGCCGGAGGAGGGCGCAGTGTCGGTCGACCGTACGGAGCTGGCCGTGTGCCTTTCCGTGCTGGCGCGGCTCGGCGACCCGGACCTCGACGACGCCACCCGGCTGACGCTGGAACGAGCCGTGACCTCGGCCGCCCGCGATGTGAAGCGCCGCGCCAAGGTGCGCCGCGACGGGGAGACCCGGGCCGCGGACCGGGCCGTGCTGGCGGCGGCCACCCGCTTCCACACCGAGATCCCGCCGGAGCTGCCCGGCCCCTCTCCGGCCGAGCCTGCCCCCGTCGGCACACTGCGGCGGGAGCGCCGGTGCTACGTGTGCAAGACGGCGTACCGGGAGGTCGACGCCGACTATCACCTGCTCTGCCCGCCGTGCGCGGAGGAGAACAGGGTGCGCCGGCACGCCCGGTGCGACTTGTCCGGGCGTACCGCTGTCGTCACCGGCGGCCGGGTCAAGATCGGCTTCCATACCGCGCTGAAGCTGCTGCGCGACGGCGCCGAGGTCATCGTGACGACCCGATTCCCCCGCGACGCCGCCCGCCGGTACGCGGCCGTGCCCGACTTCGCCGCCTGGGGGCACCGGCTGTCCGTGCACGAGCTGGACCTGCTGGACCTGCACGCCACCCTGGAGTTCGTCGCGCTGGCCGGGCGGCGCTTCGCCGGGCTGGACATCCTGGTCAACAACGCCGCGCAGACGCTGTACCGGCCCGAGGCGTACCACCGTGCGGTGCGCGAGGCCGAGACCGCGGCACTGTCCGGACCGGCCGCCCGCATCGCGATCACCGCCGGCCACCCGAGCGTGCCGGTGGCCACCGGCGACCCGCTGTTCCCCGCCGGGCACCGCGACGAGACCGGCCAGCAGCTGGACCTGCGCGCGGTCAACTCGTGGGTGCTGCACGACGGCGACGTCAGCCCGCACGAGTGGCTCCAGGTGCACGTCGTGAACGCGTTCGCGCCGTTCCTGCTGACCTCCCGCCTGCGCCCGCTGCTGGCCGCCAGCCGGCACCCGCAGCGGCACGTCGTGCAGGTGTCGGCGATGGAGGGCAGCTTCTCGCGGCGGGGCAAGACCGTGCGCCACCCGCACACCAACATGGCCAAGGCGTCGCTGAACATGCTGGTCCGCACGGTGGCCGCGGACTACGCGCGGGACGGCATCCACATGAACAGCGTGGACACCGGCTGGGTCACCGACGAGCGCCCGCACCCGGCCAAGACGGCTGTGCGGGAGGCCGGCTTCCGGCCACCGCTCGACGTCGTGGACGGCGCCGCCCGGGTGTACGATCCGATCGTGCGCGGGCTGCGCGGCGACCCGGTGAGCGGCCAGTTCCTCAAGGACTACCGGAGCGTGCCCTGGTGAGCGACGCGACCCCGGTGCGCTGCCCGGCCATCACCGACCCCGGCGCCGTACTGGCCGACCCCGCGGACTTCACTCCCCTGCTGACCCGGCTCGCGTCCGGGGGCACGGTCGCGCAGCCCGAGGAGTTCCCGCGCGGGACGGTCCAGCCCGACGGCCGGCTCGACCTCTGCAAACAGGGCCTGGGCCCCGCGCAGGCGGCCCGGATCGTCGCGGCGGCCGTCGACTCGCCGCTGGTGCGTCATCTGCTGCTCGGCACGAACGGCCTGGGTGCCGACGGCGCCCGGGCGGTCGTCGGCGCGCTGCGGCCCGGCCACCACGTCGAGACGCTCTACCTCGGCTGCAACCGGATCGACCCGGACGGCGTGGACGCGATCGCCGCCCGGCTGGCTCAGGACGACACCGTGCGGGCGCTCTGGCTCAAACGCAACCCGGTCGGCGACGACGGGGTGGCCAGGCTGGCCGCCGCACTGGCCGGCAACCGGGCGATCCGTACGCTCGACCTGGTCAACGTCGGCATGACCGGCCACGGCCTGCGGGCGCTGGCCGCCGCGCTCGCCACCCGCCCGGCCCGGTTGCAGCGGCTCTACCTGGGCGGCAACGGCTTCGGGCCGGACGTCGTGCCGGTGCTGGGCACGCTGATCCACGAGGCCGGGGTGCACGAGATCTACCTGGCCGCGAACCACCTCGGTGACGCCGGGGCGGCGGCGCTGGCCGAGCTCGCGGACGGGGTGGCGCTGACCCTCGGGCTGGGCGGCAACGGCCTGAGCCCGGCCGGGGCCGTGGCGCTGGCCCGGCACCTGGGCGCGTGGACGGCGCTGGACCTGGCCCGGCCGCCGTCGGAGCGGTCGCTGGGCGCGCACGGCAACGTGGTCGGCGACGAGGGCGCGTACGCGCTGGCCGACGCGCTCGGCGGGGCCCGGCTGCAGCGGCTGGACCTGCGGCGGACGGAGATCGGCGGGCGCGGCGCCCGGCGGCTGGTGGCGGCGGTGCAGGGGCATCCGACGCTGGCGTACCTGGGACTCAACGGCGGGGTGCCGCGCCGGCAGCGGCGCAAGGCGGCGGAGCTGCTCGCGGGGCAGCCGGAGCAGGTGCCGCACGCCGATGTCCGGGCGATCGCCAGCGTCTACCGATAGCCCGGGGTACGTGGAATAACCGGCCTCCTCCTGCGTTCTACCCCCTGGATCCACTTGGAGGACTGAGATATGAAGACCGGAATCCACCCCGCGTACGGTTACGTCGTCTACCGCGACCGCAGCGCCGACTACTCGTTCCTGACCCGGTCCACGGCGACCAGTGACAAGACGGTCGAGTGGAGCGACGGGCAGACCTACCCGGTGCTCGACGTCGACATCTCCAGCGGCAGCCACCCGTTCTGGACCGGCAAGCAGCGTCTGCTCGACACCGCCGGCCGGGTCGAGAAGTTCCGCGCCAAGTACGCCCGCGCCCGCGGCGGAAAGTAAGCCGTCACCGCGCAACCGGCGGCACCCCTCACCGGGTGGCCGCCGGTTTCGCTTGTCCGGCCCCGTACGCCTGCCGGATCTCGGCCAGCTGCCGCTGCTCGGCGGCGTAGTCCCGCGGGCGGGGCTCGTCCGGGTTGGGGTCGAGGATCACCTCGCTCGCGCCCAGCTCGGCGAGCGCGTGCACGTCCCCCACGACCTGGTCCAGCGTGCCGACCCCGGCCGGGCGCTCCGGGCCGGCCGGCTCGGACTGCAGCCGGGCCTTCACCCGGACGACCAGCTCCGGCACCGGCCTGTCCTGTTCCGCCGCCTCCTGGCGCAACGCCGGCAGCCCCTTGTCCCGGAGCCAGTCCAGGTCGGGGTTGATGGGATGCCAGGCGGTGCCCGAGCGGACCGCGCGCCGGATGGCCCGGCGGGACGCTCCGCCGACCCAGACCGGCACCCGGCCCTCGGGCGGCCGCGGCCCGGTCTGCACGCCCTGATATCCGGGCCCGTCCACCCGGTCCGCGGCCCACGCGCCCGTGATGATCTCCAGGTATTCGTCCGTGACCGGGCCGCGCCGGGCGTGGTCGGCGCCCAGCGCGGCGAACTCGGTGGCCGACCAGCCGGCCCCCACGCCGAGCACGAACCGGCCGCCGCTCATCAGGTGCAGCATCGCGCTCATCCGGGCGGTGTGCAGCGGGTGCCGGTACGGCAGCAGCACCACCGAGGTGCCCAGCCGCACGGTCGAGGTCTGCCCGGCCAGCCAGGCGAGCAGCACGAACGGGTCGTGGAACGGCTCGGGATAGATCGCGGCGACCTCCGGGGTCAGCACGACGTGGTCGGAGACCACCAGGGTGTCGAAGCCGCCGTCCTCGGCGAAGCGGGCCCAGCCGAGCAGCGCGTCGTAGCTGGACTCGGGCCCGAAGTTGGGCACGTTCACGCCGAACCGGATCATCGGGCGACCACCTGCTCGTAGCGCCGGAAGGGGGCGGCGGCATCGGCGTCGGTGTGCCCGGGGCGGGCGATGCCGGGCAGGACCGCCGTGACGGCGTCGATGAGCCGGGCCGTGGTCGCCGCGTCGCCGTCGATCGCCGCCGGGACCAGGGACTTGTCCGCCGCGTACACGATCTCGCCGATCCCGGCCGCCGCGGCGACCAGCCGGCAGATCGCGCACGGCTCGCAGCTGGAGTAGACGACGGCGCCGGACAGGTCGGCCGTGCCGAGCCGGCGGGTGGCGTCGCGGACGGCGACGACCTCGCCGTGCCCGGACGGGTCGTGGTCGTCCACGACGGTGTTGGCGCCGCCACCGAGCACGACGCCGTCGCGCACGACCAGCGCCGCGAAGGGCAGCCGGCCGGTGGCGGCCTGGTGCAGAGCCAGTTCGACGGTACGGGCCAGCGCCGCCCCCTCGTCGAGCGGGACGCCGATCAGCGCATTGACATCAACGGTGGTCATCCGCTGAGCCTAGAACCCGGGAACACCACCTCGGTGATCGTCGCCGTGCCGGTCGTCGCGCCCCGCTCATGCATGGTGATCCGGTCACCGGGCTCGAGATGATGCCAGCGGACGGCGGTCAACGGGGCCAGCCGGACCGGACCGGCGCCGCCCGGTGGCAGCTCCTGGGCGTACTCGACCCAGATCAGCGCGACCGCCAGGTCCGGCGCGCCGGCCGGGGTGAGCAGACCGGTGTCCCACAGCGGGCGTACCGTCCCGGCACCGGGGATCGCCGTGCTGCGCGTGCCGGGGATCAGCCGCAGCTCGGCACGGATGACGCCGTGCAGCACCTCGCGGCGGCGCCACGCGCACCAGGCGGCGCTGCGCTCCAGGCCCATCCGGTGCGCGGCTTCCTCGAGGATCTGGAAGTACGACGTGGTGACCGGATGGTCGTCGCCCCGGTCGAGCAGCACGTCCAGGGCGAGCTCCCACTCGTGCTGGGCCAGGTACTCGTCGACGTCGGCCCGGGGCAGCCGGGCGGGCAGCTCGCCCGCCGCCTGGCGCAGGAGTCCGGGCACATCCACGCCAGCGATTGTGCCCGGACCGCGATCGGGCCCGGCGACCGGACAACCGGGTGGTCGTCCGCACCCGTCTGAGAAGTGATGACCCGACGGAGGGCGGCACGATGCGGGACGGTTCCGAAGCGGAGTACGTCGACTACGTCACGGCGCGGATACCCGCGCTGCGGCGGCTGGCGTTCCTGCTGGCGGGCGACGAGCACCGCGCCGACGACCTGGTGCAACAGACCATCACCACGCTGTACGTGAAGTGGCAGCGGGCGGCCACGGCCACCCACCTCGACGGGTACGTGCGCACCATGCTGGTCCGCACGTTCGTCGACGAGCGGCGGCTGGCCTGGGCCCGGGTCCGGCTGCTGCGCGAGACACCGGAGCCGGTGCCGCCGGCCGACGGCAGCGGCATCGAGGACCGCCAGGTCGTCCGGGTCGCGCTGGCCCGGCTGCCGCGCCGGCAACAGGCCGTGCTGGTGCTGCGCTTCTTCTACGACCTGCCGGTCGACGAGGTGGCCGCGATGCTCGGCTGCTCGGCCGGCACGGTCAAGAGCCACACCTCCCGCGGCCTCACCACCCTGCGACGCCTGCTGGGCGAGCGGGAACTGACGGGCTTTTCCACCCAGGAACTGAGGAGCCGATGATGCCGTCCGATTTCGACCTGCTGCGGTCGCTCGACGACCAGCCGCGTACCCCGTCCACGGTGGACATCGGTCGCGCGATCGCCGACGGGCGCCGCCGGCACCGCACCCGCCGCGCCGCGGGCTACACCGGCGCCGCCGCGGTGACCGCGCTCGCCGTGGCCGGCGCTTCGGTCGCGGCCGGCTCGGTCGCCGAACCCCAGCCGAAGGTCGCCGCGCCCACGACCGCGTCGGTCAAGCCCCCGCTCTCCACGATCCCGGGCACCCCCGGGTGGGCCGCGCCCGCCGCCACCCCGCCGAGCAGCTGCACGCTGGACCGGCTGCCCGCGCCCGACAACGCACCGATGGCCCTGGTCTCCGGGGCGGACCCGAGCGGCCGGTACATCGTCGGCCGCTCGTACCCGAAGGCCGGCGGCTACCAGGCGGTCATCTGGCACGACGGCAGGGCCCGCAAGGTGATGCTCCCTGGCGAGCTGGAGGAGTCCCTGCGCGACGTCAACTCGGCCGGCACCGCGGTGGGCTGGAGCTACGCCGGCAGCGGCCCGGTGCCGTACGTCTACCGCGACGGCAGAGTGACGAAACTGCCGGGCGTGCGCCGCGGCTCGGCGCTGGCGATCAACGAGGCCGGCGCGATCGTCGGCGACGACGACACCGGCAACGCCGCGCTGCTGTGGCGCTCGGCGACCGCCGAGCCGATCCGCCTGCCGGTGCCCGCCGGCACGTCCCGGGCCCAGGCGACCGACATCGACGAGGACGGCACCGCGGTCGGCACCCTCGACGACGAACGGCCGTACGTCTGGTTCCCGGACGGCACCCACCGCGAGCTGCCGATGCCGGCCGTCGGCGGAAAGCCGGCCGCCACCGCCCGGGCCTTCAGCATCCGCAACGGCTGGGCGACCGGGGTGGCCACCGACGGCACCGGCCGCGACGGCGGCAACCCCTCCCCCGGGGCCGAGGAAAGCGACAAGAAGGCACCGGCCCGCGTGACGGCCGTCCGCTGGAACGTCCGCACCGGCGAGGTCATGCTGATCGACGGCCTGGAGATCGGCGCGAACACGGCGAACGCCCACGGCTGGCAGGTCGGCACGGACAAGCAGGGACGCGCGGTGCTGGTGGCCGACGGCAAGACGGTCGTGCTGCCGGACCTGGCCACGCACGAGCCGGGCGGCCTGGCCAACATCGCCACCACCCTCAGCGACGACGGACGGACCATCGGCGGCCAGTCGGACGACGCATCCGGCACGATCCAGGCCGTGGTGTGGCGCTGCCATTGACGTGCAGGTGCGGCAGAGTGCTCGCATGACCGACGACGATCTCCTGGCCCACGCGCGGGGCATCATCGCGAGCAACCACTACCTCGTGCTCGGCACGACCGGGCCGGACGGGCATCCGTGGACCGCCCCGGTCTACTTCGCCCCGTCCGGCGACCGGGACTTCTGGTGGGTGTCCGAGCGGGACGCCGTCCACTCCGGTCACCTGGTCGCGCATCCGCGGGTCAGCATGGTCGTCTTCGATTCGACCGTGGCGCCGTATCACGGCCGGGCCGTCTACGCGGTCGGGGAGGCGCGGGAGGTGTCCGGTGCGGACCTCGAGCACGCGTTGCGCAGTTATCCCCGGGCCGACGGCGGCGGGGCCGCGGCGGTGACCCGGGAGGACGTGACCGGGGCTTCCTCGTACCGCCTCTACCGGGTGAGAGTGTCGGACATGTGGGTGCTGTGTCCCCGGGAGCCGCGGGAGCCCTGCCCGCGGCACGGCCTCGCCAAGGACCACCGGGCCCGGGTCATCGGGGGGTGAGCCGCCGGTCCGCGTCGGCGATCCGGGCCATGGTGCGGTCCAGCAGGTCGAGCACTTCGGCCCGGGTCCGGTAGGGCCGGTCGTTCCAGGTGGTCAGGTCACGGACGCGGGCGACACGCACCGGCGGCGCGGAGAGCGGCCCGACCGGATCGGTGCCCGGGGTGCCGCCGCCGAGCAGGGTGCACCAGAGCGCGTCCACCGCGGGGTAGGCGTGCTCCGGCCGGGGACTCTGCTGCCAGGCCGCGTGCATCACGGCGCCGACCAGGCAGGCCTCGACGACCCGGGTGCGGTCCAGGCGGCTGGGAAAGATCGACGACATGGTGCGGCGGCGGCCGGCCGGCGTCTCCATGACGTACCAGGTGTGCTGGGTCCAGCCGCGCCCGACGACGGCCCGGGCGGCCGTCAGCACGGCCAGGGCGTCCTGGTGGCGGTGGCTGCCGGGGGCCGGATGCGGTGGCGGGGCGGGCGCCGCGGGTGATCGGGAGGACAGCGCCTCGATCGCGGAGCCGAGCCAGGCCGGCAGGCCCCGCTGACGTCGGCGGATGACCGCTTCGTTCATGTCCGCCTCCGGGTGCGAGCAGCGTGACCTCGGTCGATTCTCCCCCGCCGGACCGCACCCGGGAAGATGACCTGTGTGCCATCCCGGGCAGCCGGGCTGCGAAGCTGGCTGCTGTGACCGCTTACTCGACGCCGCCCACCATCGTCGCCGGCACCCTCGCCGCCGGCCCGCAACCCGTGCTGGCCGCCCCCGGTGACCTGCTGCTGCGGCCGTGGGAGGCGGCTGACGCCGGGGTCTTCCTCGACGCCTACGGCGACCCGGAGATCCGGCGCTGGCACACCCGCCGCCCCTCGTCGGCGGAGCAGGTCGACGAGTGGTTCGTCCAGTACCGGCGGGACTGGGCGCAGGAGCGGGGCGGGCACTGGGCGGTGACCCGGGCCGGCGGAGTCGTGCTGGGACGCATCGCCCTGCGCGGCTTCGACCTCAGCGACGGCGTCGCTGTGTGCGCGTACTGGGTGCTTCCGGCCGCCCGGGGCGCGGGCGTGGCCTCGCGGGCGCTCACCGCCGTGAGCGACTGGGCTCTCGGCCCGGCCGGGTTCCACCGCCTGGAGCTGGACCACTCGACCGGCAACCAGGCGTCCTGCCGGGTCGCCACCGGTTCCGGCTTCCGGCTGGAGGGCACCAAGCGCAGCGCCGCCGTGCATGCCGACGGCCGGCACGACATGCACCTGCACGCCCGCGTGCGCGGAGACTGACCGGAAACGAGAACTGCCCGGCGGATGGCGGTCCGCCGGGCAGTTCACGTGGTGCCGCTAACGGGCCCGTCTGGTGACCAGGCGCTGCAGCACGATGAACGCGAACAGCAGGATGCCCACCACGATCCGGGTCCACCAGGAGCTGAGCGTGCCCTGGAAGGTGAGGATCGTCTGGATCAGGCCCAGCACCAGCACGCCCAGCACGGTGCCGAACAGGTAGCCCGAGCCGCCGGTCAGGATCACGCCGCCGATCACCACCGCGGCGATCGCGTCGAGCTCCATGCCCTGCGCGTGCAGGCTGTAGCCGGACAGCATGTAGAAGCTGAGCAGCACGCCGCCCAGCGCCGACAGGAACCCGCTGATCGTGTAGACCGCGATCCGGGTCCGGCCCACCGGCAGACCCATCAGCAGGGCCGAGTCCGCGTTGCCGCCGATCGCGTAGACCGTGCGGCCGAACCGGGTGTACGCCAGCACGAACGCCCCGGCCAGCACCACCACCAGGGCGATGACCACGCTGGTGGAGATGAAGATGCCCGGGCCGAACCGGATCCGCTCCTGGGCCATCGAGGTCCAGAACGGGTCGGTGATCGGGATGGAGTTGCGGTTGATCAGCAGCGACAGGCCGCGGGCCAGGAACATGCCGGCCAGCGTGGCGATGAACGGCTCCACCTTGAAGTAGTGGATGACCGCGCCCATGCCCAGGCCCAGCGTCGTGCCGATCAGCAGCACCAGCGGCAGCACGAGCGCCGCCGGCCAGCCGTCGTTGAGCAGCGTCGCGGCGACCACGGTGGTGAGGGCGACCACCGCGCCCACCGACAGGTCGATGCCGCCGGTGAGGATCACGAAGGTCATCCCCGCCGCGACGACGAGCAGGAAGGCGTTGTCGACGAAGACGTTGAGCAGGACCTGGGTGTCGGAGAAGTTGTCGTAGTTGGCCACGCCGAGGCCGTACATCAGGGCGAGCAGGGCCAGGGTGGCCAGCACCGGGATGTGCCGCCGGTCGGCCCGGCGCCGCTTGTGCGGCGCGGCCACGGTGACCTCCGGCTGGGGCGGAGCCTTCACGTCGGTCATGCGGGCACCTCGGCTGCGGGAGTGACGGCGGGGGTACGCCGGCGGCGGAACACCGCGGCGCGGAAGGCGGCGGACTGGCTCAGACACAGAATGACGACCACGACCGCTTTGAACAACAGGGTGGTCTCGGCCGGCACGCCGATCGTGTACGTCGTGATGTCCAGCGCCGAGATCAGCACCGCACCGAGCACGCTGCCCGCGATCGAGAAGCGGCCGCCGGTCAGCGCCGTACCGCCGATCACCACCGCGAGGATGGCGTCCAGCTCGATGAGGTTGCCGGCCGCGTTGCTGTCGGCGCTGGCCACATTGGAGCTGAAGATCAGGCCCGCGATGCCGGCGCAGACGGCGGCGAACATGTACGCCATGATGGTCAGCCCGCGGGCCCGGATGCCGGCCAGCCGGCTCGCGGTCGGGCTGGCGCCCACGGCCTCGACCAGCACGCCCAGCGCGGAGCGGCGGATGAGCAGCACGGCCGCGGCCACCACGACCGCGACGATGATCACCGAGACCGGGATGGCCAGCGCGTAGCCGGCGCCGATCACCCGGAACGGCGGTGAGGAGACGTTGATGATCTGGCCGCCGGTGAGCAGCTGGGCGATGCCCCGCCCGGCCACCATGAGGATCAGCGTGGCGATGATGGGCTGGATGCCGATCACCGAGACCAGTACGCCGTTCCAGATGCCCGCCACCAGCGACAGGACCAGGGCCAGGCCGACCGCCAGCAGCACGCCGCCGACGCTGCCCTGATCGCTCAGGTCCCCGATGAACAGGCAGGCCACGGCGCCGGAGATCGCCATCACCGAGCCGACCGACAGGTCGATGCCGCCGGTGGCGATGACCATGGTCATGCCGAGGGCGACCAGCGCCAGCGGGGTGGCCGAGCGCAGCACGTCGATCAGCGAGCCGTACAGGTGGCCGTCCTGCAGGGTGATCGTGAAGAAGCGCGGGGCGAAGAAGACGTTGCTGACCAGCAGCAGGACGAGCACGACGGCGGGCCAGAAGAGCCGGTGCTTGACGATGGCGGTCACGGGAGAGCTCCACTCGCGATGGCCTGCATGACGCGGTCGGCGTCGACGCCGCCGCCGGTGTTGTCGAGTTCCTCGACCAGGTGCCGCTCGCGCAGCACCTCGATCTTGTGGCTGAGCCGCAGCACCTCCTCGAGCTCGGCGCTGACGAAGAGCACGGCCATCCCGCCGTCGGCCAGCTCGACCAGCAGCCGCTGGATCTCGGCCTTGGCGCCGACGTCGATGCCGCGGGTCGGCTCGTCCACGATGAGCAGCCGGGGCTCGGTGATGAGCCAGCGGGCCAGCAGCACCTTCTGCTGGTTGCCGCCGCTGAGGTTGCGCACGGCCACGTCCGGGTCGGCCGGGCGGATGCCCAGGGTCTTGATGTAGCGCTCGACCAGCTCGTCCTGCTTGCGCCGCGGGATCGGCCGGGACCAGCCGCGGGACGCCTGCAGCGCCAGCACGATGTTCTCCCGCACGCTGAGCTCGCCGACGACGCCCTCGGTACGGCGGTTCTCCGAGGAGAACGCGATGCCGTGGTTCATCGCCACCCGCGGGGTCCGCAGGGCGACCGGCTTGCCGTCGATCTTGATGGTGCCCTCGTCGGGGCGGTCCGCGCCGAACAGCAGCCGGGCCAGTTCGGTGCGGCCCGAGCCGAGCAGCCCGGCCAGCCCGACGATCTCCCCGCCGCGGATGGTCAGGTCGAACGGCGCGATGGCGCCCGTGCGGCCCAGCTCGTGCGCCTCGATGATGGGCTCCCGCGGCGCGTCGGCCGTGACCGTGCGCGGCTCCTCCTCGAGGCGTTCCAGGACCGTCAGTTCCTTGCCGATCATCTTGGTGACCAGCTGCATCTGGGTCAGCTCGGCGGTGGCGTACTCACCGATGAGGGTGCCGTTGCGCAGCACGGTCATCCGGTCCGCCACGGCGTAGACCTGGTCCAGGAAGTGCGAGATGAACAGGATGGCCACGCCGTCGCGCTTGAGCCGGCGCATGACCTCGAACAGGCGCTCCACCTCGGAGGCGTCGAGGCTGGAGGTGGGCTCGTCCAGGATCAGCACCTTGGCCGAGATGTCGATCGCCCGGGCGATCGCGACCATCTGCTGGATGGCCAGCGAGTACGTGCTCAGCGGCGCGGCCACGTCCAGGTGCAGGTCCAGCCCGGCGAGCAGAGCGGCCGAGCGGCGGCGCATCTCCGACCAGCGGATCTTGCCGAGGCGCCGGGGCTCGCGGCCGATGAAGATGTTCTCGGCCACGGAGAGGTTCGCGCAGAGGTTCACCTCCTGGTAGACCGTGCTGATGCCGGCCTGCTGGGCCTGCAGCGGCCCGCCGAAGCGCACCGGGGTGCCGTTGAGCCGGATGTCGCCGGCGTCGATGCCGTACACCCCGGTCAGGACCTTGATCAGAGTCGACTTGCCGGCACCGTTCTCGCCCATCAGGGCATGGACCTCGCCCGGACGCAGCGAGAAGTCGACGCCGTCGAGCGCGACCACGCCCGGGAAGGTCTTGCGGATGCCGGTCATCTGCAGGATCGGCGGGTCACCCATCGTTTTGCTCCTTGTCGGCGGCGGACCGCCCCGGCTTGCCGGCCGGGGCGGTGCCGCTCGTGCGTGATCGGTGAAGATTGTTCAGGGCACCGGAGGGGCCGGTCCCGAACAGCCCTCAGTACTTGCGGTCCGGCAGAGCGGCCTTGGCCTGCTCCTGGGTGAACGTGGTCTCCTCGGTGAGCACGCGCTGCTCCACCGTCTCGCCGGCCTTGACCTTCTTGGCCAGGTCCATCAGCTGTGGGCCGAGCAGCGGGCTGCACTCCACGATGTAGTTGATCTTGCCCGCGGCCAGCGCCGTCATGCCGTCCTTGACCGCGTCGACCGTGATGATCTTGATGTCGGTGCCGGGCTTCTTGCCGGCCGCCTCGATCGCCTCGATGGCACCCAGACCCATGTCGTCGTTGTGCGCGTAGAGCACGTCGATCTTCGGGTGGGCCTTGAGGAAGGCCTCCATGACCTCCTTGCCGTCGGTCCGGGTGAACTGACCGGTCTGCGAGGCGATGACCTTGAACTTGGGGTCGGCCTTGATGACGTCGGCGAAGCCGGCCTTGCGGTCGTTGGCCGGGGCCGCGCCGGGCGAGCCCTGCAGCTCGACGATGTTGACGTCGCCGGTCTTGCCCTCGTACTCCTTGACCAGCCACTCGCCGGCCTTCTTGCCCTCGAGCACGAAGTCGGAGCCGATGAAGGTCTTGTACAGCGACTTGTCCTGCGAGTCCACCGAACGGTCGGTGAGGATCACCGGGATGTTCGCGTCCTTGGCCTCCTTGAGCACGGTGTCCCAGCCGGACTCCACGACCGGCGAGAAGGCGATCACGTCGACGCGCTGGGCGATGAAGGACCGGATCGCCTTGATCTGGTTCTCCTGCTTGCCCTGGGCGTCGGAGAACTTCAGGTCGATGCCGGCCGTGGCGGCCGACTCCTGGATCGACTTGGTGTTCGCCGTACGCCAGCCGCTCTCGGCGCCGACCTGAGAGAAGCCCATGGTGATCTTGCCACCGCCGCCGCCGCTGTCGCCGCTGCCGGCGTCGTCACCGCCACCGCATCCCGCGAGGGCGCCGACCGCGAGCGCGCCGGCCAGGACCGCAGCGGACCATTTCTTGAGCACAACGTCCTCCAGATATCTCATTTGTTAGCGTTCACAATCTGAACTTCGCGAAGCCGGTGTTCAATTGACAGGAAGGAGAGCGGCAGTCCCACGGCGTCCGGGGGTGGGAACGCGCGGAGCAGCCAGACGACAGCCAAACCGCTCGATGCAGTGGCTCCCGTCACACGGTGCGTTTCAGGAGTGTTACCGTTCCCAATCCCGGCGTCAAGAGATCGTTCCGTATCGTGACCTAGCAAGCGCCGACAGAGCGCCGACACCGAGGTCAAGGGCACTGTTCGGAAACTTGAAAGAACTACACTGTGGCCGACACCGGTGCGGGAGCGACAAGGGGAACTGCGTGCCATCGAAGAAGCCGGCGGCGGTCATGCGTGACGTCGCCAAGCTCGCGGGCGTCTCTCACCAGACGGTGTCGCGGGTCCTCAACGAGCACCCGAACGTCCGGCAGGAGACCCGCGCCCGGGTCCTCGAGGCGATGGAGTCGCTGGACTACCGCCGCAACCTCGCCGCCCGTACGCTCGTCACCCGGCAGTCGCACACCCTGGGCATCATCGGCTTCGAGACCACTCTGTTCGGCCCGGCCTCCATGCTGTACGGCATCGAGGACGCCGCCCGCACCGCCGGATACCTGGTCAGCATCGCCACCTTCCGCAACCTGGAACGCCGGCCGGTGCTGGAGGCCGTCGACCGGCTGCGCCAGCACGCGGTGGACGGCATCATCGCCATCGCCCCCAAACACGCGGTCACCGACGCCCTGACGCAGGCCCCGGCCGGCCTGTCCTGTGTGGCGGTCGGCGGGGCCGGTGGCGCCGACGGGGTCCCGACCGTACGCGTGGACAACGCCGGCGGCGCCCAGCTCGCCACCCGCCACCTGCTCGACCTGGGCCACCGCACGGTGCACCACGTCGCCGGCCCGGGCGACTGGCCGGAGGCGCAGGAGCGCATCGCCGGCTGGCGCGACACCCTGACCGCGGCCGGCGCCGAGGTGCCGCCGATCCTGCCGCAGTCCTGGAACGCCGAGACCGGCTACGTCCAGGGCCAGGCGCTGGCCCGGGACCCGGCGGTCACGGCGATCTTCTGCGCCAACGACCGGATCGCCCTGGGCGTGCTGCGCGCCCTGCACGAGGCCGGCCGCAAGGTGCCCGAGGAGGTCAGCGTCGTCGGCTTCGACGACATGCCCGACTCGGGATACTTCCTGCCCCCGCTGACCACGGTGCGCCAGGACTTCGCCGAGCTCGGCCGGCTCAGCCTGGCGCTGCTGCTGGAGCACATGGCCGGTCCCGAGTCCCCGGCCCACGTCGTCGTCACGCCCGAGCTGGTCGTGCGGGCCAGCACCGCGGCCCCGCCCAAGCGCCGGGCCCGCCGCTAGCGTTCCCCGGACGTGCGGAGGCCCGGAGCGCTTCCGCGCCCCGGGCCCCCTTGATCTCACGCGGTGGTGCAGGTCAGGTTCTGCACCGTGAGCGGCACCGATCCGGTGCCGGTGAAGCCGAACGTGGTGTAGCTGTTGGCCGCGATCGAGCCGTTCCACGACTCGTTCGTCACCGTGGCCATGGATCCGCTACCGGTGTACTTGCCGCTCCACAGCTGACTGACCGTCTGCCCGCCGGGGAACGTCCACGACACCTTCCACTTGCTCACCGGCGTGCTGGCCGCATGCACCATGACCTCGCCCTGGAAGCCACCGCCCCAGGACCCCGTGACGTTGTACATCGCGGAGCAGCCGCTGTTGGTACCCGGCGGCGGGGTGGTCGGGCCGGGCGGCGGGGTCGTCGGGCCGGGCGGCGGGGTCGTCGGACCGGGCGGCGGGGTCGTCGGACCAGGCGGCGGGGTCGTCGGGGTGGACCCGTCACCGACGCCGGTCACCTCACCGTTGCCACCGTCGAAGGTCACGTCCGAGCAGCCGTAGAAGGTCTCCTGGCTGTCCGAGCGGGACCACACCGAGTAGATGATGTGCTTGCCGCTCTTGCCCGAGGGCAGGCGCCCGGTCCACGAGTACCGGCCGTCGTTGGTGCCCGGGCCACCGATCGACTCGGGGTTGACCACCTGGGAGAACGGCTGCGACTCCAGGTCGCTCCAGGCCAGCGGACGGGTTGGGCTCCAGCTGTCCTTGGTGACGTACAGCGAGAACGTGCCCGGGTGCTTGGCCCAGTTGTTGTAGTCGAAACGCATGCTGGCGCCCGCCGTGAGGTGGGTCTGCGGCCAGTCGTTGCGGGCGGCGTTGTAGGCGGTGAAGTTGTACGGGCCCCCGGTGCCACCACTGCACAGCTGGCCGTCCGGGATGAAGCCGGCCGTCCGGCCGCCCCCGTCCGAACGCAGCACGGCGAACCAGTTGTAGAGCGGGGTGGTGCCGCCCTGGGCCACCGCGGCGGCGCAGGCCGGGTTCTTCGGCACGATCCCTCCGTTGGTCCCGGAGAGGCCGTCCTTCCAGCAGAAGTAGGTCCGGCTACCCGGGACCATCATGGCCCCGTGCGCCTGCGCCTGCGACTGCACCACGGTCACGCCGACGCCGGTGGCGAGCAGTACCGCGGCCGCGTAAAGGAGTTTTCTCTTCATCTCGGTCCTCTCAGCCGTTCGGGAAGAGGCGGGCGAAGTCCGCGTAGCCGGTGGCGACGTCGACCTGGGCCCAGAATCGGTGGTAGTTGAAGGTCGGGGCCGCACCACCGTTGAGGTAGTTCTCGACCTTCGGGTAGTCCGGGTCGTTCTTGTAGAAGGAACGGATGTCCAGGAAGGACACGCCCGGCTTGATCTCGTCGCCGTTGGGCATCTTGCCGCTCCAGCCCGGCGGGATGTAGATGCCCTGGCCGGTGGCCGCGTCGTAGCGGTCGTCCATCCGGTTGTAGTCGGCGCGGGTCTCGGTGACCGACACGCCCTTCGGGTCCTTGTACGCCCAGATGGCGTCCAACAGGCCCTTGGCAGCCGTCTTGGCCCGGGCGTTGCCCGACTTGGCGGCGTAGTAGGTGAGCAGCTTGGCGTACGAGCCGGCGACCCCGAGGTCCTGGCCCTTGCTGGTGACCTCGACGTGCAGGCCGGTGTTGGCGGCCGGGCTCGACGGGTTCCAGGTGGTCGGCTTGCCGGTCCACGCCAGGTCCGACGGGATGGCGAAGCTCGACGTGCCGATCTCGGTGTTGTCCAGGGCCCAGGTGACCCACTTGTCCAGGACGGACTTCGCCTTGGCGTCGTTGGTCAGGTAGTAGTACTCGGCGAGCCGCTCCAACGACCAGGTCTGCATGCCGAACCACCGGTTGGACGGCGGGTCCTCGTAGACCGGCGCCTCGACGTAGGACAGGCCGTAGAACGTCGGGGTACCGGCCGGCGGGGCCTTGTACGCACCCTGCCAGCTGTTGGTCGCGCCACCGGCGATGCCGCCCTCACTCGACTGCAGCCACTGGTAGAACTCCAGCTGCCGGTTGAGGCTGGCCTGCCAGTCGGCCTTGGCCGTCGGTGACTTGGGCGCGAACGCCGAGACGTTGGACAGCACGTACGCCGCCATCGGGTTCTGGTAGCCGAAGTGGCTGGTGCTGGAGCCGATCCGCCAGGCCCAGCCGGCCTGCGTGTCGGTGGCGCCACCCCAGGCGTAGTACCAGGACATCAGGTTGTTCGAGCTGCTCTTGCCGGAGCCCGCGGCGCAGGACGTCGAGGTGCAGCCCGGGTTCTTGAAGTACTTGTCGTAGAAGGAGTAGCGCAGGTAGTCGCCCATCTTGGCGGCGTTGGCCACCGCGGTGGACAGCTGGGACTGCTTGCCCTGCGCGGTCGCCCAGGTCAGCGCCCAGTAGGCGGCCTGCACGGCCCGCGAGTCGGCGTCGGGGGCGTTGGTGTACTTCCACTGCTTGGCGTACGACGCGTCCTTGGTGAACAGGTCGAGGTAGCCGTTGGGGCCGCCGTGCTTGAACGTGTCGCAGGACGGCTGCGGCACGGTCTCGAAGGTCGACTCCTGCGGGCCGCGCTGGAAGGTGTTGATGTACACGTTCTTGCTGGTGCCGTCGCCGCAGCGGCCGAAGCCGTACACGTTGTCGACGTCCAGCAGCCAGTGCATGCCGTAGATGTCCGAGGTGCCGTACGCGCTCTTCAGCTCGTTGGCCAGCGGATCAGTGCCCACCGACACGCCGGGATCCAGCTGCGACGGGTACTGCGACGGCAGCGGGTACTCCGCCGCGTAGGTCGCCGGCTTGCTCGGGTCGTACTTGTCGTTGGTGGGCTGGTCGGCGTGCGACGGGATGATGTACTTCTCCATCGTCGTCCACGCCGCGTTGAACGGCGCCCACTCCCCGGTCACCTGGCCGTGCTCGGCCTCCAGCCACAGCCAGTAGCTGAACGCCTCGGAGGTCGTCTCGTGGCCGTGGTCGGGCGCCTCGTCGATCAGCGTCTCGATCGAGTGGTACGGCACGCCGTCGGGGCTGAAGTAGCCGTTGGCCGGGTTCTTGATGTCGTTGTAGAGCTGGGTGAACCGGGCGTCGGCACTGCCCTTGGCCAGCACCGTAGCGGTCACGCCGGCCGCGGTGTGCCCGGTGGCCGTGGCGCTGAAGGTGGCGGTGGAGTTCAGTGCCGCCGCGGCAGTCGCGGCAACGGTGACCGTCTGCGCCGTGTTCCAGTTGGCGGGCGTGAACGTCAGCGACGCGGGCGTCGCCGACACCGTGGTGGCCCCGGCGGTGCGGGCGATCGCCACGGTGGTGTTCGCGGTGGGCGCCTTGGACAGCGCCACCTTGAAGGTCGCGGACTCGCCGGGAGCGACGGTCAGCGAGGTGGGGTCGGTGACGACCGCCGGGTTGGTGGCGGCGTCGACGAACACCGGTACGTCGGCGGTCGCGCTCTTCGCGTTCGTCGAGTCGTACGCGATGGCCTGCAGGCGGTACGCCGCGGTCTGGGCCGGGACGCTCTCCCAGGTGTAGGCGTACGGCGCCGCGGTGTCGGTGCCCAGCAGCAGGCCGTCGTGGTAGAACTCGACCTTGCTGATGGTCCGGCCGCTCGTCGCCGTGGCCGTCGCCGCGATCGGGATCGAGGCGGGCGCGTTGAACCGGGTGTTGGCCGCCGGGCTGCTGATCGACACCGTCGGTACGGCGGCGGTCTGGTTGCAGGCGGTGCCGTTGAGGGTGAACGCGGTCGGCACGGGGTTGGCCGAGCCGAAGGTGCCGTTGAAGCCCGTGCTGATCGTGGCTCCGGTGCCGAGGGTGCCGTTCCACGCCGCGTTGGAGACGGTGACGTGCTGACCCGTCTGCGCGTACGTGGCACTCCAGCCCTGGGTGACCTTCTGCGCCGCGTCCGGGAAGTCGTACTCCAGCTTCCAGCTGCTCAGCGGGTCACCGGAGTTGGTGATGGCGATGTCACCGGTGAAGCCGCCGCTCCATTGGCTCTGCACACGGTAGACGACCGTGCAGCCGGCGGCCGCTTGCGCGGGCGACGAGCCGGCGACGACCAGACCGGCGGCGAGTAACACCGCAGCCGAGGCCGCTAGACCGCGTCGATAACGCGATCGGGTGGACAGGGGGGATCTCATCGCGGGTCCTTCCTGGGGGTGGGGCGGGTCATGACGTGGCCGCACAGGTGATCGGCGACGGAAGGGGGTTGGTGCCGGTGGTGGTGGCGAGGAAGCCGAACGTGGTGGTCGCGTTCGCGGCCAGCACGCCGTTCCAGCCGGCGTCGCGCACGGTCACGGCCGTGCCGGTCTGACCACCGGTGCCGCCCCAGACCTGCGACACGACCTGGCCGGCGCCGAAGGTCCAGCCGGCGGACCAGGTCTTCGTGGGGGCTGTGCCGGTGTTGCGGACGGTCACCTCACCCTGGAAGCCACCGCCCCAGGAACCGGTGATCTTGTAGGTCGCGGTGCAACCGGTCGCCGCCGGCGGCGGGGAGGCCGACGCCGACGTGGACGGGGTCACCGGCGGCGGGGAGGCCGAGGCCGAGGCGGACGGGGTCACCGGCGGCGGCGTGGATCCGCCGGTGCGGTCGGCGTAGAGGATGCCGCGGCCGTTGGTGCCGAGGTAGACGCGGCCGTACACCCGGGGGTCACCGGCCAGCGCCTCGCCCGCGTTGCCGTACCGGTGGGCGTCGTCGTTGATCCGGACCCAGCCCGCGCCGCCGTTGTCGGAGCGGAAGACCCCGGCCACGCCGTCGACCGTCCCGATCGTGAAGACCGCGGGATACGCGGCCCCTGGCGCGGCCTTGCCGGTGGAGACGTTGATCGCCTTGCTGACGCCCGCGACCGCCGTGAACGTCGCACCGGCGTCGGTGGAGTGCAGCAGCCCGGTCTCGCCGGCCAGCCACACGTCCCCGGTACGGCCGGCGACGGTGTGCAGCTTGACGTTCCCGGTCGCCGGCACGGTCGCCGCCGAGGCGGTGAAGCTGGCGCCGCCGTCCTTGCTGACGTAGACCTTGCCGGCCGCGTACCCGTAGAAGGTCTTCGGGTCGACCCGGTCGCTGACGATCTCGGCGCCGGCCGGGATGCCGGTGGACGCCGTCCAGGAGCTGCCCCGGGTGGTCGAGTGGTGCACGCCCACGCCGGCCGGGGCCCAGAGCACGGCGTTGGCGTCGGCCCCCACGGCCACCTTGCCACCGCCGGTGACGCCCGCCGGTTCCTGGCCGTTGTACCAGTTCTTGCCGCCGTCGTTGGAGACGCCGATGTGCGGGGCCGCGTCGGCGTTGCCGACCCGGACGAAGAAGGCCGGGCTCAGCTCGGCGAAGTCCAGGCTGGTGTTGCTGGCCAGGCTCGGGGTGTCGTGGAAGCTCGCCGGCACGGTGTCCAGGTCGGCGTGATGGAACCCGCCGATGTCACCGAGCGCGCTGACCAGCGGCGCCCCGGACGGCGGGCTGGCCAGGTCGAGCACCGCGGTCTCCTCGAGACCCTTGGCCATCGGCCGGATGGTGAACGTCGTGTCCTTGTCCCAGTTGGTCAGCTGGGTGGTGCCGTAGACGGTCGCGCCGGTGCCGTAGAGCAGCCGGTCGGAGTCCAGCGGGTCGATCTCGACCGACTCGTTCATCCAGCCGAGCTTGGGCGTGGCCTCGGGCGGCTGCGGGTTGGAGTTGAAGTCCAGCCACGGGTTGGCCGAGATGTCCATGGTGTAGCGCTTGGACTGGCTCGGATAGCTGGTGAAGTCCCAGATCCGGGTCCAGGTGGCGCCGCTGTCGGTGCTGCGGAAGAAGATCGCGTCCGGCCACCAGGAGATCTGGGTGGCGACCATCAGCGTGCCGGGCCGCTGCCGGTCCACGGTCAGGCCGGAGTAGCCGAAGTAGAGGTCGGCACCGGCGCTGAGCTTGACCGGGCTGACGTCGGTCCACTCCCCCGTCACCGTGTTGAGCCGCGAGACTTGTCCCTTGCCCCCGTCGTACGGGCCGCCGGTGTCGCTGGTGGCCACGTAGAGGTAGTGGTTGACCGAGTCCAGGACGCCCTTGTGCGGCAGGTAGCCGGTGGGCTGACCGGGGACCCGGGCCCAGGTGCTGCCGCCGTCGGTGGAGCGGTAGACCGGATTGGCCTTGTCGGCCACGCCGACGTAGACATCGCGGCTGACGTCGTCGAAGGTGACCCAGGTCAGGCCCTGGTTCTGGCTCAGGTAGCCGTTGGTGTCGGCCGGATCCTGCACGTAGTTGCCGGCGTTCGGGAAGGCGGTGACCTTCGCCCAGGTCGCGCCGTAGTCGGTGCTGCGCCAGAGGCCGTTGCCGCCCTCGGCGGCGTAGAACACGTGGCTGTGGTCGTGCGGGTCGATGGCCAGCCGCTCCCCCATACCGCGGCCCGGCATGTTGCCGCCGTTCTTGAACGGCAGCGTGGTGATCTGCCAGGTCGCGCCGCGGTCGGCCGAGCGCAGGATCGCGCCGTTGTTGGGATCCCAGCTGTTGGTGTACATGCCCACCGCCGCGTAGACCCGGTCGGGATCAACCGGGTCCGTCGCGATGCTGGTGACGCCGTTGTAGCCCCAGTTCTCCTGGCCCACCCAGTCCAGGAGCGGCACCCAGTTCTGCCCGGCCTGGTTCCACCGGTACGCGCCGCCGATGTCGGTGCGGGCATAGATCAGGTTCTTCTCGGTCCGGTTGAAGATCAGGCCCGGCACGAAGCCGCCGCCGTCGATCCGGACGTTCTTCCAGTTGTACGCGTCGACAGCGACGGCCGCGGTGGCCGGCCGGGGACGGTCGGCCGCGGTGGCGACGAAGGTCGTCGCGCCGATGAGCAGCGCGGCAACGGCCACCGTGGTGAATCTTGGTCGTCGCAAAGGGGTTCCTCTCCGGGCACGGCTGCGAAGCCGCGGATGCGCCATCGACGGTCATGAACATGGGAGCGCTCCCATGAATGTGGGCCGTTGACATTTCGTTGTCAAGAGCCGGAAACAAATGACCCATCGGTCACGCCGAGGTTTCTGCCGTGTTGACAAGGACTGAACCGAGTAGGTAGGAAGGTGGCGGTCAATCGATTGTGGGAGCGCTTCCGACATCGATGGAGGACCACATGAGACCTACGCGACGCAGACTTCTCGGCGGCCTGGCCGCCTTCCTCGTCACGGTGACCGGCCTGGTCACCGTGGCGGCCCAGCCCGCACAGGCGGCGGTGGGCTTCACCGTCAGCGGCAGCCGCATCCTGGACGCGAACGGCAACGCCTTCGTCATGCGCGGCGTCAACCACGCCCACACCTGGTACCAGGACCGCACTCCGCAGGCGCTGGCCGACATCAAGGCGCTCGGTGCCAACACGGTGCGGATCGTGCTCGGCAGCGGGCAACGCTGGGGTCCTGACAACGCTGCCAACGTCTCCGCCGTGATCAGCCAGTGCAAGGCGAACCGCCTGATCTGCGTCCTGGAGGTGCACGACACCACCGGGTACGGCGAGGAGGGTGCGGCCGCGAGCCTCGCGCAGGCGGTCGACTACTGGATCAGCGTCAAGAGCGCGCTCGCCGGCCAGGAGCGCTACGTCATCCTCAACATCGGCAACGAGCCGTACGGCAACACCAACGCCGCGGGCTGGGTCGCGGACACCAAGAACGCGATCACCCGGCTGCGCGCCGCCGGCTTCGAGCACTCGATCATGGTGGACGCCCCGAACTGGGGCCAGGACTGGTCCTTCACCATGCGCGACAACGCGGCCTCGGTGTTCGCCGCCGACCCCCAGCGCAACACCATCTTCTCGATCCACATGTACGGCGTGTTCGACACCGCCGCCGAGATCAACGACTACCTGGGCCGGTTCATCACCGCCGGGCTGCCCATCGTGGTCGGCGAGTTCGGCCACAACCACTCCGACGGCGACCCGGACGAGGACACCATCCTGGCCACCGCCCAGGCCCGCGGCATCGGCTACCTGGGCTGGTCGTGGAGCGGCAACGGCAGCGGCGTGGAATACCTGGACCTGGTCACCAACTTCAACGGCGCCGCGCTGACCTCGTGGGGCCAGCGGCTGTTCAACGGCGCCAACGGCATCAAGGCGACCTCCCGGGAGGCGTCGGTCTTCGGTGGCGTGCAGCCCACGACCCCGTCGACCACACCGCCGACCTCACCGCCGACCTCACCGCCGGTCTCGCCGACGCCCAGCGCGTCCACCCCGCCGCCCGCGGGCAAGGCGTGCACGGCCACCTACGCCGTCGGCGGCCAGTGGGGCGGCGGCTTCCAGGGCGCGGTCACCGTCAAGGCCGGCAACGCGGCGATCACCTCGTGGACCGTGACGTGGACCTGGCCCAGCGGCCAGCGCTTCACCAACACCTGGAACGCCACGGTCACCAGCTCCGGTGACGCGGTGACCGCCCGCAACGCGCCGTACAACGGCTCGCTGGCGGCCGGCGCGAGCACCACCTGGGGCTTCACCGCGAGCTCGACCGGCACCAACACCGCGCCGGCCGTGACCTGCGCGGCTGCCTGACCCCGGTCGGCACCCCCGTTCCCCGCACCGCACCTGTCACCACCGCCGCCTGCGCGGCCGCCTGACGCCCCGTGCCAACCGGGGTTCCCACAGCGGCCCGGTCCGTCACCCCCGGGCCGGGCCGCTCCCCGATCGCCACCGCCGCGCACCCGTGCTGCACCCCCGGACCGCCAGTCTGGGGAGCCATCCAGCCCTGGGAGCATCGTGACCACGACACACGCGCCGGTCGACGCCGGCCGCCTGGCCGATGACCTGCTGAGGTTGGAGATCGGCTTCACCGCCTCCTTCCACGACGACGCGGCCGTGGCCGAGCGCATCGAACGCGCCGCCGCCGGATCCGGCCACCCGGACCTGGTGCTGCGGGCCCGCCTGGCCCGGGCCGTGGTCATGCTCCGCGAGGGCGAGACCGTGGAGGGTGGGCGCCTGACCCACCGGGTCTACCCGGAAGCCGTGGAGCTGGGCGACGACTACCTGCTGGCCCGCTGCCACCGGGCGCTGTCGATCTTCTTCCGGCAGCTGGGCGACAACGCCACCGCGCTGGCCCACGCTGTGCAGTGCATGTCGCACACCGCCGCCGACGTGCCGCCGGCCATCCGCAGCCGGCACCTGATGTGCCTGGCCGTGCTGCTGGACGAGACCGGCTCACCGCAGGAGGCGCTGCGAGCGTTCACCGAGGCGCTCGCGCTGGCCACCGCCCACCACGACAGCGAGCTGGCCCTGCACCTGCTCAACAACATGACGTACACCGCGTACGAGCGCGGTGACCTGCCGGCCGCCGAGGACCTCGTACGGCGGATGCGGGCGACCGCCGAGCGCGCCGGGATCCGGCTGAGCGCCACCTGCCTGGACACCCTGGCCCGGGTGGCGATGCTAGGCGGGCAGCACCGGGAGGTCGAACAGATCCTCGCGCCGCTGCTGGCCGACGACGCGCCCCGGCACCTCATCGACGAGGGCAACGCGCTGGAGGAGGCCCTGCTCACCGCGGCCGAGGCGTACCGGGTGCTGGGGGCCGCCGAGCGCGCCCAGACGCTGCTCGACCGGCTGTTCCGGTTGTGCGCCGAGCACGACCTGGCCGGGCTGCAGGCTCGCGGCCGGGAACAGCAGGCGCTGCTGCACGCCGCCACCGGCCGTTACCAGGAAGCGTTCGAGGAGTACCGCCGCTTCCACGTGGAGACCCGGGTGCTCACCTCGGCCCAGCAGGACGCCCGGTCCCGGGCCCTGCAGGCGGTCTACCAGGCCGAGGAGGCCCGCCGGGCCACGGACGCGTTCCGCGAGCTGGCCCACCGCGACGCTCTGACCGGTCTGCACAACCGGCGCCACGCCGACGAGGAGCTGCCCGCGGTGCTGGCCACCGCCGCCGACGCCACGCCGGTGTCGGTCGCGCTGCTCGACCTGGACCACTTCAAGCGGGTCAACGACACGCGGTCGCACGCGACCGGGGACCTGGTGCTGCGGCGCCTGGCCGGGGTGCTCACCGGGGCCGCACCGCCGGACGCGATGATCGCCCGGATCGGCGGCGAGGAGTTCGTCGTCCTGCTGCCGGCGACCGACGCCGCACGGGCCCGGCGGGCCTGCGAACGGATCCGGTCGGCGGTGGCCGGCGAGGACTGGGCCGCGCTCACCGGCGGCCTGCCGGTGACCTGCAGCATCGGCGTCACCACCGTGACCGGCGCCGCGGCGACTCCGGCGGCGGCACTGGCCGCCGCCGACCGCAACCTCTACGCCGCGAAACGCGCCGGCCGCGACCGGGTCTGTGACGACGCGGTCACTGCTGCGGCATGAAGGTGCCGCTCACCTTCGCGTCCTTGCCCTCCCCGGTGATCCTGGCCTCGTAGCTGTCGGCAGCCGGGGAGTGCTTGCCCACGGTGTGGTTGAACTGCGCCGCGAACGTGTACTCGCCCGGTGCGAGAGTCGCGCCCGGCCGCAGCGTGAAGCGGAAGACCAGCATCTTGCTGGTCCGGCTGCTGCTGACGGTGAGCAGGTCGTTGGACACCGTGCTCCACCGGCCGGTCTCGACGACCCCCGGGGTCAGCGCGACTTCCACGGTGACGTCCAGGGCGGTGATCTTGCGGGTCGACTTCAGCACCACGCTGTCCTGCGTCCAGCCGTCGCTGGTGTTCGGATCGATCTTGCCGGTCGAACTGAGGTAACCGTCGCGGTCGGTCCGCGGCGCGGCGCTGGACGGCGTGGTCACCGCCGGGGACGACGACGTGCCGGTGGTGGTGCGGGGTGGCTTCGGGTCCGTGGCGGTCGTGGCCGGGGTGGTCGGCCGGGGCGCGTTCGTGGTGGCCGGCGCCGGCGTCGTGGCCGGTACGGCCGACGGGGCCGCCACCGGAGTGTCGTCCACGTCCGGCTCCCGATTGCTGAGCCGCACTCCCGCGACGGCCAGCACCAGTACGACCGCCACGGCCAGCGCGGCTGCGGCCGGCCGGACCAGGGCGAAGAGCCGGTCGATCGGGCGGCGGGCGTACGCCGCCCGGCCCTGGGCTATCCGGTCCAGCATCGCCTGCCGGTCCGGCCGGTGCCGGTCGGCCTCCTCGCGCAGCGCCGTGCGGAGGTCACGCTCGTCATGCTGACGCACTCAGTCCTCCCGTCGTCACTGGCAGATCCTTCAGGTACTGGCTGAGCTGGGCCGCTCCTCGCGACGTCAGGCTCTTGACCGCGCCGACCGAGATACCCAGGATCTCGGCGACCTCGCGCTCCGGCACGTCGAACGCGTACCGCAGGACGACGCACTCACGCCGGCGCAGCGGCAGGTGCCGCAGGGCCGCCCGCACGTCGAGCACGGCCGGGGTGTCCGGTTCCGCCCGGTCCCGGCGCAGCAGGCCCAGCCCGAGCAGCCCGAGCCGCTCCCGGCTCTGCCGCTTGATCCACTGCCGGGCCAGGTTGGCGAGGATGCCCCGGGCGTACGCGATCGGGCTGTCCGCCGCCTGGACCCGCTCCCAGTGCCGCCACACCTCGACGAACGCGTCCGCGGCCAGGTCGTCGGCCACGCCGGACTCCCCCGTCACGAGGTATGCCAGCCGTGAGAGGTCCGCGTGGTGCTGCTCGAAGAAGCGCCGGAAGGCACGCTCCTCGTCCGGGTCCGTCACACGTTCCTCTCCGGTCATCGGTACGGGTGGAGGCCGGCTGCCCCGGCTGTGGGGGTAAACGGAACCGGAGCAGCCGGGGTTCAGTGGATCGACACGAAATACTCCGAGGTATGGGGGACGACGTCAAGAAACCCGCGAGGAGGCCGGGTGAGGTCCTGATGGAACGGCCTCCTCGCAGGTCACTTGCCCCCTAGTGGTCCCCCGGCGGCAAAAGGTTGCCGGCCCCGGCGAAGTTTTTTCGCCGGGGCCGGCCCACGCTCAGGACGGGCGGCTCAGGACGGCCGGTGCAGGACCGTCACGCCGCGGGGTTCCAGCAGGTTCGGGGTGCCGTGCAGGAGTTCGCCGGGCAGGCCGGTCAGTTCGACCGGTTCGGCCGTGCGATTGATCAGGAAGTGGAAGTCGCCGCGGACCGCCAGTTCCACCCGGCCGCGCAGCTCCGCCGGTAGGTCGCTCGGCACGCCGGCCCGGCTGAGCAGGTCGCGCAGCACCGGCGCCAGACCGTCCGGGCCCAGGCGGGTCGACACGTACGCCGCCGAGCCCGTTCCCACCGTGCGCCGGGTGATCGCCGGGGCGCCGCCCTTGTACGACGCCAGCACCTCCACGTCCGGCCCGGTGACCGTGATGCCGTCGGTCCACACCGTGCCGGTCAGGCCGTTGTCCAGCTCGGCCCGCTCGTCGTCGCCCAGCGGGGCGAACTCCTCGATCCGGAGGCCCAGCAGGTCGCGCAGCGGTCCCGGGTAGCCGCCGAGCCACACGTGGTCGTGCTCGTCGACGATGCCCGAGAAGTACGTGGTGACCAGGTGACCGCCGGCCGACACGTACGACTGCAGGCGCTCGCCCAGTGCGGCCGGGACAACGTGCAGCACCGGCGCCACCACGAGGTCGTAGCCGGACAGGTCCGTGTCCACCGGCACCACGTCCGCCCGTACGCCCAGGTCGAGGAACGCCGAGTACCAGTCCAGCGCCTCCTGGCGGTAGCGCAGCCGGTCCGTCGGGTGGGAGTCCTGCTCGCTGGCCCACCAGGAGGTCCAGTCGAACAGGATCGCGGCGCGGGCCGGGGTCTGCGCCGTACCCGCGACCGGGGCCAGCTGCCGCAGCGTCTCGCCCAGCCGGACCACCGACCGGTAGATCTCGCTGTCGGTCCCGGCGTGCGGCAGCATCGCCGAGTGGTACTTCTCCGCGCCGGCCCGGGACTGGCGCCACTGGAAGAAACAGACCGCGTCGGCGCCGTGGGCCACGTGCGTCAGTGAGTCGCGGGCCAGCTCGCCCGGCTTCTTCGGCACGTTGATCGGCTGCCAGTTGACCGCGCTGGTCGAGTGTTCCATCAGGAACCAGGGCCGGCCGCCGGCGATGTGCCCGGTCAGGTTGGCCGAGAACGACAGCTCGTCCTGGGCCCGGGGGCCGCGCTGCACGTAGTGGTCGTTGGAGACGAAGTCGACCTCGGCCGCCCAGTCGGCGTAGTCCATCGGCTTCTGCTCGCCCATCACCATGAAGTTGGTGGTGGCCGGGATCTGCGGGGTCAGCTCGCGCAGCACGTCGCGTTCGGCGCGCAGGTAGTCCTTGAGCGCGTCGGAGGAGAACCGCTTGAAGTCCAGCTGCTGGGTCGGGTTCGGGTGGGTCGCCGCCTGGCGCGGCGGCAGGATCTGCGCCCAGTCGCTGTAGTGCTGCGACCAGAACGCCGTACCCCAGGCGGCGTTCAGCGCGTCCAGGTGGCCGTAGCGCTCGATCAGCCAGGTGCGGAACGCCGCGGCCGCGTCGTCGGAGTAGTCGTAGACGTTGTGGCAGCCCAGCTCGTTGGAGATGTGCCAGGCGGCCAGCGCCGGGTGGTCGCCGTAGCGCCCGGCCATGGTACGGACCAGCCGCAGCGCGTGCTCGCGGAAGATCGGCGAGGTCGGCCGCCAGTGCTGGCGCCCGCCCGGCCAGATCGTCGCGCCGTGCGCGTCGACCGGCAGGATCTCCGGGTGCTTCGCGGTCAGCCACGGCGGCGGGGACGCCGTCGCCGTGGCCAGGTCGACCGCGATGCCACCCGCGTGCAGCAGGTCCATGACCTCGTCGAGCCAGCCGAAGTCGTACTCGCCCTCGGCGGGCTCCAGCCGTGCCCACGAGAAGATCGCGAGCGAGACGATGGTGACGCCCGCGGCCCGCATGGCCCGAACGTCGGCGTCCCACGTGGAGCGCGGCCACTGCTCCGGGTTGTAGTCGGCGCCGTAGGCCAGGGCGGGTGCCCGGTCGTGCAGGCGCAGCCAGCGGTAGGGGGTTTGCACGCGATCTCCTCGGGGGGACGTCACTTGACGGTGAAGCCCTGCTCGTTGCCGTACTTCGCGGTCTGGTCCTGCCACGCCTTCAGGCCGTCGGCCAGCGGCGTCGCGGACACGTAGGCCTTGCCCACGGTGTCGTTGAAAATGCTGTTCGCGTACACCTGGAAGGGCAGGTACGACCAGCCCGGCACCACGTTCTGCGCGGACTGGGCGAAGATCTCGTTGGCCTTCTGGCCGCCGAAGTACTTGAACTCGGCGTTGAGGAACTCGGGCTTGGCGATGTCGGCCGAGGTGGCCGGGAACGCGCCCTCCTTGATCCGGGAGTCCTTGCCCGCGTCGACCGCCGCGTACTTCAGGAACGCGTACGCCAGCGCCTTGTTCGCGGACTTCTCCGGCACGGCGAGCGAGCTGCCGCCGTTCTCCGCGCTGGCCTTGCCGCCGGCCTCCCACTGCGGCATCGGGGCGACGCGCCACTTGCCGGACGCGGCAGCCGCGCCGGTGACCAGGTTGCCCGGCATCCAGGCCCCGGTGGGCAGGCTGGCGATGGTGCCGTCGCCGAGCGCCTTGAACCACTCGTCGGACCACGGCGGGATCGACGCGACCAGCTTCTCGGTGATCATCGGCTGCCAGGTCTGGGCGAACTTCGCCGCGCCCGGGTCCGCGAGGTTGATGGTGACATCGGTGCCCGAGGTCTGGAACGGCTTGCCGCCGGCCTGCCAGATCATGCTGGTAGTGAAGCCGGCGTCCCCGCTGTCGCCGGTGATGTAGACCTTCGGGTCGGCCTTGTGCAACTTGCGGGCGGCCTCGACGTACTCCGCCCAGGTGGCGGGCACGGTGATGCCGTGCTTGTCGAAGACCTCCTTGTTGTAGAACAGCGCCATCGGGCCCGAGTCGATCGGCAGGGCGTAGACCTTGTCACTGCCGAGCGTCACCGAGTTCCACGGGCCGGGGGTGAAGGTGGTCTTCAGGCCGGACGCGCCGTACCCGCCGACGTCGGCGATCGACTTGGCCAGGGCGAACTGGGGCAGCGCGTAGTACTCGATCTGCGCCACGTCGGGCATGCCGCTGCCGGCCGCGATCGCGTTCTGGAGAGCCGTGTACTGCTTGTCGCCGGTGCCGGCGTTGACCAGCTCGACCTTCACGTCGGGGTACTTGGTCTGGAAGGTGGAGACCACGTTCTTGAGCGTGTTGTCCCAGGCCCACACGGTCAGCGAGCCGCCCTTGGCCAGCGCGGCGTCGACGTCGGCCGCGGAGGTGCTGCCGCCGGACGTACCGGTGTCGGAGCTGTCGTCGTTGCCGCCGCAGGCCGCCAGGGCCAGCGTCGCGGCGGTCGCCGCGGCGACCACCTTCAGGAATCGTGTCATCTGGTGTCCTTTCGGGGGAAATTCATTCTTTGACGCTGCCGGCCGCCAGGCCCGACTGCCAGTAGCGCTGCAGCAGGAGGAACGCCGCCAGCAGCGGCAGGATCGTGAGGAGCGATCCGGTGATGACCAGGTTGAACACGGCCTCGCTGCCGGCCGTCTGGGCCTGCTCGTTCCAGGCGTTCAGGCCGATGGTGAGCGGGTACCAGTCCGGGTCCTTCAGCATGATCAGCGGAAGGAAGTAGTTGTTCCAGGTGACGACCATGTTGAAGAGCAGCGCCGTGACGATGCCGGGGCCCAGCAACGGCATGGAGATCCGGAAGAAGGTGCGGAACTCCCCCGCGCCGTCCACCCGCGCGGCCTCCAGCATCTCGTCGGGCACCGCCTGGGCGGAGAAGGTCCACATCAGGTAGAGCCCGAACGGCGAGACCAGCGACGGGATGATCACCGACCACGGGGTGTTGGTGAGGCCCATCTTGCTGAACATGAGGAACGTCGGGACGGCCAGCGCGGTGCCGGGCACGGCGACGGCCCCGATCACGACGGCGAAGACCGCGCGCCGGCCCACGAAGTTGAACTTGGCCAGGCCGTACCCGGCCAGCGTGGACAGCAGCGTGGCGCCGCCGGCACCGACCACCACGTACATGACGGTGTTGCCCAGCCAGCGGACGAAGACGCCGTCGTCGTAGGTGAACGTCTGGCGCAGGTTCGACCAGAGGGCGAACTCCCCGTCGTCGAACCACAGGCCGAACGAGGAGAGCAGGCCCTGCTGCGTCTTGGTCGCGTTGATCACCAGCCAGACCAGCGGGATCAGGCTGTAGATGGCCACCAGGCCGGTGAGCAGCGTCAGCACGGTGCTGCGGCGCGGCGCCCGGCGGTACGGCCGGAACCTGGCGCGCGGGACGTCAGCTGTCCGCCCGGAGGAGGACGACGACTGCACTGTGGTGGTCATCAGATCTCCCTCGTGCCGCGGAGCTGCACGACATAGGCGATGACCATCGTGATGAGACCCATGATGATCGCCACGGTGGCCGCGTAGTTGTACTGCTGGCCGGAGAAGGACAGCTGGTAGGCGTACATGTTGGGGGTGTAGCCGGTGGTGAGCACGTTCTTGGCCAGCGGGCGCAGGATGGCCGGCTCGTTGAAGAGCTGGAAGCTGCCGATCACCGAGAAGATGGTGGCGATCACCAGGGCGCCGCGGATGGCCGGCAGCTTGATCGCGGTGATGATCCGGAACTGCCCGGCGCCGTCGATCTCCGCGGACTCGTAGAGCGAGGCCGGCACCACGCGCAGCGCCGAGTAGAAGATCAGCATGTTGTAGCCGACGAACTCCCACGTCACGATGTTGCCGATGGAGGCCAGCGCGAGGCTGCCGCCCAGCGGGTCGGGCAGCGTGATGTTCAGCGCGTCGTTGATGTTGCCGACCAGGCCGAACTGGGGGCCGTACATGAAGCCCCACATGAGCGTGGCGACCACGGCGGGCACCGCGTACGGCAGGAAGATGGTGACCCGGAAGAACGCCTTGCCGTAGAGCCGTCCGCTGTCGATGGCCAGCGCCACCAGCAGGGCCAGGATCAGCATGATCGGCACCTGGACGACCAGGAAGAGCGCGACCCGGCCGAACCCGGCCCAGAACTGCGAGTCCCGCAGCGCCTGGGTGTAGTTGTCGAGCCCCACGAACGAGTTGCCGCCGATGAGCCGGTTGCGGTACAGGCTCAGGTAGATCGAGTAGCCGATCGGGGCCAGGAAGACCAGGGCGAAGACGGCCATGAACGGGCCGACGAACTTCCAGCCCGCCCAGGAACGCCGTTTTCTGCTCACGACGAGGGTGTCGGCCATGCGTTGTCATCCTTCCCGCCGCTCGGCCGTTGCCGCGGCGGCTCCGGGATGTTTGCGTTAACATCACGCTCCGCGCGGGCTCCGCCTGCTGGTGTTTCGTGGAGATGAGCGAAGTGATGTTTACGTAAACATCGAGGTGATAGTTTCACTGCGTTTCCGGCTCGTCAAGAAGGAGTTGCCAACGATGACCGCTGGCCGAACCCGCCGCCCGGCCCGAGGGGTCTCGATGGCGGACGTCGCCCGGCTCGCCGGCGTCTCGTCGCAGACGGTCTCGCGGGTGTCCACCGGCCACCCCAGCGTGGTCGAGTCCACCCGCCAGCAGGTGCTGGCGGCCATGCGGCAGCTCGGCTACCGCCCCAACAGCGCCGCGCGAGCGCTGAAACGGGGCGAGTTCCGCACCATCGGCGTCATCCTGTTCACCCTGGCGACCACCGGCAACAGCCGCACGGTCGAGGCCATCGCCGGCTACGCCGCCAAGGAGGGGTACGCGATCACGCTCATCCCGGTGGCGGCGCCCACTCAGGACGGCGTGCTGGGCGCGTTCAGCCGGCTCGGTGAGCTGGCGGTGGACGGCATCATCGTGATCATGGAAGTGCACCTGCTCGACGCGGCCAACCTCAACCTGCCGCCGGGAGTGCAGGTCGTGGTGGTGGACTCCGACGCCGGCGACCGCTACCCCGTCGTCGACACCGACCAGGCCGACGGCGCCCGGCAGGCCGTACGCCACCTGCTGGAGCTGGGCCACGAGACGGTATGGCACGTGACCGGGCCGGCGGAGTCGTTCGCCAGCGAGCGCCGCACCCAGGCGTGGCGCCGCACCCTGCTGGAGGCCGGCCGGACGGTGCCGCCGGTGCAACGCGGCGACTGGACGGCCGATTCGGGTTACCGCGCCGGGCTGGTGCTGGCGGCCGAAGCGGAGTGCACCGCGGTGTTCGCCGCCAACGACCAGATGGCGCTGGGCCTGCTGCGGGCGTTTCACGAACGCGGCCGGACGGTTCCGCGCGACGTGAGCATCGTCGGCTTCGACGACATCCCGGACTCGTCCTCCTTCATCCCGCCCCTGACCACGGTGCACCAGGACTTCGCCGAGGTGGGCCGGCGCTGCGTGCAGGGCCTGCTGCGGCAGATCCGCAACGAGCCGGAAGGCCCGGGCACGGTGCTGGTCCCGACCCGCATGGTGGTGCGGGACAGCACCGCTCCCCCAAGCTCCCGCCGCGAATGACTCTAGGGGGTGTCTCGTGGGTCATGACGGCCTGCGGCGGGCCCAGCTTCCGCCTCGCGGCGCGGGCCAGAAGGCCGGATACAACCCCGGTATCCGACCTTCCGCCCCGCTTGCGACGCGAAACCTGGACCTCGCCTCGGCGACGCCATGACCCACGAGACACCCCCTAGCCGCGCACGGCCACGGTACGGTGCAGCCATGTCGGCACAGGGCGCACCGGTGTGGTGGCGCCGGTGGGCGAGCCTGCCGGTCCTGCTGGCGCTGCTGTTCGCCACGACGGCCGTCGCCGCGTCCAGCGAGACAGCGGCCGCGAGCGGCCCCGGCCGCGTGCCACCGGCCATCCAGGCCGTCACCGCGTCCGCGCAGCAGACCCTTGGTCAACGCCCGGACGTCCGGGTCGACGCCGCCGGCGGGCTGGGTACTGCCGTCCCGCTGCTCCAGGCCCTCGGCTGGCTGCCGGCCCGGGCCGGCGCCGGGATCGCGGCGTGGTGGCACCGGCGGCAGGACGTCGACGGGCACCGGGCGCAGGCGCGCCGGGAGACGTATCAGGGCCGGGGTCCCCCGGGACGGCGTGCGGTAGACGCCCCGTCCTGACCCCCGGCGCGCGACATGGCGCGCCGCCCTGCCTGAGGAGACAACCCCATCGTGACGCGCGCCAATGCCGCGCGCGCATTTCTCGCCCTTGTCGTGCTCGTCGTGTCCGGGTGGCTCGTCGCCACCCGGCCGGCGCGGCTCGGGCTGGACCTGCGCGGCGGAACCCAGATCGTGCTCCAGACCCGTGACGGCGAACAGAGCAAGGCCGACGCCGCCACCACCGACCAGGCCATGGAGGTGCTGCGCCGGCGGGTCGACGAACTCGGCGTGGCCGAGCCGGGCCTGGTCCGCTCCGGCGACCGGCGGATCATCGTCGAACTGCCCGGCGTCACCGACCCGCGGGAGGCGGCCGAGGTCATCGGCCGTACCGCGCAATTGACCTTCCGGCCGGTCCTGGGACCGGCCGCCTCGCCCGCCGCGGCTCCCGCGACCGGCGAGCTGGTCCGGCCCGACGAGCGCGGCAACCCGCTGCGGCTGGGGCCGGCGGCGCTGTCCGGCCGGCAGATCGACGGCGCGCAGGCCGGTGTTCAGCCGCCGGGCGGCTGGGAGGTGGCCGTCGACTTCGCCGGAGACGGCGCCCGGGACTGGCAACGGCTGACCGCCGAGGCCGCCTGCTCCCCCGTGGGCCACCCGGCCCGACGGGTCGCCATCCTGCTCGACGACGAGGTGATCAGCTCGCCCGAGGTGAGCCCGGAGGCGACCTGCGAGGTCGGCTTCGCCGGGGAAGCCATGCGGATCACCGGCTCCTTCACCGCGGCCGAGGCACGCGATCTCGCCCTGCTGATCAGGGCGGGCGCGCTGCCCGCACCGGTGGACATCATCCAGCAGCAGGTGGTCGGGCCCACCCTGGGCCGGCAGGCGATCGAGGCGTCGGCGCAGGCGGCACTCCTCGGGGCGCTCCTGACCATCGCGTTCATCGTGGCGGTGTACCGCGTGGTCGGTGCGCTGGCGGCGGTGGCGCTGATGGCGTACGGGTTGATCTCCTACGCCGCGCTGCTGGCGGTCGGCGCCACCCTGACCCTGCCCGGCCTGGCCGGGTTCGTGCTGGCCATCGGGATGGCGGTCGACGCCAACGTGCTCGTCTTCGAACGGGCCCGGGAGGAGTACGCCGGCCGGCCCACCCTGCGCAGCGCGATCCGCGGTGGCTTCGCCCGGGCCTGGTCCGCGATCATCGACTCCAACGTGACCACCCTGGTCGCCGCCGCCCTGCTGTTCCTGCTCGCCTCCGGCCCGGTACGCGGCTTCGGCGTCACCCTGGGCATCGGGGTGCTGGCGTCCATGTTCACCGCGCTGGTACTCACCCGGCTGCCGGCCGAGGCCCTGTTGCGTCGCCGGTGGCTGGTCGTGCGCCCACGGTGGAGCGGCATCGCCCACGCCGGCCGGGTCCGCCAGGCGATCGAGTCCCGCGGCCCCGACCTGATGCGCCGCCGGCGACTGTGGCTGGCCGTCTCGGCGGCGGCGGTGCTGCTCTCGATCGGCGGCGTCGCCACCCGCGGGCTGAACCTCGGCGTCGAGTTCACCGGCGGCCGCATGGTCGAGTACGCCACCAGCCGGCCGCTGTCGACCGACTCGGCCCGGGCGGCCGTGGAGGCCGCGGGTGTCGATCGGGCCGTGGTCACCCAGGTCGGCCAGGGCAACGTCTCGGTGCGGGCGGGCGCCTTCGACGACGCCACCGAGCAACGGGTACGCGCCTCGCTCGGCACGGCCGGCGGCGGGGACGTCCAGCAGTTGCGGGACGACAAGGTCGGGCCCAGCCTCGGCGCCGAGCTGAGAGACAAGGCGCTGCTCGCGGTGGCGATCGCTCTGGGCGCGCAACTGGCGTACCTGTCGGTGCGGTTCCAGTGGCGCTGGAGTGCGGCGGCGGTGCTGGCGATGGTCCACGACGTGGTCATCCTGATCGGGGTGTTCGCCTGGCTCGGCAAACCCGTCGACGGGGTGTTCCTGGCGGCGGTGCTCACCGTGGTCGGCTACTCGGTCAACGACTCGGTGGTGGTCTTCGACCGGATCCGGGAACTGGTGCACGGCCAGCGCAAGATCAGCCCCAGGCTGCGGGTGCCGTTCGCGCGGCTGGCCAACACGGCGTGCCTGCAGACGGTCCCGCGTACGGTCAACACCGGTCTGGGGGCGGTGTTCATCCTGACCGCCCTGGCCGTCCTGGGCGGGGCCTCGCTGGTGGACTTCGCCGTGGCGCTGCTGGTGGGGATCGTGGTGGGCACGTACTCGTCGGTGTTCTTGGCGACGCCGCTGGCGATCACCTTCCGGTCCCGCTGACAGCGGGGTGGGCGCCGCTGTGCGCCCACCCCGCCGCACCGCGCGATAGGGTTCCCGCCACCGATCGATGCCGCCGGCAGCGGAAGGACGAACCCGATGACTGATCCCGCGCAGCTCAACACGGACGTGCCGCACTCGGCGCGGGTCTGGAACTACCTGCTCGGCGGCAAGGACAACTTCGCGGCGGACCGGGAGGCGGCCGACTACGCCGTCAGGCTCATGCCCGAGCTCGTGCTGTCGGCCCGGGCCAACCGGCAGTTCCTCGGCCGGGCGGTGCGGTTCCTGGCCGGCGAGGGCCGGATCCGCCAGTTCCTGGACGTCGGCACCGGGTTGCCCACGGCCGACAACACCCACGAGGTGGCCCAGGCCGTCGCTCCGGACGCCCGCGTCGTCTACGTCGACAACGACCCGCTGGTCCTGACGCACGCCCGCGCGTTGCTGACCAGCAGCCCCGAGGGGGCCACCGACTACCTCGCGGCCGACGTCCGCGATCCGCAGGCCATCCTGCGGGCCGCCGCCACCACACTGGACCTCGGCCGGCCCACCGCCGTGGTGCTGTCCGGCATCCTCAACTTCGTCATGGACGACGCCGAGGCCCGGTCGGTGGTCGAGCAGTTCATGGCCGCGGTGCCCGCCGGCAGCTACCTGCTGATCTCGCATCCGACCACGGAGGTCAACGGCAAGGCCGTCGAGGAGTCGATGCGGCAGTGGAACGAGAGCGGGGCGGCGCCGATCAGGACCCGCACCGTCGAGGAGATCCGCGGCTTCTTCGAGGGGCTGGAGCTGCTCGACCCCGGCGTCGTGACCTGCACGGCGTGGCGGCCGGACCCGCGGCACCCCGGCATCACCGAGGTCGTGTCGGAGTTCGTCGCGGTGGGCCGCAAGCCCTGAGCGCCGGTGGGGGCCCGGCTGCCCCACGGGGGCAAGGCAGCCGGGCCGGCTCATCACAGCGACAGGCGCTGACCGGGGAAGATCAGGTTGGGGTTCCCGCCGAGCTGCGCGCGGTTGAGCTGGTACAGCGCCCGCCAGCCGCCCTTGACGTGCTGGGCCGCCGCGATCTTGGCGAGCGTGTCACCGGACTTCACCGTGTAGTGCTTGCCGGTGGCCTTGACCGAGGTGCGCTTGGTCGCCGCCGACTTCTTGTGCGTGGTGCTGCGCGACGCCGTGGCCTTCTTGGCGCTCGACGAGGAACCGCCGGTGTTCTTCGCCTTGTAGGACTTCGTCGAGCCGGCCTTCTTGCCGCACACCGGCCACGCGCCGATGCCCTGGCCGTCGAGCACCTTCTCGGCGATGCGGATCTGCTCTGCGCGGCTCGCCTTGTTGGCGGTGCCGGCGTACTTGCCGCCGCCGTACGCCTTCCACGTGCTGCGGCTGAACTGCAGGCCACCGTAGTAGCCGTTGCCGGTGTTGATGCTCCAGTTGCCACCGGACTCGCACTGTGCGATCGCGTCCCAGTTGACACTGGACTGTGCCGCGGCCGGGGAGGCCGGGCCCAGCAGCGCGACGGTGCCCGCGGCACCGGCCACGACCAGGCCGAGGGCGCGCAGGGACTGCTTGTGGATCTGTGCCATCGAGTGAACCTCCACGCCTGCGAGGTCAGCTGTCGGGTTCGGGCTGAGGTTGCCCGGCCGCTGTGGTGCCGCGGCTTCACCCCGAGGCGCGCGGTGAGCGCGCCGGAGAACCTGTGGGTCCCCCGCTCCATGCCTTGAGTTGAGTTCCCAGCCCGGTCGGCGGCAGGACTCGGCGTTACCGACCGCGGGGCCCGCGTCAGCGGACCGGCCGACGGTAACCACGTTCCCCGCCGCGGGGCCAACCTCCAGGGGCCTAACGTGACGTTGTTCTCAGCTTTTGCCCGCTTTTGATCTTGGCCAGGATCGGGGCGAATCCCTCAATATCACCGGCTGTACTCCTCGGAACCGCGGGTGAGGACGTACCAGCCGTCGCGATCGAAGCCGGCGAAGCGCAACCGCTCGGCGAGCAGGGTGCTCAGCGTCTCCCGGACGGCGACCCGCCAGTCCTTGGCCGCGCCCGGAGCCCGGCGGCGCAGGCTCTCGATGTCCTCCGGGACGGCCACCACCACGGTCGGCCCGCGGAACGAGCCCGGCACCGGCCCACCGGTGCCCGAACGGCGCAGCGCCACGGTGGCGGTCGGCGGCCGCACGCAGCGCACCGGCTTGCCGGCACCGGCGGAGACGACCGCCGGGGCGGCGAGATCCCAGCGCACCATCAGCCGGTCGCTCTCGTCGTCGCCGTTGATCCGGTCGTGCATCGGGCCGTAGAAGTTCGCCAGGTACTCGGTCGGCACCGCGCCCAGCTTGGCCAGGTTGAAGTAGGCGTTGCGGGCCACCAGGGGGTCGAACGTCCAGCTGATCGTGCTGATGCCGCGCTGCAGCGCCCAGACCCGCTGGTGCTGCTTGAGCGCGAAGCCGACGCTGCGCCCGGCCGCGGTGGCGGACACCCCGGCGATGTGGCTGTGCAGCTCGCGCTCGCCGGGAGCGGCGAAGAACGCCACCGCGGCCCCGACCAGGGTGCCGCCGTCGAAGGCGCCGGCCACGTAGTTGCCCGACTTCGCCAGCGCGCGCAGCAGCTCGGTGCTCAGCAGCGGGCCGCTCGAGTCGTCCTGCCAGATCCCGGCCAGCATCCGGTCCAGCGTGGTCAGCTCGGCCAGGCTGCTCACCGGGCGGACCAGCACCCGCGCGGCCCGCGCGGCCGCCGTGGCCGCCTCCATCGCCGCCACGATCACCCTGCTCACGACGGCGGCTCCGGTGCGGACACATCGGCGGTCCGGCCGGCGACGCGGGTCACGAGATCCATGTGTGCTCACCTTCAGCGGTGACGGGTGTGCTCAGCGTAGGCCCCGGCCGGGTCCTCCGGGGGCGTCCGAACACGGAGGTCTACCCGTCTTGACCAGCCTTTCCCCCCGAAGGTCCAGAAAGGGCGGACATCAAGTGATCTCTTGCGGGCGGCCTCGCGTATCTTGACGTACCGGTCGGCACCCCCGTGGCCACCGGCTTTTCCCACGGCAGGACGACGAGATGGCTGACGATTCCGAGCGCGACGACCCGGTGCTGGTCCGCCCGTACATCACCACCCAGCCGGCCGGGTCCGCCGACCGGCCGGCGCCCACCTGGCCGGCGACCGCGGACCTGCCCGAGGAGGGCACCGGCGAGGTGCCCGTTGCCGCTCCGGCCCCCGTCACCGTCACCGACCCGGCCGCGAAGACCACCGCGCTGCGCCGCCAGAAGCTGCTGCTGCTGGCCGGGATCGGGGTGCTCGCCCTGCTCGGCGGGGCCGGCCTGTTCCTGCTCCTGCCGTCCGAAGACGGCGACCAGGCCGTGACGGCGCTTCCTGCTCCCTCGGCGCCGGGCGTGACCCGGTCCGCCGGGGCAGCGCCGGTGGCTAGTGCGGGCACGATCAGCGCCTCCCCGGGCAGCAGCAGCACTGTCAACCAGTCCGCGACTGCGACGGGAAGCACCGCCAGCACGGGCGCGGCACAGGGCGCGCCCGGGCCGGCGACGACCACGACAGCGGCCTCCGGCGCACCGACGCCGACTCTGTCACCGCCTCCCGGCGCGGCCAGGACCGGTGCGATCACAGCGGCCGGCGGACGGTGCCTGGCCCTCGGCAGCCTCCTCGGTCTCGAGGGCGCTCCCGTGCAGACCTCCGGCTGCGCCGACGTGAGTTATCAGCGCTGGACGCTGGCCACCGACGGCACCCTGCTGGTCACGAACCGGTGCGCCGCGGTGGGCACCGACGCCGCCGTACGGATCGCCGCTTGCGACGACCGGCCCGCGGCCCAGTGGCGGGCCGGACCCAACGGCTCGCTGGTCAATCCGCAGACCGGCCGGTGCCTGACCGATCCCGGTGCGCTGACTGTCACCGTCACCGTCTCCGATTGCACGGGCGCGGCGAACCAGACCTGGACCCTGCCCTGAGACCACATTGCCGGGCGGTCCGGGCGAGCTGATAGAACGGCATCTGTCCCTCATGGACCGACCCGGCACCGCCGGGAGCACCCCTCAGGAGCCCTCATGCCCGATCTGTCCCGCCGTTCGCTGCTGCTCACCGGTGGCGCCGCGGCCCTCGGCGCCGGCCTGCTCACCGGCGCGGCCCCCGCGTCCGCGTCCCGGCCCCGCACCGAGGAGCCCGCCGTCACCCCGGCCGCCGCCCTCGCCCGGCTGCTCGCCGGCAACCGGCGTTTCGTCTCCGGGCACGCCCGCCACCCGCACCAGACCCTGGCCGACCTGCACGAGGTCGCCGCGGGTCAGCACCCGTTCGCGATCACGATCGGCTGCGCCGACTCCCGGGTCTCCCCCGAGTTCCTCTTCGACCAGGGGCTGGGTGACCTGTTCGACAACCGGGTCGCCGGCAACATCGTCGACGACCTGCTGCTGGGCAGCATCGAGTTCGCCGTCGAGGAGTTCGGCAGCCCGCTGGTCGTCGTGCTCGGCCACGAGCGGTGCGGCGCGGTGACCGCCACCATCGACGCCATCGAGAGCGGCGCCGGCGCCCCCGGGCACATCGGCACGATCGTCGACGCGCTGCGGCCGATCGTCGAGCCGGAGCTGAGCCGCCCCGGCGACGTGGTGGACAACGCCGTCCGCGCCAACATCCGGGCCCAGGCCGCCCAGCTGACCGCCCGCAGTGAGCTGCTGGCCGAGCACGTCCGGGCCGGCGAGCTGCGCATCGTGGGGGCCCGCTACGACCTCGACACCGGCCGGGTCGCGCTGGTGAGATAACCCGCGCCTCCGGCTATCGTTCGCGGATGCCCGCCGAGCCGACCGCCCCCGCCGTACTGCCGGCGGACCGGCTGGCCTGGCTCGACGGGCTCCGGGCGGTGGCGGTCCTGCTGGTCGTCTACGCCCACCTCAGCCGCATGCTGTTCCGCGGGGCGCGGGAGGTCTCCGCCGAGTGGCTGCACGCCGGCACCGCCGGGTTCATGCTGTTCTTCCTGGTCAGCGGCTACATCATCCCGGCGTCGCTGGAACGGCACGGGAGCCTGCGCACGTTCTGGGTGAGCCGGCTCTGCCGTCTGCTGCCGCTCTACCTGGTGGTGATCGCCCTGGTGGTCGTGCTAGGCGGCGCGGGGCTGATGCCGCTCGACCCCGCACTGCGGGCCGATCCGCTGACCGCGGCCGTGGCGCACGTGACGATGCTGCCGCACCTGCTGGGCGTACCGCTGATCACGCCGGTGATCTGGACGCTCACCTTCGAGATGGCGTTCTACCTGCTGGTCGGCGCGCTGTTCGCGGTGCGGCTGCACCGGGCCGGCACCGTGCTGGCGGTCGTGCTGGCCGTGGCCGCCGTCGGCACCGCTCCGCTGGCGCCGCGGTTGCTCTCGGCGACACCCGGCGCCGCGCGGGAGCTGACCCTGGTCGTGGCGGTCGCGCTGGTGCTCGGGCTGGGTGCGGTCGCGACCGGGCGGCGCGCCGTCGTGGTGGCCGGCGCGCTGCTGCTGGGCGGGCTCGCGGTGACGCTGCTGGTCGCGGGCCAGGATCCCGCCCACGTCTGGGACGGTCTGCTGATCGTCGCGGTGATGCTGGTCGGTACGGCGGTCCACCGCGCCGACCACGGCCGGATCCGCTGGTGGCAGACGGGCGTGGTGGCCGCGGTGGTGGCCGCCGCGCTCATGGTGAACTGGATCGCCGAACTGGAGTCCCTCGGCGGGCTTACCCCCCGGTACGTGACCCGCTCGGTCGTCACCCTGCTCGTCATCGGCGGCGCCTTCGCGCTGGGCCGGCTCACCCGGGGCCGGCGCACACCACGAGCGCTGACCCGCCTGGGCCTGATCAGCTACTCCGTCTACCTGGTGCACTACGTGCTGATCGTGCTGCTGCGTCCCCTGCTGATCCCGCTCGGTGAGCGGCTGCCCGCCGTGGCCGAGGTGCCGGTCGCGGCCGCGTACCTGGGCCTGGTGGTCGGGATCTCGTGGCTGACGTACCGGTTCGTGGAGGTGCCCGGGCAGCGGTTCGGTCGCCGGGTCGCGCGCTGGATGACCGCCCGGTGGGGCTCCGACGCCCGGCCGCCGGACCCGGCCGGGTCTCAGCCGGCGAAGCGGGATCTGCGCGCCATCGCCCGGTAGGCGGCGAGCGCGGCGCTGTCGGTGTCCGGCCGGAAGTTGTGCGGGCTGTCGTCCTGGGTGTCGGTGTCGAACCAGACCACGGCGCCGACGGCCGGAGTGTCCTCGACCCACGAGGACAGTTTCTTGATCCACGCGGCCTTGCTGCCCCGGCCGTGGTCCACCGCGGCGGTCTCGCTGAGGATGACGGGCTTGCGTTCGCCGTACGCCGCGACGACGGCACTGAACAGCGTGCGCGGCGACTCGGAGAAGAAGTCGTAGCCGGAGACCCCGACCCAGTCGACGTAGTCGTCGCCGGGGTAGTACCGCTGGAACCTGTTCCACGACGTGTCCGGCGACGAGTTCCAGTTCGGGCTCCACACCCAGGCGACGTTGTCCGCGCCCTGCTCCCGGAAGATCCGGTGCAGCCGCCGCCAGGCCTTGACGTAGCCGGCCGGGTCGTCGCCGTTGTGGCTGCCGTCCCACTCGAACCAGTCGCCGTTCATCTCCCAGCCCCAGCGCAGCAGGATGGGCCGCTTCATCCCGGCCAGCTTGCGGGCCACCCGGACGATGACCCGGTCCGACGAGCCGTCGACGATCCGCCGGTACGGCGCCCCGTGCCACGACACCATCAACGTGCTGGAGGACGCCACGGCCGGCTCGGACGAGGGCACGTAGCCGTCCCACGGGTAGAAGACGTGCACGATGCGCTGCTCACGGCCCAGTTGCCGGCGGCGCAACGCGAGGCTCTCCTTGAGCGACATGCCGCTCAGCGCCAGGTAGGAGCCGAACATCGCCTTGCCGGTCTCGGCCCGGACCGGCCCGCCCCGCCGGGGCGCCGCTTTCTTGGGGGCCGGCGAAGGCTTTTGTGATGGCGCCGGGGACAGGGACGGCGACGGCGAGGCGCCGGCAACGGGTGAGCCGGACGACGCCGCGGGGGCAACCGTGGTGGGCGAAGCGGGCGGCGGGGCCGCGGACGGCGCAGTCGAACAGGCAGCCGGCAGCGCGAGTGCCGCAAGTGCGAGCAGCCGGCGCCGGGGCAGCCCGCGGCCGCCCAGGGATTCGGCGGTCATGGTGGGCTTCCTCTCACCGGTACGCGGACACGGCAATCGCATCCGGCTCCACGATGCCCGCGTCATGCCGCCGAGACGTCGGCCGATCGCCCGCAAGACCCTGCCTGACCAGGCCTTTTACCGGCACGCAGCCCGGACAGCGAGGCCCGCCGGGCCAACAATGGGGTGAATCGGCCACCGGCCTAGGCGTCGGTCCGGGCCTCGATCGCGCGCACCACGGCCGCCATGTCCTCCGCGCCGTGGCCGAGCGCCAGCGCCTCCCCGAACAACCGGTGGCACTCGTCCAGCAACGGCGACGCGATCCCGGCCGCCCGCGCCGCGTCGGCGATCAGCTGGTTGTTCATCAGCACGTCCCGGAGCGACGCCTGCACCGTGAAGTCCCGGCTGACCAGCTTCTCCACCTTGACCCGGGAGACACCACTGGCCATCGGGCCGGCGTCCAGCACGCCCCGCAGCAGGTCCAGGTCGAGACCGTGCCGCTGGGCGAAATGCGTGGCCTCGGCCAGGCCGGTGACCAGGCTGATCAGGAACAGGTTCACCGACAGCTTCATCAGCAGCGCCTGCGGGACCGGGCCGCACTCGACGACCTCGCGGCACATCGGGGCCACCAGCGGGCGTACCTCTTTGACGGCATCCGGATCGCCGGCCAGCATCCCGACCAGCTCGCCGGCCACCGCCGGGGTCCGCGACCCGGACACGGGCGCCTCCACATAGCGGCCGCCGGCCGCCACGACGTCGTCACGCAAGGCGACCGAATACTCCGGCGCGGTGGTGCCCATGTGCACGATCGTGTGCCCCTGCACCAGCTCGGCGAAGCCCGGGCCGCCGCGGCCCAGGACCTCGTCGATCGCCTCGCTGCCGGCGAGCATGAGCAGCACGATCCGGGCCTGGGCGAAGACGTCGGCCGGCCTGGCCGCGAGACTCACCCCGGGGACCGCCCGAGGGGTACGCGACCAGCCGACCACCGGCACCCCGGCCGCGGCGAGGTTGCGGGCCATCGGCTCACCCATGATGCCCAGCCCCAGAAAACCGACGTTCTCGCTGTGATCCATGGCCGTACGGTAAAACGCCGACCGCCGCCTGGGCTGCGGCCAATTCACGACTCCTGGCTCAGCTCCGGCCGTTGGCGTAGACGACGCGGAAGCCGAGGTGGTCCGACAGGGCCGTCCAGCGGGACGAGCGCATCAGGCGTTCCGCGCTGTCGATCTTGCCGCCGTTGACCAGTGTGTTAAGGACCACGGTTTCGAAGGCCGCCGATTCGACCCAGTCGATCGACTTGGTGAAGCCGCAGAGCATGGCCGCCTTCGTCTCGTGCAGGAAGTCCTTCAGGACGCGGTCGGAGGCGCGCAGGACCAGGCAGCTGCCGAAGTACAGGATGCGGCCCGCGCACCGGCCCGACATCCAGGCCGCGATCTCGTCCAGCTCGACCGTCTGCTTGCTGGTCAGGCACAGCTGGGTGGGCTGGCCGTGCAGGGCGAAGAAGCCGACCTTGTAGTCGGCGTACTTGCGGGACAGCCACGTGTCCAGGTAGTAGTGCAGCTCCTCGGTCGTGGCCGTGTCCCGGTGGATGTAGCGGATGCTGCCGAGCCGTTCCAGCAGTTCGAGGGTGGGCAGCACCGACCCGCGGCTGTTCAGGTCGTCCTCCCACTGCCCCTCGACGCAGAACACTCCCCCGGCCTTGGCCACGACTCCCCCTGACAGCTCGGCACGAAAGGTCGACGCTAGCCGACCGGCGGTCGATCGACGGGGCCGCCCGACCTATCGGACAAATGCCTCACACCTGGAAGGCACTTACCCGGAAGTGCCTTCTTAACGATCTCCGATTCCCGACGCATGATGGATCGGTGACCGATGTGCAGAAGCAGTCCCCGCCCCCGCCCCCGCCGCCTCCGGCGCAGCCCGCGAGCACCCCGCAGCCGCTGATCGTGCTGGCTGCCGAGGATGCCGCGACCTGCACCGACGGGATGTGTGGCTGACGTGGCCGGCGTTCTGGTGGAGATCTGGTCGGACATCGTCTGCCCGTGGTGCTACATCGGCAAGCGGCGGCTCGAGACCGCGCTGCGCACGTTCGAGCACGCCGACGACGTCGAGCTGGTGTGGCGCAGCTTCCAGCTCGACCCGTCGATCCCCCGGGGCACGGCCGAGCCGGTCTACGACGCCCTGGCCAGGAAGTTCGGCGGGTCGAAGGACCAGGTCAAGGCCATGACGGCACAGGTCGCCGAGCTCGCCGAGGCCGAGGGTCTGCACTACGACTTCGCCCGCGCGGTGAGCATCAACACATTCGACGCGCACCGGCTGATCCACCTGGCCAAGGCGCACGGGCTGGGCGCGGAGGCGCACGAGCGGCTGATGCGGGCCAACCTGATCGAGGGCGCCACGCTGGACACCGCGACGCTGGTGCGGCTGGGTGCCGAGATCGGTGTCCCGGCGGCGGAGGCCGAGCGGGTGCTGGCCGGCGACGACTACACCTCGGACGTCGAGGACGACATCCGCCAGGCCCGCCTGTACGGGGCCTCCGGCGTGCCGTTCTTCGTGCTCAACCGGGCCTACGGCGTCTCCGGGGCCCAGTCCGCCGACGTGTTCCTGCAGGCGCTGCGCACCGCGTACGAGGCAGCGCCGGCCCGCTGAGTCAGCCCGCGGGCCGGCCCAGCACGAAGTCCGCCCGGCCCGAGCGCACGCCGTTGACCTGCAGTTCGACGGCGTGCGCGCCGGGGTGATAGCGGCGGGTGGTGATCTCCCGGAACGAGTGCCGGCGCTCCAGCGACAGCCGCTCCCCGGGTCCGAGCGTCGCCGTGGTCAGCTTGAACGTCTTGCCGGTCTGCGTGCCGTTGGCCTTCAGGTGGTGCACGACGTAGTCGATGGCCAGCGTGGCCACGGCGGACCCGGTGTTCGTCACGGTCGCGGTGAAGGCCAGCTCACCGCCGAAGGGCACCTCGCCGGGCGCGATGAGCGGGCCGGCCATCTCGACGGTGGCCGGGGCGAAGCCGAGCAGGGCCAGCGCGCCCGGGTGCCCCTGCTTGACCAGGGTGCGCAGGCCGTGCCGGACCAGCCGGGCTGTGTGCCGGTCGGGCTCCGCGAGCCACCCGGCCGCGGTCCGGACGACCAGGTCGCCGTGGTGGCGGCTCAGGTCGTTGAGGTGGTTGGCGACCGAGCGGCGCACGTACTCGCTGTCGTCGCGGTAGAGCGCGCCGATGATCTCCAGGGTGTGCTCGGGGCGGTCCAGCAGCGCGGGCACCCGCTTCGCCCAGGGCAGGAAGGGCCGGGTGCCCTCGGAGGCGAGCCGGCGTACGTGCTCGTCCGGCGAGCCGGTCCAGGTGGCCACGATGGCCAGGGCCCGGCCCGGGTCGTGGTCCAGCAGCGTACGGATGGCGAACTCGGCGGTCAGCCGGCCGGTGAGGGCGGCCAGCAGCGCCATCGCGTCGTCGAACGCCGTACCGCTGCCGTCGGTGACCGCGCGGGCCGCGACCGCGCCGGTGACCGGCCAGATCAGCCAGCCCTCGAACGGCAGCGGGCCGGCCGCGGCGGCCCGGACCGTCGCGGCCAGCTCCGGGTAGCCGCCCGGCAGGTCGGCGAGCAGGCCGTCGCGCAACAGGTCGCTGCGTTCGCGCAGCGGGCGTCCGGCCAGGTCACCGGCCGCGGTACGCAGCGACGGCCACCCGTTGCCCGGTGCCGCGGCAGCGAGCGCGGCGATCAGCGCGCGGGCGGTCTGGTCCCCGATGAGCTCGTCGGCGAACGGCACGTCGTCTCCCCTGGTCGGCTGCGTGACGCTGCCATCCTGCCAAGCGCCACGCCGACGTGGACCGGCGCGCCCCGGCCGCGCCGAGCGGCCGACCGTCGACGTGCGGCCGGCCGCCGGGCTCACAGCAGGCCGGAGCGCCGCCACAGGGCCATCCCGGGCCCGCCGATCAGGTCCAGCTCCCGCAGGTACGCGACGATCCGCTCGCCCGCCCAGCGCATCGTCTCCCGGTGGTACGGGTTGGCCCGCGCCGCCCGCCGTCCCACCTCCGGTTCGATGCCGACGGACCGGTAGACCTGCGGGGAGATGATCCGGGTGCCGGTCAGGTACGCCGCCCGCGCGATCACCACCCGGTCGAACGCGAGCCGCCGGGTGCCCGCCGCGCGCACCTGGCGGGCGAGTTCCTCGCGGGCGTAGCGCACGTGCCGGGCCTCCTCGATGACGTGGATCCGCGACACCATCCGGACCAGCGGCTGCACCGTCTCGTCGGCCGCCGCCTCGCGTTGCAGGGCGTCCAGGATCTCCTCGGCGATGAGGATGGCCGCGTACATCCGGGGGCCGGTGGCGGTGGCGGCGATCCACTTGCCCAGCGCGTCGTCGAACGCGCCGACCCGGTAGACCGGGCAGTCCAGTTTGGCGATCATGCGGCCGAACATGACCGAGTGCCGGCATTCGTCGGCGACCTCGGTGAGGGCGTACTGGGAGTGGGCGGCGGTGGGGTCGGCGCGGTAGTACTCGCGGATCAGCAGCTGCATCAGGATGGTCTCGAACCAGACGCCGAGCCCGGCGATGCTGGCCACCTCGTGCCGGGTCAGGGTGATCCGCTGCTCCTGGCTGAGCCCCTGCCACAGCTCGGTGCCGTAGAGGCTGGACCGGTGCTCCGGGGTGTAGAACCGGTCGCTCGCCAGCGGCGCGTCCCAGTCGATCTCCACTTCCGGGTCGTACGAGTGCTCGGCCGACGAGCGCAGCAGCCGGGTCGCGGTCCGGTCGCGGTCGGAGACGACCATGGAGAACCTCCAGGGGGGTTGACGTTACCGGAAGTAACAGCTACTTCTCGTACTATGAACTCTGTCGATGAAGGCGTCAACCGTCCCGACGGGCGCAGCCGCCGCTGGGCCGATCACCGCGAGCGCCGCCGCGCCGAGCTCGTCGAGGCGGTGATCGAGGCGATCCGCGAGCTCGGGCCCGAGCCCGGCATCGACGCCGTGGCCGCGCACGCCGGGGTCAGCAAGCCCGTGCTCTACCGCTACTTCGAGGACAAGTCGGGGCTGTGGCTGGCGGTGGGCCGGCAGGCGGCGACCGCGGTGGTCGAGGCCATCGCGCCGGCCGTGGCCGCGGTCCGGGAGGAACGCGACGTGGTCGCCGCCGCGATCGACGCGTACCTGACGTTCATCGAGGCGGATCCGCACGTGTACCGGTTCGTGGTGCACCAGCGTGGCATCGCCCGCGACACCGACGTGGTCGCCGACGCGATGGACACCGTGGCCAGCGGGCTGGCCCGGATCCTGGGCGACCGGTTGCGGGCGCTGGGCCTGGACTCCGGGCCGGCGCTGCCGTGGGCGTACGGGATCGTGGGTTATGTCCAGACGGTCGCCGACTGGTGGCTGCGGCAGCAGCAGCCGATCAGCCGGACCGCCCTGGCGGAGTATCTGACGACGTTCCTCTGGGGCGGCATCGCGGGTATCCGCGCGGCCGCCGACACTCCGGGCGGCCTGGCGGTGACCGGCCGATGACCGCGGATCAGCCGAACGCGGGCCTGGCGGGCGCGGGCCAGCCGGGCCCGGATCTCGTGAGCGATGACGGCCGGGACGAGGACTACCGCGGCGAGGCGACGATCGAGACCGGCGAGCTCAGCGTCACCGTCGCGGTGCGGCTGTCGGCGCACTTCGAGCCGATCGAGGGCCGCTACCGCTGGGCCGGGCGGGCCGCTCCCGACGACACGCTGACGGCGCAGCTGCGGGCCGGACTGCGCGAGGCGACCGTACGCATCGGCGGCGCGCCGGCCCGGGCCCGGCTCGGCGAGCCCGACCCCTGGGGCGGGGTGCGCCTCACCGGGACGGGCCGGCCGCCGTGGCACGCAGCTGCCGCGGGCTGACCCCGAACCAGCGCCGCGCCGCCCGGCTCAGCGCGGACTGCTCGGCCAGCCCCACCATGGCCGTGACCTGGCTCAGCGGCAGATCCGTCTGGGTGATCAGCCGGGCCGCGGTGGCCCGCCGGACATCGTCCAGGATGGCCTCGAAGGTGGCCCCCTCGGCCGCCAGACGGCGCTGCAGGGTCCGCGGGTGGGTCCGCAGCAACCGGGCGATCGCGCCCACCTCGACCGGCGAGGTGCCCAGCGCCTGGGACAGCAGCAGGTGCACCCGGTCGGAGACGGACCGGCCCGGTGCCGGGAAGTGGCTGGTGATGTAGTCGACCGCGATGTCGCGCAGCACCTGGTTGCCGCCCGGCACCGCCATGGTGGCCAGCCCGCCGGGCACCCGCAGCACCGCGTCCGGGCGGTCGAAGCGCACGTCGGCGCCGAAGAACGCGGTGTAGCTGCCGACCGGCGCGAGCGGCGCGTGCGGCAGGTGCACCGAGCGCAGGCCGTACGGGCCGCCGTGCAGCAGCACGATGATCCGGTGGAACAGGCCCAGCCCTAGGTCGACGACCTGCGGTGGCAGCGGCTCGACCTCGGTGCCGCGGTAGAGCAGGCCCACCACGCCGGGCCGGCCGGCCGGGTCCGGGATCTGCGAGACGGTCAGCGCCGGGCTGTGCACGAACAGAAAGCGGTTCGCGGTCTGCAGTGCGGCGCCGAACGTCGGGGAATTCTCGATGGCCAGGGCGAGCGGGCCGAGCACGGTGGCGTTCTGCTGCCCGGCCAGCCGCAGCCCCAGGTCGGGGCAGTCCAGCTCGGCCGAGGCCGTCTCGAGGATGCGCCCGGCGGCCAAAGACGGGATCACCGCGTCGTCGGAGTCCAGCGCCGGCGCGGGCACCCGGAACCGGGCCAGCAGCGCCGCGCCGTCGCCACCCAGCCCGTCCACCAGCTCAGGCAGCCCGCGCAGGGACGCCGCCCGCACCATCGAGTCCATGCCGAACTCTAACCAAGGTGTCGCGCAGAGGTAAATGAGTGTCGCGTGAAGACAAGTCGGCGCCCGTCGCGGTGACCGAGACTGGCGCCATGGCCGAACACTTCGACGTGCTCATCATCGGCGCCGGGCTGTCCGGGATCGGGGCGGCGTGGCGGCTGCAGCAGGAGCGGCCGGGCACCAGCTACGCCATCCTCGAGGCCCGCGACGCCATCGGCGGGACCTGGGACCTGTTCCGCTACCCGGGCGTGCGCTCGGACTCCGACATGTTCACCCTCAGCTACCCGTTCCGCCCCTGGCAGGGCGACCGTTCGCTGGCCTCGGGCGAGAGCATCCGCGAGTACATCCAGGACACGGCGGACGAGGGCGGCATCACGCCGCACATCCGCTTCTCCGCCCGGGTGGTCGCCGCCGACTGGAGCGCCGATCACTGGACCGTCCGGCTGGCCGGGGGCGAGACCCTGACCTGCCGTTTCCTGTACGCGTGCGCCGGCTACTACGACTACGCCCGGGGCCACCAGCCGGACTTCGCCGGGCTCGACGACTTCACCGGCCGGTTCGTGCACCCGCAGTCGTGGCCGGACGACCTGGACCACGCCGGCAGACGGGTGGTGGTGATCGGCAGCGGTGCGACCGCGGTGACGCTCGTGCCCGCCATGGCCGAGACGGCCGCCCACGTCACCATGCTCCAGCGCTCGCCGTCGTACCTGACCGTGCTGCCCGGCCGGGACGTGGTCGCCGACCTGTTGCGCCGGCGGCTGCCCGCCCGCGTCGCCCACAAGGTGGCCCGGGCCAAGAACATCGTCCTCTCGCAGGGCTTCTACCAGCTCGCCCGGCGCCGCCCGGAACGCGTCAAGGCCATCCTGCGCCGCTTCGCCGTCCGGCACCTGGCCGACCCGGCCTACGTCGACGAGCACTTCACCCCCGCCTACCAGCCCTGGGACCAGCGGCTGTGCGTGATCCCGGACGGCGACCTGTTCGCGGCGATCAGGAAGGGCACCGCCTCGATGGTCACCGACCACATCGAGCGGTTCGTGCCGGAGGGCATCCGGCTGCGCTCGGGCCGCACGCTCGAGGCGGACATCGTGGTGTCGGCCACCGGGTTGTCCTTGCTGCCGATCGGCGGTGTCACCCTCACCGTCGACGGCCGCGAGGTGGAGCCGGGCAAGAGCGTCGCGTACCGCGGCGTGATGCTCAGCGGGGTGCCGAACTTCGCCTACTGCATCGGCTACACCAACGCCTCGTGGACCCTGCGCGCCGATCTGTCGCACCGCTACGTGTGCCGCCTGCTGGCCTTCCTGGACAAGAACGGGTACGTCACGGCCACGCCCAAGGAGGGGCCCGGCAACCGGCGGCCGCTGCTCGACCTGACGTCGGGCTACGTGCAACGGGCGCTGGACCGCTTCCCGCAGCAGGGCGACAAGGACCCGTGGACCGTCCGGCAGAACTACCTGCTCGACGTGCTCACCACCCCGCGGGCCGACGTACGCCGGGACATGACCTTCACCCGAACCACCGCCCCCGTGCTGGAGGAGATCCGATGACGCGGCTGAGCCCGTACCGTTTCCCGGGCCGGACGGCCGTGCTGACCGGAGCCGCCAGCGGCATCGGTGAGCAGCTGGCCCACGGCCTCGCTGCCCGCGGCAGCGACCTGGTCCTCGTCGACCGCGACGCGTTGCGGCTCGACGCGGTCGCCGAGCGGATCCGGGCCACGCACCCCGCCCGCGCCGTCGAGACGCTGGTCGCCGACCTCGGCGACCGGGCGGCCGTGCTGAGCACCGCGGCCGGCATCCGGGAGCGGCACCCGGCGATCGGCCTGCTGGTCAACAACGCCGGGATGGCGCTGGGCGGGCGCTTCGACCAGCTCGACGTCGCGCAGTTCGAGCAGGTGATGGCGGTCAACTTCACCGCGCCCATGCTGCTCATCCACCACCTGCTGCCGGCCCTGACCGCCGAGCCGGGCAGTCACCTGGTCAACGTCTCCAGCCTGTACGGGCTCATCGCACCGCCGGGACAGTCGGCCTACAGCGCCAGCAAGTTCGCGCTGCGCGGGCTCAGCGAGGTGCTGCGCGGCGAACTGCTGGAGTCGGGCGTGGGCGTGACGACGGTGCACCCGGGTGGCATCCGTACCCGGATCGCTGAGAGTGCGCTGATCGGCGCGGGAGTGCCGGCCGCCGAGGTCGGGCCGCAGCAGCGGGTCTTCGCCGCCCTGCTGACGTATCCGCCGGAGAAGGCGGCCCGGGAGATCCTCGACGCCGTCGAGCGGCGCCGCGCCCGGGTGCTGATCGCCGCGAGCGCGAAGATCCCCGACGTGCTGGCCCGGCTGCTGCCGGTGAGCCACATGCGGGTGATCGGGCGGCTGACCGCCGCGGCCGGTCGCCGCGCCCGTACGGCGGTGACCCGGTGAGCGGCCCGGGAGCGGTCCGGGAGCTGACCGTCCGCGGCGCGCGGATCCGGGTGCGCGAGAGCGGCGACCCCGGCCACCCGCCGGTGCTGCTCCTGCACGGCATCGGCCGCAGCCTGGAGGACTGGGATCCGCAGCACGAGCGGCTGGCCGGCGACCACCGGCTGATCAGCGTCGACCTGCCGGGCTTCGGGCTGTCCGAGCCGCTGCCGGGGCGGGTGACCCTGGCCGGGCTGGCCGAGGGAGTGGCGGCCACCGTCGACGCGCTCGGCGAGGACCGGCCACTGCACGTGATGGGCAATTCACTGGGCGGCGCGGTGGCGATGACGATGCTCACCGCGGCACCCGCGCGGATCGCCACGCTGACCCTGGTCAACAGCGCCGGCTTCGGCAAGGAAGTGGCGCTGGCATTACGCATTCTCGCCGTTCCGGGCCTCGGTAAACCGTTGTTGCGGCGCATCGATGCTCGCTCCGCGTACCGGATCGAACGCAGCCTGTTCCATGACCGCGCGCATGTGACCCAGGAGCGGGTGGAGCTCGCCCTGCGGGTCGCCGCCCGGCCGCACAATGCCCGGGTCTTCCTGGAGACGGCCCGGGAGCTGGGCACCCTGCGCGGCATCCGCGCACCCTGGCGGGAAACCCTGTTGGGCCAGGTCACGGCCCATGCTCGGCCGGCGCTGATCGTCTGGGGCGACCGCGACCTGATCCTGCCGGCGGCGCACCTGGCCGCCGCCCGGGCGGCCTTTCCGCACGCTCGGACCCATTTGTTCCCCGACACCGGGCACATGCCGCAGATCGAGCGGGCCGACGATTTCGCCGACCTGGCCCGGGTGTTCCTGGCCGCCCATTCCTCCAGCGTTTAGCGCAAAGTCAGCGGGCCGTTCCGGAGAGAAATTGTATTGGCGCTTGCAACTTAAGATACGTTTCCCACGTCTTGTTGCACAGTTGCTCTCCGGAAGGACCGCCCTTTGCGACCCCGCTCCGCCACGATGTTGCTGGTGCTCCTGCTGCTGCCGGCGATGGCCGCCGCGCTCGCGCTCGGCCCCGGCGCCCCGGCGCGGGCCGCCGCGGCACCACCGGCGATCGCCAACGGCGAGGACGCCGTGCCGGGCCGGTACGGCTTCGCGGTGAAGCTCACCATGACCGGCATCCCCGAAGCGGGTGGCGGGCGCCGCGACAGCTCCTGCACGGGCGCGCTGGTCGCACCCCGCTGGGTGATCACGGCCGGGCACTGCTTCAAGAACATCAAGGGCACCCACGTCTCGCGCCTGGTGGCCCGGCTGACCACCGCCACCGCCGGGCGCACCGACCTGTCCGGCACCGCGGGGCACAAGGTCAAGGTGATCGCGGTGCGCCAGTCCTCGACCACCGACGTGGCGCTGGCCCGGCTGGCCGAGCCCATCACCGACATCGCTCCGGTCAAGCTCAACCGCAAGGCGCCGAAGGTCGGCACGATCGTGCGGCTGGCCGGCTACGGCCGTACGGTCGACGACGACCCGTCGAGCCTGGCCACCCACCTGCAGACCGGCCAGTTCAAGGTCGCCTCGCTCAGCCGCGCGTACGTCGGCATGCGTGGCCACGCCCCCCGCGCCACCACGAGCCCCTGCTCGCAGGACTCGGGCGGCCCCTACTTCACCCAGCAGGACGGCGACGCGGTGCTGGTCTCGGTGGTCAGCCACGGACCGTCGTGCCCGCACGCGAAGGTCGACCTGAGCGGGCGCATCGACACCATCGCCGGCTGGATCACCGGCATCATCGGCCGCCCGGCACCGGACACGAAGACGCCCAAGGCGTCGTCCAAGACGTCGTCGAAGGCGCCGGTGAAGAAGCCACCGGCCGCGAAGCCGAGCACCCCGCCGGCCGACGACAGCTCGCTGGCGGCCGCGGTCCGGGGCCCGGCCGCCGATCCCGTGGTCCGGACGGCGCTGGCCACCTTCGTGGTCGTCGGCTTCGGCGCGGTGCCGGCCCTGGTCCTGGGCAACCGCCGGCGCCGGCGGGACCACCAGCGCAGCGGCGTGCGCCGGCACCGCCGCTGACCCGCCTCCGCTCGCCCACCGCCGGGCGGGATGAAAGAATGTGCTGATGGACGCGGTCTCGTCCCGCTCCGCCGGGATCCCCTCGGAGCTTGCTGCCCTGATGGGCGACGACACCGACGAGCTCTACGACAACGCCCCCTGCGGCAATCTCGCCACCCTGCCCGACGGCACGATCGTACGGGTCAACGCCACGCTGCTGGGCTGGCTCGGGCACACCCGCGAGGAGCTGGTCGGCCTGCGGCGCTTCGTCGACCTGCTCACCGTCGGCGGCCAGGTCTTCCACGAGACCCACCTGGCGCCGCTGCTGCGGATGCGCGGCGAGATCAACGGCATCGCCCTGGAGCTGCGGGCGGCCGACGGCACCCGGCTGCCGGTGCTGGTCACCGCCACGGTCAAGACCGGCGCCGACGGCACGCCGCTGATGGTGCGCATCACGATCTTCGACGCCCGCGAGCGCCGTGCGTACGAGCAGGAGCTGCTGCGGGCCCGCCGCGACGCCGAGGGTGACCGGGAACGGCTCCGCGGGCTCGTGTCCGGCCTGCAGCGCAGCCTGCTGCCGGTCAGCCTGCCCGCACCGGCGGGCATGCGCACGGCCGGGCACTACCGGATGGCCTCGCCCGACGAGGTCGGCGGCGACTTCTACGACCTGTTCCCGCTCAGCGAGGGCCGCTGGGGGTTCTTCCTGGGTGACGTCTGCGGCAAGGGCGTCGAGGCGGCGGCCGTGACCGCCGCGGCCCGCTACACGCTGCGCGCCGCCGCCGTCTACGACCCCACACCCGAAGCGGTCCTGCGCAACCTCAACTCGGTGCTCTACCAGGAGTACCGCAGCCAGGCCCACCGGCACTGCACGGTCGTCTTCGGCCTGCTGACCCCGGACGGGACCGGCTGGACGGCCACCATCGCCGGCGGCGGGCATCCGCCCCCGCTGCTGCTGCGCCCCGACGGCACCGCCCGCCACCAGCACACCACCGGCGGCACCCTGATCGGCATCATCGCGGCGCCCCGGCTGGTCAGCCGGACGCTGCGGCTGGAGCCGGGCGACACGCTGGTGCTCTACAGCGACGGCCTCACCGACGCGAAGACCGGCGGTCAGAGCTACGGCAGCGAGGCCCTCGAAGCGTTCGCCGGCACGCTGACGCCCACCGACGCGCCCGGGGCCGTGGCGGCGTTCGCGGGACTGCTCGACACCTTCGACGAGCTCGACGACGACGTCGCCCTGATGGCCATGAGCGTCGACCGGCCCGGCAGCACCGCACCGCGGGGGATTGCCCCGGCATGAGGACGGCGGTCCCCCTACAGTGATCCAGATGTCCCCCTGGCCGACGAACCCCGCCCATCACCGCTGGCTCGACCAGCACACCCGGGAGCTGCTGGCGTTCGGGCGCCGGACCGCCGACCCGGCCGGCGGCGCCCGCTGGCTCGACGCCCGCGGCCTCCCGGACCCGGGGCAGCAGGTGTCCACCCTGCTCAGCTCCCGGATGACGCACGTGTACGCCGTCGGCACCCTCCTCGGCGTGCCCGGCGCGGCCCCGATCGCCGAGCAGGCCCTGCGCGGGCTCACCGAGCGGCTCTGCGACGAGCAGCACGGCGGCTGGTTCCCCGCGCTCGGCGACCGGACGGTCAAGGCCTGCTACGACCACGCCTTCGTGCTGCTCGCCGGAGCCTCCGCGACCAGCGCCGGGCTGACCGGCGGGCCGGCCCTGCTCGCCGCGGCCGAGGGGGTGTTCGTCCAGCGCTTCTGGGACGACGCCGCCGGGCGCTGCGTGGACACCTGGAACGCCGACTTCACGGTCCTCGACGGTTACCGGGGCATCAACGGCAACATGCACGCGGTCGAGGCGATGCTGACGGTCGCCGGCGTGACCGGCGACGACGCGTGGCTGGACCGGGCGTTGCGGGTCTGCCGGTTCGTGGCCGACACCGCGCGGGCGCACGACTGGCGCATCCCGGAGCACTACGACGAGCACTGGCGGCCGCTGCCGGACTTCCACCGCGAGCAGCCGGACCACCCGTTCAAGCCGTACGGGGCCACGGTCGGTCACGGCCTGGAGTGGTCGCGGCTGTTCCTGCACGCCGAGGCCGCCCGCCCGGCGACAAACCGTGAGTCGTGGCTGGCCGAGGCCTCCCGGTCCCTGTTCGACCGGGCGGTGAGCGACGGCTGGTCGGTCGACGGGCGGCCGGGCTTCGTCTACACCACCGACTGGAACGGCACGCCGGTGGTCCGCGACCGGATGCACTGGGTGACCACCGAGGCGATCAGCGCCGCGGCGGCTCTGCACCGGCGCTTCGGCGACGAGCAGTACGCGACCTGGTACCGCACCTGGTGGGACTACGCGGCGGCGTACCAGCTCGACCACGAGAACGGCTCGTGGTTCCACCAGCTCGACGCGGACAACGTGCCGACCGAGACGGTGTGGCCGGGCAAGCCGGATCTGTACCACAGCCTCCAGGCGACGCTGACCGCCCGGCTGCCGCTGACGCCGATGCTGGCGCCGGCCGTGGCGGGGACGCTGACCGGCCCGGCGTAACGAGGCTCACCGGCGGACGCGGCGCAGCGCAACGGCCAGCCCGAGGTCGAGGACGATGACCGCGGCCAGGGCCGGCGCGATGGCGGCCGGCCCGAGCCCGTCGTGGGTCAGGCCGATCAGCGGTGAGATCACGATCGGTCCGAAGCTGGCCCCGGCGATCACCAGTGCCGTGGACGGGCCGGCCGCGGGGTTGACCTGGACGAACCAGGACAGGGCGGTGGGGAACACCGGGGCCAGGAAGAGGCCGGTCAGGATGAAGCTGTAGCCGGCGGCCGGTGGCCACCAGGCCAGGGTCATGCTCGCGGTGGCCAGGAGCAGGGTCAAGGGCACCAGCCGGGCCGGCGGCAGCCGCAGGCTGAGCGGGGCGGCGAGCAGCCGGCCGACGGTGAAGGCGACCCAGAACGTCGCGGTGGCCCCGGCGGCGGTGTCGGCGCTGGAGCCGACGACCTCGATGAGGTACGTGGCGGCCCAGCTGGCCACACCGGTCTCCGCGCCGACGTAGAGCAGGAAGAGCACCAGGAACGCGGCCACGACCAGGGGCCGGCCGCCGGCTGTCGACCGGTCCCGGGCCGGGACGGTGGGCAGCACGGCCGGGGCACCGGCCAGCAGCGGCATCGTCGCCAGGGCGATGACCAGGTACGTCAGCCCGATGGCGAGCCGGTTCCCGTCGGTCGCCGCCACCAGCAGCGGACCGGCGACGGCACCGACCCCGAAGGCGGCGCTGAGCAGGTTGAGGACCACCGCGCCGCGCTCGCCGTACGCGGACGCGAAGTAGACGTTGAGGTCGAGGTCGAGCCCGCCGAAGCCGAGCCCGAGCAGGAACGCCCCGCCCAGCAGAACCGGCCAGGCGGGAGCGGCCATCAGCACGAGAGCGCCGGCCGCGACCACGGTCAGCTCGACGAGAAACCGGACGCGGAAGGTGCTGCGCCGATCCGCCACGCCCGCCGTCAGCACGCCGAGGACCGATCCGGCGAAGTGGGCGCTGACCAGCAGGCTGGCCGCGGTCGCCGAGCCGCCGAAGGTCGCGCGCAGGACGGGGATGAGCGGGCCGTACACCGCGACGAGCAGCCCGATCAGGAAGAACGCCGCACCGCCGCCGATGGCGACCCGGAGCGACGGCGGACGCGGACGGGCCGGCGCCTGGGACGGTGCGAAAGTCTCGGCCACGGGCCTAGCATGCAGAGACGATCTTCCTCGACGCCGGCTCGACCGTGCCGGAGCTGGCCCGCCAGCTCACCACCCGCCCGCTGACCGTGATCACCAATTCCCTGGACATCGCGGCCGTGTTCGCCGACGACCATCAGGTCCAGCTCGCCCTCACCGGTGGCGACTGGCAGCCGGAGGGCCGCCTGCTGACCGGCTCCGCCACGCTGGCGGCCCTCGCGGCCCGCCGCGGCGACTGGGCGTTCCTGGGCGCCTGCTCGATCGACCCGCAGGTCGGGGTGACCGCGGAGCCCGACACCGACGCACAGGTCAAGCGGGCCATGGCCGGCGCGGCCCGGCACACGGTGGTCCTGGCCGACCGGACGAAGTTCGGCTCGATCAGTCCGTACCTGGTCGCGCCGGTCACCGACCTGTACGCCGTGGTCACCGACGACGCCGCGGCCGCCGACGCGTTACGCGCAGCCGGACTGCCCCGCGCCCTGCACGCTCTCCCGGAATGAGGGCGGCCCGGCCGTCCACAACGGACGACCGGGCCGGACCACACGGCCCGATCAGACGCCGGCGAGCTTGCGGCTCGACGAGCGCAGGTAGACCGCCCAGGTGACCAGCACACAGAGCGCGTAGAAGGCGATGAACGCGATGTAGGCCGCGTCCGCTGTCTTGTAGGTCAGGAACGACTGCCGGAACGCCAGGTTCACCAGCACCCCGCCGAAGGCGCCGATCGCCCCGGCGATGCCGATGACCGCACCGGACAGCCGGCGGGCCTCATGCTCGTCGCCCGGGTTCTTCAGCGCGAAGATGCGCGGGATCATCTTGTACGTCGAGCCGTTGCCGATGCCGCTGAAGATGAACAGGGCGATGAAGCCGACCAGGTACAGCGGCAGCGACCGCAGTTGCGAGGCCAGCAGCACAATGCTCGCGCCGGCCGCCATCGCGATGAAGTTGGCGAAGGTGACCCGGGCGCCGCCGAGCCGGTCGGCCAGCGCCCCGCCGACCGGGCGGATCAGCGAGCCCAGCAGCGGGCCCAGGAAGGTCAGGTAGGCGGCCTTGACCGGGGTGTTGAAGTCCTGCGCGAACTGCACCTGCAGCACCTGGCCGAAGGCGAAGCCGAAGCCGATGAACGAGCCGAAGGTGCCGATGTAGAGCAGTGCCATGATCCAGGTGTGACCCTCGCGGGCGGCGTCGCGCATGCCGCGCTTCTCGTTGCGCGCCTGGGTCAGGTTGTCCATCTTGAGCGCCGAGCCGAGCACGGCCACCACGATCAGCGGGATGTAGATACCGGCGACGATGCCCGGGTGCCCGGCGCCGAAGACGGCCAGCACGAACAGGCCGACCAGCTGCACGGCCGCGACGCCCAGGTTGCCGCCACCGGCGTTGATGCCCAGCGCCCAGCCCTTGAGCCGGTCCGGGTAGAACGCGTTGATGTTGGCCATCGACGACGCGAAGTTGCCGCCGCCGACGCCGGCGATCGCGGCCAGCACGATCAGCGTCGTGTAGGAGACGCCGGGCTCGATCAGGAAAGCGGCCAGCACCGCCGGAATGAGCAGCAGGGACGCACTGATGATGGTCCAGTTGCGGCCGCCGAACCGGGCCACCGCGAAGGTGTAAGGGATCCGCAGCGCGCCGCCGACCAGCGCGGGCACGGCGGTGAGCAGGAACTTGCCGGCCGGGTCGATGCCGTACGCGGGGCCGAGGAACAGCACCAGCACCGACCAGAGCGTCCACACCGAGAACCCGATGTGCTCGGAGAAGATCGAGAAGATCAGGTTGCGCCGGGCGATCGGGGCGCCGGTGGTGTCCCAGAAGGTCCGGTCCTCGGGACGCCAGTCGTCGATCCAGTGCCCGCGGACGGTTCTCGCCGCGGGACGTTCCAGGGTTGCGGTCATGACGGGACCTCCGAGGCGGTGAGCGACGAGATGACGAGGTGACCGTCGGCGTCGACGGTGACGGGGTAGACGGTGAGATCACTGATCCCGGACAGCGAGCAGCCGGTGGTGATGTCGAAGGCCATGAGGTGCAGCGGGCAGACCAGCACTTTGTTGTCGATCTGGCCGTCGGCCAGCGGCCCGCCGCGGTGCGGGCAGACGGCGGACAGCGCGCGCACCGAGCCGTCGCGCAGGCGGAAGACCGCGACCATCTCGCCGTCGACCTCGTAGGTGCGTCCCTCGCCCAGCGGGATGTCGGTGACGGGCCCCAGGATCCTCATCGGACCGGCACCTGCGGCAGCACGACCAGCGGCAGCGACGTGCGGAACTGCCCGGGGGTGGCCGGTTCGGCGCGTTCCTTCCACGGATCGCGGTAGGCGGCGACCGAGGCGGCCATCGCGGCGTCCAGGTCGGCGGCGATGCCCTCGGCGTCGTCGACCACCACCGCGCGGATGTGCTCGATGCCGAGCCGGGGCACCCACGCGTACGTGCGCTCCAGCCAGTTGGCGCTCTCCCGGTAGTACTGCAGGAAGCGCCCGGTCAGCGTGATGACCTCCTCGGGCGACTCGACCGTGGCCAGCAGGTCCCCCTTGCGGACGTGGGCGCCGGCCGCACCGCCGACGTAGATCTCCCAGCGGCCGCCGTCGATGGCCACCACGCCGAGGTCCTTCACGTACGCCTCGGCGCAGTTGCGCGGGCACCCGGTGACCGCGAGTTTCATCTTGCCGGGCCCCTCGATGCCCTGGTAGCGCTCCTCGAGGGCGATGCCCAGGGCGGTGGAGTCACCGACGCCGAAGCGGCAGAAGTCCGAGCCCACACAGGTCTTCACCGTGCGGAAGCTCTTGCCGTAGGCGTAACCCGAGGGCATGTCCAGGTCGGCCCAGATCTTGGGCAGCGTCTCCTTGGGAATCCCCAGCAGGTCGATGCGCTGCCCGCCGGTCAGCTTGACCATGGGTACGGCGTGCTTCTCGGCCACCTCGGCGATCCGCCGCAGCTGGGCCGGGGTGGTGACGCCGCCCTTCATCTGCGGCACCACCGAGAACGTGCCGTCGCGCTGGATGTTGGCGTGCACCCGGTCGTTGATGAACCGGGCGTCGCGCTCGTCGATGTAGCGGTCGCCCCACATCATCTTGAGCAGCGAGGCCAGGCCCATCTTGCTCTTGGCGTCCTCCTCGCCGCCGGGCACGAGCTTGGCGAAGACCGACGACACCGAGCGCAGCTCGTGTGTGCGGATCGCGGCCATCAGCTCGGCCTTGGGCATGGGGACGCCGGGCACGTACCAGCTGGCCTTGGGGTCCTCCTCGACGGCGCCGCCGGCGGCCCACTCGACGATCTGCGCGACCAGGCTCTTGCAGGTGCCGCAGCCCTTGCCGGCCCGGGTCTTGTCCATCACGCCGCTGACCGTCTTGCAGCCGCTATGGACGGTCTCGGCGATCGTGCCCTTGGTGACGCCGTTGCAGTTGCAGACCTGGGCGTCGTCGGCCAGCTCGGCCGCGCTCACCTCGGCGGGCGGGCCACCCAGGTCGAACATCAGCTCGACCCGGTCCTCGGGCAGGGCCAGCCCGCGGTCGAAGGCCTGCATCAGGAACGCGACCTTCTTGACGTCACCGACCAGTGTCGCGCCGACCAGCCGGCCGTCGCGGATGATCACGCTCTTGTAGATGCCCTTGCGGGGCTCGCTGAAGACCAGCGTCTCGTCGTCCTCGCGGTCGGACTCCTTCAGGCCCATCGAGGCGACGTCGACCCCGGCCACCTTGAGCTTGGTGGCGATCCGGGAGCCGTGGTACGCGGCCTGCGGGTCCCGCCCGGTGAGGTGGTCGGCGAGCACCTTGGCCTGGTCCCAGAGCGGGGCGACCAGCCCGTACGTCTCGCCGCGGTGCTGGGCGCACTCCCCCACCACGTAGATGTCCGGCTCGTCCTGGGCGCGCATCTGGTCGTCGACCACGATGCCGCGCTCGACCACCAGCCCGCTGGCCGCGGCCACCTCGGTGTTGGCCCGGATGCCGGCGGCGACCACGACCACGTCGCACTCGATGACCCGGCCGTCGGCGAGCTTGACGCCGGTGACCTGGTGCTTGCCGAGAATCTCGGTGGTCATCGCGTCGCAGACCACCTCGATGCCCAGCTTCTCCACGCTGCGCTGCAGGATCGCGCCGGCCTGGGCGTCGAGCTGGGTGTTCATCAGGTGCCCGGCGGCGTGCAGCAGGGTCACGTGGGAGAGGTGGTTCTGCAGGCCGCGGGCCGCCTCGAGACCGAGCAGGCCGCCGCCGATGACCACGGCCCGTTCGTGCTCGCGGGCGTACCGGATCATGCTGCGGGTGTCATCCAGCGTGCGGAACGCGAAGACGCCCTGGTGGTAGCCGCGGCCGGGGCGGTGGATGCCGGGGATCGGCGGGACGAAAGCCCGGCTGCCGGTGGCGATGATGAGCTTGTCGTACGGGGTGGCGGTGCCGTCCTCGGCGTACACCTGCTTGGCGAACCGGTCGATGCGGCTGATCCGGCGGCCGGTGTGCAGAGTGATGCCGTTGTCGGCGTACCAGCTCAGGTCGTTGAGGAAGATGCCGGACTCGTCCTCGACCCCGGCCAGGACGTTGGACAGCATGATCCGGTTGTAGTTGCCGTACGGCTCGTCGCCGAACATGGTGATGTCGAAGTCGCCGCCGCGGCTGAGGATCTCCTCCACCGTGCGGGCGCCGGCCATGCCGTTGCCGATGACGACCAACCTCGGCGCCATCAGACCTCCACCAGCCCGAGATCGAGGACCACGGTCCCGGTCACTCCGGCCGGTGCGGCCAGCCACAGCTCGACGGCGGTTCCGGAATCCAGGTCCTCGACGACGCGCAGCGGGACGTGCACGTCGGACTTGGCACCGATCGGGAAGTAGCGCATCTGCTTGCCGTCGCGCATCAGCACGACGCAGATCAGTTCGTCGGCCGAGTTGCCGCCACGGAAGTAGACGGCCTGGGCGACGACGCCGGCGGGCACGACGTAGCCCGGCACGCCGATCGGGGCCGGCTGGTCCAGGCCCTTGCCCTCGAAGGGAAGGACGCCCTGCAGGAAGCGGGGTGTGGAGTTCACCTAGGTGTTCCTTTCGTGATGGCGACCGCGCACGCCTTGAAAGCGGGCATCTTGGAGTGCCGGTCGAGGGCCGGGTCGGTGAGCAGGTTGACGGCCTGGTCGCCGCCCCAGTGGAACGGCGCGAAGACGGTGTCCGGCCGGATGCCGGGGTTGAGCCGGGCCCGGAACACGGCCCGGCCACGGCGGCTGGACAGCTGGACCATGTCGCTGTCGGCGATGCCGAGCCGGCGGGCCAGGTCGGGGTGCAGCTCGACGCGGGGCTCGGGCAGCGAGACGGTCAGGGCGGAGACCCGGCGGGTCTGGTTGCCGCTCTGGTACTGCTGCATGTTGCGGCCGGTGGTGAGCACGTACGGGTAGTCCCGGTCGGGCATCTCGTGCGGGTCGCGGTGCTCGACGCGGACGAACTTCGCGCGCCCGTCCGCCGTCGGGAACTCCTCGGCGAACAGTCGCGGCGTACCCGGGTGGTCCTCGGCCGGGCACGGCCAGAACACGCCCTGCTCGGCCTCGATCCGCTCGTAGGTGATGCCGGCGTAGTCGGCGATCCCGCCGGCGCTGGCCCGGCGCAGCTCGTCGAAGACGGTCCGCGGATCGTCGCTGAAGAACTGCCCGCGGCCCAGCCGGTCCGCCAGCCCGCTGAGGAACTGCAGGTCGGTACGAACGTCCGGCGGCGGCGGGAGGGCCATCCGACGGCGGATCACCCGGCCCTCGAGGTTGGTCATCGTGCCCTCCTCCTCGGCGAACTGGGCCGTGGGCAGCACCACGTCGGCCAGCGCCGCGGTCTCGGAGAGGAAGATGTCGGAGACGACGAGCAGATCCAGCGCGCGCAGCCGCTCGATGACGTGCCCGGCGTGCGGGGCGGAGACGGCCATGTTGCTGGCCAGCACGAGCAGCGCGCGGACCCCGCCGTCGGTGCCGAGGCGGTCGAGCATCTCGTACGCGGACCTGCCCGGCTGCGGAAGCTCGTCCGGGTCGATGCCCCAGACGCCGGCGACGTGCGCCCGGGCGGCCGGGTCGTCCAGCCGCCGGTAGCCGGGCAGCTGGTCGGCCTTCTGCCCGTGCTCGCGACCGCCCTGCCCGTTGCCCTGCCCGGTGATGGTGCCGTAACCGGAGTAGGGCCGCCCGACCAGGCCCAGCGCGAGGGCGAGGTTCAGATACGCCTGCGCGGTGTCGGTGCCGTTGCTGTGCTGCTCGGCCCCGCGAGCCGTGAGGATCATCGACGGTTTCTCGGTGGCGAGCAGCCGGACGGTCTCGCGCAGGTCGGCCTCGCTGATCCCGGTCATCCGCTCGACCCGTTCCGGCCAGTAGGCGGCGACCGCGGCGCGCACGCCGTCGAAGCCGGTGGTGCGGTCCCGGATGTAGTCCTCGTCGACCAGGCCCTCCCGGACCGCGATGTGCAACAGGCCGTTGGCCAGCGCCAGGTCCGTGCCGGGCAGCGGCTGCAGATGCCGGTACGCGCCCGCGGCGGTCGGCGTACGCCGCGGGTCGACGACGATGTGCCGCGCCCCCTCGGCCCGCCCGGCGTCGAGGTACTGCATCGAGGGCGGCATCGCGTCGGCCGGATTGGCCCCGACCAGCAGCACCGTGCGTGCCTGGGCCACGTCTTCCAGCGGGAACGGCAGTCCCCGGTCGATCCCGAGCGCACGGTTGGCGGCAGTGGCGGCGGACGACATGCAGAAACGCCCGTTGTAGTCGATCGAGGCGGACCGCAACGCCACCCGCACGAACTTGCCGAGCGTGTACGCCTTCTCGTTGGTCAGACCACCGCCACCGAAGGCGCCGACGCTGTCGAGGCCGTACTCCCGCTGACAGCGCTCGATACCGGCGACGATGCGCTCGTACGCCTCATCCCAGCTCGCCTCCCGCAGCGGGCTGCCCCGGTCCGCCGGATCCTTGCGCACCAGCGGCGTGAGCAGCCGATCCTTGTGGTCGAGCAGCTCGGCCGCGGTCCAGCCCTTGGCGCACAGGCCACCCCGGTTGACCGGGAACTCGGTAGGCTCCAGCCGCACCCGGGGAATCTCGGGCGTCAGCGCGATGCCGCACTGCAGTGCGCAGTACGGGCAATGCGTCTCGGTCACCGTCACACCGAAGATGCTCGCCGGTAACCGTTTCCTCACCGGACCGCCACGATTGCCGCGGCGTTCAAAAAACCCTACAAGGCACTCGGCGCCATTGTGAGATCGCGATAGCGGGCCAGCACCAGGTCCTCCACCGCCGGGTCCGCGCACAGCGGCGGCGTCACCAGATCCGCGCCCGCCCGGTGCAACGACCGGTAGAACAATCCCTCGGCCAGCAGATAGGCCGCCACAGCGATCCGCCGGGCGCCCCGCTCCCGCAGCCCGGCCACCACATCAGCCACCCGCAGCTCAGCTCCCGAGGTGTAAGCCACATGCGCCCCCAGCCGCGCCGCGACCCCGGCGATGTCGGCCCGCCACGCCGGGTCGCTGGACCCCGCGGCCGCCAGCACGACCGCGTCCGCGTCCGCCCCGGCGATCCCCCGTTCCAGGCTGCGGGTCAGCAGCGGATCCGGCCCGAGCGGGGCCGTGGCCACAGCGTCGTTGGCCGCGACCGCCTCGGCGATGTCCACCCGGACGTGGTAGCCGGCCGAGAGCAGCAGCGGCACCACCACCGCCCGCAGGCCCTGGATCGCCTCGCCGACCCGGGGCTGCTGCACGTCCACATAGGCCAGCCGGACGTCCAGGTCGGGGCGGCGGCACGCGATGCGGTCCACCAGGTCGCGGATCTGCGCCTGGCCGGCGGCTGAGCGCGTACCGTGCGCGACCGCGAGCAGGACCGGCGGCCGGTCCTGCGGCGGGGCGGTCATCCGGCCTGCTCGTCGACGCGCAGCCGGTAACCGCGTTTGATGATGGTCTCGATGTGCCCGGCCGGGCCCAGGGCCGTCCGGAGCCGGGCGATCGCCACGTCGACGGCGTGTCCGTCGGTGCCCCGGGGCAGGGCGGCGGCGAGGCGGTCCTTCGAGACCACCGCGCCGGGGCGGCCGGCCAGGGCGGTGAGGATGGCCATCGCCGCCGGGGGCAGGGCCTGCAGCCGGCCGTCGATGAGGACGGCGTGGCCGCGGATCTCCAGGACCGTTCCGGCGACGCCGAGCCGGACGGCCCGGCGCGGTAGTTCGTCGGTGACGACCTTGACCAGGGCGCCCAGCCGGGACCGGTGCGGGGTGACCACGGGTACGTCCTGCTCGACCAGGGACGCGGCGGTGACCGGCCCGACGCAGGCGGCCATCGTGGCGCCGCGGAAGCGGTCGAGCACCTCGTCCGCGCTGTCACCGGCGATCTCCAGCAGAGCCTGCACGGCGGGGGCGCTGGTGAACGTCACGGCGTCGACCTGGCCGGCGGCGAGCTGGGCGACGAGACGCCGTACCGGGGCCACGTCCGGCGGCAGCGTCCACCGGTAGACCGGGACCTCCACGACCGCGGCCCCGGCAGCCCGCAGGGCGCCGGTGAACTCGGCCTGCGGGCCGCCGTGCAACTGCACGGCGATGCGCCGGCCGGCGATGCCCTGCTCCAGCAGCCGCTCGAGGATCTCCTCGGACGACTCCGACACGGCCGACCAGTCCTCGGTGAGGTCAGCGGCCCGGATCGCGCCGCACGGCTTGGCGCCGCGGGCGATGAGCCGGGCCCGGCTGAGTGCGGCCCGGAGCGTGTCGCCCATCCCCCAGCCCTCGGCGGCCTCCAGCCAGCCGCGGAAACCGATGCCGGTGGTGGCCACCACGATGTCGGGGGCCAGGCCCACGCAGGCCTCGGTGGCGGCGTGCAGCGCCTGGTCGTCGCCGAGCGGCACGATCGTGATCGCCGGCGCCACCAGCACCTTGGCGCCACGCCGCTCGAACAGGGCGGACAGTTCCTCGCGGCGCCGCTCGGCGGTCACGGCGATGGTGAAGCCGGCCAGCGGGGCGGCGGAGGTGTGGGGCCCGCCGACGCCCGCGGGCGTCACCGGCCCGGTCGAGTCGGCCATGGCAGCAGGCTCTCCACCAGCCATTACCTCCGGGGGTAGGACGTGTTACGACGGTGAAAACCATGACTCACTTCGCCGATCTTGACGCCGTGACACTCGTCTCAGCCGTTCGGGGTCGAATGTTTCGCCAAGATTGCTGACCACCCGGCCAAGAGGCGCGTCGCCGATGGACCGCGGGACGTTCGACGGGAGTATTCGCCCGAACCTCGTGGATGTGAGTGCTTTGAGACGTACCTTCACCCTGCTGGCCGTGGCCGGTCTCGGTGGCGCCGCCCTGCTGGTCCTGCCGAACGCGTCGGCCTCGGCCGTGCCGGACACCACACCGGCCCTGGTCGCCACCGGCGCCGACGCGATGCGCCTGGTCTGGCGTGGTGCCGAACCGCGCCGGCTCAACGAGCAGGTCTCGACGCTCGGACGCTGGGGCGAGCCGGCCGCGTTCACCGGCGCCCGGCCGCTGGACGACACCAGCGGCGTCGGGCTGGGCGCGGACCCGGCTTCCGGCCAGGTCCTGGCCGCGGCGGTCGCCGACGAGCAGGTCTGGGTGCGTACCGGAACCGGTGGTGCCTGGTCCGGCCTCGGCGGCTCCGCCACCGGCGCGCCGGCCGTCGCCGGTCTCGGCGGCGGCGCGTTCGCCGTCGTGGTCCGCGATGACGAGGGTACGGTCCGAGTCCGTCACCTGCGCGGCGGCAAGTGGAGCGGCTGGACGTCGCTGGGGGGCAAGTTCAGCACCTCGCCGGCGGCGGTGGGCCGATCGGGCAGCCTGGTGATCGCCGCGGCGGGCCGCGACCGCAAGGTCCGCACGACCGTGGTCACCGGCGACCGGTCCACGGGCTGGCGCAACACCGGCATCATCTCCACCGCCACGCCCGGCCTGGCCGTCGAGCCCGGCACCGGCAGGCTGCACCTGATCACCCGCAACCGCGACCTGACCCCCGCGGCCCGGGTCTCGGTCAACGGCGCCCGCACCTGGGGCCGGGCCACCCGCCTCGACGCCCGGCTGGGCTCGGGCATCGCCGCCGCGTCCGGCGCGTCCGGCGCGGTGGACATCGCCGCCCTGGGCCTCGACGGACGTGCGGTGCAGAGCAGCCTGCGCTCCGGCCGGTGGAGCGAATTCCGCCTGGTCGCGGCGAGCAGCACCACCGTGCTGCCGGAGACCGCGCTCACCGCGGTGACCGGCGACCCGGCCGGCCGGCAGACGCTGCGCTTCGCCGCCGGCGCGCGGCTGCCCAAGCCGGGCGAGATCCTCGCGGCCGGCAGCACCCCGGTCACCCCGAACGGCCTGCTGGTCAAGGTGGTGGCGGTCGACGGCCGGACGGTCGAGGCCGGGCCGGCGAAGCTCACCGAGGCGATCGCGGAGGCCACGATCGACGAGACGTTCGCCCTCGGGTCCGGCGACATCAACGCCCGCTCGGCCGGCGGGCCGGTGGTCCAGCCGATCAGGCGTACGGTGTCCTGCACCAACGCCGCGAAGGCGGAGATCACCGGTTCGATCAGCATCACGCCGAGCTTCGACTTCGACGCGTCGTGGAGCCCGCGCGGGGTCTCCGCCGTGTCCTTCACCGGGACGCTGACCGAGGACGCGCAGCTCAAGGCCTCGATCAGCGGCAGCGGGGCCTGCTCGCTCAAGGAGACGCCGCTGCTGGCGAAGCCGATCCGGTTCCAGCCGATCACCTTCTCGGCCGGCCCGGTGCCGGTCGTGATCACCCCGGAGCTCCAGCTCTACCTGGACGCCACCGGCTCGGTGCAGGCCGCGCTGGAGACCTCGGCCGGGCAGACGGCGTCGGTCAAGGCGGGCCTGGCCTACCGCGACGGTACGGTCAGCCCGGTCGCCGACTTCAGCACCAAGTTCACGTACCAGCCGCCGACGGTCAGCAGGAACGCGACCGCGCAGGCCGGGGTGGCACCGAAGTTCAGCTTCCTGATCTACGGCGTCGCCGGACCGCAGCTGAGCACCCGCGCGTACGTCCGCCTCGACGCCACGCCACAGTGGACGCTCAAGGCGGGCCTGAACGCGGGGGCCCGGCTGGTCGTCCCCCAGCTGGGCGTCGCCCACGGCAAGGACGACATCATCCGGTACGAGAAGACGCTCGCCACCGCCGGCAGCCCCACCACCGGGTCCAAGACGTCCATCTCGGCCAGCCGGGCCACCGCGAGAGTCGGTGACCAGGTCACCATCACCGGCAAGGTCCTCAACGGCGACGGCACCCCCGTGCGCGACGGTTTCCTCTACGTCGCGTGGCACTCCCCGAGCCGTACCGGCAAGGGCAAGGTGACCGACCTGCGGACGGCCGCGGACGGCTCGTTCAGCCTGACCGTGACCGTGGACGAGAAAGGCCGGCACTCGTTCTCGGCGACGTTCCCGGGCTCGGCGGACGCGGACAACGGCTCCGAGGCCTCGGTGGCGGTGACCGTCAGCTGACCCGTCCGGGGGCGGCCCGGCGTGCACCGGGCCGTCCCCGCGCCTGGCAGGATGCGACGGCATGGATGTGGTGCTGATCCTGCGCTACCGCAAGGCGGTCACGTACGGGTTCCACGTGCTGCTCGGCGCCCTCGAGGAGCACCGGACCGGGACCTCGTACGAGGTCCGCTTCGCCGAGTCGGCCGAGGCCACCGCGGCTGAGATCCGGGCGGCGGCCGGCTCGCGGGTGCTGGTGCTCTGGTCGTTCTACTCCCCCGACGCGGCCGCGCTGGCCGAGGAACTGGCCGAGATCCGCGCGCTGGCCGACGGCCCGCACGTCACCCACGTGGCGGGCGGGGTGCACGCCACCGCCGAGCCGGTGCAGACCCTCGACGCCGGCTGGGACGTGGCGGCGGTCGGCGAGGGCGAGGCCACATTGCTGCGCCTGGTCGACGCCGGTGGCGACCCGACGGGCGTGCCCGGCCTGGTCTACCGCGACGCCGGCGGCACCGTGGTGAAGACCGGCCGGGCGGCGCGGACCGGCTCCCTGGACGAGTTCCGCGGCTTCTCGCTGCGCTGGAACCGCTTCAACGCCCTGGAGATCACGCGTGGCTGTGTCTACGCCTGCCGGTTCTGCCAGACCCCCTTCATGTTCTCGGCCAAGTTCCGGCACCGCAGCGTCGCCAACGTACGCTGGCACGTCGACCGGATGCGCGAACGCGGCCTGCGCGACGTCCGCTTCATCACCCCGACAGCTCTGTCGTACGGCACCCAGACCGACGAGCCCAACCTGGCGGCGGTGGAGGAGTTGCTGGCGTCGTGCCGCGAGGGCATCGGGCCGCAAGGGCGGGTGTTCTTCGGTTCCTTCCCGAGCGAGATCCGCCCGGAACACGTGAGCCGCGAAGCTCTGCGCCTGGTCCGGCGCTACTGCGACAACACCAACATCATCGTCGGCGCCCAGTCCGGCTCGGACCGGGTGCTGACGGCGGCAAAACGCGGCCACGGCGTCGAGGAGGTCCGCCGCGCCGTCCGGCTCGGGCTCGAGGAAGGCTTCAAGATCAATGTCGACATGATCTTCGGCATGCCGGGCGAGGACCGCGCCGATGTGGAGGCGTCGCTGGGGCTGGCCCGTGAGCTGGCCGATCTGGGCGCCCGCATCCACGCCCACACGTTCATGCCGCTGCCGGGAACACCTTGGCGGGATGCGCCGGCCGGGGATGTCGACCCGGAGACGATCCGGGAGGTGGATCGGCTCTCGCAGCGGGGGGCGTTGTACGGGCATTGGCAACGGCAGCGGGACCACGCGAGCCGGCTCGCGGCGGCGGCCGAGGCCTACCCACGGCCGGGCCGGAGCCGCACGATCCTGCCGGTGCTGCCGGACAAGCCCTGATCAGCGGGCGGTCCCGGGATCGGCCCGCGGTCCTTTACGGCGCCGCGATCCTTTCTCGGCCAGCGGTCCGGATCGGCCCGCGGTCCCTTACGGCGCCGCGATCCTTTCTCGGCCAGCGGTCCGGATCGGCCCGCGGTCCCTTACGGCGCCGCGGTCAGCAGGCGGCCCGGGGATCAACCCGAGGTCAGCAGGCGGCCGACCGCGTCCGAGGCCTTCAGGGCTGAGCCGGTCAGGATGACCACGGTCGTCTCGCCGGGACGCAGGCTGCCGCGCCGCACGAACTCGCGGATCGCCGGGACCACGATGGAGCTGGTCGGCTCGGCGTACAGGCCGCGGCGGGCCAGCTCGAACGTCGCCGGGCCGATTGCCGCCTCGGGTACGGCCGCCAGGTCGCCCTCCGACTCGCGGATCGCCGCGAGCACCTCGCGGTCGCGGACCGGGACCGCGATCGCCGTACCCTCGGCGACCGTCGCGCTCCACCGCCCGGGCGACACCGCCGGGGCCCCGGCCGCGAAAGCGGCGACCAGCGGGCTGCAGTGCTCCGGCTGCGCGACCAGCAGCCGGGGACGGCGCCCGATGGCGCCGGACCGCAGCAACTCACCGAAACCGAGGTGAAAGCCCAGGACCAGACTGCCGGCACCGGCCGGCAGGACGATCGCATCCGGCGCGCGGAAGCCCAGGTCCTCCCAGATCTCGTACGCGAGGAGCTTCGTCCCCTGCAGAAAGTACGGGTGCCAGTTGTGGCTGGCGTAGAAGGTCGAAGCCGATCGGCGCACAGCCTCGTCAGCGGTGGCCTGCCGGCTGCCGGGCACCAGCTCCACGGACGCACCGTGCACCCGGCTCTGCTGGATCTTCGCCGGCGAGGTCGACTCGGGCGCGAGGATGGTGGCCCGGATGCCGGCCGCCGCGGCGTACGCGGCCACCGAGGAACCGCCGTTGCCGCTGCTGTCCTCCAGCATCTCGGTGACACCCTGCGTGGCCAGGGCCGACATCATCACGGTGGTGCCGCGGTCCTTGAAACTGGCGGTCGGGTTGAACCACTCCGGCTTGACCGACAACGGCACCCCGTCGACGTCGAACGGCAGCAGCGGCGTGAGCCCCTCGCCGAGGGTGATCCGCCGTCCGAGCGGCTGCGGCAGCGCGGCGGCGTAACGCCACTGCGACCGTACTGTGGTGTCCACGTCGTCCCGGGTGATGCCGGGCAGCGGCTCGACCAGCAGCGGCGATCCGTCGTCGCCGCGCCAGCGCGGCTCGTCCAGCGGGTAGCGGCGCCCGGCCCGGTCCACAAGCATGGACCGATCTTGCCAGATTTTTTCTGCCGAAGGACTTGGCACTCCCCCGGGGACAGTGCTAAAAAATGACTTGTCGCTGCTGCTCACCGCGGTGATGAAGCACCTCGATGCGCGGCGCGACCTCGGCAGATTTGATCTGAGCCGAGCGCCACGAGCCCGCCGGGCAGGCCGGCGGGCCACGTCGAGGAGGTGGATCCCGTGGTGCTGACTTTCGATCCTTTCCGCGAGTTCGACCGGCTGGCCGGGCAGATGTTCGGCGGAGCGGCGGGCAGCACGGCAACCCTGGCGATGCCGATGGACCTGTACCGCTCAGGTGACCACTTCGTCCTGCACTGCGACCTGGCCGGCGTCGACCCCGGGTCCGTCCAGGTGGACGTGGACAACCGGGTCCTGACGATCCGCGCCGAAAGAAGCGCGCGCACCGACGCCGACGTGCAGTGGGTCCGCCGCGAACGCGCAACCGGCACCTTCGAACGCCGGCTCACCCTCGGCGACGGTCTCGACCTCGACAAGATCGCCGCCACCTGGCAGGACGGCGTCCTGACCCTGACCATCCCGGTGGCCGAAGCCGCCAAGCCCCGCCGCATCGAGATCGCCACCGGCACGCCGGCCGTGACCAGTGAGGCCGCGCCGCAGCAGGCGATCACGAGCTCCTGACCGCACTCCTCCCGAACGCCCGGCGGGCGGTTACGCCCGCCGGGCACCAAGCTGAGGTCGGGGCTGGGCGGGCGGTGCGCTCGCCGGGCATCGATCTGCGGGCGGGCGGTGCGCCTGCTGAGCACCGAGCTGCGTGTGGGGCCCGGCGGGCGGTGCGCCCGCTGAGCAGCAAGCTGCGTGTGGGGCCCGGCGGGCGGTGCGCCCGCTGAGCAGCAAGCTGCGTGTGGGGCCGGACGAGCAGTGCGCCCCCGCCGAGCAGCAAGCTGCGTGTGGGGCCAGGCGAGCGATGCGCCGCCGAGTATGAGATGCGGCCCCGCCAGGAGCAGGCGGGCGATGCGCCCGCGGCGGCTGTGTGGAGACGAGACGGCTGAAGGTGCATCCGGCAGCGGGAGTCCGAGCGTGGGACGGGTTGGCGGACGATGCGTCCGCGGGGCAGGCTTACGCTGAGGCCGAGCCGACGGGCGGTGCGCCCGTAGCGGATAGGGAACCGCCACGCACGAGACTCCGGCCGGCGGGCGGTGCGCTCGCCGTGCGAGAAGGTCTGAGCGCGGGGATGCCGAGCGGGCGATGCGCCTGCCCCGGGAGAAGGTCCGACCGCAGGAACACGAGCGGGCGATGCTCCCGCAAGAGCAGCAGGCGACGGCGCCGGGCGATGCGCCCGGCGGCGATTCACGCCGCGCACAAGCCCCACATCGGCCGGCGATGCGCCCACCGGAGCGACGGGTCCGACCGCAGGGAAGACCGGCAGGTGATGCACCTGCGAAGACCGGGCATGCAGCGCGGCGACACCGGCGGATGATGCGGCCGTAGTGTCTCCTACGCCCCGCCTGAGGCCTACGTCGGCGGCGAGGCGCCCACCGGCGGAGGTCCAAGGCGAGGCGCCGCAGGAGCGGGTCCGAAACCGCCACGCAAGTGATCACAGGCCGGCGGGCGATACGCCCGCCGGCGCCGGCGCCGACAGCGCAACCCGTCCGGCGCGTGACGCGGCGACCAACCGCAGAACCCCATGCCCGGAGCCACAAGGACAACCGCCCGCCAGGTCTGCGCGGTTCGGTTCCGAAGCGCGCGGCCGCAGGGCTAGGGTCGGGATGATGAGCCCCGTCGAGCTCCGCCCCGCGAGTCACTCCGCCGCGCCCCTGTGCGGCGCGGGTGTGGACCGCTCAGGAGTCGCCGTGGCGAGCCGATAGGCCCGGGCGTGCAGGTACGTCCCGCAGTTGCCGCCGCGTTCGAGTCGTTGATCGCGGATATCTATGTACGTCATGACGGGCTGGCCGGGCGGGCCCGGCAGCTGGTTCGGCAGGCCACCGCCGACGGTGATCAGCGGCATGCCGATCTGGGGCGGCTGGTGCTGGCTGAGCTCGACAATCGTGGCGGGCGGGTCGCTGACGGGGTCCGGCTGGCGCGGGAGCTGCTCACCAGCAGCGAGGACCGGGTCGTTCTCGCCCACGCCCATGCGGTTGTCGCCGGCGGGCTGTGGCGGGCGGGCGACAACGCCGAGGCCGTGCGGCATGCGTATCCGGCCAACCGGATGCTCGGGGACGGCGATCCGCTCACGCTCCGGGTGGATCACGCGATCATTCTGGCTCTGCAGGTCAACGATCAGCGGATCGGCGGGATCTCGCACGGGGAGTTCGAGGCCGCCCAGCAGCTCGCCGATGCCTGTGGCCGGTCCGCGCTGATGCTGGCCAACTTGAACAACTGGGCCTGGTGTTCCTACACCCATGGTGATCTTGACAGCGCTTCGGCGCTGGTCGCGCGGATGCGGGCGCACAGCGATCAGGCCGGGGAGCCGTTGAATGCTTCCTGCGCCGACACCGTCGCCCGGATCTTGTTGGAGACGGGGCGGCCCGGAGAGGCCACTCTCGTGATCGAGGAGGCCATCGCCAGCGCCGCGCCGACCGATTCGGATGCGATTCCGGCTGCTTTGATCACGTTGGCCGATATCCAGCGGCGGGACGGCAATGTCGGCACCGCCATGCAGACCTTGGCCAGGTGCCGGGAGATCGCCGAGCGGGACCGGTTGCCCGATGTCGACGCGCTGGCGTTACGGATGCTGGCCGGTTGCCATGCCGAGCTCGGTGACTTCCAGGCCGCGTACCAGGAGATGGTGGATTTTCATGAGGCCTGGACCGTGCGCCGCAGCGAGCAGAGTGAGGTCATGGCCCGGGTCGCGCACGCGCAGTTCGCCGTCGACGAGGCGCACCGCAACACCGAGCTGTTCCGGGAGATGGCCGAGCGGGACGCGCTCACCGGGCTGTGGAACCGGCGCCGGTCGGACGCGCAGCTCTCCGCCGTGCTCGCCGCCGGGCGCCCGGCGGGGGTGGCCCTGCTCGACCTCGACCACTTCAAGCTGATCAACGACACCTGGACGCATGCCGTCGGGGACGTCGTGTTGTGCCGGGTCGCCGACATCCTGCGGTCGCTGGGCGGGCATGCCGGCCGGCACGGCGGGGAGGAATTCATCCTCGTGCTGGACGCCGCGCTGCCGGACGCGGCGGCGACCTGCGAGGCAGCCCGGGCGGCCGTCGCCGCGTACGACTGGGAGGCCGTCGCCCCCGGTCTGCGGGTGACCACCAGCATCGGGCTGACCTCGCTACGCCCGGACGACGACGTCCACTCGGTCGTCCGGCGGGCCGACGAACACCTCTACGCCGCCAAGCGGGCGGGCCGGGACCGGGTGGTCAGCGGCCCGTGACGTCGTCGCCGCGGTCCGGGCGCTGTCCGCGCAGCAGCTTGCCGCCGAGGTTGACCAGGTCGTCGCCGACCAGCAGCAGCTCGCCGACGTAGGCGGAGGCGCGGTCCATCACCAGCAGCGCCCGGTCCAGGTCCTCCTGGTCCTCGCGCAACGACCACAGCCGTTCGGCCTGCTCCCAGGCGTGGGCCCGGGTCACCGACACCAGCACCCGCTGGCTCCAGTCGTCCAGGTTGCCGACCAGGCGGTCGATCTTGAGCTGGAACGGTGTCGAGTAGCGCCGGCGCAGCCCCGGGATCTCCTCGAAGAAGATCTTGTTGACCAGCAGGTAGTCCGGGTGGATCTCGTCCGGATCCGGCGGGCCCAGCTGCTCCCACGTGCTGACCAGGGCGAGTGCCAGGTCGTGGTTGATGTGCGCGTTGACCCCCAGCATGGCGGCGGCCAGCGGGGTCACCCGGTCGTCCTGGGCGCGGCGGAAGAGCACCTCCCACGCGTCCGGGGTGGCGGCGTCGTCGTCGCCCCACAGCCGCAGCGCGGAGAAGTAGCGCTTGGCGAACTCGACGTCGAGCAGCTCCAGGAAGTCCTTGCTGCGCACGTCGGCGGTGCGCAGGGCCTGGGCCACCCGGTCGGTGATGGTGAAGTAGAGCGAGTTGAACGCGGCGACCCTGTTCTCCGCCGGCGGTGGCAGGCGGTCGAAGATCTGCTGCGCGGTGGTCAGGTGTTTGAGCACCGTGCTGATGTCGGGGCACTCGGCACCGCAGAGGTCCGCGACCTCGATGTGCGCGGGGGCCCAGCCGCGCCCCCGCGGCACGGCGGGCGTGAGCTGCAGGCGCTCGTCGCGCAGCACGCCGGCGCTGCGCTGGGCGTCGTCACGGTCGAAGGTGACTGTCATCGATTCCTCCACGCCGTACACCATGGAGAACACGGTCCCGGCTGACCAGGGTCCCGGCGGCTACCCGACAGTAAATGCCGGATTGACCAGCTCTGCGAAGCGTACGGCGTCGACGTTGCCGCCGGACAGAATGACCCCGGTCCGGCGCGGCAACGGCCGGACCCGCCCGGCCAGCAGCGCGGCGAGGCCGGTGGCGCCGCTGGGCTCCAGCACGATGCGCAGCCGCTCGAAGGCGAAGCGCATGGCGTCGCGGATCTCGTCGTCGCTGACCAGCACGACCTCGTCGAGCAGCCGGCGGTTGATCGAGAAGGTCAGCTCGCCGGGGATGTCCGCGGCCTGGCCGTCGGCGATCGTGCGGGGCACCGGCACGGCCACCCGCTCCCCCGCTGCCAGCGACCGCCGGGTGTCGTCGCCGGCCTCCGGCTCCACGCCGATCGTCCGGATCGCCGGATACAGTCCCTTGGCCGCCGTCGCGCTGCCGGCCATCAGCCCGCCGCCGCCCACCGGGGTCAGCAGGGCGTCCAGCTCACCGGCCTCGTCGAGCAGCTCCAGCGCGGCGGTGCCCTGCCCGGCGATCACGTGCGGGTGCTCGTACGGCGGGATCAGCGCCAGCCCCCGCTCGGCCGCCAGCGCGGCACCGAGAGCGACCCGGTCCCCGGTGTAGCGGTCGTAGGTGACGATCTCGGCGCCGTAGCCCGCGGTGGCCTCCTGCTTGGACGCCGGGGTGTCCGCCGGCATCAGGATGACCGCGGTGGTGCCGAACTCCCGGGCGGCCAGCGCGACCGCCTGCGCGTGATTGCCCGACGAGTACGCGGTGATGCCCCGGGCCCGCTGCCCGGCGTCGAGCCGGGAGACGGCGTTATAGGCCCCGCGGAACTTGAAGGCGCCGATCCGCTGGAAGTTCTCGGCCTTGAGGTGCACCTCGGTGCCGGCCAGCCGGTCCAGGGTGCGCGAGCGCAGCACGGGCGTGCGGTGCGCGACACCCTGAATCCGAACTGCGGCCTCGTAGACATCGCCGAGCGAGACACTCACGCGGCGGCACCGCGCAGGATGGCGTCCACCAGGTGCTCGGCGAAGTTGTCCTCGGGGACCTGCGGGTTCCAGTGCATCATGTTCTGCATCGCGGTCGGGCCGGAGAGCATCAGCAGGGTCAGCTCCACGTCCAGGTCGGCGCGCAGCTCGCCGCTCGCGATGCCCCGGCGCAGCACGCCGCGCATCACGTCACGCCGCGGCTCGATGACGCCCTGGTAGATCCGCCGCATCTCGGGGCTCTTGGCGATCTCCGGCAGCAGGCACATGGTGACCTTGCCGTAGTGCTCCATCCGCTTGTTGCGCATGGCCGCGATCAGCATGACAAGGTCGTCGCGGACCGACTCGCCCACCGGCTCGGGCAGCGGGCCCTTCATGGTGGCCACCGCGTCGACGAGCAGCGCCTCTTTGTTGGGCCAGCGCCGGTAGATCGTCGCCTTGCCCACGCCCGCCTTGGCCGCCACCGCCTCGATGGAGACGGCGTCGGCGCTCTGGCCCGCGCTGAGCAGGTCGAAGACCGCCTGGATGATGGCCTGGTCGGCCTGCGCGTTGCGCGGCCGGCCAGGAGCCTTGCGGTCCTGGCCGGCCGGTTCCTGCACGCTGACCGTCGTCATGGGCTCCATTGTTACCGAGCCTTCATGTCGTGGCCACCTGCCCCTGTCATGACGCGTCGACCAGTGCGATGCCCTGCTCCTCGGCCAGGCCCTCGGCTGTCGTCGGGGCGGGGACGCCGGCCGGCGGCTTGCCCGGCAGCCAGACGGCTGCCACCAGCGCGCCCAGCAGCGCGAAGATCGTGCTGCCGATGGACGCGTAGTGCATCGCCGTGATGAAGGCGTCGTTGGCCGAGCTGATCAGTGCGGCTCCGCCCGGACCGGCCTGGGCCGCCACCCCGTACGCGCCGGAGATGGATTCCTGGGCCACCTCGCGGGCGGCGTCCGGCAGGCCGGCCGTGGCCGTTGTGACGTCGTCGCGGTACGAGGAGGAGACGACCGCACCCAGCGCGGCCACGCCCAGGGCGCCACCGATCTGCCGGATGGTGTTGCTGACCGCCGAGCCGACGCCGGCCTTCTCGCGGGGCAGCACGGACATGATCGCCTCGGTGGCCGGCGGCATCACGTTGGCCATGCCCACGCCCATCAGGAAGAACAGCGCCCCGACGATCCAGATCGGCGTGGTCTCACCGACGACCAGCCAGCCGGCCAGGCCGGCCGCGACCAGCAGCAGGCCCACGGTGCTGACCAGCTTCGGACCGAACCGCTTGACCATCGCGGCGCTGCGCGGCGCGAAGACCATCTGGGCCACCGCGAACGGCACGAACAGCGCGCCGGAGGCCAGCGGGCCGTAGCCGCGGACCAGCTGCAGGTAGAAGGCGCTGAAGAACATCGCGCCCATGGCCGCGAAGAAGACCAGGCCGATGGCGCCGACCGAGGCGGAGAACTGCGGGATGGCGAAGAGCTTGACGTCCAGCGAGGGGAAGGTGATGCGGCGCTCGTACAGGATGAAGCCGGTCAGGACCGCGACCGCGGCGACCAGCGTGCCCCAGGCCTCGGGCTGGCCGAAGCCCTTCTCGCCGCCCTCGATGACGCCGTAGGTGAGCAGGGTGAGCCCGACGATGCTGAGCAGCACGCCGACGATGTCGATGCGGCCCGGCCGCGGGTCCCGCGACTCGGGGACCAGCACGCTGACCAGCACCACACCGGCGATGACCACCGGCACGTTGATCAGGAAGACCGAGCCCCACCAGAAGTGCTCGAGCAGCAGGCCGCCGACGATCGGGCCGATCGCGACGCCGAGGCCGACGGCGCCGGCCCAGACGCCGATCGCCCGGCCGCGCTCGCGGGGGTCGAAGACGTTGGAGATGATCGACAGGGTCGACGGCATGATCGCGGCGGCGCCGAGGCCCATCAGCGCGCGGGCCCAGATCAGCTGGTCGGCGGTCTGGGCGTAGGCCGAGACCAGGGAGGCGATGCCGAACAGCGCCAGGCCCACGGTCAGGGTGATCCGGCGGCCGAGCCGGTCGGCCAGGATGCCGGCGGTGAAGAGCAGGCCGGCGAAGACCAGGGTGTACGAGTTGATGGCCCACTCGAGCTGGCTCTGGCTGGCGCCCAGCCCGGCGTCCGGGTCGGCGATGGTCCGCAGGGCGACGTTCAGGACGGTGTTGTCCAGCACGACCACCAGCAGGCTGATGACGAGTACGGCGAGAATGGCCCAGCGCCGGGGATGCCCGGTGTTCTCTGCGGTGGGAACGTCCATGTGGTGCCACTCCTGAGCTGTGGAGGCTGATCCGATACGGAACAGTTCCGTATCTCTGGCCGACCGTAGACCTGTCCGGCGCGATACGGAACAGACTCGTATCGTATTGTGGGCGTCGTCACCCAGGTGGAAGTCATGACGTCGACGCCAGAATCCGGCCCGGCGGGCACCATGAGCCGTACCGCGGACCTGCCTGCGGCCCACCGCAGCCGGACCCTGCGGAAACCACAGGCACGGTTTGTTGCGTCGCGGTAAAAGTCTCGATCGCCCATTGACCGCCGCCACCGCCCCTGCTGATCCTGTGACGACGGAGACACGGCCCGCTCCTAGGCACGGCACGTTCGTTCGGCGAAGGGACGCGGGGCATGGCGATCGTCATCATCGGAGCGGGGATCGTCGGGTGCGCCCTGGCGGACGAACTCACTCTGCGCGGCCGCACCGACGTGACGGTGCTGGAGCAGGGCCCGCTGTTCAGCACGGGCGGATCCAGCTCGCACGCGCCCGGCCTGGTGTTCCAGACCAACCCGTCGCGGACGATGGCCGGGCTGGCCCGCTACACCGTGGAGAAGCTGACCGAGCTGGGGTGCTTCGACGCGGTGGGCAGCCTGGAGGTGGCGACCACCCCGGAGCGGCTGCGCGAGCTGCACCGGCGGCATGGCTTCGCGACCGCCTGGGGCATCGCCGCGGAGGTGCTCGCGCCGGACGCCTGCCGGGAGCTCTATCCACTGCTCGGCGAGGTGCTGGGCGGGCTGCACGTGCCGAGCGACGGACTGGCCCGGGCAGTCGACGCCGGCGAGGCCCAGGCCCGCCGGGCCGTCGCCCGCGGCGCCCGGTTCCTGCCGCACCAGCGGGTCGTGGCCATCGAGCGGACCGGCGGCCGGGTCACCGGGGTACGCACGGACGACGCCACCTATCCGGCCGACATCGTGGTCAGCTGTGCCGGCTTCTGGGGTCCCGCGGTCGGCGCCCTCGCCGGAGTGCCGGTGCCGCTGCTGCCCATGGCCCACCAGTACGCCCGGACCGCGACGCTGCCCGGCCCACTGCCCACCCCGATCCTGCGGCACCAGGACCGCGACCTGTACTTCCGCTCGCACGGCGACCGCCTCGGCATCGGCTCCTACCTGCACCGGCCGATGCCCGTCGAGCTGACCGAGCTGGCCGAGGGACCGCAGCCGTCCATGCTGGCCTACACCCCCGATGACTTCGCCGAGTCGTGGACCGCCGCCACCGAGCTGCTGCCCGCGCTGGCCGGCAGCGCGGTCGAGGAGGGCTTCAACGGCGTCTTCTCGTTCACCGCGGACGGCTTCCCGCTGCTCGGCGAGTCCCGCGAGGTACGCGGATTCTGGACGGCCGAGGCGGTCTGGGTGACGCACTCCGCGGGGGTGGCCCGGGCGATGGCCGAGTGGCTGGTCGACGGGCGGCCGGGCGTCGACCTGCACGAATGCGACCTGAACCGCTTCGACGTGTCCCAGCTGTCCCCGGCGTACGTGCGGGAGCGCTCGGTGCGCAGCTTCGTCGAGGTGTACGACATCATCCATCCGCTGGACCCGCCCTCGGTCCGGGACCTACGGGTGAGCCCGTTCCACACCCGGCAGCGCGAGCTCGGTGCGGTGTTCGGCGAGGCCGCCGGCTGGGAGCGGCCACTGTGGTACGAGGCCAACGCGGGTCTGCCCCGTACCGCCGTGCCGCGCGACGAGTGGTCGGCCCGGCACTGGTCACCGATCGCGGCGGCGGAGGCCCGGGCCACCCGCGAGGGCGTCGCCCTGTACGACATGACCCCGCTGACCCGCCTGGAGGTGACCGGCCCGCTCTCCTTCCTGCAGGGGCTGAGCAGCAACGACCTCGACCGGCCGGTCGGCACGGTGGTCTACACGCTGCTGCTCGACACCGACGGCGGCATCCGCAGCGACGTGACCGTGGCCCGCCTCGCCGAGGACCGGTTCCAGGTCGGTGTCAACGGGCCGCTGGACCTGGACTGGCTGCTGCGGCGGGCCCCGGCCGGGGTGGTGATCCGGGACATCACCGGCGCCACCTGCTGCGTCGGCGTGTGGGGGCCGCTCGCCCGGGAGCTGATCGCGCCGCTGGCCGACATCGACGTCTCGCACACCGCGTTCGGCTACTTCAAGGCCCGGCGGGCCCATCTCGGCCCGGTGCCGGTCACCATGCTGCGGCTCTCCTATGTGGGCGAGCTGGGCTGGGAGGTCTACACCACCGCCGAGCTGGGACTGCGGTTGTGGGACACGTTGTGGGAGGCCGGTGCCGCGCTCGGGGTGGTCGCGGGCGGGCGGGCGGCGTTCAACAGCCTGCGGCTGGAGAAGGGCTACCGGGCCTGGGGCACCGACATGACCGCCGAGGACGACCCGTACGAGGCGGGGCTGGGCTTCGCCGTGCGGCTGGACCGCGGTGACTTCGTCGGGCGGTCCGCGCTGCTGGAAAGGCGTGAGTCCGCGCGCCTGCTCACCTGCCTGGTGCTGGAGGACGAGGGCTGCGTGCCGATGGGCCGGGAACCGGTGTACGCCGACGGCAAGCCGGCCGGGTTCGTGACCAGTGCGGCGTACGGGCACACCGTGGGCGCCCCGATCGCGTACGCCTGGCTGCCCGCCGAGGTCGCCGTGCCCGGCACGGCCGTGCGGGTCGGCTATTTCGACCGGCTGCTGCGCGCCCGCGTGGCCGCCGAGCCGCTGTTCGACCCGAAGCATGAACGGATTCGGCGATAGGAGCCGGCGTGGCCGCATTTGACGTCATCGTTGTCGGGCTCGGTGGAATGGGCAGCGCGGCCGTCCACCAGCTCGCCGCGCGCGGGGTCCGGGTGCTGGGCCTGGAGAAGTTCGGCCCGGCGCACGACCGGGGAGCCAGCCATGGCGGCTCGCGCATCACCCGGCAGTCCTATTTCGAGAGCCCGGACTACGTGCCGCTGCTGCTGCGCGCCTACGAGCTGTACGACGCGCTGGCCCGCGACTCCGGCACCGACGTCATCACCCTGACCGGCGGGGTGATGGTCGGGCAGCCGGAGAGCCTCACCGTGTCGGGCAGCCGGCTCAGCGCCGAACGCTGGGGACTCGACCACGAGATGCTGGACGCGAAGGAGCTGCGCCGGCGCTTCCCCACGCTGAGCCCGCGCCCCGACGAGGTGGCGCTCTACGAGGCCAAGGCCGGCTTCGTACGCCCCGAGGCCACCGTGTCGGCGCAGCTCACGCTGGCCGCGCGGGCCGGGGCCGAGCTGCACTTCGACGAGCCGATGACCAGCTGGGGGCCCGCGGCGGGCGGCGGCGTACGGGTGGAGACCGGCTCCGGCTCGTACACGGCCGGGCAGCTGGTCATCACCCCCGGACCGTGGGCGCCGCAGCTGCTCGCCGACCTGGGCGTGCCGTTCACCATCGAACGCCAGGTGCAGTACTGGTTCCAGCCGGTCGGCGGGGTGGCGCCGTTCACGCCCGAGCGGCATCCGATCTACATCTGGGAGGACCCCGCCGGCAGCCAGATCTACGGGTTCCCGGCCATCGACGGGCCGGACGGCGGCGCCAAGGTGGCGTTCTTCCGGCGCGGCGTCGTCACCACCCCCGAGACCATCGACCGCGAGGTGCACCCCGACGAGATCCGGGCGATGGCCGACCGGACCCGGCGCAACCTGCCCGACCTGCCCGGCACGTTCCTGCGCGCCAAGACCTGCCTGTACAGCAACACCCCGGACGAACATTTCGTGATCGCCCGGCACCCGGCGCACGAGGCGGTCACCGTCGCGTGCGGGTTCTCCGGGCACGGCTTCAAGTTCGTGCCGGTGGTCGGCGAGATCCTGGCCGACCTGGCCACCACGGGCGCGACGGCGCACCCGATCGATCTGTTCCACCCACGCCGCCTCACAGGGGTGACCACATGACCATGACCGAGCTGCCCGCCAGCCTGTTGCGGACCCTGCCGGGTACCTACTACACCGATCCCGCGATCTTCGCCGCCGAGCAGGAGCGGATCTTCGAGCAGATGTGGTTCTGCGCGGTGCGCGGCTCGGACGTCGGCACGCCGGGCGCGTTCCGTACGGTCCAGGTGGGCCGGGAGAGCGTGCTGGTGACCCGCAACGCGGCCGGTGAGGCGCGCGCGTTCCTCAACATCTGCCGGCACCGCGGCGCGCAGCTGTGCGCCGACGACAGCGGGTCGGTCAAGCGGACCTTCCGGTGCACGTACCACGCGTGGGCCTACGACCTGGACGGCAAGCTGGTGGCGGCACCCAACCTGGTGAAGATGCCCGACATCGACAGGGTCGAGTACGGCCTGAGCGCGGTGCACGTGCGCGAGTGGCTCGGCTACGTCTGGGTGTGCCTGGCCGCGACCCCGCCGTCGTTCGCCGAGACCGTGCAGGGCGCCTGCGAGGAACGGCTGGGCGACCTGGCGGCAGTCAACCGTTACGGCATCGACGACCTCACGGTCGGCCGGCGGATCCGTTACGACGTAAGGGCGAACTGGAAGCTCATCATCGAGAACTTCATGGAGTGCTACCACTGCGCGACGATCCACCCCGAGCTGGTGCACGTGCTGCCGGAGTTCGCGGGCGGCTACGCGGCGCAGTACTACGTCGGGCACGGCGCCGAGTTCGGGCCGGGCGTCGAGGGCTTCACCGTCGACGGCAGCGCCGGGGTGACCCCGATCGCCGGCATCGACGCCAGCCAGGACCGGCGCTACTTCGCGGTGACCATCAAACCGCAGGTGTTCCTCAACCTGGTGCCGGACCACGTGATCCTGCACCGGATGTACCCGCTGGCGGCCGACCGCACGGTGGTCGAGTGCGACTGGCTGTATCTGAGCGAGGTGGTCGCCGAGGGCCGGGACCTGTCGCGCTCGGTGGAGCTCTTCGACCGGGTCAACCGGCAGGACTTCGACGCCTGCGAGCGTTGCCAGCCGGGGATGGCGTCGCGCGCGTACGCCGACGGCGGGGTGCTGGTGCCCAGCGAGCACCACATCGCCGGTTTCCACGACTGGTTGCGTAGCCGCCTGGCCGGCTGACCGGGTCGTTAGGGTGGGCACATGATCATCGCCCTGACCGCGGCCGGCGTCACCGTGCTGATCGACGCCACCGCCGGGCGGCTGCCCGCCGTCGCCTACTGGGGGCCGGCGCTGCCCGGGCTCGACGCCGAGCAGGCCGAATCGCTCGTCGCCGCCACCCAGCCGGTGACCGGGTCGAACGATCCGGAGGTCCGGCCGCGGGTCGCGGTGCTGCCCGGGCACGAGACCGGCTGGACCGGCCGGCCCGGCCTGCGCGGCTCGTTCGCCGGCGCCGGCTGGTCCGCCGCGTTCCTGGTCACCGAGGTCACCGTCGGCGGCGAGCCGGTGGGCGCCTTCCACGCCGGTGGCGCCGGGCGGGTCGAGGTCCGGGCGGTGGACGACGCCGCCCGGCTGGAGCTGCGGCTGACCCTCGAGCTGCTGCCGGCCGGGCTGCTGCGGTGCCGGGCGGCGGTGCGCAACCTGGCCGGCGAGCCGTACGCCCTGGACGACCTGGTGCTGGCCCTGCCGGTGCCGGCCGAGGCCACCGAGCTGCTCGACTTCACCGGGCGGCACAACCAGGAACGGGTGCCGGTACGCACGCCGTTCCCGGCCGGCACGCACCTGCGGGAGAACCGCAAGGGCCGGACCGGGGCGGACAGCGCGTACCTGCTGCACGCCGGCACAGCGGGGTTCGGCTTCGCCACCGGCCGGATCTGGGCGGTGCACACGGCGTGGAGCGGCAACCACACGCACTACGCCGAGCAGGTGCACACCGGTGAACGGCTGCTCGGCGGCGGTGAGCTGCTACTGCCCGGCGAGATCCGGCTGGCCACGGGCGAGAGCTACCAGAGCCCGTGGCTGTACGCCGCGTACGGCGACGGCCTCGACGAGATCGCCCGCCGCTTACACCGGCACCTGCGGGCCCGCGAGCCCAAGGTGTCCGCCCGGCGCCCGGTGACCCTCAACGTCTGGGAGGCCGTCTACTTCGACCACGACGCCGACCGCCTGATCGACCTGGCCGAGCGCGCGGCCGCCGCCGGCGTCGAGCGGTACGTGCTGGACGACGGCTGGTTCGGCTCCCGCCGCGACGACACGTCCGGACTCGGCGACTGGGCGGTCTCGCCGGACGTCTGGCCCCGGGGGCTGCACCCGCTGGTGGACCGGGTCCGGGCGCTGGGTATGCAGTTCGGGCTGTGGTTCGAGCCGGAGATGGTCAACCCGGACTCGGACGTGGCCCGGGCCCACCCGGAATGGATCATGGCCGCCCGCGCCGCCTGGCCGATCGAGGCCCGCACCCAGCAGGTGCTCAACCTGGGCATCCCGGAGGCGTACGAGCACGTCAAGACGCAGATCCTGGCGGTGCTGCGGGAGTACGACATCGGCTACGTCAAGTGGGACCACAACCGCGACCTGGTCGAGGCCGGTGACCAGACGCACCGCGGACGGCCCGGCGTGCACGCGCAGACCCTGGCGTTCTACCGGCTGCTGGACGAGATCCGGGCGGCGCACCCGGGGCTGGAGATCGAATCCTGCTCCTCCGGCGGGGCCCGGGTCGACCTGGCGGTGCTGGAGCGTACCGATCGGGTCTGGGTCTCGGACAACATCGACCCGCACGACCGGCAGCGGATGATGCGCTGGACCGCCCAGCTGGTCCCGCCGGAATACCTCGGCTCGCACATCGCCTCGGGCCACTCGCACGTCACCGGCCGCCGCCACGACCTCGCCTTCCGGGCCGGCACGGCGATCTTCGGCCACCTGGGCATCGAATGGGACCTCGCCGAGGCGACCGAGGCGGAGGCGGCGGAGCTGCGCGAATGGGTGGCGTTCTTCCAGCGCGAACGCGACCTGCTGCTGGGCGGCGACATCGTCCGGCTGGACGGCTACGACGACCGCGTCCTGGTGCACGGGGTCGTCGCCCACGACCGGTCCCGGGCGCTGTTCGCGATGGCGATCACCGACAGCATCACCCCGGACCCGGCCCCCCGGCTGCGCCTGCGCGGCCTGGACCCCGAGGCCCGCTACCGGATCCGCCCGGTGCTGGTCGGCCCGGAACCGCGCCTGATCGCGCCGCGGTGGTGGGGCGCCGACCGCTCGGGCCGCATCCTGACGGGCGCGGCCCTGGAGCTGGCCGGGGTGGCCAGTCCCCGGACGCACCCGGACCAGGTGGTGCTCTACGAAGCGAGCAGGGTCTAGCCTCGCGGCAGTGCCTGTGCGAGATCACCCGGGAGAGACGATGACCCAAGCTGACGGCAGCGACGACCAGTGGGACGCGGTCGAGGACGACGGCGTGCTGGACAACTCGGACACCCTCGACGGTGACCCGGCCGGTGACCCCCTGGACGTCGGCTACCAGGCCGCCGACCGGTGGTCCGGCGCCGACCGGTTCGGCACCACCGCGGCCGAGCAGCGGCAGGGCGAGTCGCTCGACCAGCTGCTGGCCGAGGAGGAGCCGGACGTCGACCCGTACGCGGACCCGGACCCGGACGCCGACGAGGACGACATCGCCCGCCGCGGCTCGGAGCAGGACCCCCGCTCGGGCCGGCTGTTCGCCGAGGACGAGGGCCTGGGCCCGGACGAGGAACGCGACGCGGTCGCCTTCGACGCGGGCATCGACTCGGGCGCGGCCAGCGCCGAGGAGGCCGCGATCCACGTCACCGACGACCCGAACGGGCCCGGCGAGGGCCCGCGGCTCTAGAGGCGTTCCGCGCTTTCCGGCCCATCCGCCCACCGGTCTCGTGACCTTGGGCGGGTGGGCTTTCGCGTGTCCGGGCAGGTCGCCGCCTTCGCGATCGTCCCCGCCCCGCCGCGCATGCCGGTCCTGCGCGACGTCCGGGGGCGGGCCGGCGACGGACGGATGACCTCCGTCGCGTGATTACCGGACCGCACTGGTTCACCTATGTTTCCAGGGGTCACACATCGACCACATCCACTGAATTGATCAAGGAACTCCGATGACCCCCGGACCCGGCACGACCGCTGCGGCAGGCCCCCGCCACAGCGCCAGCAGCTCCCGGATCCCCGCGCCGCGGCTCGCCGGTGAGCAGACCCGGCGGGTGACCGTGCGGCGGCGGCTGCTTCGCGTGGTGGCCGTCGTGCCCGCGTACAACGAGGCGGCGGCGATCGCCGACACGATCGCGTCCCTGCAGCGCCAGACCCGGCCACCGGACCGCATCGTGGTGGTGCCCAACAACTGCACCGACGCCACCGCCGAGGTCGCCGCGCGGGCCGGAGCGCACGTGCTGGCGTACCCGGGGCACAACCCGGACAAGAAGGCCGGGGCGATCAACTACGCGCTGGACCGGATCGAGCCGTTCCTTGACGACCCGTGGAACTGGGCCGTCCTGGTCATGGACGCCGACACCACCCTGTCGCCGGAGTTCCTGGAGGTGGCCGAACGCAACCTCACCTCCGGGGTCGGCGGCGTGGGCGGGACCTTCTCCGGCCGGCCCTGCGCGAGCGTGCTGGGCTACCTGCAACGGATGGAGTTCCACCGGTACGGCCAGGTCGCCAAGCGAATGGGTGAACGGGCCTTCGTGCTCACCGGCACCGGCACTCTGTTCAGCTACGGCGCCCTGCTCGACGTCCGTGAGCAGCGGCGGACCGCGACCCTGCTGCCGGCCGGGCCGAGCTTCTACGACACGCATTCGCTGACCGAGGACAACGAGCTGACCTTCGCCCTGCAGACCTGCGGCTACGCGGTCCGGTCCCCGGCGGGCATGTGGGCCACCACCGACGTGATGGAGACCGTGGGCAAGCTGGTCGGGCAGCGGGAACGCTGGTATCTGGGCGCGCTTCGCAACATCGCCCAGTACGGGCGGCTGATGCCGTTCCACATGCGCTGGACGTACTGGCGTCAGCAGGCCGGCTTGTTGCTTTCCGCCCTGGTCGCCGCGTTCTACCTGGTCGCGCTGGCGGTGTCGCTCGCGGTGCTCGGCGGCGTGGACTTCCAGTGGTACTGGACCGTGCCGTCTCTGATCCTGCTGGCCGAACGGGTCTGGAGCGTCTGGGCCATGGGCCCGCGCGCCCGCCTGTACGCCGCCCTGTTCCTCCCGGAGCAGCTCTACACGCTGCTGCTGACGTTCAGCTACGCCAAGGCCCTGCTCAAGTTTGTCCGCGGCGACAAGGGCGCCTGGGTCGCCACCTGATCTCCGGCGGCCACCTTCCATCGACGAAAGGCACTGAAACGTGTATTCCGGCATGCTCCCGAAGACCGGCATCGGCCTCACCCTGGGCGGGGTGACCATGAGCGTCCTCAACCTGCTCTGGCTGGGCATCGCGCTGGCGGTGCTCGGCGGCGCGCTCATCACCTTGACCAAGTTCGGTCCGCGGATCGCCGTCGAGCCGGTGCCGGTGGGGGTGCGCGACAGCCGGTTCCGGCTGACCTTCAACGGCCGGCCGGTGACCGTACGCGGCGCCCCACGCCACCGTCGCCGCTGACGTCCCCGCTCAGGCAGCCTCCGCCAGGGCTGCCTTGGCCTCGGCCAGCACCGACGCCGGCGCCGGGGTCGTGAGCACGTGTTCGAGTGCCCTGCGGTACGCCAGATCGAAAGCCGCCGCGGCCGGCACCGCGATGTCCGGCACCACCCCCGTGCCCTCCCAGTTGCCGCCGGTCACCGGGTTGACCGAGCGGGCCAGCGGCACGGTGATCTCAATGGTCGCGGTGATGGGAAAGACATCGGTCGGGTGGGCGCCGCCCCGCGTGGTCTCCCCGATCAGCGTCGCGCGGCCCAGCGCCTGCAGGTTGTAGCAGAACTCCTCGCCGGCCGAGAACGTGGCGTCGCTGGTCAGCACGAAGACGGGCCGGTCCGGGTACCGCTCGCCGGGCAGGTGGGCCAGGCTCCAGAACTGCCGGGTACGCCCGGACGGGCCGTCGTAGATGTCGTTCAGATGCGTCTCGTCGTCGCGGAACAGATAGCTGAGCCAGAACGTGACGCCGTTCGGCGCGCCGCCGCGGTTCTTGCGCAGGTCGATGATCAGGGCCTCGGTGTGCACGATCAGCTCCATCGCCGCGGCGATGGCCCGGCCGCCCACCGCGGCCTCGGCGATCTGCCGCAGGTCGAGGTAGCCGACGTTGCCGTCGAGCCGCTCGACGCGGGCGATGCCGTAGTTGGCGTGCCGCAGGCCCTCCCGGTAGGCCGCCTCCAGCTCGTCCGGGCTCAGCACGTCGTGCAGCGCCGCCTCCCGGGTCCGGACGCGCAGATGCTTGTCCGCGCAGACCTCGGCCAGGTCGGCCGTGAGCCGCGCCGCCAGGGTCTCCTCGTCCAGCCCGTCGTACTCGCCGGCCGCCCGGCGCCGCCGGATCGCGTCGGCCGCCGTCGCGGCCTTCTCCGGGAAGATGTAGTTGGCGCAGAGCAGGTCCAGCGCTTCGTCGATGATGTGCGGCGACATGCCGGTCAACCTAACGGGATCCGGCCGATCTCGTTGTCCCGCCGCGGAGCCGGCACCGGGACGGCGATCCCGGTGCCGGCTCGCGCCGAGCGGTCTTCTCAGGTGGCCGGGGTGCCGGTGACTTTGAGGGCGCCGAGCCGGCCGATGTTGTCGAACGAGCCGAAACCGACCCGCCCCGAGCCGAACGTCGTGTCGCGGGCCGTCATCAGCGGGTCCCGGGATCCGTCCACGTAGACCGCGATCTCGCCGGTCGCCGGCAGGTGCCGGACCACCACGTCGTGCCAGGCACGGTCGACCACGGCCGGGTTGGCGCCGCGGGAGCGGCCGTTCCACTGGTAGTCGATGCGTTCCCGGTCGGCGTTGTTGACCTTGAAGATACCGTTGTGCGGGTAGATCGTGTTGTCCGTGGACAGGTGGGCGTAGTAGAACTCCGTGTCCGAGCGGTAGCCGAAGACGATGATCACGTCGCGGTTGGTGATCTCGACCGGTTCGTCGAGGCGTACCTTCGCCTTGATCTCGACCGACGACAGGGCCGGGCCCGCCGTCAGGACCGCGTACTCGAACGGGCGCCGCGGGCCGGGGCGCTGCACGCCCGCTTCCGCGAGGATCACCTCGTCGCCGGTGAGGCGCCACTTCGCCGGGGTGACCGGCGCCCAGCTGGCCGGGTCCATCGTGCGGCGGACCCGGGTGTGGCCCACCGGCCCGGCCGCGAAGGTACGGGTGCCGGTCACCTTCCAGACCTTGCCGTTCGCCTTGGCCAGCAGGTAGAGCTCGCCCCGGGCGTCGGTGCCGAACCGCAGGTCGACCCGGTTGGGGTCGCCGGGTGCGCCCGGTGCCGACAGGTCCTGCATGCGCACCGGGGTGCCGGCCGCGTCGAACAGGTTGAGCCGGTGGATGGTGGCCGGGGTGCGACCACGCCGCATCTCGCTCGCCTCGGTGTAGAGCACCCGGCCGTCGACCAGGTCGCCGAAGACGTACTTGCCGCGCAGGGCGGGCAGGTCCCGGCCGCGGTAGACGAAGCCGCCGGCCACGGCGACACCGACGTCGGAGGTGCAGTTCCAGCCCGGTGGCGGGTTGTGGTCGTACGCGGCCACCGGGTACGTGTAACCCGCGTCGTCGGCCGGCAGGGGCAGCAGCCGGTCGCACGGGTTCGTGGCGGTCTTGTCGTAGACGTACGCGCCCTCGCGCTCGCTCCAGCCCAGGTTGTCCCCGGCGCGCACTTCGTAGATGGCCTCGATCGCGTGCTCGCCGATGTGGCCCAGGTACAGCCGGCCGGTGGCCCGGTCCCAGCTGAACCGGTGCGGGTCGCGCATGCCGTACGCGTAGATCTCGCCCAGCCGTCCGGCCTGCCCGACGTACGGGTTCGACGCCGGGATGCCGTACTTGCCGTTCGGCGCGTTCGTGCCGCGCGGGTCGATGCGCAGCAGCTTGCCGTGCGGCAGCGCCAGGTTCTGCGGGTCGGTGTTGTTCGCGCCCTGGCCCCCGTCACCGACGGCCAGGTAGAGCAGCCCGTAGTCGGCGTCGCCGGGCCGGGCGGTCGGGTTGAAGTTGATCTCCTGGATGCCGTGGATCTGACCGCCGAAGCCGATCCGCAGCACCTCGCGGTGGGTGCCGGAGAAGGTGCCGGCCGCCGGGTCGGTGGCCTTCCACTCGTTGATGACCCCGTGGAACAGCACGTTGGTCTGCCGGTAGTCGGGGACGTCGCTGGTGATCGCCCCTTCCTCGGTGTGGATCGTGTAGAACAGGCCGTTGCGCTTGAAGTCCGGGTGGAACGCGACGTACCCGAAGCCCTGGCCGAGGCCGCGGCCGGAGAAGAACTCCGGCTGGAAGGTGGCGGCCACGTCGAGGTAGACGTGCGGCACCCCGTTCTCCACGAAGTACAGGTTGCCGTTCAGGTCGGGCACCGCGCGCCGGCCCGAGCCGTCCGGCACCTCCATGATGGTGTTGATCCGGGCGACCCGGTTGAGCCGCTGGTCGATCAGCGGCGGGTCGGTGGACGACTGCGGGAAGCTGGCGTACTCGGAGAGCACCAGGCCCAGCCGGGAGGTCACCGGTTCGGTGGGCACCGGGTCGTAGACGGCGCCGTCCGCGGCATGGGCCGCCTGGGGCAGACCGACCAGGGTGGACAACAGCAGGGCGGCGACGGGCAGGATTCTTCGGAACATCATTACCCCCGGGTCATGAAGCGGTACTGGCTCGCGACGTCGCGCGCCGGGAGCGAGCGGTCGAGGAGCATGAGCGCGTCCATCCGGCAGTCGCACGGGTTACGGTCCGGCGAACCCTGCCAGGGGAAGCTGCCGCCGATCTTGATGCCGCGCGGATCGGTGGCCGTGGTGACGTGCGGTCCGGGGCCGTTGATCAGCCACGGGTCGTCGGTACGGGTGTAGAAACCCTCGACCGCCTTGCCGTTGCGGTAGAGCGCCATCGTGCCCGCGGTGAAGTCGAACGTGGCGGTCAGGTGCACCCACTGGTCCTTGGGCAGCAGGGTGCGCCAGTCCTCGTTCGCGGCGAACGTCTGCGAGTTGCCGCCGTCGATGCGCCGGCCGAGCGCGACCAGCCGCAGCGTGCCGTTGACGTCGATCAGTTCGAGCAGCGCCCGTACGGCGTGCCCGTCGGAGTCACCGGTCAGCACCCCGGTCAGGCCGATCGCGTTGAAGCCGGCGGCCGGGCCGTCCATCGAGCGCTTGAACCAGCCCATCACGGTCGTGCCCTCGGTGGCGTTGAAGGCGCGCAGCGTACGGACGCCGCTGGCCGACCAGATGCCGGCCTTCCAGTCGTCGGCGGTGCCGGCGGCGACCGGCCGGGTCTGCAGGACCTTGCGGCCCCCGGGGTAGGCGCGGTCCGGCACGCGCATGGCCGCGCCGCCGTTGACCAGCTCGATCTCGGTGCCGGAGCGGCCGAGGTCGGCCTCCAGCCCGGGATCGGACGGCATCGGGTGGTCGAAGTCGTAGAAGGCGACCAGGCTCGATCGCAGGGACGGATGGACGTCACGCGGGCCGGTGGAGCCCGCCTGCGCCGGGACCGCGGCGGCGCCGATCGCGACGACCACGGCGGTGGCGAGGAGTGCGCGCCTCATCGGAACACCTCTCAGCTCTTCGGAGTGACTTTCGGCTCGGCGGGACGGCCGCCGAGGTAGAGCTCACCGAGCTGGGGATCGGCCAGCAGCTGGTCGGCCGGGCCGGCGATGTGCACCCGGCCGAGGTCGAGCACGCAGCCGATGTCGGCGGTCTCCAGCGCCCGCCGTGCGTTCTGCTCGACCAGCAGGACGGCCGTGCCGGCGTCGCGCATCCGCACGACCTGCTCGAAGATGGTGCTGGTGGCCTTCGGGTCGAGCCCCATCGACGGCTCGTCGAGCAGCACCACCTTCGGGTCGACCATCAGCGAGCGGGCGAACTCGACCTGCTTCTGCTGGCCGCCGGAGAGCAGGCCGGCGAGCGATCCCCAGCGCTCGGCGACCACCGGGAAGAGCTCCTTGACGAAGGCGGCCCGCTCGGCGGCCTTCGCCTTGTCCTTCAGGGTGTAGCCGCCGAGCAGGACGTTCTCCTCGACGGTCATCTCCCGGAAGACGCTGTGGCCCTGCAGCACCAGGGCGACGCCGGCGGCCAGCATCCGCTGCGGGCCGATGCCGGTGACATCCTTGCCGCCGACCAGGATCCGCCCGGACCGGGGCTTGAGCAGCCCGCTGGCCACCTTGAGCACGGTGGACTTGCCGGCGCCGTTCGGCCCGACCAGGCAGACCACCGAGCCGGCGGGGACCGCGACGCTGAAGCCGCGCAGCACCGGGGCGGCGCGGCCGTAGCCGGCCTGGACATCGACGAGTTCGATCTCAGACACCAAGGTAGGCCCCCAGCACGCGCTCGTCGGTGCGGATCAGCGACGGCGGTCCCTCGGCGATCGGGCGGCCGCGGTCGAAGACCACGATGTGGTCGCTGATGCTCATCACCAGATCCATGTTGTGCTCGACGATCACGAAGGTGCGGCCCTCGGCGTTGAGGTCGCGCACCAGGGTGCCGATCCGGTCGAGCAGCGCCGGGTTGACGCCGCCGGCCGGCTCGTCGAGCAGCACGGTGGCCGGCTCGCCCATCAGCACCCCGGCCAGCTCCAGCAGCTTCTGCTGGCCCCAGGACATGGTGCGGGCCTCGATGTCGGCCAGGTGCTCGATGCCCAGCCGGGTCAGCCAGCCGCGGGCCCGGTCGACCTCGGCGCGGTGCCGCGCGCCGCGCAGCCCGCCGGTCACCCCGCCCGGGCGTACGGCGGCCAGCACGTTGTCCAGCGCCGTCATCCGGGGGAACACCCGGCAGAGCTGGAACGTGCGGCCGACCCCGGCCCGGGCGATCAGGTGCGGCGCTTTGCGGGTGATGTCGGTGCCGCCGTACGTGACGGTGCCGCTGTCGGCCCGGATCATGCCGGTGACGCAGTTGAAGAAGGTCGTCTTGCCGGAGCCATTGGGTCCGATGAGCGCGTTGACCTGGCCCTCGCGGAAAGTGACCGTGGCACCGTCGAGCGCCACCACTCCCCCGAACGCCTTGCGCAGCTCCACCGTCGCGAGGCTCATTTGCTCACCTCCGCCCGTTGCCGTTCGGTCTGCAGGTCGGCCGCGCTGACCTCGCGGATCGAGCTCTGTGGCGACTGGCGCAGGCGCTGCCACAGGCCGGTGATCGCGGGCAGCACGCCGTCGGGCATGAACATGACGACCAGGCCCAGCAGCACGCCGGTGGCGACCAGGTGCAGCGGGGTGTTGCCGAACTGGCCCTTGAAGTACTCCAGCGCGGTCCCCACGATCAGCGCGCCGGCCAGCGGGCCGAACAGGTTGCGCACCCCGCCCAGCAGCGCCATCAGCACCAGGTAGGAGCCGGTGAGGATGGAGAACTGGAAGACCGGGTCGAGGTCGCCGAACCACAACGCGTAGAGGCCACCGGCCAGCGCGGTGAATCCGGCCGACACCACGAAGACGATCAACTTGTACGCGAACGTCGAGGTGCCCAGCGCCTCGGCCTTGTCCTCGTCCTCGCGGATCGCCTTGAGGCCCAGCCCGAAGCGGGACCGGTCGATCAGCCACCAGGCCAGCAGGGCCAGCGCCAGCAGCCCGGCGAACAGGTAGAAGAAGACCCGGTGGTGTTCCGGGCGCCGCAGGTCCGGGAAGGGCCGCGGCACCACGAGTCCCCGCGAGCCGCCGGTCACCGACGCCCAGCTCTGGAACACCAGCAGCAGGATCAGCACCAGGGCGATCGAGACGATGACGAACGACGCGCCGCGTACCCGTAGCGCGGCCAGCCCGATCGGCACCGCCAGGGCCGCGACCGCCAGCGCGGCCACCGCCAGGGCCACGAAGCTCGGCAGCCCCGCCTTGGTGACCAGCAGCGCGGTGCCGTAGCCACCCAGGCCGGCCAGGGCGCCGTGCCCGAGCGAGATGTAGCCGGTGAAGCCGCCGACGAAGTTCCACGAGGTGGAGAGCACCGCGTAGTTCAGCACCACGATGCCGGCCGACAGGATGTACGGATTGGGCGCCAGGCTGGGGAAAGACAGGACCGCGGCGGCGAGCAGGAGGAGCCCGACTGCTCTAGAAACGCTGCGCAAGACGACCTCCGAAGAATCCCTGCGGCCGGAACGCCAGCGTGGCGAAGAGCGCGAGGTAGAAGATGGTCTGCGCCCAGGTGGTGCCCAGCGGGATCTGCAGCAGACTCTGGATCAGCCCGAGCAGCATCGCCGCGGCGGCCGCGCCGGGCACACTGCCCAGGCCGCCGACCACGATGATGGCCATCAGCGGGCCGATCCAGTGCCAGTGCAGCGACGGGTAGATGGTGGTGTCCAGTGCCAACGCCGTGCCGCCGATCGCGGCCGTGGCCAGCCCCAGGCCGAAGCCGTAGCCGGCCACCTTCTCGGTGTCGATGCCGACCAGCCGGGCCGCGTCGCGGTGCTGGATCGTGGCCCGCAGCGCCCAGCCGAAGGTGGTCTTCTTCATCAGCAGGTACAGCGCGGCGAGCGCGAGCACGGCCAGCCCGAAGGCGATGAGCTTGACCACGGCGATCCGCGCGCCGAAGACCTGCAGGCTGGCCGAGCCGTAGCCGAGCTGGATGCGGCGCTGGGTGCCGGTGAACGCGTACCCGAGCAGCCCCTCGATGATCAGCGCGACGGCGAACGTCAGCAGGACCGACATCATGGTCAGCGTGATCGCCCGCAGCCGGGACAGCAGCCCCCGTTGCAGCAGCACCCCGGCGCCGAAGAACAGCGGCACGGTGACGATCAGCGAGAGCAGCGGGTCGATGCCCAGCCGGGTGTGTGTCCACCAGGCCAGGTACGCCGCCAGGATCAGGAACGCCGAGTGCGCGATCATGACGACCCGCATGATGCCGAAGTAGAGGGTGAGCCCGGCCGCCAGCAGGGCGTAGAGCCCGCCCAGCAGCAGACCGAGGATCACGCTCTGGAACAGCAGTGCACCGGAGGGCATGCGGGCCTCACCAGGCCGGCTTGGGGTAGACGAAGTCGGCTTCCTTGACGGCCGCCGGCAGCACGATCTTGATCTTGCCGCCGACCCACTGCTGGATCATGTGCGCGCCCTGCGGCTTGCCGGTCTGGTCCCAGCTCAGCGGCCCGACGACGGTCTCCACCTTGTTGCCGTGGACCCAGTCGACCAGCTTCTGCTGGCAGTCACCCTGCTCGGCGCAGCCCACGGCGGTCACCGCGGCCGCGACGACCTGCCCGGTCGTGTACGCGTTGGCCTGGTCCTCGTCGGGCGCCTTGCCGAACTGCGCGGTGAACTTCTCGACGAACTCCTTGTTGCTCGGGTACGGCGCGTCCGGGCTGTAGCCGGTCGGCGAGAGCACACCCTCGGTCTTGTTGCCGATCGCCTTGGCGAACTCGGGGTTGGTCGGCGCCCCGGAGAACGCGGCGAGCTTGGGCTGGAAGTTCAGCTGTTGCAGGGCGACGATGAGGTTGACGCCGTCCTGGTACTGCGAGCCGCCCACCAGCATGTCCGCCTTGGACGAGGCGATCTTGGCGGCGATGCTGCTGAAGTCGGTGGTGTTGGGCGGGTAGACCTCGTTGACGACCGTCTTGATCCCGGCCGCCTCCAGCTTGTCCTTGAGGCCGTACGCCGTGCCCTGCGCGAACGGGTCGTCCATGGCCGCGTAGGCCACCGTCTTCGGCCGCTTGTCCGCCGGCAGCGCCAGCAGATACTCCGCCAGGTGGTTGTAGTGGTCGTTGGCCACCGCCGGGGCCGCGTAGAACAGGTTCTTGAACCCCTGGGAGAAGACCTCCTTGGCGGCGCCGGCCGGCTCGACGAAGAGCATGCCGTACTCCTCCGCGACGCGGGCCGCGGGCACCACGAGCCGGGTGGAGAACGGGCCCACCACCAGGTCGACCTCGTCGCTGCCGATCAGCTGCTCGTAGTCGGCGACGACCCGGTCCGCGTTGGACTGGTCGTCCAGGATCTTCAGCTGGATCTGGCGCCCGAGCAGGCCGCCCTTGTCGTTGGTGATCTTGGCCCAGGCCTCGTAGCCCTGCTGCACGCCCTGGCCGGGTTCGGAGAAGTCCCCGGTCAGCGGCAGCGAGATGCCCACCAGGATGGGGTCGTCGGTGGCGGTGGAACCGCCGTCGCCGTCGCCGCTGCACGCGCCGAGGGCGAGGATCGTGGTCGCGCCAAGGGCCGTGGCCCAACGTGTACGCCGTAGTGATGAACGCATCCCCACCAAGCTCCTTTGCCCGGGACGTAAGCGCTTGCGAAAGCGCTTACGTAGCCTAGGGTGTGTGTCACGTCACTGGCAATAGCGGCGTAACACCAGCTTCACCGTCGGTGATCAACTGGCGTGACCGTTTCCGTGGAGAGTGGACGGATGCCCAAGCCCGGTCCGAGGCTGCGCCTCGTCGACGTCGCCGAACGTGCCGGTGTCTCGCTGGCCACCGCCTCCCGCGCCCTCGCCGGCCGGGACGGGGTCAGCGAGGAGGTGGCCAACCGGATTCGGCAGATCTCCCGTGAGCTGGGCTACGTGGCCAACCCGTACGCGCGGACCCTGGCCGGCGGAGCCAGCTCCACCGTGGGCCTGGTCGTGCACCAGGTGGACGACCCGTACTTCTCCGAGATCGCCGGCGGGGTCATCCAGGTCGCCGACGAACAGAGCCTGCTGGTCCAGATCTGCCACTCCGGCCGCGACCCCGACCACGAGCTGCGCCAGATCCGCAACCTGATCGCCCAGCGGGTCGGCATCATCATCGTGGCCGGCTCGGGCTACGACGACCCCCGCATCGAAGCCGAGGCCAAAGCGGACCTGTCGGCGTTCCAGAGCCTCGGCGGCCGGGTCGCGGTCATCGGCCGGCACTCCCTGGGCGTCGACGCCGTGCTGCCGGACAACGAGGCCGGCGGCCGGGCCCTCGGCGACCACCTGGTCGAGCTCGGCCACCGCCGGATCGCGGTCGCCGCGGGCACGCCGGGCCTGACCACGGTGGCCGACCGGCTCGCCGGGGTGGCGGCGGGCCTGCGCGCCCACGGCCTGTCGCTGAACGACCTGCCGGTCGTGCACACCGACTTCACCCGCGACGGCGGCCGGGCCGCGGCCGACCGCATCATCGACGAGCACCCGGACACCACGGCGATCGTGGCCCTCAACGACGCTATGGCGATGGGCGTGCTGTCCGCTCTGCGCACCCGCCGGATCGCGGTGCCGGACCGGATGTCAGTGGTCGGCTTCGACGACGTGTCGGTGGCGGCGGACCTGGCCCCGAGCCTGACCACGGTCCGGCTGCCGATGACCGACATGGGACGGATGGCGCTGGATCTGGCCCTCAAGCCTCGGTCGGCCCGGCCGCGCCGCCGCCCGACCGGCCATCAGCTGATCGTCCGCGACTCCACCGGGCCGGCTCCGACTCGCTGACCGCCCTTTTCGCGAGGGCGACTTCTCAGCGCGTGCCGGCTCTGTCGAGTGACCCGCGGGTGGCCACGACATATCCGGCCGTGGTCACGCCGACGGCCACGCCCCAGCTGAGGAAGACCAGCAGCGTGGCGACCGTCGCCCAGCCCTGCCGAACCTGGCCCCAGCCTCGCTGCCCGTCCAGCACCTGCTCGGCGAACACTCCGAAGCTCAACACGCCGTAGGTCACCAGCGCAGCCGCCACGGTGCCGGCGGGCAGCACCGCCAGTAGCCGCGGAACCCGCCGGCCGCCCAGCCCCGGCACCCACCGGGGGAACTGCTGCCCCCACCGCTGCACCAGCCCGAGCACGAGAAGCCCGGCCAAGGGCGGCACCACGGTGATCGCCACCCCGGTCGCCGTCGACAGGCCGCCGTCGGCGCCGCGCAGCTCTTGCTCGGAGATCCCGAACGGCACACCGAGCACCCAGAGCCCGTGCGGCACGGCCCAGCCCACGATCGGCAGCGCCACCGCCACGTTGGCCCAGCGTCGGGCCCACCCCGGCACCGGTTGGGCCCCGGTCGGCGCCGGCCCGCGCGGTGGCCCCACCACGCTCGCCAGCCCGGCGAAGGCGAGGCCACCGGCCAGCAACGCGATCCGGCCACCGATGTCCCGCCAATCCGTGGGATGCCCGGCGACCCCCGCCGGAATCTCGAAGAGCAGATGCAGTGGAAAGGCCCCGACCAGGAGAATCGCGGCCGCGACCCAGGTCACGGCCGGTTTCCACCGATGCGCGTACGCGATCAGCACCGCCAGGGCAACGCACACCCCCAGCGCGCCCCACCCGCGCACGAACGGCACCGTGGCAACCTGGTCGGCGCCGCACCCGCCGGCCGGATGATCCCCGAGGTCGGTCCGGTCGCAGGCGGTGTATCCCCAGCGACCACCGGCGATCCAGGACAGCCTGAGCACCACCTCACCGGCGACGAACACCGCGCAGGCAACCGTAAGAGCACGACGTAGCGACATGCGCCGATCCTGTGACGGGCCGGCTGTGGACCGGCTGAGCCCTTCTCAGCCGGCTCCCAGCACCGACCGGCCGCGGGTGAAGCCGGCACGAGGAGGGCTGGGCCGAGGACAATGGCTCCGTGAACCCCACCGAGGACGGGACGACGACGGCGGACGGCCGGTACATCATCGGGTCCGGCCGCCGTCGGCAGGCCGCCGACCCCGCCATCCCGGAATTACTGCGCCGGGAGCTGGTGGCCGAGTTGACGGCAGCCCGTCGACTCGCCCACGACGACCCGGACGCGGCCCGGACCCGGGTGTGGGATGCCGAGGTGGCGCTGGCTGAACGAGGCGATCCCTGGTGGGAACCGACACCCGCCGGCCAACGTGTGCGGCTGGCTGCCGCGATGCGCGCCCTGTTGTGGCACCGTCGCCCCGATGCCACCATCTGCCCCAGCGATGCGGCCCGGGTCGTCGGCGGCGCGGCGTGGCGTGACCTGATGGGCACAGCGCGGGAGGTGGCCGGCGAGCTGGCCGAGGAGGGCATCATCGCCGTTCGTCAGCGCGGCAAGGACGTCGATGTGGCTGCCGCGGTGGGGCCTGTCCGCCTTGCTCGAGGCACCGGCTGGTGAGTCGCTAGGACCGGTTGAAGGTTCGGGTGAGGGCGGCTGCTACGGCCGTGAACAGGAGCCAGCCGAGGATAGTCAGCAGGTAGGCCAGCCACCGCGCGTTTCCGGTGAAGCCGAAGGCGGTCTCCTGGCCGAAGTTGACGATCGGGACGAGCACGTCGAGCGTGTAGATCAGCGGATGGAACGCGACGCCGCCGCGTCCGCCGGTCGGCGGGTGGAAGTGGAACACGACGCTGCCGAGGGCTGTGAGGCCGAGCAGCCACAGGGCGGCGCGCCCGGGCCGGTAGCCGTAGCCGACCAGCAGGTCCTGCAGGAGACCCCAGGCCATTGCGGGTGGGGACAGCTGCCGGCGGCGCCGGCGTTGCTTGGCCAGCAGCACCGTACGGGCGTCAGCCTCGTGCCCGATCTGGCGGTAGTGCGTGGCGAGTTGCTCGTACGGCTGCGGCCGGTAGCCCTCCGGGTCCTGGCTCAGCCACTGCAGGCGGCCGGCGGCAACGCCCGCAGGCTCCAGGGCGGTGTACCGGGCTCCGTCCAGCCGTAGCCGGGCCGGCGAGTTCGCCGGGTCGTCGCGGAGTATCTGGACCTGGGCGTGGCGCAGGTCGACCGTGCCGTCGACGCGTTCCGGCCGCAGGCTCAGCTCCGCGGCGCGCATTCCCCAGGCATCCAGGGCCGTGTCGCCGGGGTTCAGCAGCACCGCGTCGGTCAGGTCGACCTCGCCCGTGATGTCGGCTCCGCGAAGCCGCAGCATGCCTTCGACCCGCAGCCCCCGGTGGGCGTGGACCGCGCCGCCGACCCGTATGCCGGAGAACTCGAGGTTTCCGCTCACGGTCGTGCCCTGCAGGTACACATGCCGGCCCACCTGCATCGAGTCGCCGAACACCGCCGCCACGCGGTCGCCGAACAGCTCCTCGGCGCGGCCGTCGCCGTTCAGGTGGGCCCAGTCGAAATCCAGGTCGCCGCTGACCTGGACGCCGTAGCTCACGACGGCTCCGGTGAGGATGCACTTGACGAAGCTGAGAGTGCCTCCGACGGTCGCCGCGAAGGCGTCCAGGCCGGGGAGGGTGCTGCCCTCGAAGGACACGCCACGCAACCGGGCGAAGGCCAGCGACGGCACCGAGTCGAAGGTGCAGCCGACGAGGTCGACGGCGACGTCGACGTCGGCCTGGTGCAGGTCGAGGACCCCGACCACCTCGGCGCCGTGCAGACGCAACGCCGCCTGGTGGCCGGGCTCCGCCGGTCGAGCGCCGAGCAGCAACGACCGGATCACTGCGGCGCGGACCGTACGGGCGCCGCTCTGCGGCAGTGCCACCCGTCCGTACGGAAACGCATCCCACAATTGTTGTTCCGCCGCGGACAACTCACGCAGCTCGACGGGAACCATCGCGGTTCAGGAGGACTGCGGCAGGTGCTGCGCGATCTCCCACATGTTTCCCGCCGGGTCCGCGAACGCGGCTGTCCGGCGGCCCCACGGGCGGTCGACCGGGCCGTTGAGGATGGTGACGCCGTGCTGCCGGAGCTCCTCGCACACGGCGTCGGCGTCATCGACCTGGATGGTGATCAGCAGGCGTGCGCCGTTCTCCGGCGGGCCCACCGGCTGCGGCTCGATCAGCGTTCCGGCCCGCTCGGCGCGCAGGACATTGATCATCAGATTGTCCAGCCGGACCACGACCGAGGCCTCGTCCGCGTAGACGACCTCGAGCCCGAAGACGTTCTCGTAGAACGCCCGCGTGGCCGCGAGGTCCTCGGCGAACACGGTGATGACCTCGATCTTGCTCAGTCCCTTGATCACGCGCCGGTTCCTTGTCTCCACGATCGATCGCGCGACGCCTGCCGCATGGCGGGACAGTAGCGGAAGCTGCGCGTCCCGGCCGCCCCGCCGGCGACAGCACCCGCTACCCGACGTGCTCGCGGCAGCGTTTCAGGGTTTCGTCGAGGACCTCGCGGCCTTCCCGGGCCCAGACCGCCTCGTTGAAGACCTCCACCTCGATCGGACCGGTGTAGCCCGCCGCGTCCACCGCCTCCCGGAAGCGGCGCAGCTCCACGCAACCCGTACCCGGCAGACCCCGGCCCAGCAGCACCCCGGCCGGCAGCGGCGTGACCCAGTCCGCGACCTGGAAGCAGGCGATCCGATGCTCACGACCGGCCCGGGCGATCAGCTCCCACACCGCGTCGTCCCACCACAGGTGGTAGGTGTCGATCACCACCCCGACCGCCTCGGCCGGGTACGGCGCCGCCAGGTCCAGCGCCTGCCCGAGGGTGGACACGACGCAGCGGTCGGAGGCGTACATCGGGTGCAGCGGCTCGATCGCGAGCTGCACGCCCGCGTCCAGCGCGTACGGCACCAGCGTGCCGATCGCCTCGCCCACGTGGGCCCGGGCCGCGTCGATGTCCCGGCTGCCCTCGGGCAGGCCACCGGAGACCAGCACCAGCGCCGGGGCACCCAGGGTCGCCGCCTCGTCGATCGCGCGTCTGTTCTCGTCCTGCCAGCCGTCCTGCTGGAAGAAGCCGCCCCGGCACAGCGAGGTGACGGCCAGTCCCGCGTCGTGGACCAGCGCCGCGGACTTCTCGACGCCGTACGCCTGGACGTCCTCGCGCCACAGGCCGACGCCGGTCACGCCGGCCTCGACACAGCCGGCGACCAGGTCGGGCAACGGCCAGTGCTTGGTCGTCGCCTGGTTCAGGGAGAAGCGCTTCACGGCTGTGCCACCCCCACCGTCGTGAGCCAGGCCCGGGCGCGGTGGGCGGCGAGGTCCGCGTCGGGCAGCAGCCCGGCGGCGTCGGCCAGCCGCAGCAGTTGCGCCAGGTGCCGCGGGGAGCGACCGCTCTGCACGCCACCGACCATCGTGAAGTGGTCCTGGTGACCGGCCAGCCAGGACAGGAACACGATGCCCGTCTTGTAGTACCAGGTCGGTGTCTCGAACAGGTGCCGGGACAGGGTCACGGTCGGGGCCAGGATGCGGTCGTACGCCTCGAGGTCGCCCGCGTCCAGGGCCCGCAGCGCCGCCGCGGCCGGGGGTGCGATCGCCGCGAAGATGCCCAGCAGCGCCTCGGAGTGGCCCTGCTCGTCGCCGCGGATCAGCACCGGGTAGTTGAAATCGTCGCCGGTGTACAGCCGCACCCCGGCCGGGAGCCGGCGCCGCATCGCCACCTCGAAGTCCTCGTCCAGCAGCGACAGCTTGATCCCGTCGACCTTGCCGGGGTGCGCGGCGATGAGCTCGGCCACGGTGTCGGCGGCCCGGCCCAACTCGCCGGCCCGGCCCTGCTCGCCGGCTCCCCAGTAGCCGGCGAGCAGGGGGTCGAAGGCCGGTCCGAGCCAGTGCAGCACCACCGGCTGGTCGGAGTCGTCGATCAGCTGCCCGTACACGTCCAGGTAGTCCTGTGCCGTCCGGGCCGCGGCCGCCAGGTGTCGGCTGCACATCAGCACCGGCACGGCGCCGGCTTCCTGCACGTCGGCCAGCTGTTCGCCGTACGCCTTGCGGATCTCGTCCAGGGTCGCCGGGCCGGGTGGGAGCTGGTCGGTGGCCACGCCGGCGACGATCGTGCCGCCCACCGCCGCCGCCTCGCGCGCCGAGCGGCGGATCAGCTCGCGGGCCGCCGGATAGTCCAGGCCCATGCCGCGCTGGGCGGTGTCCATCGCCTCGGCCACGCCGAAGCCGTGCGCCCACAGGTGGCGCCGGAAGGCCAGCGTGGCGTCCCAGTCGACCGCGGGCGGCGCGCCCGGCACGTTCTCGGCGCCGGGATCGGCCACGACGTGGGCCGCGGCGTAGGCGACCCGGCTGGTGAACGCTGCCCCGGGCGTGGCCCACTCGGCACCCGCACCGGAAAGCGTCAACGGCCCGTCCGGCAAGTGCAGGATCCGGCTCACTGCTCCAGCTCCGGGATCTCGATGCGGCGGCCCTCTCGGGCCGACTGCAGACCGAGCTCGGCCAGCTGCACCCCGCGCGCCCCGGCCCACAGATCCCACGTGTACGGGGTGTCCTCGGCGACGTGGCGCAGGAACATCTCCCACTGCGCCTTGAAACCGTTGTCGAAGTCCTCGTTGTCCGGCACCTCCTGCCACTGGTCGCGGAAGGAGTGGGTCAGCGGCAGGTCGGGGTTCCACACCGGCTTGGGCGTGGTGGCCCGGTGCTGGATCCGGCAGTTGCGCAGGCCCGCCACCGCGCTGCCCTCGGTCCCGTCCACCTGGAACTCGACCAGCTCGTCGCGGTTGACCCGGACGGCCCAGGAGGAGTTGATCTGGGCCACCACTCCCCCGTCGAGCTCGAAGATCCCGTACGCGGAGTCGTCGGCGGTGGCCTCGTACGGCTCGCCGCGCTCGTCCCAGCGCTCGGGGATGTGCGTGGTGACGTGGGCGGTGACCGCGCGGACCGGGGCGAACAGCTGCTCCAGCACGTAGTGCCAGTGCGGGAACATGTCCACCACGATGCCGCCGCCGTCCGCGGCCCGGTAGTTCCAGCTCGGACGCTGGGCGGCCTGCCAGTCCCCCTCGAAGACCCAGTAGCCGAACTCGCCGCGGATCGACAGGATCCGGCCGAAGAAGCCGCCGCTGATCAGCCGTTCCAGCTTGCGCAGGCCGGGCAGGAACAGCTTGTCCTGCACCACGCCGTGCTTGACCCCGGCCGCGTCCGCCGAGCGGGCCAGCTCGATCGCGCCGTGCAGCGTGGTGGCCAGCGGCTTCTCGGTGTAGATGTGCTTGCCGGCCTCGATAGCCAGCCCGATGGCCTTCTCCCGCTCGCTGGTCACCTGGGCGTCGAAGTAGATCTGCATGTCGGGGCGGGTCAGGGCCGCGCCGAGATCGGTGGTCCACTCGGTCAGGCCGTGGCGGGTGGCCACGTCCCGCAGTTTGGCCTCGCTGCGGCCGACGAGCAGCAGCTCCGGCCAGAGCACGGAGCCGTCGCGCAGCGGCAGCCCGCCGCTCTCCCGGATGGCGAGCAGGGAGCGGACCAGGTGCTGGCGATAGCCCATCCTTCCGGTGACACCGTTCATGACGATCCCGATCGGGACGCGAGCGGACATGGGCCGACCCCCTCAGGTAAGCGCTTTCCCGGCAGGTTACCGGCGTGCGGACACTCCAGGCAAGCGGTTGCTCCCGGACGCTGATGGACTAGTGTTCTCGGCGTGGCGACTCTCGCGGACGTCGCGCGGCGGGCGGGGGTCTCGACCGCGACCGTGTCCCGCATCATCAACAACAGCCCCAAGCCGGTCGCCGAGGCGCTGCGCGAGCGGGTCCTCGCGGCCGTCGCCGAGCTGCAGTTCGTCCCCAACGCGAACGCGCAGCAGCTGGCCCGGGCCGACCGCACCGCCGTCGGCGTGATCGTGCACGACGTCTCGGACCCGTACTTCGCCGAGATCACCCGGGGACTGCAACGGGTCGCCACCGACCACGGCCGGCTGGTCATCATCTGCAACAGCTACCGCGACCCGGAGCGCGAGCTCGCCTACGTCGACCTGCTGCACGCCCACCAGACCGCCGCGATCGTGCTGGCCGGCTCGGGTTACGTCGACGCGCCGATCACCGCCCGGCTGGACGGCAAGCTGCGGCTCTACCAGAGCACCGGCGGCCGGGTGTCGGTGATCGGCCGGCACGAGCACGCCGGTGACGCCGTGGTGCCGGAGAACGAGCCGGGCGGCTATCTCGCCGGGGACGCGCTCTACCGGCTCGGCCACACCGCCATCGGCGTCATCGCCGGGCCGCGGCACCTGACCACGACCACCGACCGCCTCGCCGGGTTGCGCCGCGCCGCCAAGGAGCACGGGCACCGGTTGAGCGCCAAGCAGGTGATCTACGCCGACTTCGACCGCAACGGCGGTGCCGCGGCGGCCGCCACACTGCTGGAGCAGAATCCAGGACTGACCGCCATCGCGGCGCTGAACGACTCGATGGCCGTGGGCGCCCTGTCCTGCCTGCGCGAACGCGGCATCGACGTGCCCGGGCGGATGAGCCTGATCGGCTTCGACGACATGCCCATCTCGGTCGACGTGACGCCGCCGCTGAGCACCGTACGGCTGCCGCTGGAGGAGATCGGCGTCCGCGCGATGTCGCTGGCCCTGCGCGACCGCGACCGCGACGGCCCGCTGGTGGAGCACGCGGCGGCGAAGCTGGTGCTGCGGGGCAGCACCGCCGCGCCGCCCGCGCGTTAGGCGGCCAGTTGGGCCACGTGCCGAGCGTCGACGTCCTCGACGACGCCGCAGTTCGTGCACTGCATGTAGTAGCGGGCCGGGCGCACCGGGAACAGCGGGATGAAGAAGAGGCTGAACTTGGTCGTGCGCTTGATCAGCACCTGGGCCACCGTGGCACCGCAGTAGGCGTGCAGCAGGGTGGGGGCCGCGATCCGGCGGTCCGAGGACTTGAATCCGAAGATGAGGAACACGCATTGACGGTACCCAGCCACCGCCCGCCCACACCCGGACGGCGCCCGGCGCTGGACACGCTGCGCATCGTCGTCGTGTACGGCCTGGTGTTCTTCCACGCGGCGCTGGTCTTCGACGCGAGCGACGACTACTACATCAAGAACGAGCAGACCACCGGCGCCACGACCGTGCTGGCCGGGCTGGCCGTGGTGTGGGCGATGCCGCTGCTCTTCCTGGTCGCCGGCATCGGCGCCCGGCACTCGATGCGCAGGCGGGGGCCGGGTGGCTTCGCCGTCGAGCGGCTGCTGCGGCTGGGTGTGCCGCTGGTCTTCGCCACGCTGACCATCGTGCCGGTGCCGCCGTGGCTGCGGCTCAGGACCGAGCCCGGCTACGACAAGAGCTACTGGGAGTTCCTTCCCCGGTTCCTCGATGTGCGGTTCGCGCCGGCCGAGTTCCCGTTCGTCCTGCAGGGTGAGGAGTTCGAGACCGGGCATCTGTGGTTCGTGGTGCTGCTGCTGGCCTTCTCGCTGCTGCTCGTGGCAGCAGTCGCCCGGCTGCCCGCGACGGCGCGGCGGCGGGCGGTCGAGGTGGCCGCCGGTGCGGCCGGGCGGGCCGGCGTCGTGCTGCTGCCCGCGATCCCGCTCGCCCTGGTCAGCGCATTGCTCGGCCTGGAGGAAGATCTGGGGGCCTGGAGCCGGTGGGCCTACCTCCTCTTTTTCCTGTACGGCTTCGTGCTTGCCACCGACGAGCGGTTCGCCGCCGCGTTACGCCGCCACGCCCGGGCGGCCGCCGTCCTCGCCGTCGTCGCGTTCGGGGCGAGCGCACCCGGCTTCATCAGCGAGGGCACGGACCTGTTCACCGGCATGTCACCGCTGGCCGTGGTGTCGCGGGTGCTGTTCAGCGTGTCCGGCTGGTGCGCCCTCGTCGCCCTGCTGGGCCTGCTCGACCGGCCCCGTCCCGACAGCGCGGGCCCGGCGCGGGAGAACTCGTCCACGCGCACCCGTCTGGCCGAGGCGGCGCTGCCGTTCTACGTCCTGCACCAGCCGATCGTGGTGGCGGTGGCCTGTCTCGTGGTCCCGTGGCGGGCCCCGATCATCGTCGAGTACGCCGTCGTCGTGGCTGTCTCGTTCATCCTGACGTTCGGGGCGTACGACATCCTGGTCCGGCGTACCCGGATCACCCGGTTCTTGTTCGGTATGCGCCCGGAGAGGACGTGACGATGCGTGTCGAGATCGAGAGTGAGACCCGGTTGTGGTTCGGCCCCGGGATGCCGGTGCGGGCCGCGTCGGCCATCGCGGCGTTCGGCGACGGCTGGCTCGTTGCCCAGGACGACGCCACCCACGCCGCCTGGCTGCGGCCCGGCGGGATCACCGCGGTCCGGGTGATCGCGGCGGTCGACGGCCACGAGACCTTCAGCTCGGCCGAGGGGACCAAACACCTGAAGCCGGACTTCGAGGCGGCGGTGGCCGTCGACGGCGGCGTGCTGCTGCTCGGCTCCGGCTCCACCGCGGCCCGGATGCGCGCCTCCCTGGTGACCGAGCCGGAAGCTTTCAGCACCGTCGACCTGACCCCGGCGTACCACCGGGTCGCCGCGGCGCTCGGGCTGGCGGTGGACCAGCTCAACCTGGAGGGCGCGGCGCGGATCGGCGACCGGCTGCGCTGGTTCCAGCGGGGCAACTCGGCGGCGGGCGTGCCGTCCGCGGCGGTCGACGTCGACCTGTCCGCCCTGCTCGCCGGGGAGCCGCCCGAGGTGAGCCGGCCCTGCCGCTACGACCTGGGCACGGTCGGCGGGGTGGCGCTGGCGGTCACCGACGCGGTGGCCCTGCCGGACGGCCGGCTGCTGGTGTCCGCCGCCGCGGAGGACACGCCGAACGCGGTGGACGACGGTCCGGTGGTCGGCGCCGCGATCGCCCTGCTCGACGACGAGCGGGTGCTCGCGGTGGCCGCGGTGCCCGGCGGGCCGTACAAGATCGAGGGGCTGGCTGTCCGCGCCGCCGGGCCGGGCGAGGCCGCGCTGGTCGCGGTCGTCGACGCCGACGACGCGCTCGCCGCCTCGAGCCGGCTCGACCTCCGGATCACCTGGTGATGGTCGGCGGCCCAGTGATGTCCGCACGGCCCAGTCATGTTCAGCGCGGCGCAACGAGGGAAGCAGGAGGACATGGCGACGATTTTGGTGACCGGATCCAGCGACGGCATCGGACGGCAGACGGCGAGCACGCTCGCGGCGGACGGGCACCGGGTGGTCCTGCACGCCCGCAACGAGGAACGCGCCGCGCAGGCCCTGGCCTCGGTGCCGCAGGCCGCTGCCGTGGTGCGCGGCGACCTGACCTCCCTGGCCGAGACGAGGGAACTGGCCGAGCAGGCGGCGGCGGTCGGGCCGTACGACGTGGTGATCCACAACGCCGGGGTGGGCGGGGGCCAGGACGCGCCGGTGCGCACCGGTGACGGCCTGGAACGCATCTTCCAGGTCAACGTGCTGGCGCCGTACGTGTTGACCGCCCTGATCCCCTGGCCGACGCGGCTGATCTACCTGACCTCCGGGCTGGAGTCCGGCGGTGTGCCGCGCCTCGACGACCTGCAGTGGCAGGGTCGCGCCTGGGACGGCATGCAGGCGTACAGCGACTCCAAGCTCTACGACGTCATGCTCGCCTTCGCAGTGGCCCGGCGCCGGCCGCAGACCCTGAGCAACGCCGTCGACCCCGGCTGGATCCGTACCCGGATGGGCGGGCCCGGCGCGACCGACGACCTGCCCGCCGGGGCCGAGACGCAGATCTGGTTGGCCACCAGCGACGCGCCGGCCGCCATGGTCACCGGCCGCTACTTCAAGCGCCGCCGTGACCTGCGGGCCAACCCGGCGGCGTACCGCGAGGAGCTGCAGGAGGAGCTGCTGGCCACCTGCGCCGAGCTGTCCGGGGTCAAGCTGCCGGAGTGAGCAGACGCCCGGCCGAGCGGACCCGGGCGCGGTGCCGGAGAATCATCGACCATGAGTGATCAAGCCGCCGCCCGGGTCCGCGACCTCGACATCGTCGTCTACGGGGCCACCGGCTTCGTCGGGGAGCTGGTGGCTGCCCACCTGGCCGGGCACGCGCCCGCCGGCACCCGGATCGCCCTGGCCGGGCGGTCCGCCGAGCGGCTGGAGGCCGTCCGGTCGCGCCTCCGGGTGGACTGGCCGCTGCTGGTGGCCGACTCGGGCGACGTCCCCGCCGTCGAGCGGCTCGCCGCCGCCGCGCACGTCGTGATCACCACCGTCGGCCCGTACGCGAAGTACGGCCGCGCCCTCGCGCACGCCTGCGCCGCGGCCGGCACCGACTACGTCGACCTGACCGGCGAGGTGATCTTCGCCCGGGCCAGCGCCGACGAGAACCACGAGCTGGCCCGCTCGACCGGCGCCCGGATCGTGCACTCCTGCGGCTTCGACTCGATCCCGTCGGACCTCGGGGTGCACGTGCTGTGGCAGCAGGTGCGGGCCGACGGCGCCGGCGAGCTCACCGACACCACGCTCGTGGTCACCAGCATCCGCGCCGGGATCAGCGGCGGCACGATCGACTCCATGCGGCACCAGCTGGACGTGGTCCGCCGGGACAGGGCGCTGCGGCGGCTGGTCGCGAGCCCGTACTCGCTGAGCCCGGCACCGGCCGACGAGCCGGATCTGGGCCGGCAGGAGGACATGGTGCTGCTGCGGGGCTCGGAGGTCGACCCGTCGCTGCGCGGCAGCCTGGGACCGTTCGTGATGGCGTCCTACAACTCGCGGGTCGTGCGTCGCACCAACGCCCTGCGGGGCCACGCGTACGGCCGGGCGTTCCGTTACCGCGAGGCGATGAGCACCGGCACCTCGCCGCTGTCGCCGGTGCTCGCCGCGGGCACCAAGGCCGGGCTCGGCGCGCTGGTCGTCGGCCTGTCCCTGCCGCCGACCCGGTTCCTGCTGGACCGGATCCTGCCCAAGCCCGGCGACGGGCCGGACGAGCGGACCCGCAAGCGGGGGCACTTCACCATGGACCTGTTCACCACGACCAGCACCGGCGCGCGCTACACGGCCCGGTTCCGGGCCAAGGGCGACCCCGGCTATCAGGCCACCGCGGTCATGCTCGGCGAGTCGGCGCTGGCCCTGGCGCTGGACCGCGCGGAGCTGCCGGAGACCGAGGGCGGCGTGCTGACGCCGGCCACCGGGATCGGTGACGCGCTGGTCAAGCGGCTGCGGGCCACGGGTATGGAGATCACCGCGCGGCGGCTCGGCGACTGAGTACTGTCCGATTTAGGTACTCGGGGTCGCCCGGCAGGCCGGGCCGGCGTTAGCGTCCGGGGATCGCCCGCAATGCCGCGTGGAGGTCCTGGATGCGCAGAGTCGCCCTCATCTCATCTGTCGTCATCGCTCTGGTGCTGGCCGCGGTCGCGCCCGCCGGCGCGCAACCCAGCCCGTTCCGGCCTGGCGCGCCGGGCATCGGTGACCCCTACTTCCCGCTGGCCGGCAACGGCGGTTACGACGTACGCCACTACGGCCTGGACATCAGATACACGCCGGCCACCGACGTGCTGGCCGGCACCGCCACGATCACCGCCCGCGCCACCCAGCACCTGTCGGCGTTCAACCTCGACTTCGACGGCCTGACCCTGCGGTCGCTGACCGTGGACGGTCGTCCGGCGGCCTGGCAGCGGGCCAACGGCGAGCTCACCGTCACCCCGCAGCGGGGCCTGCGCAAGGGCCGCACGTTCACCGTGGTGGCCCGCTACGACGGCGTGCCGCAGATCATCGCCGACCCCAACCTGGGCTCTTCCGGGGTCTTCACCACCGACGACGGCATGGTCATCGTCGGGCAGCCCGAGGTCGCGTCGACCTGGTTCCCGGTCAACGACCACCCCCTGGACAAGGCCTCCTTCACCACCCGGATCACCGCGCCGCGGGGCCTGGAGTCCATCTCGAACGGGGTGCTGGCCGGCACCAGCACCCGGCACGGCTGGACCACCACCACCTGGCACGCCCGCGAGCCGATGGCGCCGTACCTGGCCACCGCCACGGTCGGCGAGTATCGGGTGAAGAAGTACAAGAAGGCCGGCGTTGAGTACCTGGACGCGCTGGACCCGAAGCTGTTCACGCCGGCCGCGGCACCGCGCACCGGCACGCAGGTGGCGTTCACGCAGGACGGCGAGCCGGCGTACAAGCGGCTCACCCACACCGTCGACGTGCCCGCCGGCGGGGCGACGCTGAGCTTCCACGTCACCCGTGACACCGAGCCGGAGTGGGACTACTTCTTCGTCGAGGCGCACACCGCCGGGGCGGACGACTGGACCACCCTGCCGGACGCCAACGGGCACACCAGCTCGGAGACCGCGGCGCTCTGCTTCTACGGGCCGCAGCTGTACCCGTTCCTCACCCACTACCTGACCCCCGGCCCCGACGACACCTGCGCGGCGCCGGGCACCACCGGCACCTGGCACGCGGCGACCGGCAAGAGCGACGGCTACGAGGCGTGGACGATCGACCTTTCCGGGTACGCGGGCAAGCAGATCGAGGTGTCGCTGAGCTCGGTGAACGACGTCGCCGTGACCGAGGCGGGCGCCTTCGTCGACGACGTGGTGGTCTCCACCGGCCAGGGCACGACGTCCTTCGAGGCCGACGGTGACACCCTGGACGGCTGGGTCCCCGGCGGTCCCCCGCCCGGCAGCCCGGCCAACCCGAACACCTGGATCGCCGGCACGGTGGACCAGTTCCCGCCGACCGTCGGTGACCGGGCCGCGGGGTCGCTGGCCCGCGAGCCGGAGATCATCTCCTTCCTGGCCGAGAACTTCGGGCCGTACCCGTTCTCGGCCGCGGGCGGCATCGTGGACAGCTCGGAGAGGTTCGGCTTCGCACTGGAGAACCAGACCCGCCCGGTCTATGCCCAGGCGTTCTTCAGCAGCCCCGAGTCCGGCGACGCCGTCGTGGTGCACGAGCTGGCCCACCAGTGGTACGGCGACAGCCTGGCGGTGGCGAGGTGGCAGGACATCTGGCTCAACGAGGGCTTCGCGACGTACGCCGAGTGGCTGTGGAGCGCGCGCGAGAAGCACGGCACGGAGCAGGAGATCTTCGACGCCAACTACCAGGGCATCGAGGACCCGGAGTTCTGGGCGCTGCCGATCGGTGATCCCGGCCCGGATCACCTGTTCGACTTCCAGGTCTACCTGCGCGGCGCCATGACCCTGCACGCGCTGCGCATGGAGGTCGGCGACCAGGCCTTCTTCACCATCCTGCGGACGTGGGCCTCGACCCGGCGTGGGGACAGCGTCACCACGCCGGAGTTCATCGCCCTGGCCGAGCGGATCTCCGGCCGGTCCCTGGACGCGCTGTTCCAGGCCTGGCTGTTCAGCCCGACCCGGCCCGAGCTGGCGACGCCCCCGGCGAGCTCGGCGCGGACCGCGTTCGTTCCCGCCCCGATCCCCCGGCACCTGCGCCGCTGACCCGCCGGTCCCGCCCCCGCAGCACCGGGGGCGGGACCGGCCCCGGCGGGCGACGGGATGCATCCTCCACTGCCCGGCAAAATCTCCAAGTCGGCCCGCACACCGGCCTCCGGTGGTGATAGTGAGGGCATGACCACGGTGATCGCCCCGACTCAGCCTGCCCGCGGACGGCCGTCCTTCGCCGACCTCAGCGTCAACGTGAAGGTGCTCTCGGCCGTGGCCGTCGCCGCCCTGGTGGCCGTGATCGTCGGCATCAACGGCATCCGCTCGCTCAGCGACGCCAGCCACTCCGCGCAGCTCATCTACACCAGCAACGTGGCCAGCATCAACGCCGTGGGCGACCTCCGGACAGCGGTGACGCAGGCCCGCTCCGACCTCGCCAACCAGGCCCTGTCGCCGGACGCCGCCTCGGTCACCAAGTTCACCCAGGCGTTCATGAAGGATCTGGACCTGTTCTCCACCGCGATGGCGGCGTACCAGGCGAGCGGGCCGGCCGGGGACCCCGCGGTCATCGCCAAGGTGCAGACGACGTGGAACGCGTACACCAAGATCGCGCAGGAGGAGATGCTCCCGACCGGGGCCAAGAACGACTTCGTGACCTGGTCCAAGCTGCGCGACACCAAGACTCTGCCGTTGCTCATGTCGATCCTCGCCGACGTGAGCACGCTGGACCAGGCGGAGGTCAACGACGCGGCCCGCAACGCCGCCGCGGCGAAGTCGGGCTACGAGTCCAGCCGGACGACCGCGATCCTCACGCTGATCGTCGGGGTGCTGCTCGCCCTGGCTCTGGGCGCGCTGGTGGCCCGCCGCATCGTGCAGGCACTGACCAAGGTCAAGGGTGTCTGTGAGGCTCTCGCCGCCGGGGATCTGACCCGGACCGCCGGCCTGACCTCCCGTGACGAGCCGGGCCAGATGGGCCGGGCGCTCGACGCCGCCGTGGACCGGCTGCGCCGGACGGTGACCACGATCGACGGCTCCGCGGCCTCTCTGGCCAGCGCATCGGAGCAGATGACCGGCACAGCGACGCAGATCGCCGCCTCGGCGGAGGAGACCTCGACCCAGGCCCAGGCGGTCTCGGCCGCGGCCGAGGAGGTCTCTCGCAGTGTCGACACGGTGTCGGCCGGCAGCGAGGAGATGGGTGCGTCGATCCGGGAGATCTCCCAGAACGCCACCGAGGCCGCCCGCGTCGCCGAGGAAGCGGTCAGCGTCACCGCGGCGACCTCGGCCACGATGGGCAAGCTGGGCGAGTCGTCGGCCGAGATCGGCAACGTCATCAAGGTCATCACCTCGATCGCCGAGCAGACCAACCTGCTCGCCCTCAACGCCACCATCGAAGCGGCCCGCGCGGGCGAGATGGGTAAGGGTTTCGCGGTGGTGGCCTCGGAGGTCAAGGATCTGGCTCAGGAGACGGCCCGGGCGACCGAGGACATCTCCCGGCGGGTGCAGGCGATCCAGGCCGACACCAGCGGTGCGGTGCTGGCGATCGAGGAGATCAGTGCGGTGATCTCGCGGATCAGTGAGTTCCAGACGACCATCGCCTCGGCCGTGGAGGAACAGACCGCCACGACCGCAGAGATGAACCGCAGCGTGGCCGAGGCCGCCACCGGCAGTGGCGAGATCGCCCAGAACATCACCGGCGTCGCCGAAGCCGCCCGGCTGACGAGTCAGGGCGTCTCCGAGACGCAACAGGCGACCGCGGAGATGGCCCGGATGTCGACCGAGCTCAGCAGCCTGGTCGCCACCTTCCGCTACTGATCCGCGCAGGTCACGCAGGTGGTGGCGAACGGCCGGGCGGCGAGCCGCTCGGCCGGGATCGGCCGGCCGCAGCGTGCACAGCCGCCGTAGGTGCCGGCCGCCGAGCGGTCCAGCGCGTCGTCCAGGTCGGCGATGCGGCGCCGGCCCGCGGCGAGCAGGGCGGTGAGCTGCGCCCGCTCGAAGGCGATGGTGCTGCCCTCCGGGTCGTGCTCGTCGTCGGCGTTCGAGCTGCGGGAGGCCGCGAAGAGCTCGAGCAGCTCCTGGTCGAGCCGCTCCACCTGGGCCCGGGCCTCGGCCCGCAGGTGGCGCAGGGTGTCGTCGCGGTCCATCCCCCGACGATACGTTCCTTGACCGGGCCTAAGCTGCACTGCTGTGGATGACCTCGCGCACGCCCGGGTGCTCCGCGACCAGCTCGGGCCGACGTTCTGCCTGACCTACGTCAAGGACGCCGACGCCGCGACGGCCCTGCGCCGGCTGGGCGGATGTCCGGACACCATCCGCGAACGCATGCCCGCGGAGGTGACCGGGCAGCGGCAGCCCGCCGGAACCGAGCTCCCCGAGGTTGCCGTGGCCCTGGAGCTCGGCGCCTGGTCGGTGGTCATCGAGCCCGGCGGGATCCTCGGTGCCGACCACGGCCTGCTGGAGGCGGCCTCGCGAGGCAGCGCCGCGGTCTCGGTGCTGCGCCACGACGACGCTGCCGCGCACTTCGGCTACGCGGTCGACGGCACCACGATCATCGGCTTCGACCCGGGCTACCCGGCCGAGGAGACGGTGTGGGGCGCCGACCCGGGCATGCTGCGCCACCTGATGGACGCGCTGGGCCTGCGGGCGCCGACCGACGAGTACGAGCCCACCTGGCCGGACGCCGAGGCCCGGGCGATCGTGCTGGCCCAGCGGATCACCGGCGCCCGGCTCCCGGACCAGCCACTGTCAGCCGCCCGGATGTCGGCCGAGCTGGAGCCCTGGTTCGTCACCCCCGCCACCGCCGGAGACCTGCTGCGCGCCGGCCGGCGGACCCCGTACGCCGCGGAGCTGGTCACCGCCGCGGAGGCCGCCCCGCCGCAGCTGCAGCGATCCGTCGCGGTCGCGGAGGTACGCCGGCAGGCCACAGTCCTGGGCCTCGCGGACACCCCCGGCCTCCTGCCGGCCATCGCATCCGCCGACCCCGTGACACCGGACTCCCCGCTGGGCCGGCAGGTACGCGACTGGCTCGCCGCCGGCCGACGAGCGGGGCGCGACTCCGGGCTCCCCTGGTTCCTCGCCGCCCTGCGAGGCGTGCGGGACCCGGACCCCCGCGTGGCCCTGCTCGCCGCACTGAAGCCGTACGCGTCGGGCCTGCCCGGTCTCGCGGACGAGCAGGCCCGCACCGCGGTCCTCGCCGCCCTAGGCGACCAGGCTCGCTGACCGCCCGCTCAGCCGGGCGGTGATCGCGCGCAGCGCGGCGATGGTCTCCCTGTCCCGCTCCGCGTCGTCCTCGGTCGGCCAGGCACTGCACTTGACGATCACCACGTCGGCCGCCGGGTCGACGAACAGGTACTGCCCGTGCACGCCCAGCCCGGTGAAGGCCCCACCGTCCAGCGTCCACCACTGGTTGGCGTAGCCGTAATGGTCGTAGCCGCTGGGGCCGAGCGCCCCGATCGCCAGGTGCGCCACGTCGCGGACCCCGCTGCGGGCCACCCAGTCGCGGGGGACGATCTGCTCGCCGTCCAGCACACCGTCGTGGGCCATCAGCAGCCCGAGCCGGGCCACGTCCCGCGCGGTCGCGTTGAACGAGCCACCACCGATCGCCGTACGCGGCCGGGAGCGGGAGAGCCAGTAGTAGGCGTCGCGGTCGGCGCCGATCCTGCTCCACAGGCGGTCGGCGGCGTACCGGGCCAGGGACCTGCCGGTGGCGGCCTCGAGCACCCAGCCGATGAGCTGCGCGTCGAGGGTGGAGTAGTTGAACCGCTGCCCCGGCGCCCCGGAGCGCCGGGCCGACCGCAGCACGTCCTCGACGCTGCCGCGGCCCAGGCAGGCCTCCTCGAAGCGCTTGATGTCCGTGCCGGGCACGTCCCACTGCTCGATGTCGCCGACGCCGCTGCTCATCGCGAGCAGGTCGGCCAGGGTGGCGGACTCGTAGGCCGTACCGGCGAAGTCGGGCCGGTAGTCGATCACCGGGTCGGTCAGGGCGCCGATCGCGCCGTCGGCCAGGGCGATGCCGACCAGCATCGAGGTCAGCGACTTGGACAGGGAGAAGAGCTGGAAGCGGGCCCGCGGACCGGCGAAGGCACCGGGGTACGACTCGTGCACGAGCGCGCCGCGGTGCAGCACGACGAAGGCGGTGGTGAAGGTCCGGCGGTGCAGGTCGGCCAGACTCAGCTCGGCGCCGCCGAAGCTGTACGTCACGTCGAGCGGGCGGGACCGGCCCGGCAGCGGCCGGTGCACCGGGCCCCGGGCGACGCGCTCGGTGGGCAGCAGCCAGTTCATGTGGGTGAAGGTCCACTCGTTGAACGGGCGCCGCATGATCAGGTCGCCCTGGCGCTCCCACCAGGAGGAACTCGGCTGAAGGTGATGCTGGTCGATGACACTGGTCATAACAGCCCCCGCTGTCCGATCGACGGTGCGTACGCGTTACGTAACGCCTCGGACATGACTACGGAGTGGATCGGCGAATCGTTCGGCCCGATCGGATGACTTTTTCCCGGCCTGTCCCGGGCCGGATCAGCGGGACAGCGGGAGCACCACCCGGGACACGCCGAGTCGGACGCCGACCGTGGTGCCGGCCGGGTAGCGCAGCGTGTGGTCGCGTTCGGTGGAGATCAGCACGAGGCCGATCCGGTGCCCGGCCGCGAACACGTGGTCCTGGGTCTGCAGATTCCAGCTGAAGGTGTACGTCCTGCCGGCGCGCACCGGCGTGCTGCGCGCGGCGGAGAGCCGGTTGCGCACGTCGAGCCAGCCCCGGGTGACGATCTCCGAGTCGGTGCGCGTGGTCACGTACTCCCGGCGGTTGAAGCAGCCCGGATCCTCCGGGATGCCGGGCCCGACGCAGTCCTGCACCGGCAGCGACCGCAGCCCGGCGAAGCGGTCGGCGGGACCGTAGTCGACCAGCAGCGCGGTGAGGTACGGCGACGGGCCGTCCACGTCGGCCCGGATGGTGACCTTCGGCGTGCCGGAGAGCCGGGTCTCGCGGGCCAGCGGCTCGGACAGGTAGGCCAGCCTGTTCGGGTCGGTGGCGAACTCGTCGTCGGCCAGCTGCTCGGCGGTCTGGGCCGGATCGTCGACGAACGACTCGCGGGTGCCGAAGCCGGACGGCGTGCGGCTCAGCGTGCCGCCCACGCCGGGGAACATGGCGGTCGGCCGGGTGCCCGGCACGGGCCAGGAGCGGGCGGTACGCCAGACGGTCGGCGCGACCTCGACGTCGGCCATCGGCTCCCGCATGATGCCGGTGTCGATCCGGTAGAGCCAGTAGTCGAACCAGCGGTGCAGCGTGCTGAGCCATTCGGCCCGCCGCACGTTGAACGGGTCGGTGTGCGCGGCCTGGTGCAGCCAGATCTTGCGCGGCACGTGCCGCTTCGCGAGCGCGTCCCACCACTGCCCGGCCTGCGAGGTCCGCACGTTGTTGTCGTGCAACCCGTGCACCAGCAGCACACTGGCGCGCACCTTGTCCACGTCGCGCAGGTAGTCACGCTCGGCCCAGAAACGGTTGTAGTCGCCGGTGACCCGGTCCTGGTCACGTTCGATGGCGGCCATGACATCGGCGCAGACCTCGGGGTGCTCCCGGGTGAGCACCGCCTTGGCCAGCACGTCGGTGTCCTCACCCTGGAAGCCGCCCGGAGCCACGACCCCACCGTTGGCCCGGTAGTAGTCGTACCAGCTGGAGATGGCGGCGATGGGCACGATCGTCTCCAGCCCCCGCACCCCGGTGGCGGCGACGGCGTTGGGCAGCGTGCCGTTGTAGGACACGCCGATCATGCCGGTGCGCCCGGTCGACCAGCCGGCCCGTACGGGAGCGCCGGCCTCGTCGAAGGCGGCGGCCCGCCCGTTGAGCCAGTCGACGACGGCCTTCATGCCGAGTGTCTCGTTGCGGCCGCCGGAGGTGGGGCACCCGTCCGACCCGCCACTGCCGAGGCTGTCGGCGAAGACGACGGCGTAACCGCGGGGCACGAAGTAGTTGTCCAGGTAGCCGGCGAAGGTCACGGTCTCGGCCGCCCGGTCGGCGCCGGTCACCCCGCTGCGGCGCGCGCCGGCACCGTCCCGGTCGATGTCGTCATGATTCGGTACGTCGTTGAGCCCGGCGTAGTACGGACTGGCCTGGAAGACGACCGGCACGCGGCGCTCGGTCCGCGGCCGGATGATCCGTACGGCGACCCGGTCGGGCTGCCCGTCGGCGTCACTGTCCACCGTGGTCTGCACCCACACCCGCTCGCGTACGGCCTGGGTGTAGTCGTAGATCGGCTCGGTGCCGACGACGGGCGCGGCCTGCGCGACCGAGGCACCGGCGACCACCGTGAGCAGGGCGGTGCCGGCGGCCAGGGCACGCACCAGGAATCGGACGGATCGCATCGACGCACGCCTCCGGCACTCGGAACCAGATACCGGACCGACCTTATCGCCTTTGATCGATGTGTGGGGGGAGCGCGACCCGTTCCGGACGCGTCGCCAGTTCAAGCAGGAAACGCGACGTGGACATGTGGTAGGTGACCGAGAAACGCAGACTCTCGTCGAGGACCACGACCGGCCATTCCTTCGGTGTGCCGGATGCCGGCAGCCAGCACAGGTAGCCGCCGCCACGCAGCCGGCCCCAGGTGATCAAGCCGCCGGACTCGGGATGGATGGTGCCGATCGGTCCGCCACCGGCGGCGCGTAGCTCGGCCACCCGGTCGCCGAGCTGCTTCAGCTGCGCGAAGAAGCCGGTGGCGGAGCCGTCCGGCGCGGACACCGTCGCCGGCCCGACCGACACCGCGCCCAGCGTGTCGATCAGACGGAAGAAGTCCGGCGGTGTTGTTTTCCCGAGCCGAGCATCCACGGCGTCCCAGTCGACGGTGGACCTCGCCCCCGGCTCGATGAGCGCGGCGAGATCGGCGACGGCGTTCACCGGCTCGGCCAGCGGGGTGCGCACCTCACCCTCCAGCCAATAGCCGGCGCGCGGCCGCGCCCGGGTGGCGGGAGCGTGGGAGGACGGGTCACCGGCGGGCTTGAACGCGACGAACGTCGGTGGCTGGCGAGCCTCGGCGACATAGGCCAGCATCGGCACCTCGGACGGGACCGTGGTGATCGCACGCATGAACTCAGCGGTGCTCAAGCCGGTCACCTGCCATTTGATGAGCCGGCTGTCACAGACGACGACCGGCCACGCGTCCGGCGAGTCGCCGTCGGGCAGCCAGCAGATGACGTAGTCGAATCCGATCGTCGCCCACGGAACGACCCCGCCCGGGGCGGGAAAGAGGGGATACGGGAAACCCTTCTCCTCGGCGTCGTCACGAAGCAGGGCGGCGTATCCGCGCACCTCGGCGGCGTACGCGGCCGGATCCGCCTCGGCGGACGGATGCAGGACCTTGAGGAAGCTCTGGAACACACCCGGCGGGAACAGCGAGCACAGCTCCCGGAACTCCGCCGGGTGGCGCAGACCGATGGCCTGCTCGATCCCCGTCCACCCCAGTTCGGTGGGCGGTGCCACCCATCCCACGGCCTCGCGGAGGTCCTGCAGAGTACTCATGATCACGTCCGATTCTCGGTCAGGCACCGGGGGCCGGCTCGTCACCCCGGTGTATCGGTTCGACACGGTAGTGAACCGCCACGATCTTCGGGCCGAACCGCCTCGTGCCGGACCGCACGCCGGGATGCCAGAGTTCCCGGGTGACCTACGAACACGATCAGGAAGCCCGCCGCGAGGCCGCCGACCACGCTCTGAGCGAAGCCGATCTGCGGCAGCTGGCTGCCCAGGTCGCCGCCAAGCGGACACGCCCGGACGCCGATGCTGGCGCGGCCAGTCGATCCCGTTCGCTCCCGCGAACTGGGCCGGGCTGATCGACGGCATCACCGTCGCCCAGGCAGGGAAGATCTCCCGCGGCGAGGTCTTCGACATCGCGGCCCGGGGATCGGTGGTCGATGTCTTCACCGCGAGCTTCGTCTGGGGCAGCGGCCAGCGCGGGTACGGCCCGGCGTTCTTCACCGAGTTCCTCTACTTCACCACCCCGGGCGCCCTCATCCTGGACCACCGGCTGCCACCGCCGTGCATCGGCTGACGAAGATGCCGTTCCTGGTCACCTCGAAGGGCCGGCCCCGCGCCTGGAGTCCGTACCGCTATGCCGTCTATCTGCACTGGATGCACCAGACCGCGCACCGGCCGGCCATCGAGCCGGGTCTGCTCGAACTCACGCTCTTCGAACCTCCGCGACCGCTGACCGGGGTTGGTATCGACATGGATCGGACGGTCACAGAATCGGGCGGGCCGTGACCCGATCCTCGGAGGCAGCGATGGTCCACGCCCGCGCCGCCCTTCCAGGCCCCGCGCTGGTCCGGCTTCACACTGACCGGGCGCAGCGCCGAAAAGGTCGTGGTTCTCGGTGGGGGCATCGCCGGGCTGGCGTCCGCGTACGAGCTGGGCAAGGCCGGCTACGACTGCACGGTGCTGGAGTACCGCGGCCGCTGGTGGGGGAACGATCTGCGGATCTACGGCTTCCACGCCGACCCGGGGGCTGATCGTCGGCTACTACAACACGGCGCGAACGCCCGGGCTCAGTCATGAGGTGGCTTGGCAGCACGGGTCGTTCGTCTCGGCCCGTGCTGCCGTCACCGCCGTGCACCGCCGGGTGATGGCGGGCTGACCGGATGGCGGCCGGTCAGTCGTCGCACGCGATCTTGTTGCCGTCGGTGTCCAGCTTCTGCCGGTCCGCGGCAGCCACCTTCAGCTTCTTGAAACCGTGCTCGGCCAGCCAGGCGCACTTGTCCGTCGTGCCCGGCGGGAACGTCCACGGGACGCACTGGGTGACCTCGCCGTAGTTGTGGTCGCAGCCGTCCACGTTCGGCCGTACGTAATGCGTCTTGGTCGGGGACGGCAGCGGCTTGAGCGGCTTCACCCCCGGCTGGCCCGCGTAGTTCTGCACGAACGGCTCGGCCACCGGTTCGGCCGGGCCGCCGGCCGGCGCGTCCGGAGACGCCGGCACCGCGGGGGTGTCCGCGGCCGGCGGCACCGACGCCGCGACGGACGGTCCGGCGGCGAGGCCGGGCCAGCTGCTGTCGGTCGGCCGGGGGGCCGGCGCGGCCACCGGGGCAGCATCGCGCTCCCCCGGGGCCGCGACCAGCCAGATCCCGGCGGCCACGACGCCCAGCACGGCGAGCACGGCCAGCGCCAGCACGCTACGGCGGACGCGGCTCACTTGACCTGCACCCACTGGGCGACCGACGGGACGCCGTTGGTGCCGACCACGTAGAGCATGTACCAGCCGGGCGGGGCCAGGTTGGGGTTGCTCGTCAGGTTGAGGCCGATCGTGTTGCCGGTGACGGTCATCGGCAGGTCGACGTAGCGCTGGTTGGGGTCGCTGGAGTGGGTCACGGCCTCCGGGCGGATCAGCGAGGCCTTGAGGATCGGGCCGTCCACGGTGATCTGCTTGGTGGTGCCGTACGGCCACTGCGCCCCGGCCATGCTCAGGATCTGCGGGCGCCCGCCCTTGAACAGGTACGGCGGGGAGTAGACCGAGATGCGCATGTCGAACGTGCCGTCGCCGGGGTTGTCACCGACGGACATCACGCGCCCGTCCGGCAGCAGGAACGCCGAGGAGTGGTAGCCACGCGGCACCGGGTCGACGGCCATGTTCGGGGTGAAGGTGTTGGTGGCCGGGTTGAACATCGACGCCTCGTACACCGGGTCGGCCCGGTTGTGCAGCGCGCCGCCGGTCTCGAAGACCTTGCCGTCGGGCAGCAGCACCGCGGAGACGTACATCTTGCCCTGCGCGGCCGTCTGCGCGACCCCGCCGGTCAGCTTGCCGCTGGGCAGCAGCGGACCGGGCTTGTAGACCGGGGTGGCCTGCTTGAGGTCGATCAGGTCGGTGAGCCGGTTGGCGTCCGGGTTGCTGTCGATGTTGCCGCCGCCGATGGTCAGCACCCGCTGGTCCTGGGCCGGCGGCAGCAGCACGCTCATCGACTGGTCCCGCTCGTCCTTGTTCTGCAGGCCGGTGACGGGGGTGATGGTGTTGGCGTTGTAGTCGTAGATCGAGGAGCCGGTGCCGGGCAGGCCGTTGCCGAAGACGTGGCTGCCGGTGTAGAACAGCCGGCCGTCCTGCATCAGCACCATCGACGGGTACAGGCCCCAGAAGCTCCAGGTCTGGTTGGCCTCGTTGAGCCCGAGCCAGCGCTGCTCGCTGTTCTTGAAGTACTGCGTCGCGACGGTGCCGCCGGAGTCCTCGCCGAGACCACCGAGCGAGATGACGTCGCCGTTGCCCAGGACCGTGGCCGACGGGTACCAGGACCCGGCCGTCATGTCGTTGACCCTGGTGTACGCCATGGTGTCCGGGTCGAAGATGTAGGAGTCCTTCAGGCCCTTGTAGCCGTGGCTGCCGTCGGCGGCCGGGTAGTCCTTGTTGCCGCCCATGATCAGCACCCGGCCGTCGGCCAGCTGGACGTGGCCGGCGCAGAACAGGTCGGCCGGTGTGGCCACGTTGGCGAACGTGCCGGTGCGCGGGTTGTAGACCGCGGTCTTGAAGGTGCCGGCGGCGAAGGCGGCCGGGTCGTTGCCGGAGCCGGCCACCAGCAGCACGTTGCCGTTCTTGAGCACCACGGCGTGGATGCCGCGGACCGGCGAGTTGAACGGCATGACCTGCCAGGCGCCGGCCGTGCAGGCGGGACCCGCGCTGCACGAGGTGCCGGGCGCGGCCTGGGTGGCGTCCACCATCGCGTAGTCGTCGGTCTGCAGCGTGCCGACGCCATAGATGGTGACGCCCCAGACCACCTGGTCGGTGTTGGCGGGAACCGGCGGGGTACGGACCGTCTTCTGCTTCCAGGTGGTGCTGGTGGTCAGGGTGGCGAGGTCGGTCCAGTAGACCCAGCCCTGGGCCACGTCGTGCCGGAACATCGTCATGACCGTGTTCGGCGTGGTGGTCTTGTACCAGGCGGAGACGTCGTACTGGTGGCCCGGCGTGACGTTCGGCGCGCAGGACGGGTTCTCCAGCATCAGCGCCTTGCGGTCGCCGCTGGTGATGGCCGAGACGGTGACCTTCATGGCGTTCTTCCCGCTGTGCGGGGCGGTGTGGGTCACCTCGTACGTGTGGGTGCTGTCGCCCCAGCCGGACTGCTCCCAGCAGACCGGGAAGCCGGTGGAGTCGACGACCTCCAGGCCGGGGTTGCTCAGCAGGTTGGCACCCGCGAAGGACTTGCCGGGCACGGCCAGCACGAGCACCAGCGTCACGATGAGGACCTGGGCTATCCGGACCCGGTCACGCCGGCTCAGCAGGGGCAGGGGACGACGGTTCATGCGTTCTCCAAAGCGGTGGCCCTGGGCTTGGCCCGGTAGATGACCTTGTCGAGGATGAGGAAGCGCACGACGAAGGACGTCACGAGCGTCATCAGGTTGGCCACCAGCACGCCGACGTGCACACCGTCGACGAGCAGGGCCAGCAGCGGGATCCGCAGCAGCAGGTCGGCGTTGCCCATCAGGAAGAAACGGGAGAGCCGGCTCGCCAGGCTGCGGTGCCTGCGGTTGCGGTAGAGCAGGGTGTCGGTCAGGGCGAAGTTCCAACCGACCGCGATCATGTTGGCCAGCACGGCAGCCGCCAGGTAGTGCACCCCGGCCACGTGGGCCAGGAACCACAGCGCGAGCTGGTTGGGCAGCAGGCCGGACACCCCGATCAGGGCGAAGGCCAGCATCCGGGTGCGTTCCGCGCCGAAGCGCAGGATGGCCAGGTGCTTGAGGAAGCGCACACCCTCGGCCATCGTCGACTTGGACTCGCCCGCGTGCCGCTGCTGGAACGTGTACGGCACCTCGACGATGCGGCCGGGCCGGTTGCGGACCACCAGCTCCAGCAGCACCTTGTAGCCCAGCGGGCGCAGCTCGTCGACCTGCAGCGAGCTGGTACGCACCGCGAACAGCCCGCTCATCGGGTCGCTCACCTGCAGCAGCGAGTTCCGGAAGATCATCTTGGTGGCGAAGGTGGACCCGCCCGAGATGAACTTGCGGTAGCCGTCGGAGAGGCCGTCGGTGGTGCCGCCGCCCGCGTACCGGGTGCCGATCACCAGGTCGGCGCCGTCGCGCAGGCCCGCCGCGATCAGGTCCGGCACGATCTCCGGCGGGTGCTGCAGATCGGCGTCCATGACCACGATCCAGGCGCCCCGGGCCAGCCGCATGCCCTCGACGACCGCGCCGCCGAGACCGCCGGTGCTGTGCTCGCGGTGGTGCACCGTGACCGGGATCGGGCAGGTCTGCGCGGCAGCCCGGATCACGTCGGGGGTGTCGTCCGTGCTGTCGTCCACGAAGACGATCTCGGTGTCGCTCTCCGGCAGCACCGCGACGAGCCGTTCCAGCAGGGCCGCGATGTTGTCCCGCTCGTTGAAGGTGGGGATGACGACGGTCTGCCGCAGCGTCGTCGCCACCTGCACCTCGCCGATCGCGCCCGGCATCATCCGGACCCGGCCCGTCGAACGTCCTCCGGCAGTGAGTGTCATGGCTTCTCCTTGTCGATCCGGCGGATCTCGATGCGTCCGTCCTCGGGACCGAACGTCGCGATCGGCGTGGAGTTCGTGAGCAGCTTGGTCACCGTGGGCAGGGAGCCGGGGTCCTGGCGCAGGGCCGGGGTGGACACGATGTAGTCGACGTCGCGCCAGCCGTCGGGCAGCGTCTCGGCGACCGCGGTGTCGAGGTCGAGCTTGTAGAACCAGATGACCTTCTCGCGCTGGAAACCGGCGTCCACGCAGTCGATCCAGAGCACGTCGTCGACCACGATGGTGGCCCGCTCCGGGTCCGGCAGGTCGTTGCGCAGGTAGGTCGCCGCGGCCACGTACTGGGCGTTGTCGTCGGTGGTCAGGGCGCGGCGGTTGCCGTCGTACCAGCGGGGCAGCACCAGGGTCAGGGCCGTCACCGCCGCCACGCCGAGGATCGCCCAGCGCCACCAGGACCGCTGTGGCTTGAGCAGCCGTACGCCCTCGTCGGTCACGCCGGCGATGACGATGGCGAAGAAGGGCAGGATCTGCACCACGTACATGGCCGGCAGGTAGCCGCCGGGGCGCAGGGCGACCAGCGCCAGGATGGTCGCGGCGATCGCGGGCGCCCGCAGCCGCCGGACGGCCAGCGCGATCACCGTGGCCACGAGCCCGGCGGCCAGGATCACCGTGTCGTAGTAGAGCCACGAGGTGATCAGCGAGTGCGAGCCGGAACCCTCGTCGAAAACCGTGCCCGAGCCCGACCGCGACATGAGCTGGAACTGCCAGGCGCCGATGAGCGACACGTGCCCCTCGCCCGGGAACAGCTCACCGCGCAGCAGGGCGTAGAGCGGGTAGAAGACGCCGACCAGCACGATGCCGCTGGTGTAGCCGCCGAAGGCCCACGGCCGGGTGGACGTCTTGGCGGCGTTCTGCCACATCGCCACCAGCACCGCCGGGGCGGTGAGCAGCATCGTCTCCTTGGACAGCACCGACACCGCGGTCGCGGCTCCGGCGGCCGCGTAGTGCCACAGGTGCTTGCGCGGCGACAGGGCCAGGGCCAGCGCGGCGAGCATCCAGGCGACGGCGAAGCTGTCCAGGTAGATCTGCCGGTTCATGGTGATGGACAGCGGCGACAGCCCGAAGGTGAGCAGCGCGAGCGCGGCAGCCCAGCGGGAGAAGTCCAGCCGCCGGCTGATCACGTAGACCAGCACCAGGCTGGCCGCGACGACCGGCAGCATGGCGATCCGGCCGGCGGCCACGGCGATCAGGTCCGGGAAGAGCAGGGCCGGCAGCCAGGCCAGCCCGGCGAGCTGGATCCAGGCCAGCGGCGGGTGGTCGTACCAGTAGGTGTAGTGGGCCAGGCCCTGGCCGTTCTGCACCGCCCACGCCTGGGCGAGGTAGGTGCCCTCGTCGTCGGTGGCGGTCGGGAAGCCGGTGATGTTCCAGGCCATGAAGAACAGGACCACGGCCGCCAGCCCGCCGACCACGTACAGGTCGGTGCGCGAGCGCCGGACCGGCGCGGGCTTGGGCGCCGGCTGCACCGGTACGTCGGGCAGGATGATGACCTGGGTCGGCGCTTCGGCGATGCTCATGCGGCGACACCACTCTCGGCCTTGACGGGCTGCTTGGTCAGGTGCGCACCGGTGTGCGCGGTCAGTTCCCAGTTGCGCTTGCCGGTGTACTCACGCCAGACCGCCCGCAGTGCCGCCACCGCGAGCACCAGCGCGTACGGGAAGGCGCCGAGGATCAGCCGGGCGTAGTGGTGCCAGCGGGTGCGCAGGCCGTACTGGAGACCGAAGTCGCGCAGGCCGACCGTCTGGAAGACGAGGTTGGCGGCCATCGGGATGACCGGCACGAAGGTGATCAGCGCGACGAAGACCGGCAGCTGGGCCCAGATCGCGATGGCGATGCCGATCGGGATGACGATGCCCGAGAAGGCCTGCAGGAACGGCTGGGTGAGGGTGTAGCGCGCGAGCATCCGCTGGCCGAACTCCGGCAGCCGCCGCCACTCGCCCTTGCGGTAGACCTGCAGGAAGCCCTGGTTCCACCGGGTGCGCTGCTTGAGCAGCGACGTCAGGGTGCCCGGGGTCTCCTCCTTGGTCACGATCGCCGAGTCGTACGCGACCACGACCTTGGCGCCCCGGCTGGACAGCCGCACACCCAGGTCGCAGTCCTCGGCGAGGCAGGTGCCGTCCCAGCCGTTGGCCGCGCGCAGCACGTCGGTGCGGACGAAGACGGTGTTGCCGCCGAGCGGGATGAAGCCCTTGCGGGCGTGCAGGTGCAGCCGGCTGCGGAACCAGAAGAAGTACTCCAGGCAGTTGTGCAGGCTGTACCAGCTGGAGTGGAAGTTGATCAGCTGAACGCCGCCCTGCACCACGTCGGCGTCGGTGGACCGGAACGCGTGGTCCACGTGCTCCAGCAGCTGCGGGTGCACCTGGTCCTCGGCGTCGAAGACCCCGACCACGTCGCCGCGGCAGTACGGCAGCGCGGTGTTGAGCGCGCGCGGCTTGTTCTTCTGCTCGTTGGTGTCGGTCACCACGAGGATGCGCCCGGGCGCGGTGGCGGCCACCCGGTGGGCCACCTCGGCGGTCTCCGGGTCGTCGTGGCCGACGATCACGATGATCTCGAAGCCTTCGTGTGTGGACTCGAGCAGGCGCTGGACGGTGTGCTCCAGCACGGCCTGCTCGTGCCGCGCGGGCACCAGCAGGCTGAACGTCAGCCGGTGTTCCCCGTCCGGCGCGGCGAACCGGGTCGATGCGAGCGTCTCCGGCGTACGCCAGGCGTGCATCGTCCACCAGAGAGTCACCGCGGCGAAGCCCGCGAGCACCAACGAAACCACAATCATGACGGCGGCAGCCAAAACCCGTTGCCTTTCGGAATGTGGTGGGCCCCACCCCCACCAGCGGGCAAACAATAGCCCGCGGCACCAAGGTGATTTCAAGTCACCGGACAGTTTTTTCACAGCCGCATCCGGATCGTTGCCGAAAATGGCGGGTGCGCGAAACATCGCCTTCATTAATGACCCGGGAATGGCATGATCACGGTGCTGATTTCAAGCCGGGATCTGACATGACGGGATACGCGAGGGTATCAGCCGAATCGGCCCTCGACAGCAGCCGTGCGGAGACGTCCGTCGCTGCCGGAAGGACGAAGGTACTACACGTCTCCACCGAACGGGCGAGCGGGGTGGGCCGTTTCCTGGACTGCTGAGATCCGCGTCTCGTTTGACTGGAAGCGTTCCCACCTGCGGCTCGGTGCCAGCATTCGGGACCGCCACCGGTGGACGTCAGTTGAACAAGGGGTGAGGAATGGCTTTCCGGGGCCGCGCGCGAATAGCCATTCGCGGACCAGAATGGCAGGTCGCAAGCGGTGCGCGCCACGGCCGCGGCAGCCCTTCCCCGGACCGGCGCCCCGACCGCGGGCAAACCGTCGACCACGCAAATGTTTCCGGCGCGCTTCGGCCCGGAACCGCTCGTTCGACGCCACCGGGTAATGGCATGATCACGGTGCGCCCATGATGCCATTCCGGAATGCGCCGCGCCTCAACGGTCGTTAATGGAACGACGGCTGGTCAATCACTGCGGCCTCAGTGCACCGCGGCCCGAAGAGCGTTGGCCGCGATCGCGTCGATGATGCGGGGCCACAATGCGCGGGGCAGGTCGTGCCCCATGCCCTCGATGACGACCAGGTCGGCCCCCGGCACAGCGGCGGCGGTCGCCTCGCCACCGGTGACGGTGATCAGCGGGTCGTCGGCACCGTGGACGACCACAGTGGGTGCGGTCACCCCGCGCAGGCCGGCGGTCCGGTCCGGCGAGGCGATGATCGCGGCGTACTGCCGCAGCGTGCCCAGCGGGTTGTAGGCCCGGTCGTACTTGGCCTCCGCCCGGCGCAGCAACTCGTCCTCCGGCGCGGGGAAGCCCGGCGACCCGACGATGCGTGCCGCCGAGACGGCGGCGGCCACCGCGGTGGCCCGGTCGGGCGCCGGCGCCCGGCCCAGGACCGCCGCAGCCTCCGGCGTGGCCCGGCCCACCGACCTCTCCCCGGTCGTCGACATGATGGAGCAGAGGCTGGCCACCCGCTCCGGATGGTCGATCGTGACCTGCTGGGCGATCATGCCGGTCATGGAGGCGCCGACGACGTGCGCCCGCCGCAGACCGAGGGCGTCCAGCAGCCCGGTCGCGTCCCGGGCCAGGTCCGCGAGCAGGTACGGCACCGTCGCGCGGTCCCCCGCCACGATCGCCCGCACGTCCGGCACCCCCCACTCGGGCCGGCTCGCCGACAGCCCGGAGTCACGGTTGTCGAAGCGGACCACGAAGAAGCCCCGGCCGGCGAGCTGCTCGCAGAACTCCTGCGGCCAGTCGATCAGCTGCGCGCCCAGCCCCATGACCAGCAGCAGGGCCGGGCCGGCCGGGTCGCCGAGGGTCTCGTAGTACAGCTCGATGCCGTTGGCCTGCACGTCGGGCACGGTGGGGTCCTCTCGTCGCGGCCCGGCGCGGACGCACCCGGGCACTGACGATGATGGATGAAGTGGGTCCCCGCTGCTACCCGGCCACCACGGTAGGCAAACCGTGGAAGTCGGGCTGGGCCACGGGCCGGCCGAAGTGGTAGCCCTGGGCCAGCCGGTAGCCGAGGCGGTGCAGTTCGGTGGCTTGTTCGGCGGTTTCGACGCCTTCGGCGACGGCGGTGAGGCCGAGGCCGTCGGCGACCTGGATGAGGGCGGTGGCGATGACGGCGTGCCGGCCGGCCATGGTGATGGTGTCGACGAAGCTCTTGTCGACTTTGAGGGTGTCGACGGGCACGGTCTGCAGCAGGCCGAGCGAGGAGTGGCCGGTGCCGAAGTCGTCGAGGGCGATGCGTACGCCGAGCTGGTGCAGGTCCTTGACGGTCTGCACGCTCTGCCCGCCGCCGAAGACCGCCGTCTCGGTCACCTCGACGACGAGGTGGTGAGCGGGAAGGCCGGTACCGGCCAGCGTGTGGGCGACGAGGTCGGCGAAGCCCGGTTCGGCGAGCTGGCGGGCCGAGACGTTGACGCTGACCCGGCGGGGCGCGGCGGCGCCGTGGGTGTGCTGCCACGTGACGGCCTGGGCGCAGGCGGTGGTGAGGATCCAGGCGCCGAGCTCGACGATCAGGCCGTTCTGCTCGGCCACGGGGATGAAGTCGGCCGGGTTGACGAGGCCGCGCTCGGGGTGGTGCCAGCGGATGAGGGCTTCGACGGCGACGACGCGGGCGTCGGGCAGCGAGACGATGGGCTGGTAGACGAGGCGGAACTGGCCGGTGTCCAGCGCCGTACGCATCTCCGCCCCGAGCCGGGCCTCCGCACCGGCCTCGTCGTCGAGGCAGGGGGCGTAGCGGCGCTGCCGGTCACCGTCGGCCTTGGCCGCGTACATCGCGACGTCGGCGCGGCGCAGCAGCTCCATCGGGTCGCCGGTGCCGTCCGCGCCCGCGACGCCGACACCGGCGCCGATCAGCAGCTCGTGCTCGCCGGCCTGCACCGGGACCCGCAGCGCGGCGCAGACCCGCTCCACGAGCGCGTCGCCCTCGGCGTCCGTGGCGTCCGGCGCCAGCACGGCGAACTCGTCCCCGCCCATCCGGGCCACCAGGTCACCCGGGTGCAGACCGGCCACCAGCCGGCCGGCCACGGCGATCAGCAGCCGGTCGCCGACGGTGTGGCCGAGGCGGTCGTTGACCGCCTTGAAGCCGGTCAGGTCCAGCATCGCCACCTGCGGGGAACCGGTGGCCAGGGCCTCGCGGACCCGCTGCTCGAACAGGCGCCGGTTGGCCAGCCCGGTCAGCTCGTCGTGCATCGCCAGCACCTCGAGCTGCGCGGCCTGGCTCTGCACCTGGGCCACGAAGCCCGACATCCGCAGCAGCACGAGCAGGAACAGCAGCACGGCGCCGAGACCGATGGCCAGCCAGCTGACCGGCCGGTGCCCGCTGCTGCCCTGGACGAAAAGCACCGCCGGGACGATCAGCGTCGCGCAGGTGAGCACGGCGAGCCGGCCCTTGCCGAAACGTTCCGCGAGCTCGCGGACCGGCGGCGCGCTCACCGACGGGTGCAGCGCCGCGCCGGCCCAGTAGACGTAGGCGATGAGGAACCCGACGTAGATCACGTCGCCGGCGCCCGGCAGCGCTCCCGGCAGCAGCGTGAAGATGACGTTGGAGGCCAGCGTCGCCACACTGCCGATGATCAGCAGCCAGTGGCTGGGCGTGGGGTGGGCGGCCCGGGTCGCCAGCCGGGCCACCACGGCGATCATCAGCACGCTGGCGGTCGGGTAGCCGACCGTGGCGAGACGGGCGAGCAGCGGGGTGGCCGGGTCGGCCAGGATCGGGCCGATTACGAAGATCCAGTAGACCAGGCCCAGGCCGGCCGCGATGATCAGCGTGTCGACCAGGCCCGCCAGCGGGCGCTGGCGGTGGCTGCGGGCCAGGCCGTAGAGACCGGCGATGAGCGGCACGTACGCGCTGAGATAGAACGCGTCGGCCCATGACGGGTACGGCAGCGCGGGCAGCACCAGGCCGCTCACCGAGTACGCGATGTCACCCAGCACCCACAGCACCAGGCTGGCCAGCACGACGTACCAGCAGCGGGCCGCGGCGGGCCGGTTGCGCCGGATCCCGATGATCGTGACCAGCAGCGCCGCGAGGCCGACGGCCCAGGAGATCACTCCCTGCACGGCGTCGGAGGGCACCAACGGATAAGCCAGGCACACGAGGGTTCCCGCGCCCATCCAGAGCGACCACCAGCGGTCGACGCGTCCCGTCAGCACTCCCCGTCAATCGGTCGGCCCGGGCCCGACCTGAGGTTCCCGGCGCTCCCGGTCCGGGCGGCCGCCGGGGCAGCGGTCCTGCACGCCCGGCCCCGATGCCCCGGCCGGGGATGTCCGGCCGGCGGCCGCGCGATAGTGTGCCAAGCGGCGTGTCATGAAGCGTGGGGAGAAGGACCTTTGTCGAGTCAGCCCCTGCGCCCGGGCGACCCGGCCCACCTCGGCGAGTACGAGCTGCTCGGCCGTCTCGGCGCCGGCGGCATGGGCACGGTCTTCCTGGGGCGCTCACCACAGGGCCGGCTGGTCGCCGTCAAGGTCGTGCGGGCCGAGTTCATCCGCGACGAGGAGTTCCTCGGCCGGTTCCGCAGCGAGGTCAACCGGGCCCGGCAGGTGCCGCCGTTCTGCACCGCCGAGGTGCTCGGCGCCGACCTCGACCACGAGCCGCCGTATCTGGTGGTCGAGTACGTCGACGGGCCGGCGCTGACCGATGTCGTCCGGGAGAACGGCCCGCTCTCCCCGGCCGCCCTGCACAGCGCCGCGGTCGGCATCGCCACCGCGCTGACCGCCATCCACGGTGCCGGGGTCATCCACCGCGACCTCAAGCCGGGCAACGTGCTGTTCGCGCTGGGCGGGCTCAAGGTGATCGACTTCGGCATCGCCCGCCCGCTGGAGGCGACCAGCCAGCACACGCGTACCGATCAGATGGTCGGCACCGTCGCCTACATGGCGCCGGAACGCTTCGACGAGCATCCCGGCCTGCGGCTGAGCCCGGCCGCCGACATCTTCGCCTGGGGCGCGGTGGTCACCTTCGCGGCCACCGGCCGCACGCCCTTCCAGGGCGACTCGGCCCCGGCCACCGCGATGCGCATCCTCACCCAGCAGCCGGACCTCACCGGGCTGCCCCCGACGCTGCGCGGGATCGTCGCCCGGACCCTGGCCAAGGAGCCGGCCGACCGGCCGACCGCCCGGGAGCTGCTCGACCTGCTGCTGGCCACCGGCCAGCCGGCTGTGACACTGCCGGCCCGCCCGGTCCACGACGACGTGGTCACGGCGATGGCCGGGGCCGAGCCGCGGCCGGACCACGGCCCGGCCGGATCGACGCCGGCCCGGTCCGGCACGCTCTTCGGCCCGGGCGGTGCGGTGCAGCCGTACGGCCCCGGCGGTGACGTCGCGACCCGCCCGCCGCGCCGCCGCGGCCGGGCCGTGCTCGCCGGCCTGGCCGCGTTCGCCGTGCTCGTCGGCGGGGGCGTCGTCCTGGCTTACTGGATCGCGACCCCGCCGGACAACGAGGCGGTGCGGTCATCGGGAGCCGACGCCTCGCCCGCCGGCGGTCCGGCATCGTCCCCGCCGAGGGTCTCCCCCAGCCCGACACCGGCCGGCCCGGCCACCATCCTGGCCGGCGAACGGCGCATCCTGATCCACTTCGTGGAGATCGACCGCGACCTCGCCATGCCCTTCCCCGACGAGGTCGTGACCTCCGGCGGCACCGGTAAGGACTCCCTGTTCGCCCTGGTCCCGAAGGGCGTCGACTACCTGATCCAGTCACAGAAGCCGACCGACGGCGAGCCGCCCTGCCTCGGCGCCAAGGTGATCCCGGGCGATTCCGCCGAGCTGGTCGCCACCGAGTGCGTGCCCACCAAGGCGACGCTGTTCAACATCTCGGAGACGGGCAACAAGGACGACAAGGGCCGCCCGACGTACACGATCTACAACGACGCGCACGGCACGCTGCAGTGGCGCACCCGCAAGCCTCAGGTCTACCTGGAGTTCCTGGGCGACGCCGAGACCGGCACCACGTTCAGCTTCGTCGACCGGGGCCCGCTCTGAGGCCGGTGATGCCGTCCAGGACCGTGGTCAGGTTGTGGTCGAAGGTCTCCTCGGCTTCGAGGTGGGCGCCGTCGACGACGAGCCGGGCGACGCTGGGATACCGGCCGGTCTCCAGCATGCGGGTGAGGTAGGGGCCGAGACCGGCCAGCCAGGCAGCCTCATCGGTGCCGGTGGCCCGGGCGGTGCGCCGCTCGGTGACCTCCCGGCGGACGGCTCCGATGACGAAGGAGTTGAGGGCACCCAGAGCCCGCTGGAGGTCGTCGATGCTTCGCACGCCGGGGGCCCGGCTCAGCGCCGCCGCGGTCGCTTCCCCCACAGCGAGAGCATGCGGTCCCAGGTGCGGCCTTCCGCCGAGCAGGTCGGCGAACCACTCGTGGTCGAGGGCGGCCTTGCGGGTCGCGTGGGCAACGGCCAGCACCGTGGCGCGCCACTCGGAGTGCGGGGTGACCTCGGCGATCCCGGCGTACACGACGTCGACCATCAGATCGAGCAGCTCGGACCGGTTGCTCACATAGTCGTAGAGGCGCATCGGCCCGACACCGAGCTCGGTGGCGATCTTGCGCACCGACAGGCCGTCGAGGCCGTGCGCGTCGGCGAGCCGGATCGCCACACCGGCGATCTTCAGGCGCATCGCGATCGCGGGTGGCGGACCGGGCGGGCTGACTCTGGCCCGGATTCTGCATCAGCACGGCCTCGACGCGGTGGTGTACGAGCGCGAGGCGAGCCGATCCGCGCGGGGGCAGGGCGGCTCGCTCGACCTGCGCCCCGAGTCCGGGCAGCGGGCACTGGCCGACGCGGGTCTGGCCGGCCGTTTCCGGGCGCAGGCGCGGTCCGAGGGCGAGGAGCATCGCATCGTCGACCCGGCGGGAAGGATCCTGATCCACCACGTCCCGCAGTCCGGCTCGTTCTCCGGACGTCCCGAGATCGACCGGGGCGCACTTCGTGACCTCCTGCTCGATTCCCTCCCCCGATGACACGGTTGTCTGGCGGCACCGACTCGTCGCGGCGGCCCCGCGACCCGGCGGAGGCTGGGAACCGACCTTCACCGGCGGTCAGGTGACGGGCTGCGACATCCTCGTCGGCGCGACTGGGATGCACGCCTCACCGCCCTCATCGAAGCCGGCGACAGCGCGCCGGTGCCGCGCCTGATCGAGGCCATGCCCACGGGGACGCGCTGGGCCGGCCGGCCGGGCCTCACCCTGATCGGCGATGCCGCGCATCTCATGCCGCCGGTCGGCGAGGGTGCCAACCAGGCCATGCTCGACGCCGCCGAACTCGCGAGCCGGCTCGCCGCCGACCCGGACTCGGCGATCCGGGCGTACGAGGAGGCGATGTTCGCCCGGACGCAGCCGATCGCCGAGATGTCCGCACGGGTCCAGGCGATGATGCTCTCCCCCACCGCGGCGCGGGACATCGTCCGCTTCTTCACGCCCCGGCCCGCCGAACCGGCGTCCGCCGACAGGTAGCTCGCCGGGCGTGCAACACTTTCGCCCGCTCGAGCGTCCGGGGTGGGAAAGGGGACGCATGACAGAGGAACAAGCATTCGCGGACTTCGTCCGCCTTCGCACGCCCGCCCTCTACCGCTACGGCTACATCCTCAGCGGTAATCACCACGATGCCGACGATCTGGTCCAGGACGCCCTGATCAGGCTGCGTAGTCACTGGGCCAGTGTGGTGCGACGCGACGATCCCACCGGCTACGTCCGTACCACGATGACCCGTCTGCATGTCAGCGCGTGGCGCCGCAGGCGCCGCGAGTGGCTCACCGCCCGCGTTCCCGAGGAGGCCGTCCCGGATCCGGGTCTCGCGCAGGTCGATGTGGCCGGGCACGCCGCGCAGGTCTGGACGGCCCTCGCGACTCTGCCGCCCCGCCAGCGGGCGGTCCTGGTCCTGCGGTTCTACGAACGGCTGACCGACCAGGAGATCGCCACGACGCTGGGCGTGTCCAGCGCGACCATCCGCAGCCAGGCCAAACGGGGCCTGGACAAGCTGCGGGCCGCGAAGTTCAGCGACCTGTCGGAGGCCCTGCGATGAGCGATGTCAACGTGCGCGAGGTGCTCGAGACGTATGCCGCCACGGCACCGGCCCCGCCGCCGGATCTGCTGGAGCGGGTGGAGGCCGGCTACCGCCGGCGACGCCGCCGCCGCCGGGCCGGGAGCGCGGCGGTCGTGCTGGTCCTCGTGGCGGTCGCGGTGGGCGCCGCGATCGGTCCGTGGCCGGAGCGGCGCGCCGCCCCCGTTCAGACGGTCGAGCAGTCGGGGCTCCAGATGCCCGCCTCGTTCGACGACGCGCCCCAGATCACGTCGGTGTGGCCACGCGCCGTCATCGAGTCGCCGGTCACCTCCCCGGCGGGCAAGAAGGCCCGCGTGGTGGGGCGCCTGGACGCCGACCGCGTGCTGGTTGCGGACTTGGTGTCGCTCTACTCCTACAACGTGCGCGACAAGACGTTCAAGACGCTCGTCACCGGATACGGTGGCAACGACACCGCCAACGAGGTCCTCGTCACGCCGAACTGGCTGGTCTGGCAGGTGCGCGATCACGGCGAGGAGTTCTTCTCGGTCTACCGCGCGCCGGTGACCGGCGGGGAGCGGCAGCTCGTGACCACGGTACGGACCAGCTACCTGCTCGCCCGGGACTGGTACGCCACGGACGACGCGGTGTACTGGTCGGCCCGCACCGGCGGAGTCACCCGCGTCTCGTTGTCCGGCGGCGTCATGACGAAGCCGGCGGAGTTCAAGCGCCTCGGCACCCACGGCACCCCATGGGCCGAGCTGACCGGCCGGCCCGCCGGCCGGAGCAGCGGCACAGTGTCGCGACTGCTCCGTAATCTCGTCACCGGAGAAGAGCGCCCCGTCACCGCGCTGCCCGACACGGTGTCGCTGCGGTGCGCTCCGACCTTCTGTCTCGGCACGACGGAGGTTCCCCAGCCGTTCCAGCGTAAGGCCTCCGGCTGGTTCGTCCAGGAGCTGGACGGGTCCGGGCGCCGGGCGCTGCCGACGACGCCCGACTACCGTTCACTCCAGTTGATGCCCACCGACACCGGGGGCCGGATCCTGATCTGGATGGACCGCGGGGACCAGATCGTGCTGAACCCGGTCACGGGCCACTGGGGCAGCACGCGCCACGGGACCAATTCGTTTCCGAGCTGCGCCGGCCTCGGCCTCGTCCCGCGCACCTTCGCCTGGGGCGGGGACAAGCCGCCGGTCAACTGCCACACCGGTCAGGGCACCCGGCTGATGCTGTTCGAGGACGCGGAGTGAGGCGGGTGGCAAGCTTCACGTCCGCGTGAAAGTGGCGACCGCCGCCGTCCTCCTCTTGCTCACCGTGGCGTCCCCGGCCCACGCCGGGGACATCCACCGCGCCGATCCGGTGTCGGCCGCCTTCCCGGACATCGTCCATCGGGGTCGTCTGCTCGGATCCGCGGGTGCTGTCGTTCGAGGGCGAGACCATCGAGCAGTATCTGCCTGTGCGGGTGAGGCTGCCCGGAGCGCGACGGCCGGCGACACCGGCACGGTGACCATCACGTTCTCCGCCGAGGGTCTGGCGCCGATCACCGGCCACAGCGAGGTCCGCGTCGTCGGCGGCCGGGGAAGTCTGCCGGCCACCGGCCCGGCGGGCGGGGTGATCGGGCTGGTGATGCTGGCGCCGGCATGGTCGCGACGGCGGCCACGCGCCGCCGCGCGCCGGGGGCTCCTAGGCCGACTCGCGGATCACCAGGTCGGTCGGCAGGATCACGGCCGAGTGTTCCTCGCCGTCGATGTGGGCCAGCAGCAGCCGGACCATCTCCGCGCTCTGCCGGGCCCACGGCTGGCGGATGGTGGTCAGCAGCGGCTTGGTCGTGGTGGCGATCTTGTTGTCGTCGAAGCCGCCGACCGCCACGTCCTGCGGGACCCGCTTGCCGGCCCGCTGCAGGGTGGTGATCGCGCCGGCCGCCATCAGGTCGGAGCAGACGAAGACCGCGTCCAGGTCCGGGGCCTGCTCCAGCAGTCGGGCCATCGCCGCCTCGCCCGAGGCCTGGGTGTAGTCGCCGGTCGCGATCAGTTCGGGGTCGCCGTGCCCGACGATCTCGCGGTAGCCGGCCAGCCGGTCGACGCCACCGGGGGTGTCCAGCGGGCCGGTGATGATGGCGATCCGCCGGCGGCCGACCGAGCGCAGGTATTCGGTCATCTGCCGGGCGCCGTCGCGGTCGTCGGAGGCCACGTACGTGACATCGCGTTCCTGGCCCAGCGGCCGGCCGCAGACCACGAACGGCAGCCCGCGCTCCTTGAGCTCGGCGATCAGCGGGCTGCCCAGGTGGTTGGAGACCAGCAGCGCGCCGTCGACGTGCCCGGCGGTGACCCAGCGGCCGATCCGCTGGCGGTCCTCGCCGGTGGCGGCCACGGTCAGCAGCAGGGTGATGTCGTGCTCGGCCAGGACCTGGGTGCAGCCGCGCAACAGGTTGTTGAAATTGGGGTCCTCGAAGAGCTTGTCCTGCGGCTCGGAAAGGATGAACGCGACCGAGCCGGAGCGCTGGGTGACCAGGCTGCGCGCGTGCTGATTCACCACGTAGCCGGTCTTGCTGATCGCGCGCTCGACCGCCGCCAGGGCCTGCCGGCTGACGTTGTGACCGCCGTTGAGCACCCGGGAGACCGTGCCGCGGGAGACGCCGGCCACCGCCGCGACGTCGTCCATCGTCGGGCGGGAGCGGAGTCGGCTGGGCTCGGTCACGGTCACATTCTCCCGCCCGGCTCCACCGCCGCGCAGCCGGGTTGACCAGTCTTCAGTCCGGTCAAGGGTGGCGGCGGGGTGGTTGGACGGGTGGTCATCAGCCTTTCACCGACCCGGAGACCAGGTCCAGGCGCCAGTAGCGTTGCAGCAGCAGGAACAGCGCGATCAGCGGCACGATGGAGATCAATACCCCGATGATCACGACGCTGTAGAGGGCGGGCACGGTCTGGCCCTGGTTCAGCAAGGTGAACAGGCCGACGGTCACCGGGAACTTGTCGTCGTCGGAGAGCATCACGAACGGCAGCAGGAAGTTGTTCCAGATCGCCACGAACTGGAACAGGAAGACCGTGACCAGCCCGGGCAGCATCATCGGCAGGGCCACCCGGCCGAAGATCCGGCCCTCGGACGCCCCGTCGGTGCGGGCGGCCTCGAGCACGGTGTCCGGCACGGCCGCGGCGGCATAGATCCGGGCCAGATAGATCCCGTACGGGCTGAGGATGTTCGGCAGCAGCACTGCCCAGTACGTGTCGGTCATCCCCACCTTGGCCAGCAGCAGGTACTGCGGGATGGCCAGCGTGACCCCGGGCACCAGCACCCCGGCCAGCAGCACGTTGAAGATGACGCCGCGCCCGGGGAACCGGTACTTGGCCAGCGTGTAGCCGGACAGCCCGGACACGAACGCCGACAGCAGCCCGCCGGCCCCGGCGTACAGCAGGGAGTTGAGCATCCACTTCCAGTAGACGCCGCCGGACGACAGGTCGCCGAGGTTGGTGAGGAAGTCGCCGCCCGGGGCGAAGGTGAAGGTGGTGAACAGCGACGACCCGCTCTTGGTCGACGCGGCGACCACCCAGGCCACCGGCAGCAGGCAGTAGACCGCCCCGATCAGCAGCACGGCGGTCGGCAGCCAGGCGGTGCGCCGCCCGGACCGCCGGCGCGGCGCCGCCGGATCCCGGTCGTCCCGCACCGGTACGGACGTGGCGAGCGCCGTCATCGCTCCTCGCTTCCGAAGGCCTGCCGCTGCACCAGCCGCAGGAAGCCGAACGAGACCACGAGCGTGATCCCGGCGATCAGCACCGAGCTGGCGGCGGCCGAGTAGATGTCGTTCTGCGCGAACGCGTCGCGGTAGATCTTCATGAGCGGGGTCCACGTCGAGGAGATGGAGTTGGTCAGCGAGCGCACGGTCAGCGGCTCGGTGAAGACCTGCAGGGTGGCGATCAGCGAAAAGACCGTGGTCATGATCAGCGACGGCATCAGCAGCGGGATCTTGATCCGGACGGCGAGCTGGAATTCGGTGCAGCCGTCGAGGCGGGCGGACTCGTAGATCTCCGAGGGGATGGCCCGCAGCGAGGTGAACAGCACGATCATGTTGAAGCCGACGCCGCCCCAGACCGCGATGTTGACGATGGCGAAGAACACCGAGCCGCCGGTGAGCGGGTCGGGCTCGGGCAGCCCCAGCCGCACGGCCAGGTCGGTGAACGGGCTGACCGCCGGCAGGTAGAGGAAGCCCCACAGCATGCTGGCGATCAGGCCCGGGACGGCGTACGGCAGAAAGATCGCCAGGCGTGAGAAGCGCGCCAGCCGGACCCCCGGCCGGTCCAGCAGCAGCGCGAAGAGCAGGGCCAGGCCCAGCATGATGGGCAGCAGGGTCAGGCCGTAGGCCAGCACCCGGCCCGCGCTGCCCCACAGCTCGGAGTCCGACAGCGCGGTGCGGTAGTTCTCCAGCCCGGCGAAGATCTCGGTGCGCGCGTTGCGGCCCAGGCCCAGGCCGCTGACCTTGACCTTGCGCAGGCTCAGGTAGACGGCGTAGCCGATCGGCACGAGCAGGAAGAGGACGAAGAGCACGATGGCCGGGGCGAGGAAGAGGTACGGCACCCCGCGGGATGCCGCACCTCGCCGCCGCCGGCCGGTGACGGCCGTTGACATGACGGGTCCTCTCAGCTCGCGACCTTGAAGCCGTTCTTCTGCATGTCGGCCACGGTGGCCGTCTGCATGGTGTCGACGGCCCCGGCGAACGGTGTCTTACCGGTGATCGCCTTGCCGAAGGCGTCCTTGTACGTGTCGTACGCGACGTTGACGTTCGGCCCCCAGACGAAGCCGGACGCGGTCTCGGCGATCGCCTTGGCGGAGGTGTAGAAGTCCTTCTGGTTGGCGAAGAAGGCCGGCGGCTCCTGCAGCAGCGGGCTGGACTGCGCGTCGCGGGCGGCCGGGTAGATGGCGCTCTCCTTGATGAGCAGCTCGGTGGCGGCCGGGTCGGCGTTCATCCAGGCGGCGAACTTCACCGCGGCGGCCTTGTTCTTACCGGCCGCGGTGACGCCGGTGGACGAGCCACCCCAGCTGCCGGTCTTGTTCTCGCCGGCGGCCCACTGGGGCATCGGCGCCATCGCCCACTTGCCCTTGGTCGCGGGCGCGTTGCCGGCCAGCACGCCGGGCGCCCAGATCGCGCTCGGCCAGGCGATCAGGGTGCCGTCGTTGAGCGCCTTGTTCCAGGCCGGGGTGTACATCGGCTGCTTGTCGATCGCGCCCTCGGCGACCAGGCCACCCCAGTAGTCGGCGACCTTCTTGGTGGCCGCGTCGTTGACGCTGACCTTCCAGGTCTCACCGTCGATGCCCCACCAGGAGGCGCCGGCCTGCTGCGCCAGGCCGGTGAACCAGCCCGGGTCGTTGGCCGAGAAGGTGGTCAGGTACTTCTTCGGGGCCTTCTGCCGGACGGTACGGGCGGTCTGCGCGAACTCGTCCCAGGTCTTCGGCACGGTCAGGCCCAGCTTGTCGAACTCGTCGGCCCGGTAGTAGAACATCATCGGGCCGGAGTCCTGCGGGATCGCGTACACCGCGTCGGTGCCCAGGGTGACCTGCTGCCAGACGCCCTCGGCGAACTTGTCCTTGACCGGCGCCGCCTCCTGGGCGATGTCGGCCAGCACGTCGTTGCTGACCAGCGTGGGCAGCGACTGGTACTCCACCTGGGCCAGGTCCGGCGGGTTGCCCGCCTTGGCCGCGGTCAGCAGCTTGGTGACGATGTCGCCGCCGCCGGCCTGCTTGCTCAGCGTCACGTGGATGTCGGGGTTGGCGGCGTTCCAGGCGTCGACGGTCTTGTCGATGTTCGGCGCCCAGGCCCAGAACGACAGCTCGACCTTGCCGCCGGGCTGCGCGCTCTGGTCGGCGTCACCGGAATCACTGGTGCAGGCGGCACTCAGGCCGGCGGCGAGCACCACTGCGAGCAGGGCGCCGAACTTCTTCCTCATCATCGTGCCTCTCCGGGGATGGTGGCTGTGAGCGCTCACAGCCTTAACCCACCAAAGCACAGTGTCAAGAGTTGCGGTTGCGTTAACTATGCAGGTGGAAGCTGTGCAATCATGCCTGTGCACGGTTGGGAGCGCTCACAGACAGGAGCCGTACATGCCGCTCATCCCGGGGATGGACCGGATTGCCTACGGCGGGGACTACAACCCCGAGCAGTGGCCGGAGGAGGTCTGGAGCGCCGACGTGGCGCTGATGCGCGAGGCCGGCGTCAACCTGGTCAGCCTCGGGATCTTCGCCTGGGCGATGCTGGAGCCGGCTCCCGGCGAGTACGAGTTCGGCTGGCTCGACCGCAGCCTCGAGCTGCTGCACGACGCCGGCATCGCGGTCGACCTGGCCACCCCGACGGCCGCCCCGCCACCGTGGTTCCTGCACCGCCACCCCGACGCCGCCCCGATCACCCGCGACGGCACGCGGCTGGGCGGCGGCGCCCGGCAGTCGTTCTGCCCGAGCTCACCGGCCTACGCCGCGGCGTCCGCCGGGATCACCGAGCAGCTCGCCCGCCGCTACGCCGGCCACCCCGCGGTGGTGCTGTGGCACGCCCACAACGAGTACGGCGGCGCCAACCCGTACTGCTACTGCCCCACCTCGGCCGCGGCCTTCCGCAACTGGCTGCGCGACCGCTACGGCGACCTGGGCAAGCTCAACGACGCCTGGGGCACCACCTTCTGGAGCCAGCGCTTCGGTGACTGGGCCGAGATCGAGCCGCCGATCGTCGCGCCGACGACCGTCAACCCGGCGCAGGAGCTCGACTTCTTCCGGTTCAGCTCGGACGCGCACCTGGCCAACTTCCGGCGCGAGCGCGACATCCTGCACCGCCTCGCCCCGGGCATCCCGGTCACCACCAACTTCATGCTGGCCAACTGCAAGAACATCGACTACTGGAAGTGGGGCACCGAGGTCGACGTGGTCGCCAACGACCACTACCTGCAGGCCGAACGGGCCGACAACCACATCGAGCTGGCCATGTGCGCCGACCTGACCCGCTCGGTCGCGCACGGGCGGTCCTGGCTGCTGATGGAACACTCCACCAACGCCGTCAACTGGCAGCCCCGCAACCTCACCAAGGCGCCGGGCGAGCTGGGCCGCAACAGCATGCAGCACCTGGCCCGGGGCGCCGACGGCATCCTGTTCTTCCAGTGGCGGGCCTCGCGGTTCGGCGCGGAGAAGTTCCACTCGGCGATGCTGCCGCACGGCGGGACCGGCACCCGGACCTGGCGGGAGGTGGTGGCGCTGGGCGCGGCGCTGGGCGAGCTGGCCGAGCTGCGCGACAGCCGGATCACCGCCCAGGTGGCGCTGCTCTGGGACTGGGAGTCGTGGTGGGGGCTCGAGCTGCCCTGGCGCCCGTCGCAGGAGCTGAGCTTCCGCGAACGGCAGGAGGCGTTCTACGAGCCGTTGTGGCGGGCGCACCGGACGGTCGACTTCGCGCACCCGGAGGGCGCGCTGGAGGCGTACCCGCTGGTCGTGGCGCCGAGCAGTTATCTGCTCAGCCCGGGCGCGGCGGACAACCTGCGGCGTTACGTGACGGGTGGCGGGACGCTGCTGGTGTCGTACTTCTCCGGGATCGTCGACGGGCACGACGCCGTGCACCCCGGCGGCTATCCCGGCGCCCTGCGCGACCTGCTCGGCCTGGGCGTCGAGGAGTTCGAGCCGCTGGCCGCCGGGCGCGGCGTCCGGCTCGACGACGGCCGCACCGCCGACATGTGGGCGGAGCGGCTGGAACTGCACGGTGCGACGGCGCTCGCGTCCTACGCCGACGGTCCGGCAGCCGGACTGCCGGCGATCACCCGGAACGCGTACGGGAAGGGTCAGGCCTTCTATGTCTCGACCAGATTGACTCCCGAGGGCACCGCAGCTCTGCTGGCCTCGGTGTCCGGGGCAGCCGGCCTGCCCCCGGCGCCGGACCTGCCCCCGTCCCTGGAGATCGTCGAGCGGCACTCCGACACCGGCGCCTACCTGATCGCGATCAATCACGGGAGCAGCGAGGTCGTCGTGCCCGGCGCCGGCGTCGAGCTGCTCACCGGGGACGTGGTGGCCGACGGCCTACCGGTCCCCGCCGGAAGCTTCCGCGTCCTGCGGCGCGGCCACCGATAACAGTCCGTTCTCCCCCTTGGAGCTCCCATGCTTCGCACACCCCTCGTCCTGACCGCAGCCACCGCATTGGTCGTTGCGGCCTCTCCCGCGCACGCCGCTGCTCCCGGTGACGTACGCAATCCGGGCTTCGAGGCCGGCATCACCGGCTGGTCGGAGAGCGGCTCCCGGGCCGCGAGTTTCGTCGAGTCCGGCGGCTACACCGGCAGTCATCAGTTGACGCACTACGCGGACACCGCCTACCGGGTCACCACGAGCCAGCCGGTAACCGGGCTCCGGCGCGGCACGTACACGCTGAGCCTGCGGGTGCGCTCGGGCGGCAACCAGCCCTCCGCGTACGTGGGGCTGAACAGTTGTGGCTCGGCGGAGGAACGGGCCGCGATTCCCCGTACCGGACAGGAATGGGTCCGGCTCGCCGTCACCGTCAAGGTGACCGGCGGGCGCTGCACGATCGTGCTGCACTCCGACGCCACCGCCGGGCAGTACACGAACTTCGACGACCTCGCCTTCGGGCCGTCGGACTCCGCGCCGGGCACCCCGCTGGCGATCACCGGCGCGGACGTCTCGCACGTGACCAAGAACGAGGACCACGGCGCGGTGTACCGCACCGCCGCCGGGCAGCGTCGCGACCCGTTCGGTCTGCTCGCGGCCAACGGCGTGAACTTCATCCGGCTCAAGGTCTGGGTGAACCCGGCCGACGGCTACAACGACAAGGACGACGTGCTGGCCCAGGCCCGCCGGGCCAGGGCGGCCGGACAGCGGCTGCTGATCGACTTCCACTACTCCGACGCGTGGGCCGACCCGGGCAAGCAGAACAAGCCGGCGGCCTGGGCGGCGCTCAGCTTCGAGCAGCTCAAGCAGGCCGTCTACGACCACACCTACGAGGTGCTGCACGACCTGCGGGCGCAGGGCACCCCGGCGGCGATGGCCCAGGTGGGCAACGAGATCAACGGCGGCCTGCTGTGGCCGGACGGCCGCTGGGACAACTGGGACGGCCTGGCCGCCCTGCTGACGGCGGGCAGCACCGCGGTCACGGCAGCGTCCCCGGGCACCAAGGTCGTGCTGCACCTGGCCGAGGGCGGCAACAACGGCGGGCACCGTTGGTGGTTCGACCAGGCGACGGCCCGCAACGTGCCGTTCGACGTGATCGCGGTGTCGCACTACGTCTACTGGCACGGCTCACTCGGCGCGCTGCAGGCCAACCTGCTGGACCTGGCGGGCCGCTACGGCAAGCCGGTGATGGTGGCCGAGACCGCGTACGGCTTCACCACCGCCGAGAACGACCACGAGACGAACATCTTCACCGCGGCCCTGGCCGAGGCCGGCGGTTACCCGGCCACGCCACGCGGGCAGTCCGACGCGCTGCGCGACATCCTGACCGTGGTCGCCGGGGTGCCGAACGCGCTCGGCGTCTTCTACTGGGAGCCGACGTGGACGGCGGCCGAGGGCGCGGGCTGGGACCCGGCCGACCCGGCCTCCGGTGACGGCTGGGAGAACCAGGCGCTGTTCGACTACAACGGACGCGCCCTGCCGGCCCTGTCGGTGTTCAAACGGTTCTGAGAAGTCAGCGGTTGTAGCGGCGGTCCAGGGCGGGGTTGTAGGCGTCGAGCAGCGGGTCGTACGGCGCCGCTGCCGGGGCTGCCGCCCGGGCCGCCGTGGCGGTGAGGCCCGCCCAGCGCTGAACCGCGGCGGTCGCGGTGGCGGACTCGTCCGGGGTCAGCAGGGAGATGTTGGCGCCATGGTTGGCGCCCGGGGCCACGTAGGACAGTGAGTCCCGGGTGCCGCGGCCGAGGCGGAACGGTTCGGCGCCCCACGGGTCGTTCTCGCCGTAGACGAACAGCAGCCGGCTTGCCGCGCCGCGGACCCAGAGCTCGATGTCGGCCATCGCCGGCGGGTGGAAGCGGGGGCGCAGGCCGCGCGGCAGGTACGACTCCGCGCGGTCCTGGCCCCGGTAGCGCTGGAGCTTCGCCAGGTGCGGCAGCCTGATCACCGGGTAGCCGAGCTGGGCCGAGGCCTGGTAGTAGTACGGCACGTAACCGATGATGCCCTGGTCGGTGTTGGAGTCCAGCCCGTAGACCGCGTCCAGCCAGCCGAAGATCTCGTCGTCGGAGGCGGTGGCGGCGGGCACCGAGGCGCACTGGCTGAGCCCGCTGTACTGCCAGAAGGCCCACGTCGTGCCGTTCACCAGGAACTCGAAGGCCCGGTCGGCCGAGCGCACGATGGTGAACGTCCGCTCGTTCTCGGCCGCCCACGCCTGATAGCGGGCGACCAGCACCGAGCGCCGGCGCAGCGCTTCGACCTGCACGGCGTCGAGGGCGGCCCGGCAGGCCGGATCGCCGCCGACGGTGGTGAAGAAGCGGTCGTACGCCGAGTCCTCCCGGTCGACCACGTCCTGCGGGGCGACGTAGGCGACCGTGCCGGCCACGTCGGCCGGGTAGAAGCGGCGGTGGTAGACCGAGGTCATGCCGCCCTTGCTGGCGCCGGTGGAGATCCACTTAGCTGGGTAGAGCGGGGTCAGCGCGCGCACGATGCGGTGGTGGTCGGTCGCGGCCTGCCAGATGGTCAGGTCGGACCAGTCGGCCGGCTCGGGCCGCGACGGGGTGAAGAACCGCTGCTCGACCGAGAGCTGGTTGCCGTCGATGAGCCGGGTCGGCTCGGCCCGGAAGATCGAGCCGGGGACGCCGTACCCGGTGGTGTGCAGGACCGTGGGCCGGTCCGTGCCGCGGTGCAACAGCGTCAGGCGCTGCTGGAAGCTGCCCGCGGCGGGATGCCGGTGGTCGGCGGCCTGGGTGATGGTCAGGACGAAGAACCTGTACGGGGCCGGCGCGGCTCGCTCCTCGACGACGGTCAGGCCGGGCACAGCGCGCAACCGGGTGAGGATGTCCTCATCCGCGGCCGCCGCGGGTTGCGCCACCACCATCGGCGCCACCATGATCATGAGCGCGGACAAAGCCGTCCACAAACGCCGCACAGTGTCCCCCGCCGCCGTTGACCATCGACGCCTGACCATATCCTGTCCTACCCCACCATGCCGCGACCACGACTACAGGAGGCCGAGCTATGCCCGACGGCACCCTGCCCCGCGCGGCGGTCCGCGCCTACGTCGAGGGCCTCGGCCCCGGGGAGCGCGCACACGTCGGCGAGGACGTGCTGGCCACGATCCGCGACGGCGGTTACGAGCTGGCCAACCCGTTCGACGCGGTCGACGCCGGGATCCGCCGTACCCTCGCGGTGAGCCGGATCGACGTGCCGGCCGGCACCCATGTCGGCGCGTTCCCGCACCGGGCCCTGCACGCGCGGACGCACAGCGTGGAGGGTGGCACGCTGATCCTGCTCGACACCGGCCTGCGCCCGTTGCTGGACCGGGTGGCCGCCACGCTGGTCGCGTCGCAGCTCACCCCGGCCCGCGACGAGCAGGGCGCGAGCCGGTACGCAGCCGCGGCCCTGCAACAGCGTCAGCAGCGCGAAGAGGCCGACGCGGCGTTCGCGGACGCCGTCACCGCCTACCTGCGGCGGGATCTCGACGCACCCGACGCCCCGGCGGAGGCCCAGAACACCTTCGGCTTCTTCATGGCCCGGTCGGCGGAACGGTTCGCCCTCGGCCACGAGTACGGCCACCTGCTCGCCGGCCACCACCACACCCCGCCGGACGACGACCCCCGCAACTCCCGCCGCGAGTACGAGGCGGACGAGCTCGCCGCGATGCTGATCCTGCGCGGCGTCGACGAGGGCGCCGAGTTCCGCTGGCGGGCCCTGGCGGTGGCCGGGCCGTTCCTCTTCCTGGCCGTGGAGCAGCTGGTCAACCGGGTGCGCGGCACGACCGACGGGGAGCACCTGCCGCCGGCGCGCCGCACGGAGCTGCTGCGGCGCATCTTCGAGCAGGCGGGCGCGCGCGGTCTGCTGCACTTCGCCGAGGCCTGGGTGAGCTCGCTGGTGCTGCGCGAGGAGACCATCGTGCGGCGCGCCCGCGGCTGACGGCTCAGTCCTGCACGTGCGGCCCGAGCAGGGTGAGGTCCGCGGGAGACAGCCGGTCACTCGCCGTCTTCGCCTGATGCCAGTACGGGTACAGCAACGTCGGCGCGCTCACCGCGTCCAGTCGGGCCCGCTCCTCGGCGCTGAGCACGAGCTCGGCCGCCGCCAGGTTGTCGGCGAGCTGCGCGGCGGTGCGCGCTCCGATCACCAGCGACGTCACCGCCGGCCGCCCCAGCAGGTACGCCAGCGCGACCTGGGCCGCCGACACGCCACGGTCCGTGCCGATCTGCACCAGCACCTCGACCGTGTCGTAGAGCTTCTCCTGGTCGTGCACCGGCGGCTCGTTCCAGTCGGTGAGCTGCCGGGAGCCGGCCGGCGCCTGCACGCCCCGGCGGTACTTGCCGGAGAGCAGGCCACCGGCGAGCGGGCTCCACACCAGCACGCCCAGGCCCTGGTCGACCGCGGCCGGGATCAGCTCGTACTCGGCGTCGCGGGCCTGCAGCGAGTAGTAGATCTGCTCGCTGACGAAACGCGGCAGCCCGGTGCGGTCCGCCGTGCCGAGCGCCTTCATCAGCTGCCAGCCGGTGTAGTTGGACGCGCCGACGTACCGGACCTTGCCCGAGGTGACCAGCTGCCGCAGCGCCTCAAGGGTCTCCTCCAGCGGGGTCTGCCCGTCCCACTCGTGCACCTGGTAGAGGTCGATGTGGTCGGTGCGCAGCCGGCGCAGGCTGGCCTCGCAACCGGCGATGATGTGGTGGCGGGACAGGCCGGCGTCGTTGGGGCCGGGTCCCATCGGCATCCGGACCTTGGTCGCGACCAGCACCTCGTCGCGGCGGCCGGCGAGCACCTCACCGACGATCTCCTCGGAGACCCCGCCGGAGTAGACGTCGGCGGTGTCGATCAGGTTGACGCCGGCGTCGAGGCACTGGTCGACCTGGCGGCGGGCCTCGGCCACATCGGTCGAGCCGACGCTGGCGAAGCCGCCTTTGCCGCCGAAGGTCATCGTCCCCATGGTGAGCACGGAGACCCGGAGACCGGACTTGCCGAGTGCGCGATATTCCATCCCGCCAGCCTAGATCCACCGTGGTCAGTTCAGCGCGCCCACCGCCGCCAGCACCTTGCCCTGCAGGGCCGCGGGCAGCGGCGTGTAGCCGAGCCGCGCGGCCGCGGCCTGGCCCTGCGGGCCGGCGGTGTAGGTCAGGAAGCCGCGCAGCAGCGGCAGGCTGCGGGCGGGCGTGCCGGTCCGGCAGACCACCTCGTACGTGACCAGGACGATCGGGTACGCCCCGGCGGCGGTGGTCCGGTAATCGACGGCGAGCCGCAGGTCGGAGCCGGTCCCGGTGACGGCGGCGGCCGCGACGGTACGCCCGGCAGCCTCGTCGGTCAGCGCGGTGAACTCCCCCGCGCCGTTGCGGACCCGCGCCACGGCCAGGTTGTGGAACCGCGCGTACGACGCCTCGACGTAACCGATGGCCCCGTCGGTGCGGGCGATCGTGGACGCGACACCGTTGCTGCCACGCTGGGCGCTGCCGCCCGGGGCCGCCCAGGTGCTGTCCTCGCCGAACCGCCAGTCGGCCGGGGCTGTCGCCGCCAGGAACGCGGTGAAGTTCGCGGTGGTGCCGGAGCTGTCCGCGCGGTGCACGGTGCGGATCGCGGTCGACGGCAGGACGGCCTCCGGGTTGTCCGCTGCGATCACCGGGTCGTCCCAGGTGGTCACCGTCCCGGCGAAGATCCGGGCCACGGTGGCCGGGGCCAGCCGCAGGTCGCCGACCCCGGCGACGTTGTGGGCCAGCGCGATCGGCCCGATCACCATGGGCAGGTGCACGGCCGGGCCGCGGGCGCACCGGGCGTCGGCGGCCGTCTGCTGCTGGGCGGTGAGCGGCGAGTCCGAGCCGGCGAAGTCACCGGTGCCGGCCAGGAACGCGCGGACCCCGGCGCCCGAGCCGGTGCTCCCGTACGCGACCGTGGCGCCGGAGCAGGCGACCTGGTAGTTCCGGATCCACGTGTTGACCGCGTTGGTCTGCGCCGACGAGCCCTGGGCCCGCAAAGATCCGGCCGCGCACGGGATCGCGTCGCCGGCCGCGGGCGCCGTGACGACCGGAGCGCACGCCGCGGCCCCGGCCGCGAGCACCAGCGCGGCGACGAGACCCAGCGGCGCCCTCATCGGTATTCCGCCAGCCGCGCGCGGACCCCGAGCAGCACGAGCAGCATCACGACCCCGAGGACCGGCAGCGGGATCAGCGGCCAGCCGGTCAGCAGCCGTTCCCCGTCCCGCAGCGCCGTGTCGAAACCGGCCTTGCGGGCCGTGGCCGCCGCGCCGACCGCGGCATCGAAATAGGAGAAATCGAAAGCCGCGTCGCCGCGGCGGATGCCGGTGACCACGTCGACCGCCGCCCGGGTACGCCCGGAGCCGGCCAGCGCCACGACCCGCTGATGGTCCCGCTGATAGCCCAGCCACCGGTCACGCACCTGGCCGTCGGCGTCGAGCTGTCCGGCGACCTCGATCAGCTGGGCCGACTTGCCGGTGAAGTCCTGCCGGTAGAGGGCCAGGTTGCCGCTGAGCAGGTAGCGGCTGGTGTCGGCGGCGGCGTCGTAGCTCAGCGCCCGGGCCTGCGACAGCGCCAGGTAGGGCGTCAGGTGATCGTTGCGCGCGGCGCTGAGCCGCTGCCCCTGCCCGACGACGACCAGGCACACCCCCACGGTCAGGCCCAGGGCGAGAACCGTGGCGAGGGCCAGGGCCGGATTGAGCAACCGGCGGAACCGCCGCGCCAGGAACACCTGGAGGATCACGAGGAGCACGACGAGACCCCCGCCGAGCAGCACGGCCAGTCCGACCGTCCACGCCTCGGTGGTGGCCTTGGCCGCGTACGCCCGGTCGAGGCGGAACTCACCGGCGTCGCGCAGCCGGTCGGCGGCCGGCAGCAACCGCAGGTGCAGCACGTTGGTCGCCTGGGTGTAGTAGCCGAGCGCGTCGGGCGGCAACCGGCCCGGGGGCTGCGGCGGCGCCTGCGACTGCGCGGTGAGGGTCTGCCACACCCACCGGCGGTAGACGGCGAGGTCGTGCATCAGATCCAGCACAATGGCCCGGTCGGCCTGCCCGGTCACGGTGGTCAGCGACCGTTGCAGATCCTCGTCGATCTGCCGGCTGCGTTGCTGATAGGTGCCGAGCGCGTCGAGCTGACTGCCGGACAATTCCGCGGCGTCACCGACGAGCACCATTCGGGCGACCTGGGCATCGAGATCGCTGAGGGCGAAATACAGATCCGCGGCCGTGGCGGCCTGCGGCGCCGCCTCACCACCGATGATCCGGACCTGCCCGCGCAGCTGCGACAACAGCAGGCCGGAGGCGGCGAGCAGGGCCACGGCGACGCCGATCACCAGGGAGGCCCACAAGCGCAGACGTACGGGGGTTTCGGGACGGAACAATTTTCTCGTCGCCATGGCAACTGCGGACACGACGCCACGGTAATGCACACGCGCAATTCTCCGGGCGCCGGTCACTGCCGTTCATTTGTTGTTTTCCCGCAATTCGTTCAGGCGGGCCGCCCGAGTGGTCAGATACTGCCTTTCCGGGGCGCTGGTGGTGCGGGCGGCGGCGGTTCGATAGTGCGCGATCGCGGCCCCGGTGTCACCGGACCGCTCGTACAGGTGCGCCCGGACGGCGTCGAGGCGGTAGTGGCCGGGCAGCCGTTCGTCGAGGGTCGCGAGCAGGCGCAGCCCTTCGGCCGGGCCGTGCACCATGGACGCCGCGACCGCCCGGTTCAGCGTGACCATGGGGTTGCCGGTGAGCTGGTCGAGCAGGCCGTACAGGGCGAGGATCTGCGGCCAGTCGGTGTCCTGCACCCGGGCGGCCCGGTCGTGCAGGGCCGCGATCGCCGCCTGCAACCGGTATTCGCCGACGGTGCCGCTGGCCATCGCCGCGTCGAGCAGCGCGGTCCCCTCCTTGATCAGCTGCCGGTCCCAGCGGCCGCGGTCCTGCTCCTCCAAGGGGATCAGCTCACCGCCGGTGCCGGTCCGGGCGGGGCGGCGGGCGTCGGTGAGCAGCATCAACGCCAGCAGACCGGCGACCTCACCGTCGTCCGGGAGCATCCGGTGCACCGTACGGGTCAACCGGATCGCCTCGGCGGAGAGTTCGGTGCGGTGCACGTCGGGGCCGGTGCTGCCGGCGTACCCCTCATTGAAGATCAGGTAGAGCACGTGCAGGACCGACCGCAGCCGGGCGCGCCGCTCGGCCGGCTCCGGCATCCGGAGCGGAATCGCGGAGGCCTTGATCCGCTGCTTGGCCCGGCTGATCCGCTGCGCCATCGTGGCCTCCGGCACCAGGAAGGCATGCGCGATCTCGGCGGTGGTCAGGCCGCCGACCGCGCGCAGCGTGAGCGCGATCGCGGAGGCCGGCGTCAGCGCCGGGTGACAGCACAGGAAGAGCAACGTGAGGGTGTCGTCCCGATCCGGTACGTCGATAGGCGGCTCCTCGAATGCAGCCCGCCGCTCCCGCTCCCGGCGGGCCAGCTCGTTACGGACCTGATCAACGAACTTGTTGGCGCCGGCCCGGATCAGCCAGCCACGCGGATTGTCCGGAACGCCGTCGACGGGCCACCGCAGCGCGGCGGCGAGCAACGCCTCCTGCACGGCATCCTCGGCGGCGTCGAAATCTCCGAAGCGGCGCACGAGAACGCCGAGGACCTGCGGCGCGAACTCACGCAGCAGGTCCTCCACGGTCGGTACCTCGATCACAGCGGCGCCGAGGTCACAGCTCGGGCGTCAGCAGGGCGAAGTCGGAAGGCCCGAGCACCCGGCGTACGCCGATCGGCTGCTGCTGCGGCACCCCGCCGGGTCCCGGAACCGCGGAGATCCTCGCCGCGATCTCGAGGGCCCGCTCCTCACTCTCGACGTCGACGAGCTGAAACCCGGCCAGCATCTCCTTCGACTCGGCGAACGGCCCATCGGTGACCACCGGCGCCGCGACGCCGTCGCTGGTGACGACCTTGGCGAGCTCGGGGCCGGTCAGCGCCTCCTGGAAGACGAGCTCGCCGCTGGCCAACAGCTCAGCCCGCAACGCGCCGTAGTAGTCCATGTGCGCCTTGATGTCGCCGGGGGCCCACTCGTCCATCGGCTTGTCGATGACGCCGGGCTGGTAATCCACGATGAGCAGGTACTTGGTCATGCCTTATTCCTATCCTCGTGCCGCACTTGAGGGGCGCGGTCACCGATGGACGAAGCTGCGGCGGGGATTCTCGACATCAGCCGGGAATCTGGTGGGAGCTGATTTCGGCGACCGTACCGGCGATGGTGGTGGGGCGCTCGGCGGGGAGTCGGCTGGGCGGACGGCGGGGTTTCGGCCAGGGCGGACGGACGCCGGACGGACGGCGGGCGAAGGGGTGTCGCGCGGGCGGCGGGTGAGCGGGCCGCGACCCACCGAACCTGGCAAGCCCGGCGGCTGGAAGCACAGCGGACCTGGAAGCCCGGCGGACCTCGGAAGCCCGGCACGTCCGCCAAGGCCTCGGGGTCGTCGGCCCGGAGAGCCGGCAAGGCCTCGGGGTCGTCGGCTCGGAGAGCCGGCAAGGCTCGGAGGGCCATCGGGCCATCGGGCCATCGGGCCATCGGGCCAGCGGGCCGGCGAGGCCGGCGAGGCCGGCGAGGCCGGCGAGGCCAGGGGCTATTGGGCCGGCGAGCCCAGCAGGCCCGGCGAGCCCGGCAAGCGCGGGGGCATCGGGCCGGCGAGCCCAGCAGGCCCGGCAAGCCCGGTAGGCGCGGAGCCATCGGGCGGGCGAGCCCAGCGGGCCCGGCAAGCGCGGCAAGCCCAGCAAGCCCAGTGAGCCCGGTAAGCGCGGGGCCATCGGGCGGGCGAGCCCAGCGGGCCCGGCAAGCCCAGCAAACCCGGCAAGCGCGGCAAGCGCGGGGCCACCGGGCGGGCGAGCCCAGCGGGCCCGGCAAGCCCAGCAAACCCGGCAAGCGCGGGGCCACCGGGCCGGCGAGCCCAGCGGGCCCGGCAAGCACGGCAAGCGCGGGGGCCATCGGGCCGGCGAGCCCAGCGGGCCGCGCAAGCCCGGCGAGCCCGCCGCCTGCCCCGAGTAGCGAGCCGGCCCGTTGTCGGCGGCCGGTGAAGCAGGGGCCGCCTACGATGCGGGCGATGGATGGTGACAAGGCGCAAGGTGTGCGGGGTGATCCGCATCGTCGATCACGATTCCGGTTGGGCGACGCGCTTCGCTGAACTCGGGCGGCGGCTGCGGGGCGCGCTGGGGGACGTTGCGCTGCGGATCGACCACATCGGGTCCACCTCGGTGCCGGGGCTGGCGGCGAAGCCGGTTGTCGACGTCCAGATCTCGGTGGCCCGGCTGGAGCCGGTCGGTCCGTTCCGGGATCCGCTGGTGGGTCTGGGTTTCGTCCATCGCGCCGACAATCCGGAGCTTACGAAGCGGTACTTCCGGGAGCCGCCCGGTGCGGCGCGGACCCATGTTCACGTGCGTCGGGCCGGGAGCTTCTCGGAGCAGTTTCCGCTGCTGTTTCGCGACTATCTGCGGGCGCACCCGGTTGATGCTGCGGAATACGCGGAGGTCAAGCGCCGGCTCGCCGCCGAGCATCCGCGTGACGGCCTTGCCTACACCGATGCGAAGGCCGACCACTGCTGGCGGATCATCCATCGGGCGGACGACTGGGCGCAGCAGACCGGCTGGTCGCCCGGCCCGAGCGACGCCTGAGGTCACGAAACATCCCGGCCATGGCCGGCTCCGCACCACCAGCCCGGCCACAACCGATCCGGCCTGACCTGTGCAGGCGCGACTGAGTGCATCCCCGGCACGCCGATCCCTGCGCGAGGCATCCGCGGTGGCCAATCCCGCAGACCGCCCACCAGCCCGGCCCGGCACAAACCACCGGCGAAGGGCCGTCCCGAACCGAGCAGAGCCGAGACGCGGCCAGCACAGAGGGGTCAGTCGAGGTAGTCCTGGAGGGCCGGCTCGTCGCCCGCGTTCTGGGCGGCCAGCAGGTCGGCGAAGCGTTCCGCCGGCATGATTCGGACCCCCAGCTCCTCCGCCTTCGCCGCTTTCGACCCGGCGCCCGCCCCGACCACCACCAGGTCCGTCCGCGCCGATACCGAGCCGGAGGACTTGCCGCCCAGGTGTTCCACCGCTTCGTTGCCTTCGTTGCGGCTCAGGCCCGGGACCGAGCCGGTGACGACCACGGTCATCGGCTTGCCGTCCTCCTTGCGCAGCGGTTGACGGACCGGAAGGGCGACAGCTTCGGGATCGGTTACTGCTTCGCGGCCCGGGACGCCGGGCTCGGTCATCGTCACGCCGCGGGCCGTCAGTTTGTCGATGACCGGGCCCAGGTCGATCAGTTCCGCCGCGATCGTGGCCGCGCGTTCCGGGCCGACCGCCTCCACCTCCTGCAGCTGCTCCACCGTGGCCGCGCGGAGGGCCTCCATGGTGCCGAAGTGGCGGGCCAGGCGGCGGGACATCGAGCGGCCCGTCATGCGGACGCCGAGGCCGGTCAGCACGCGGGACAGTGGCTGGGCCTTGGAGGCCTGGATCGCCGCCACCAGCTTTGTCGCCGAGGTGCGGCCCAGGCGGTCCAGCTCGGCCAGTGCTTCCGGGGTCAGGTCGTACAGGTCGGCGGGGTCGGTCACCAGGCCTGCTGCCACCACGCCGGCGATGACCTTGTCGCCCAGGCCTTCGATGTCCATCGAGTCGCGGGCGGCGAAGTACGACAGGGACTCCCCCGCTCCGCAGGCGCGGCCCTGGGTGCAGCGCCAGCGTTTCTGGGTGCGGTCGATCTCGCCGCCGCAGCGGGGGCAGACCTCCGGCGGGGTGAAGGGCTCGGCGTCCGCGGGGCGTTCGTCGAGCTTGGCGCCGGTGATCTCGGGGATCACCTCGCCCGCGCGGCGCACGAAGACCGTGTCGCCCACGCGGACGTCGCGGCGGACCAGGTCGCCGAAGTTGTGCAGGGTGGCCGAGGTGACGACCACGCCGCCGACCTGGACCGGCTCCAGGACGGCGACCGGGGTGATCACGCCGGTGCGGCCGACCTGCACCTCGATCGCGGCGAGCTTGCTGGTGCGGGTGTCGGCCGGGAACTTGTGCGCGATCGCCCAGCGGGGTGCGCGGCTCGACGAGCCGGCCAGGTCGCGGTCGGCCGGGTCGTCGGCCTTGACCACGGCGCCGTCGATGTCGAAGCCGAGCGTGCCGCGGGCCGCGCCCATGGCGGCGATGGCGTCGGACAGCTCGTCGATCGTGGCGCAGCGGGGCATGCCCGCGGGCGAGCCGGCCGTCGTGGCCACACCCAGCTCGGCGATGGCGGCCATCGCGGCGCTGTGGGTCAGGCCCTCGCCGCCGGGCAGGTCGTGCACCGCGTACGCCAGGAAGGACAGCGGCGCGTCGTACGCCCGGTCCTGGGCGCGCAGGGTGCCGGCGGCCGCACTGCGCGGGTTGGCGAACGCCTGGCCGCCGTGGGCCGTGCGCAGCTCGTTGGCGCGGGCGAAGTCGGCGTCGGTCATGAAGACCTCGCCGCGGACCTCGACCGTCACCGGCCGGCGCAGCTCGGCGGGCAGGCCGGCGACGAGCCGGGCCTGGGTGGTGACGTCCTCGCCGGCCCGGCCGTCACCGCGAGTGGCGACCTGGCGCAGCCGGCCGTCGACGTAGCGGGCCGCGATCGCCATGCCGTCGATCTTGGGCTCGACCGTGTAGCCGAGGGCGGGCCGGCCGAGGACCCGTTCCAGCCGGGTCGCCCAGGCGCGCAGCTCGTCGGCGTCGAAGACGTTGTCGAGGCTGAGCATCGGGGTGCTGTGCTCCACGTCGCCGGCCGCCACGCCGGCGCCCACCGTCACGGTCGGCGAGTCGCTCTCGGCCCAGCCCGGCTCGGCCTGCTCGGTCGCCGCCGTGCGGGCCAGCAGCGCGTCGTAGGTGGCGTCGTCCATGACGAGGTCGCCGCCCGTGTAGTAGGCGGTCGCGGCGGCGCGCATCCGCTCGATCGCCGCCCGGTATTCCTCCCGGGTGCCGAACACCTCGGCATGGGCCGCGTCGACGACCGGGGCCACCTCGTGGTCGGTGGTGCTGAGGCCGGCGGACGGTCCCGTGCTCGACATGCGGTGCTCGCTTCCTGTGTGCGGGAGACGATGTCTTGATACCGCACGGGTCCGACAGAAACGCTGAACCTCACTGAGTGTCGTCACGCCGTACACGGAAAGCAGTCGGTTGGGGTGGATGTGGGCCGCATTTTGCAGTTGATGTGAGAATTCCGTCCGAACGTCCATGGCATTCCGATCTTTGCTTGCGGAGCATGGACCGCGTGCCCGGACGCCATCGAAGAACCTTGAGTCTTACCGGCATCGTCGTCAGCGCGGCCACGGCCTCGCTCGTCGTCATCGGTGCCGGATCCTGGCTGGGCTACCAGCGTCTCTCCGCCGGAGACTGTGCCGGGGAGGTGAAGGTCGCGGTCACCGCCGCCGCCGAGATCGCCGGCGCCATCCAGACCACCGCGGACAAGTGGGCCCAGGGTGAGAACGCTCAGGTCGGCGGCGTCTGCATCAAGGTCGCCGTCGCTGCCGCCGATCCCGCCACCGCGGCCGCCACCATCGCGGCCAAGCACGGCGTCGGTCTCTCCGGTCTGAAGGCGGCGCCCGGCAAGCCGGTCGTGCCGGACGTGTGGGTCCCGGACTCCTCGACCTGGCTGCTGCGGGTCGGCGGCGAGGCACCCGGCTTCGTGCCCACCGACAACGCCCCTATCGCCGAGAGCCCCGTGGTGCTGGCCATGCCCGCGCCGATGGCGCAGAAGCTGGGCTGGCCCACCAAGAAGCTCAAGTGGCAGGAGCTGCTCGGTCAGCTGACCACCAGCAAGAGCCTGCTGCCGGGCATCGTCGACCCGACCCGCGACGCGGCCGGACTCACCGGCCTGCTCGCCCTGGGCGCGGCCGCCGGCAACGACATCGCGGGTGCCCAGCGCAAGGTCGCCGCGCTGCGCAAGCTCGCGGGGAACACCTCGAGCATCCGGCAGGACCTGCTGGAGAAGTTCCCGCGTACGGCCGCAGAAGTCACCACCGGCCTGAGCGCGGCACCGCTGTCCGAGGAGGACGTGGTCTCGTACAACGGGGGCAAGCCACCCATCCAGCTCGCCGCCCTCTACCTCGATCCGGCGCCCACCGCGCTGAACTACCCGTTCGCGGTCATGCCGGAGGTCGACCCGCAGAAGGCGGCCGCCGCCGCGGCGCTGCACGAGGAGCTGCGCGGGACGACGTTCCGTGACGCGCTGGCCGCCGCCGGTCTGCGCGGGCCCGACGGCAAGGCAGGGGCGGGCTTCATCGCTCCGACCGGCGCGCCGCCGGTGGCCACCCCGGTGATCGCCCCGGGCGGCACGGCGAGTCAGGGTGCCGCCGCGTCGGCTCAGGCCTCCACGGCCATCAGTCAGGTGCTGGGCAGCTGGGCCGCGATCACGCAGCCGGGCCGGGTGCTCGCCGTCTTCGACATCTCCGGTTCGATGCTGACCGAGGTGCCCACGGCGGGCGGCCTGACCCGCAACGAGGTCACCAAGCGGGCCGCGGCGCAGGGGTTGCAGCTGTTCGACGACCGCTGGTCCGTCGGCACCTGGTTCTTCTCCACGGAGCTGGTGGGCAAGCAGGCGTGGCAGCCGAAGGTGGCGATCAGCCCGCTGTCCACGGCGCGCAACAAGCTCAACGACGCCCTCAACGACATGAAACCCAAGAAGACCGGCGACACCGGGCTGTACGACACCGCGCTGGCGGCGTACAAGAACGTGCAGCAGGGGTGGCAGCAGGGCCGGGTCAACTCGGTCATCCTCTTCACCGACGGGGTGAACGAGAACCCCGACGGCCTGACCCGCGACAGGCTGGTCGCCGAACTGAGGAAGGCGCGGGACCCGCGGAAGCCGGTGCGCATGGTGATCATCGGGATCGGGCCGGAGGTCGACCGCGGCGAGCTGAAGGCGATCTCGGACGCCAGCGGGCCGTCCAGCGGTGTCTTCATCGCGGAGGACCCGGCGAAGATCAACGAGATCTTCCTGCAGGCGATCGCGACCCGTACCGGAGCCTAGGGTGAGCGCGGCCTGGTGGTGCGAACCACCAGGCCGGGCCGGTGGCCAGTGTGGGGGTACGCGGAACGGTTCATCGGGTGGCGGCCGACCGCGGTGTGCTGGATCGCCCGGCTACGCGCGGTGGTCTCGGCAATTGGTGCACCTGCTGCCCCGGCTCACCCGGTCCGGGGCAGCAGGCGGTCTCATCAGGCGACTGTGCAGGCGGTCCCGTTCAGCGTGAACGCTGTCGGGCGGCTGCTGTCGCCGGTGTGCGTGGCTTGCAGGCCGATGCTGGTCGACGCACCCGTGGCCAGGCTGCCGTTGTAGGAGACGTTGCGGGCGGTGACCGCTCCGCTGGAGCCCGTCCACGTCGCGTTCCAGCCGGAGGTGATGGTCTGGCCCGCCGGCAGGGTGAAGCCGAGCGTCCAGTTGGTCACGGCCGGTCCGGAGTTGGTGATCGAGATCGCCGCGGTCAGGCCGCTGTTCCAGGCGTTGACCACGTATCCGACCCGGCAACCGCCCGTGCCCGGGGGCGGGCTGGACGGCGGGGTGCTGCTCGGCGGTGTGCTGGACGGCGGGGTGCTCGGCGGGGTGCTCGACGGCGGGACGGTGGTGCTGTCCAGCCCCAGGAACGTCACCGCACGCTCGGCCATGCCGGCCTGCGGCAGGTTGTGCCCGGTGTTCGCCACGCTGATCGCCTCGACCGGCGGCTGCGCCGAGGTCGAGCCGTAGCGGGTACGGGTCCAGCCCGACTGCGGCGAGTCGGTCAGCACCGGGGTCTGCGAGACGCCGTGCACGTTGGTCCACTGCTTGATCTCTTCGGCGAAGTTCGGGTACCGCAACGTGTCGTCGTTGACCCCGTGCCACACCTGCATCCGCGGCCGCGCGCCGGTGTATCCCGGGTACGCGTTACGGACCAGGTCTCCCCACGCCTGCGGGGTCTTGGTGATCTGGCCGTTGGCGCACGCGCTGTTCCAGCCGGAGCCGTCGGTGGTGGCGAAGCAGCCGAACGGCACACCCATGAACGCCGCCCCGGCGCGGAACACGTCCGGGTAGTCACCCAGCAGCACGTTGGTCATCATGGCGCCGGAGGAGGCACCGGTGACGACCGTACGGGCCGGATCGGTGCTGTAACGCTGCTGCACGTAGCGGACCATCGAGACGATGCCGGCCGGGTCGCTGTTGCCGTCGTGGCGCAGCGCCCCCGGCGAGGACACGTCGAAGCAGTTGCCGGAGCGGGTCGCCGACGGGTAGATCACGATGTAGCCGTACCGGTCGGCCAGGGAGGCGAACGAGGTGCCGGAGTAGAACGCCGGTCCGGAGCCGGTGCAGTAGTGCACGGCCACGAGCAGGGCCGGGTTCGGCGGGAGCCGGTCGGGGACGTACAGGTGCATGCGCAGGTTGGTCGGGTTGGCACCGAAGCCGGTGACCTCCTGCAGGGTCGCCGCCGCCGCGGGGGCCGCCGGCAGCAGCACGGAGGCGCCGATCGCGCTCACCGCGGCGGTGAGGGCCAGCAGGGCCTGGGTCAGTCGTTTCATCGTTCCTCGCTCCGGGGGATGGGTCCGGCGCGGCGCGGAAGGGTGGTCCACGCCGCGCCGGACGTCGCGATCAGGACGCGGCGCAGGCGGGGGTGCCGGTGGGCGGGGTGCCGGTGCCCTGGAAGCCGAACTCGGTGCTGGATCCGGCGGCGATCCGGCCGTTGTAGGAGACGTTGGCGAAGCGGACCGCGCCGGTGCTGCCGGTGGCCTGCGCGTTCCAGGCGTTGGTGACCGCGGAGCCCGACGGCAGGGTGAGCGTGGCCGCCCAGCCGTTGACCGCAGCGGAGCCTGCGGCGACCCGGACCGTCGCGGTGAAGCCACCGGTCCACGCGTTCACGGTGAAGCTGGCCGTGCAGCCGGCCCCGGACGGCGGCGGTGTGGTGCCGGTCGGCGGCGTCGGCGAGACGGTCGGAGAGACGGTCGGGGAGACCGGAGGCGTGGTCGGGTTGGTGGTCCCGCCGGCGTTGAGCGCCTCCAGCGTCGAGTTGTACGCCGCCTTCTTGTTACCGCTGCCGTCGAAGAGCAGCGGGGTGCCGCTGGCCCGCCACGAGTCGGTGTCCCGGATGCCCCAGACGGTGATGCCGTTGCACCGGGGCACGGCCAGGCAGTCGCGGACGACGTTGGCGTACGTGGCCGCCTGGGTCTGCCCCGAGCCCTCGATGTCCAGCTCGGTGATCTGCACGTCCACGCCGAGCGCCGCGAAGCTCTCCAGCGTGGTGCGGTAGTTGCTCGGGTACGGCGACCCGCTGTTGAAGTGCGACTGCAGCCCGATGCAGTCGATCGGCACGCCGCGGGCCTTGAAGTCGCGGACCATGGTGTACGCGGCCTGCGTCTTGGCCCACGTCCAGTTGTCGATGTTGTAGTCGTTGTAGCAGAGCTTGGCGCCCGGGTCGGCGGCGCGCGCGGCCCGGAACGCGGCTTCGATCCAGTCGTTGCCGGTGCGCTGCAGGTTGGAGTCGCGCCGGCCGCCACCGCTGTCCGCGAACGCCTCGTTCACCACGTCCCAGGTGTCGATCTTGCCGCGGTAGTTCGTGGCGACCCGGGTGACGTGGTTGAGCATGGCGGAGCGCAGCGCCGTGCCCTCCATGCTCTGCATCCAGCCGGGCTGCTGCGAGTGCCAGGCCAGAGTGTGCCCGCGGACCTTCATGCCCTGGGCGACGGCGTGGTTGACGATGCGGTCCGCGTTGGTGAAGGAGAACTGGTTCTGCTGCGGCTCGGTCGCGTCGATCTTCATCTCGTTCTCGGCGGTGACCGAGTTGAACTCGCGGTTCAGGATCCCGACGTAGGTGCTGTCGCTGAGCTTGTTGGCCGCGACGGCGGTGCCGAAGTAGCGGCCGGTGGCCGCGGCCGAGGCGCCGAGGGTGGTCGCGGCCTCGGCGGACGGCGCCACGGCCAGGGCGACACCACCCGCGGTGATGCTCGCGGCCAGCAGGGTCAGGGTGACCCGGAGTCGGGGTCGGCGGGGGACGGGTCGGTCGGACACGGTGGATGCCTTCCGGTTCGGGGATGGGGATGACATGTGGGAGCGCTCCCATTTTGAGCCGGTCTCACTCCCGAGGGAATAGACCGGGGTAATTGTTATTCCGCCGCGCGGTGCCGCGGCAGGGAACGGGCGATGCCGGCGGCGGTGGCCGCGCCGTGGTACTTACGGACCAGATGCAGGCACAACTCCACGCCGGGGGCTCCGGCGGCGGCCGTGAAGATCGGGTCGTCGTCGACGTACCGCACGCCCGGCGCCAGCCGGACCCGCGGATAGCGGCGCCGCAGCTCCTCGGCGTGGGCCGGGCAGGTGGACACCGCCCGGCCGTCGAGCAGCCCGGCGGCCGCCACGGTGAAGACGGCCTCACCGATCGCCAGGATCCGGCAGTTGCGGCGTACCGCCTCGCGCAGGGCGGCGGCCTCCTCGGCGGTGATCGTGTCGGGCCCCCGCCGCACCGGCGGCGCGATGGCCAGGATGTCCGCCGAGGCGAGCAGGTCGAAGGTGCCCGCCGCGGCGAAGGCCAAATCGAACACCGGACCGGCGAAGACCTCCCGGTACGTGGACAGCCGGGCCGGCAACGCCTCCGGTGGCGGCAGCAGCACCGCCACATTGGTCATGTTGGTCATCGCAACCACCGCAGCGGGACGGCCTCGGCCAGCGCCCGGTAGCCGGCCGGATTGAAGTGCAGGTGGTCACCGGTGTCGTAGGCGGGCAGCAACCGGCGCGGGGCGGCCGGGTCGCGGACCACGGCGTCGAAGTCGACGACCCCGTCGAAGCGCCCGCTGCGCCGGATCCACTCGTTGACCCCGGTACGGGTCTGCTCACGCAACCCGCCCGGGTCGTCGTAGCCCTCGTTGCCGCCGAACGGCGTGATCGTGGCCCCGTACACCTGGATGTCGCGGGCGTGGGCGCGGGTGACGATCTGGTCGTACGCGGCCCGCAGATCCTCGCCCACCCGCTGTTGCGCCTCGGGGGTGGCTGCCGCCGTACCGATGTCGTTGACGCCCTCGAAGACGATCAGCGAGGCCACCCCGGCCAGCGCGAGCACGTCGCGGTCCAGCCGGGCGAGGGCGCTCGGCCCGAGGCCGTCCTGGAGCACCCGGTTGCCGCCGGCCGCCTGGTTGAGCACCGCGTGGGCGCCGCGCAGCCGGGCGGAGAGCTGGTCCGGCCAGCGGTCGTTGCCGTCGGTGGTGGAGCCGCGGCCGTCGGTCAGGGAGTCGCCGAGCACCACGGTGGCCGTGCTGTCGCCCGGCGCGAGCACCTCGACCCCGCTGAGGAAGTACCAGTGCACGACGGGGGTGGCGCCGGGCAGGTCCACGGCGTCGTGGTGGTCGCCGCGCAGCAGGTGCGAGGTGGTGCGGGAGCCGGGGTGCGAGGTCACCGCGGTGCTCGCCTGGCCGGTGGCCAGGTGGAGCGTGACGGTGAGCTCGCTGCGGGCCGGCACGTCGAGGTCGACGGGATCGGAGACGACCTGCGCCCCCACCGGGACGGACGCGTACGTCCGCCCCGAGAAGGTGACCGGCCGCAGGGAGCCCGGCTCGATCGCGGCCGAGCCGGCCCGGCCCCCGGCGGGCCGGGCGATCGAGACGGCCGTGATCGGCAGGACCGCGCCGCCGAAGGCGTTGGAGAACCGCAACCGTACGGAGCTCCCGGCGATCGACGTGTGCACGGTCTGGCGCAGGGTGGTGTCCACGAGCACCGAGTCGGTGCCGGTGAACGGGGCCGGCGGCAGGTTGTGCGGCTCGGTGAGCTGCGGCATCGACACCCAGGTGTGCAGCCAGTCCCGGCGGGGACGGTGGCCGCGGGTCTGGACGGCGGTGGCCACGGAGACCGCCGCGGCGCCGCCCAGGCCCAGCAGCGACCGGCGGTTCATCGGGTCACCCGCTTGCTCTCGGGTGGGCCGAGGTAGCTGTACTTGACCCCGCCGGTGTCGACCTCGAGCCGCTGCACGATCACCGTCGGGTCCACCATCCAGAACTTGAGGGTGTGCGGGCCGGCCGTCGTGACCTCGTGCGTCGTGGTGGTGCGGTTGACGTTGTCGGAGGTGTTGCGCTCCCACTGGCGGTTCATGGTGGTGTCGTCGGCGCCGGTGGCCTTGGTGATGTTGACCGTCTGCGGCGCCTGGTCGTCCAGCGAGATCGCGTATTTGAGGCCGTCGGTCGGGTGGACGTTGTTGCGCGGCGACAGCACCGCGGTGACCTTGACCGGGCCGGTGGTGGTGAGGGTCATCGCGTACTCCAGCCGGGCGTCGGTGCCGCCGAGCGGGGTCAGGCCGTTGCCGGTCTTGCCGATGCCGGGCAGCAGGCGCCAGTCCCCCACCTTGCGGGTGTAGTGGTCGGCCTCCATCGCGACGTAGCCGTTCGCCTCGACGAAGCCCTTCGGGTGGCGCACCCGGTTGTCGATCGGCGCCTGCACGACGACCTGCGCACCGTTCGCGCCGGTCACCGTGATCGGCACGGTGGTGGTGCCCTTCGGCGCGCGCCGCCAGTCCACCCGTACGGTGGCCCGGACCTGCTTGCCGACCCGGCCGGCGGCCGGCGTGACCTGCACCCACGGGACGGCCGGGGTGATCCGGTACGCGAACGGCGTCGTGCCCTTGTTGTAGACCTCGATGTACTGCTGCGGCTGCGACTGGTACGGGCTGAACGCGGGCAGCGTCACCGGGTCGCCGCCGTCGAGGTCCACGCCCATCGCGGCCGCCGCGGGCACCTCGATGCGCTTGAGATACGGGTAGATCTCGTCCGGCAGCGCCACGTTGTCCTTCTCCGGCTGCTGCCAGGGCGCGTTGGGGCCGTACCGGGCCACGTTGCCGTAACCGATCTTGGGCTGGAGCTGCCAGTCCTTCCACTTCCCGCCGGCCAGCTCGTTGTTGTAGTACGCGTTCAGCGCCTGGTCCTCGGCGAACCGGGCCTCGGCGAGGTCGGCCAGGTCGTTGGTGGCGGCGCGGCCCTGGCCGGCGTACCGGATGTTGGTGAACTCGGCCCGGCGCAGCGCGTACAGGTTCGCGGTGGCCTTGACCTGGTAGTACACGAGCTGGAAGTAGGCGTCCTGCCAGGCCGCGGGCACCCTGGCCTTGATCCGTTCGGCCCGGGCACCGAGCGCCTGCCACTCGGCGGTGACCCGGTCCATCTCCCGGTAGTCGGTGAGGCTGAACGGGTTGCCCTCGTCGTCGTAGGTGATCACCTGGGTGACCGGGTCGATGGTGATGCGCCGGTTGAGCAGCTCGGGCTTGCGGCGCGACTGCAGGTGGCCGTAGTCGCTGAGCACCTCGGCGATGTCACCGGCCAGGGCGGGGCCGAAGTTCTGGGCGGCGTACTGCCGCTCCCACTCCCCCAGCTTGTGCAGCGGCAGCGCGTCGGGGTTCCAGGCGTAGTCGAGGAAGAACTGGGTGGGCTGCTCCTCGTTCTTCAGGTCGCCGACGTTGACCATCCAGAGCCGGTCGACCCCCGAGCGGTACGAGAGGTTGAGCTGCTCCCAGGTGTTGGTCAGGTTGACCGTGTCGACCCACTTGTAGTTGCGGCCGCCGCCGACGTAGTCGAAGTGGTAGTACATGCCATAGCCGCCGCTGCGGGCCGGCAGCGAGGCGTCCGGGAGCTTGCGCATGTTGCCCCAGTTGTCGTCGCAGAAGACCACGGTGACGTCGTCCGGTGGCCGGTAGCCGCGGTCCCAGTAGCGCTGGACCTCCTTGTAGAGGGTCTGCACCTGGGGGGCGCCGATCAGCCCGTTCTCGCGCAGGATCTCCCGCTGGGTGTCGATGATGGAGCTCATCAGCTCGATGCCGTCGCCGTCGGGCAGGCTGACGTCGCCGTTGCCGCGCATGCCGAGGGTGACGACACCCTCGATCTTCTCGCGGGCCATCCGCTCGGCCCCGTCCCGCCAGTACGCCTTGATCGCGTCGGGGTTGCGGCGGAAGCTCCACTCGCCCGTTCCGGCGGGGTGCCGGTTCCACTCCTCGATGCCGCGCATCATCGGCGCTTCGTGCGAGGTGCCCATCACCACGCCGTAGAACGACGCGGTGGCGTGGTTCTGCGGATCGTCCTCGGCGAACGCCCGGCCCCAGACGGCCGGCCACAGGTAGTTGGCCTTCAGCCGCAGCATCGTCTCGAAGACCTTGGCGTAGTAGGCCGCGTTGAGCCCGTTCGGGAAGCCGGGCGCCTTGCCGGGCCCGAAGTAGCGCGGGGCCCAGGTGCCGGTGGCCGGGTTCTCGTCGTTGATGAAGAAGCCGCGGTACTTCACCGCGGGCGTGCCCTGGGTGTGCCGCCCGGGCAGCAGGTACACCGCGTCCTGATGGCGGACCGGGACGTCGTCGAAGAAGCGCCAGGGCGAGACGCCGATGCGCTTGGACAGGTCGTAGGCGCCGTAGATGCTGCCGCGCTGGTCGCTACCGGCGATCACGAACGCGCGCCGGACCCCGGGCAGCGGGTTCTCCACGATCTGCTCGACCGTGGTCTCCCACTTGCCGGCGATGCCGCGCACGTCGAGCTTGCCCGCGGCGACCAGCCGGTCGATCAGCGGGCTCTTGCCGATGGTGCCGACCAGCACCGGGTCACGCCCGCCGGGCACCCGGTCGTGAGCCACCACCGGCGTCACCCCGGTGACCGCGGCGATGTCCGCGCTCAGGTCGTCCACCACCCGGATCACCCCGGCGTGGTCGCCCGCGCTGACCACCAGCGGCGCGGCGCGACCGCCGGCCACCAGCGGGAAGCGGCCGCGGCCGGGCAGGGCGGAGACGTACGAGTCGCGCTGCCCCGTGGCCAGCGCGTCACGCGATACCGCCGCGGCCGGTGCCGGCCCGGCGACGAAGAAGGGTGCGGCCAGGGCCGCGAGAGCGAGCAGGAGCCTCATGGGTACGCCTTCCCTATCGGAAGAGTCGCAGGGGTACGGCCGCGGCGAGCGCGGCCATCCCGGCGTCGTTGGGGTGCAGGTGGTCACCGCTGTCGTAGGCCGGGGCCAGCCGGAGCGGATCGGTGCGGTCGCGGACGGCGGCGTCGAAGTCGATGACCGCGTCGTAGTCCCCGCTGGTGCGGATCCAGTGGTTCAGCGCGGACCGCTTACGCTCGTTCTCCGCCGAGTAGAACCCGAGGGTGTCGTCCTTGAACGGCAGCACGGTGGCGCCGTAGGCCCTCAGCCCGGCCTGGTGGGCCCGGGCGATGAGCTGGCGGTGCCCGGCGATGAGGTCGTCGGCGGAGACCACCTCGGACGCCGGTGCGGTGGTGCCGGGGTGGCCGAGGTCGTTGACGCCGAGCAGCACGATCAGGAACTCCGCCCCGGGCTGGGCGACCACGTCGCGGTCGAAGCGGCGCAGCGCGCTCTGCGCGAAGTACGCGGCATACGCCACCGCGTCGCTGCCGGCCGGCGGGTTGGGATCGTGCAGCAGCCGGTTGCCGGAGACGCCGACGTTGACCACGCCACGGTCGATGCGGGCGGCCCGCAGCCGGGCGGCCAGCAGGTCGGGCCAGCGGTGGTTGAGGTTCGCCGCCGCGTTGGCGCCGTTGGTGATGGAGTCGCCGAGGGTGACGATCGCGCCGGCCCCGGAGGCGACGCTGACCCCGGACAGGAAGAGGTTCTGGCCGACCACGGCGGTCGGCGTGACCGTACGGGCCGCGGTGACGTTCCCGGCGGCGATCACGTTGTCCTGGTACGCGAAGGCGGCCAGCGTCGTGACCGGGGTGCGCCGCGGCAGGTACACGCTGACGGTCAGCTCGGTGCCGGCCGGGACCCGTAGGTGCACCGGGTCGCTGACCAGCGGCGCGCCCGCCGGGACGGTCGCCGCCGTGCGCCCGCCGAAGGTGACCGCCCGGTCGGTGCCGGGCCGGCTGTCGGTGCTCGCCCCGGTCCCGGCGCGCCGGGCGACCCGCACCTCGCCGATGACCAGCGGCTGCTCGCCGAACTCGTTGGTCAGCCGGATCCGCAGCCGGTCGCCGCCGGTGCTGACGTGCACGACGTGGCGCACGGTCTGGTTCTCCAGCACGGTCGGCGGGGTGGGCGGGACGGTGGTCGGCGCCGCGGCCCAGGTGCCGGTCCAGTGTGGAGTATCGCCGGTCCGGCCGGCTGCCTGGGCCGGTGCGCCCGGCAGGCTCGCGGCCACGGCGGCGCCCGAGGCGAGCGCCAGCAGTTCGCGTCTGGTCGACACGGATCCTCCCCGGTCAGCCACGACGCCGCGGCAGGGTGAAGCGCCAGCCCTGGGCGCGCAGCTCGGGAATGATCCGGTCGACGGCCTCGACGGTCTGGCTGCGGTCGCCGCCGCCGTCGTGCATGAGCACCACCGCGCCCGGGGTGATGCGCTCGCGCAGCCGCTGCACGAGAACGTCGGTGCCCGGCGGCTCCCAGTCGGCGATGTCGACCCGCCAGCCCAGCGGCTGCATGCCCAGCTCGGCCGCGACCTGCGGGCTCTGCCCCCAGCTGCCGTACGGCGCCCGGAAGTACGGGATGCGGGCGTGCGGGACCGCCCGGCGGATCGCCGCGCTGGTCTCGATCAGGTCCGCCCTGATCTGTTCCGGGGTCCAGGGGCCGAAGTCGTCGTGGTGCATCGAGTGGTTGCACAGCACGTGCCCGGCGGCGGCGATGCGCCGCGCCACCTCGGGATGCTCGACGACGTGGTCGCCCCACAGGCAGAACACCGCGCGCACGTGCCGCCGGCGCAGCACGTCGAGCAGGCGCAGGGTGTCGGGCGGGTTGGGGCCGTCGTCGAAGGTGAAGCTGACGACGTCGCCCTGCCCGCGGGCGGTGTCGACCACCACGGCGGTCGGGCCGCCGGCCTCGGCAGGGCCGGCCAGGCCTCCGGCCAGCAGCAGAGCGGACATCGGCACCGCCAGCCGGCGCCACCACTTCGGACGATGAGACATGGCATCCTCACGATCGATTCCGGGGACCCGTTGCTCCGAAACTTTCGGAAACCGCGCGGCCGAACGTCCGTAACATAGAACCCGGTCGAAGTCGCGTCAAGAAGGCGCTGCGCCCCAGATCACGCGCTCACCTCATTGATCTTCGCCGTTATCTGTCCACGTTGTTACCTGTTGACCGGTGAACAGTATCGGCATATGTTCCGGTCACGTAACGGAAGTTCTCGGAACCTCTCGGCCGTCCGCGGAAGGCCGGAACAGAATGGACAGACGATGAGAGTTCGCGTTCTCGCCGGCGTCGTTCTCCTGACGACCCTCACCCTGACCGGCGGTCCCGCCGCCACCGCCTCCCCGGCCAAGCCCCACCAACCGGCCCCCACCGGGCTGCGGGCCCTGGCCGACCGCGCCGACCTGCGGATCGGCACCGCCGTCGACATGGCGGCCCTGGCCGACGACGAGGCCTACCGCGCCGCCGTGGGCCGCGAGTTCTCCACCGTGACGGCCGAGAACGTGATGAAGTGGGAGGCCACCGAGCCGCGGCAGGGCGTGCACGACTGGGCCGCGGCCGACCGGCTGGTCGACTTCGCCCGCGCCCACCGGCAGAAGGTCCGCGGGCACACCCTGGTCTGGCACAACCAGAACCCGGCCTGGGTGACCGAGGAGGCCTTCACGCCCACGCAGCTGCGCGAGGTCCTGCGCCGGCACATCATCGACGAGGTCACGCACTTCCGCGGCAAGGTGTGGCACTGGGACGTGGTCAACGAGATCTTCAACGACGACGGCACCTGGCGGGACAGCATCTGGCTGCGCAACCTCGGACCCGGCTACGTCGCCGACGCGTTCCGCTGGGCGCACCAGGCCGACCCCGGGGCCAAGCTGTTCCTCAACGACTACAACAACGAGGGCCTCAGCGCCAAGAGCGACGCGTACTACGCGCTGGTCAAGCAGCTCAAGGCCCAGGGCGTCCCGGTGCAGGGGTACGGCATCCAGGGCCACCTCGCGGTGCAGTACGGCGTACCCGGTGACGTGCTGGCCAACCTGCGCCGCTTCGAGAAGCTCGGTCTGCAGACCGCCTTCACCGAGGTCGACGTGCGGATGCCGCTGCCGGCCGACCCGATCAAGGTGCAGGCCCAGGCGCAGGGCTTCACCGCCCTGCTGCAGGCGTGCCTGCTCGCCGACAAGTGCGTCTCGTACACGCTGTGGGGCTTCACCGACCGCTACTCGTGGGTGCCCGGCGTCTTCGACGGCGAGGGCTCCGCCACCCCGTACGACGAGAACCTGAACCCCAAGCCGGCCTACGCCGCGCTGCGCGACACCCTGGCGCTCGCCGGGCGCTGATCCTGCTCGGCACGGCGGGCCCGCTCCGGCAGGGGCGGGCCCGCCGCTACTGGCCCCGCAAGCGAGGAGGAGCGCGATGAGCGCGGACGAGCGCCGGGTGACCATCTCCGCCATCGCGGACGCGGCCGGGGTCTCCGTGCCGACCGTCTCCCGCGTGCTCAACGGCCGCGCGGACGTCTCCGCGGCCACCCGGGAACGGGTCGAGCAGCTCCTGCGCGACCGGGGCTACCGGCGGCGCAACTCCCGCGCGCCGGGCCGCGCGCAGGTCCTCGACGTGGTCTTCGACGAGCTCGACAGCCCGTGGGCCGTCGAGATCATCCGCGGGGTGGCCGACGTGGCGCACGCCGCCGGCGCGGGCACGGTCGTCTCGGCCGTGCACCAGGACGACACGGCGACCCGGCAGTGGCTGCGCAACCTGCGCACGCGCACCTGCGACGGGGTCGTCTTCGTGCTGTCCCAGGTCGCCGCGCCGGTCCAGATCCAGCTGCGCCGGCTGCACATCCCGGTGGTCGTCATCGACCCGGCCGGCGGCTCGGCCTCCGAGGTGGCCACGGTCGGCGCCACCAACTGGGCCGGCGGGCTCAGCGCCACCGAGCACCTGCTCGCCCTGGGCCACCGGCGGATCGGGCTGATCGCGGGCCCGCGCGGGCTCTCGTGCAGCCGAGCCCGGCTGGACGGCTACCGGGCCGCCCTGGCCGCGGCCGGCATCGGCACCGACCCGGCCCTGGTCGTGCAGGGCGACTTCCGCCACGAGTCCGGATACACCGCCGGCGGCCGGCTGCTCGATCTCGCCGAGCCGCCGACCGCCGTGTTCGCCACCAGTGACCAGATGGCGCTGGGTGTCTACGAAGCCGCCCGCCGCCGCGGCCTGCGGGTGCCCGCCGACCTGAGCGTGACCGGCTTCGACGACCTGCCCGAGGCCCGCTGGTCCTCACCGCCGCTGACCACCGTGCGCCAGCCGCTGGCCGAGATGGGCGGGCTCGCCGCGCACACAGTCCTGCGACTGGCGCGCGGCGAGGCCCTTCAGGCTCCCCGGGTCGAGCTCGCCACCGAGCTCATGGTGCGGGACAGCACCGCCCCCGTCGCTACTTCCCGAAGCCCGCGGTCAAACCGCTGAGCAGCTGCCGCCGGCCGATCGCGTACAGGATCAGGATCGGCAGCGTGGTCAGCACGACCGAGGCGAGCACGGCCGGCACGTTGACGCCGTACTGGCCCTGGAAGCTCCACAGCCCCAGCGGCAGGGTCCGCTGATCGGGGCTCTGGGTGAGGATCAGCGGCAGGATGAAGCCGTTCCAGACGCCGAGCCCCTGGTAGATCACCACGGTCACCAGGGCCGGACGGACCAGCGGGAACGCCAGCCGCCACAACGTGCCCCATTCGGTCGCGCCGTCCAGGCGCATCGACTCGAACAGCTCCTTGGGCACGTCCCGGATGAAGTTGGCCAGCACCAGCACCGACAACGGGATGGCGAAGGCGATCGAGGGCAGGATGATCGCCAGCAGCGTGTCGTACATCTGCAGCCGGATGATGATCAGGTAGATCGGGATGATCACCGCCTGCAGCGGAATCGCCAGGCCCATCAGGAACAGGCCGTTGACCGAGCGCAGGAAGCGGCTGCCCGCACTCCCGCGGACGATCCCGTACGCCGCCATGAAGGAGATCAAGGTCGCCGGCAGCACCGCCCCGGCCGTCACGATGACGCTGTTGATGAAGTACCGCGTGAACTCGGCCTCGATCACCAGACGGTAGTTGTCCAGTGTCGGTGCCGACGGCGGGACCAGCGGGTTCTGGGCGTAGTAGTTGGCCCGGGTCTTGAAGCTGGTGATGACGATCCAGTAGATCGGCAGCATCACCACGATCAGCCAGAGCCAGCTGAAACTGCCGCCGAACCAGTTCAATCGCAGCGGGGAACGGCGCCGTCCGCCGCCGGACGAAGTCACCGACACGCCGTGTCGCGGCGGTGCCGGCCGGGTCGAGATAGCCATCAGGCACCTTCCAGTTGGCTGTCGGACGCGCCGCCGCCACCGAGCTTGCGCAGCAGCAGCGCCAGGCCGAGGCCGAACAGCACCAGGATCACCGCGATCACGCTGGCGGGACCCATGAGGTTGGCCATGAACCCGGTCTTGTACATCTCGAGCGCGAGCACGTTGGTGGCGTCGCCGGGCCCGCCCGCGGTGAGGACGAAGATCAGGTCGAAGAACGTCAGCGATCCCACCACCATCAGCGTCGACGAGGTGATGATCGTGTACTTGAGCTGGGGCAGGGTGATGCTGAAGAACTTGCGCACCCGGCCGGCGCCGTCGATCTCGGCCGCCTCGTACATGGCGGTCGGGATCTGCCGCACGGCGCCCTGGTAGATCAGCGAGTGGAACGGGATGAACTGCCAGGACACGACGAAGACCAGCACACCCAGGGCGAGGTTGCCCTGGCCCAGCCAGTCCTGGTTGAGCCACTCGAAGCCCAGGCCCGTGCCGAGCCCGAAGTTCGGGTTCAGCAGTGCGCTGAAGGTGATCGCGATGGCCGCCGAGCTGAGCAGCAACGGGATGAAGTACAGCACGGCAAGGAACCCGCGGTAGCGCTTCCGGGCAGCCAGGAAGACGCCGAGCAGCAGGCTCATCGGCGTCTGGAAGGCCCAGGACAGCGCCATCACGAGGAACGTCACCCAGATCGAGTGCAGCAGGCCGGGACCGCTGAGCACCGACTGCCAGTTGCTCAGGCCGGCCGGGTTGATCGCACCGATGCCGTCCCACTGGGTGAAGCTGAGGATGAGCACACCGAGCAGCGGCACCACACCGAACGCCGTGAACATCAGCAGCGCCGGCCACACCATCCAGGAGACGGACCTGCTCCGCCCGCCGGTCTTGGAGGAAGGTACCGCCACCGGGGGCGGAGCAAGAGCGGTCATTTACCGATGACCCCGTTCATGTTGGTGACCCACTGCTGGGGGGTGACCTGGAGCTGGAACAGCTTGGCGATGTTGTCCAGCAGGGCCTCGGCCGCGGTCGGGCTCAGCGCCTGGTCCCAGGACTGGGCGAAGACCTTGGCGTTGACCGAGGTGTCGTAGACGAACTTGAGGAACTCGGCGTCCGGGGACGCGGCCAGGGTGGCCTCCGTGCCCTTGACCACCGGCACCGAACCGCCGTCGTTGATCCACGCCTTGGTCTCGGCCTCGTCGAGCACGCCGCTGGTGAAGAACTTCTTCGCGATCTCCTTCTGCTCGGCGGTGGCCTTGCTGGAGATCGAGAGGTACTGACCCGGGTTGCCGACCGTGTCGCTCGGGTCGCCCTTGCCGCCCTCGACGATCGGGAAGTTCATCCAGCCCAGGTTGCCCTTGGAGACGAAGTCACCGCCGTCGTTCTTCATGCTGCCGTAGGTCCACGCGCCGTGCAGCATCATGGCGGCCTTGCCGGTGTAGAGCAGGGCCTGGTCGGCGTTGGCGCCCGCGTCGACCGAGGAGAAGCCCTTGTTGAAGCCGTTGGCCTTCACCAGGTCCTGGAGCTTGGTCAGCATGTCCAGCACCGCCGGGTCGGACCAGGCGTCCTTCTTGCCCTCGAAGACGCTCTGGAAGACCTGCGAGCCGCCGATGCGGTCGAGCAGGAACTCCAGCCACATCATGTTGGTCCACCGGGACTTGCCGGCCAGCGAGAAGGGCGCGATCTTCTTCTCGTTGAACTTCGGAACGAGCGCCATGACCTCGCTCCAGGTCTTCGGCGGCTGCACCCCGACGTCGTTGAAAACCTTCTTGTTGTAGAACAGGATGATCGGCGCGACCGTCTCGCACGGCATGGCGTAGATCTTGCCGTTGACCGTGGCCGGGCCGAACGAGGACGGGAACAGCTTGTCCTTGATCGCGGCGTTCTGCTCGAACCACGGGGTCAGGTCCTCGACCTGGCCGGCGTCCACGTAGCTCTTCAGGCCGCCACCGCCCCAGCCCCAGATCAGCGTGGGCGCCTGGCCGGCGCCGATGGCCGTCTTGATCTTCTGCTTGTAAGCGTCGTTCTCGAACGCGGTGAACTGGATCTGGCTGTCCGGGTTGGCCTTGTTGAAGCGTTCCGCGGCGGCCTGCCGGATGCCCTCGCCGGGCTGGCCGGTGAGGAACCAGTAGCTGGCCGAGCCGGCCTTGCTCCCGGAGCTGGTGCCCGGGCCGGAACTGCCGCAGGCGGCCAGGGCGGCGCCGGCGCCGGCGGCGGCCGTCAGGCTGAGGAAGGTGCGACGGGATATCGGACTGCGTTCCACGCTGGTCTCCGTACTCGTGAGCCGCAGGCTCGCGGCGAGTCGAACATCTGAGGGAGAGGCCGCCGAACTCGGATCCAGGTTCTGGAACTTTCGATCGACAACCGCAAGTTACCGAGAGATTTCGTTAACGTAGGATTTCATGATTGGCGTGTCAAGGCCCTTGAAAGACTCGTGCTTTAGGCGCGAGAGTGGACCCACTGCAGCACTGTCAGGCCCGATCTCCCCCCGTCGAAGGTCACGGTAAGGTCGCGGTCCGGTCTCGTCGACAGTCCGAAAGTTTCGGCACGCCTGCACCCCCGTCCTGCTCGTAAGGAGAACCATCGTGACGACACCTGACTGGCACGACCAGACCCGTGGCGTGGCTGACCGGGTCAGCTCGCTGCTGGCGCACATGACCCTCGAGGAGAAGGTCGCGCAGCTGGGCAGCCGGTGGGTCAGCAACGACATGGAGCACGACGAGGAGCCGGCCGACGAGACCGGGACGGGGACCAACCTCAACGTAGCCCCCATGCAGGACGTGTTCGCCGCCTCCGGCTCGGTTTCCCTGGAGGACGCCAGCAAGCACGGCCTGGGTCACCTCACCCGGGTCTACGGCGGTATCCCGCTCACCGTGACCGAGGGCGCGGCCGAGGTCGTCCGCCAGCAGCGCATCGTGATCGAGGACAGCCGCCTGGGCATCCCCGCGCTGGTGCACGAGGAGTGCCTGACCGGCTTCACCACCTACGGCGCGACGGTCTACCCCGCCGCGATCGCCTGGGGCGCGACCTTCGACCCGGACCTGGTGGAGCGGATGGCCGCGGCGATCGGCCGGGACATGGCCGCGGTCGGCGTGCACCAGGGGCTGTCCCCCGTGCTCGACGTCGTCCGCGACTACCGCTGGGGCCGCGTCGAGGAGACCATGGGCGAGGACCCGTACCTGGTCTCGATGCTCGGCGCCGGGTATGTGCGGGGCCTGCAGAGCGCCGGGATCATCGCCACCCTCAAGCACTTCGCCGGCTACTCGGCCGCGCGGGCCGCCCGCAACCACGGGCCGGTGCCGATGGGCCGGCGCGAGCTGATGGACGTGATCCTGCCCAGCTTCGAGACGGCCATCCGGGTGGGCCGGGCCGGCTCGGTGATGAACTCGTACTCCGACGTGGACGGCGTACCGGCCGCTGCGGACTCCTGGCTGCTCACCGACCTGCTGCGGGACGAGTGGGGCTTCACCGGCACGGTGGTCTCCGACTACTGGGCCGTACCGTTCCTCGCCACCATGCACAAGGTCGCCGCCGACACCGGCGAGGCCGGCGCCCAGGCCCTCGCCGCGGGCATCGACGTCGAGCTGCCCGACACCCTCGGCTTCGGCGCCGATCTGGTCGAGCGGGTGCGCGCCGGCGAGGTGCCCGAGGAACTGGTGGACCGGGCCGCCCGGCGTCTGCTGACCCACAAGGTCGAGCTCGGCCTGCTCGACCCGGACTGGACGCCCGAGGCCTCGGTGGCCCGCGCGGCCGGCACCGACCTGGACTCCCCGGCCAACCGGGCGCTGGCCCGGGAGGTGGCCGAGCGCTCGATCGTGCTGCTGGACGCCGGCACCGCGCTGCCGCTGCTCGACGGCAACCGGGCCGCTCCGACCCGGATCGCCGTGGTCGGGCCCTGCGCCGACGACCCGCGCACCTTCATGGGCTGCTACGCGTTCCCCAACCACGTGCTGCCCCGCCACCCGGAGCTGGGCCTGGGCATCGACGTGCCGACGGTGGTGGACGCGCTGCGCGCCGAGCTGCCCGGCACCGAGATCGTCCACGAGCGCGGCAGCCAGGTGCAGGGCACCGACCGGTCCGGCTTCGCCGCCGCCGTCGCCACCGCCCGCGACTCGGACCTGTGCGTGGCCGTCGTCGGAGACCTCGCCGGCCTGTTCGGCAACGGCTCGTCGGGCGAGGGCTGCGACGCCGAGGACCTGCGCCTGCCCGGCGTGCAGGCCGACCTGCTGGCCGAGCTGCTGGACACCGGTACGCCGGTCGTCGTGGTCGTGGTCTCCGGCCGCCCGTACGCGCTGGGCGACGTGCACGGTCGCGCCGCCGGCCTGGTGCAGGCGTTCATGCCGGGCCAGGAGGCGGGCGGGGCCATCGCCGGCATCCTCAGCGGCCGGATCCAGCCCGGCGGCAAGCTGCCGGTGCAGATCCCCCGGCACCCGGGCGGCCAGCCCGGCACCTACCTGCAGCCGCCGCTCGGCGCCGACCGGACCAACATCAGCAACCTCGACCCGACGCCGCTGTTCCCGTTCGGCTACGGCTCGTCGTACACCACCTTCGAGCTGGACGACCTGCGGATCAGCGCGAGCGAGGTGCCCACCGACGGGGAGTTCACCGTGACGGTCCGGGTCTGCAACACCGGCGAGCGCACCGGCGAGGAGGTCGTCCAGCTCTACCTGCACGACACCGTGGCCCAGGTGACCCGTCCGGTCAAGCAGCTCACCGGCTTCGCCCGGGTGTCACTGGAGCCGCACACCGACGCCCTGGTCCGTTTCCAGGTGCACGCCGACCGGACCGCGTTCACGGGCCGCGACCTGCGGCGCATCGTGGAGCCGGGCGACATCGAGGTCATGGTGGGCACGTCCGCCGAGGACCTGCCGTGCCGGGGCACGGTCCGGCTGACCGGCCCGCTGCGGGTGGTCGGCGCCGACCGCCGGCTGGTCACCCCGGTCGACGTGATGCCGACCAAGGACGCCGAACTGCCGGTCGCGAGCTAGCCGACGTCGCGAGCCCGCCGCTCCCCCAGGAGACGGCGGGCCGGCAGCTGTCAGCCGGCCGGCAGCCGCGGCCGGGAGTAGGAGCCGACGATCGCCCCGTCGCGGGACTCGATCCCGGTGAAGCCCGTGGTGCCGGCGGTGAAGTGGTAGAACCGCAGCACCGTGCCGTCCGGGTCGGGCACGTCCAGGATGGTGCCCGCCGGGGTGTCGTACGGCTCGGCGTGGCGGATGCCGTACCGCTCGCACCGGGCGATGATCTCGTCGAGGACCGCCCGCGTCGCCGGGGTGAACGCGAACACGTCGAAGCCGTCCAGGCTCGGTGTGCCGGCGCAGACGGTCCGGTCCCGCAGCGCGATGCAGAAGCGCTCCCGCGGGTCGATCAGCCCGGCGCCGCGCAGCACGCCGTCCTCCACGAACTCGGAGAACAGCCGCAGGTCGAGCAGCCGGCAGTACCAGGCGACGCTGCGGGCCAGGTCGGTGACGGGCAGTTTCACCTGGGTGATCCGGTCGAGTCCGGTGATGCCCCGCAGGGCCGGTTCGGTGGTAACAGTCATGGCTCGACGCTAGGAGCTCCTTGCCGGACAATCCATGTGTGGAAGTCCGCCGGACCACAGTGTTCGTCCGAGGGGGCCGGGTCGATGGATCTGCTCAGTTCGGTGCTGCGGGAGCTGCGGTTCTCCAGCGCCGCGTACCGGTGGCTGGAGCTCGGCACCCCGTTCAGCGTGGACTTCGACCGGGCCGGCCTGCGCGGCGTGCACATCATCGCCGAGGGCCGGTGCGAGCTGGTGCTGCGGGACGGCACCGTCCGAGGGCTGACCGCCGGCGATGTCGTGATCCTGCCCCGCGGTGACTCCCACCTGCTGCGCTCGGCGCCGTCCACCGTGGCCGTCTCCGGCTACGACGTGGCCGTCCGCTCCCCGGAGCCACGGCTGACGCTCGGCGGCACGGGCGAGCGGACCGTCGTGGTCTGCGGGGCGTTCGTCATCGGCGAACCGGACCACCCCGCGCTGCGCGGCCTGCCCGCCGTCATCCAGCTGCCGGGCAGCGACGGCCGCCCGCCGGCGTGGGTCGCGGCGCTCGTGGAGGCGTTGCAGGCCGAGGCCTTCGACGGCGGGCCGGGCAGCGAGCTGGTCATGGCCCGGCTCTCCGACGCGCTGCTGATCCGGGCCCTGCGGCACCACAGCGGCACCGTCGGCCAGCAGGGGTGGCTGGCCGGGCTGGGCGATCCGTGCGTCGCGGCGGCCCTGGAAGCCATCCACAGTGACCTCGCGCACCCGTGGACCCTGCCCTCGCTGGCTGCCACGGCCGGGCTGTCCCGCGCGGCCTTCGCGGCCCGGTTCACCGAGCGGGTGGGCCGGCCCGCCATGCGGTACCTGCTGGCGCTGCGGATGCAACGGGCCCGCACACTGCTGGGCGACGAACGGGCCACTGTGGCAGCGGTCGCCGGTCAGGTCGGCTACGGCTCGGACGTGGCCTTCGCCGCCGCCTTCAAGCGGGAGGTCGGCATGTCTCCGGGCGCCTACCGCCGCCGGGGTCAGAACGCCGTCGCGTAGACCCGGACCGGGTCACCGTCACGGGAGAGCGTGTCGCGCTCGAAGGCGAGGCCGATCTTCTCCGCGACGCGCTGGGACGGCACGTTGCCGGGGTGGATGATCGCGATCAGCCGCTGCACCCCCAGCACGTCGCGGGCGTACGCGTGACAGGCGGCGGCCGCCTCGGTCGCGTACCCGTGGCCCTGCAGCTCCGCCCGCACGTGGTAGCCGACCTCGACGTCCGTCACGCCGTCGATCTCCTGCGGCGTCAGGCCGCAGTCACCGACGAACTCCCCGGTGGCCCGCAGCCGGACCACCCACATGCCGAAACCCTCGGTCCCGTAGAGGCGCTGGTTCCAGGTGATCCAGTCCCGGGCGCCGTCGCGGTCGCGGGCCTGTGGGTAGTACTGCATGACGACCGGGTCGCCGAGCAGGGCGGCCATGTCGTCGAGGTCGCCGGGAGTCATCGGGTGGAACTCCAGGCGGTCGGTGGCGTCCGGTGGCTTCATGACGGCTCCGGTGGCAGGTCGAGGGCGGTCGGATCGAGCTTAGCCAGCCGGTCGGGATCGCCCAGGACATCGATCGCCAGCACCCGGCCGGCCGCCACGGTGAAGGCCATGACCGAGAACAGCCGGCCGTTCACCACGACCACCACCCCGGCCGCGCCGTTGACCAGGGCCGGGCGCACGAACGGCGCGAGCCGGCGGGCGGTGAAGGCCTGGCCCGCCACGGTCGAGGCGCCGCGCAGCACCACGTTGAGCCGCGGACGGGTGGGACCGGCGTCGGAGCGCAGCACCACGTCCGGAGCGAGGACCGCGACGAGCGCCTCGAAGTCGCCGGCCCGGGAAGCGGCGAAGAACGCGTCCACCACCTGACGCTGCCGGGCCGGGTCCGGATCCGGCGCCGGGGCCTCACCGCGCAGCCGGCGCCGGGCGCGGCTGGCGAGCTGCCTGGTGTCCGCCGGGGACCGGTCGATGATCGTGGCCACGTCCTCGAACGGCACGGCGAACATGTCGTGCAGGACGTAGGCGAGCCGTTCGGCCGGGGTCAGCGTGTCGAGCACCACCTGCAACGCCAGCCCGACCGCGTCCGCCAGCAGCGCCTGGTGCTCGGGGTCGGCGACGTCGGCCCGGCTCAGGACCGGGTCGCGAGAAACCATGTCCGCGCCCATTCTGCTCACCGGCGGCACCGGCACGCTGGGCCGCCTCGTCCTGCCGCTGCTGCACAAGGCCGGGCACTCCGTGCGGGTACTGAGCCGGCACCCGCGGGAGACCACCGCGGGCACCGAATACCGCCTCGGCGACCTGGCCACCGGCGCGGGCGTCGACGCCGCCGTGGACGGGGTCACCACGATCCTGCACTGCGCGGGCAGCGCCAAGGGCGACGAGCAGAAGGCCTGGACCCTGGTACGCGCGGCGCGACGGGCCGGCGCACCGCACCTGGTCTTCATCTCGGTCGTCGGGCCGACCGGGTGCCGGTGGTCAGCGCGGCCGACCGGGGGCGATGTTCGGCTACTTCGCGGCCAAGCGCGCGGCTGAGGAGGTCGTGGGCGGCTCGGGGTTGCGCTGGACCACACTGCGGGCGACCCCGTTCCACGACCTGACCCTGCTGGCGGCCCGGCAACTGGCCCGGCTCCCCCTGGTCCCGGTGCCGGCCGGCGTCCGCTTCCAGCCGGTGGACGCCGGTGAGGTGGCGGCCCGGCTCGTCGAGCTGGCCCTGGGCGAGCCGGCCGGGCTGGTGCCGGACCTGGCCGGGCCCCGGATCCACCCGATGGCCGACCTGGTCCGCGGTTACCTGCGGGCGACCGGCCGGCGCCGGCCCATCGTGGCGGTGCCGGCGGTCGGCGGGGCGTACCGGGCGATCCGGGCCGGCGCCAACCTCGCCCCGGACCGGGCCGTGGGCCTGCGCACGTGGGAGCAGTTCCTGGCCGACACCGTGCGCTGAGCGGGCGCGCCGTCAGCCGGACACGACGGTGCCCCGCTCGTCGACCACCACCTTGCTCCAGTACTCGTCCCACTTGTCGCCGACGTGCTCGGGCACCTTGCCCTCCGGGTAACGCACGTAGCCCGCCGGCGGCTCCTGGCCCTCGGGCACACAGTCCTGGCCGGTGGTCGTGCCCACAGCCTTGACGGGATAGTCGCCGGAGCCGCAGATCGCGTCCGCGAACGTGCAGCCCCCGGCCGACAGGGTGGTGGCGAGCATCAGGACCGTCAATGTCTTCCGCATGCCCGTCAGTCTTTCCGGCTGCGGCCGTCCGGGAAATCCGTACGCGTACTCAGCTGAACTGACCGATGACCTCGCTCGCGAAACGCAGCATCGGCTCGTGGTCGTACGCCACCCGGGGCACGTAGACGATCACGTAGTCGGCGCCGGCCTCGGCGATCCGTTCCAGCCGGCCGATCGTCTCGGCGACGGGCTCGTCGAGCTTGAGCTCGAAGCCGGTCGACTTGATGATCCGATCGTAGTCGCGGCCCAGGTCGTCGCAGTGCCCGCGCAGCACGCCGAGCTTGTGCCGGATGAGCTCCGGGTCGCCGCCGCCCACGTTGCAGGCGTCGGCGTACTGGGCGACCAGCTTGAGCGTGACCTTCTCGCCACCGCCGCCCAGCCAGAACGACGGGTGCGGCTTGCGGACCCCCTTGGGCTCGTTGATCGGCTGGTCGATCGAGTAGTGCCGGCCGGTGAAGACGGGCCGCTCCTCGGTCCACATCTTGTGCACGATCTCGACGGCCTCGCGGAACTCGCCCATCCGCTGCGGCACCTCGCGCCACGGGTAGCCGTACGCCTTCCACTCGTGCTCGTACCAGCCGGCGCCGAGCCCGGCGTAGAGCCGGCCGTGGCTGGCCACGTCCACGGTGGAGGCGATCTTGGCGTAGAGGGAGGGCTGGCGGTAGCCGTTGCAGCCGACCATCTGGCCGATGTTGATCCGGCTGGTGTCGCGGGCCAGCGTCGAGGTGACCGTCCAGCACTCGAACGTCGTGTTGATGGTCGGCTCGGGCACGGTGTGGAAGTGGTCGTACACCCACACCGAGTCCCACGGGCCGGCGTCGGCCGCCTTGGCCACCGCGGTCATCGCCTCGTACTGCTCGACCGGGTCGGCGATCTCGACCAGGTCCATCTTCCAGCCCTGCGGGACGAACACTCCGAAACGCACGCTCATACCGGCAACGTACCCGATCTTGAGGGCGGCTCAGCCGCGTCCCCGGCTCAGGTGGGCGACGGTCACGGCGAACTCGCTGCCGGCCGGGCAGTGCCCGGCGACCACCGGCACGTCGGCGCCGCTGCCCAGCTCCCGCAGCGTGGGCAGCATCGCGACGCGCAGGCCGAGGCGCAGGGCCGCGACCGTCAAAGCGCCCGCGCTGCTCAGCGCGCCGGGCATGGTCCGCAGGGCGGCGCCGTGGGCGGGCTCGCGCAGCCCGAACGCCCACCAGCCGGCCGCGGTGGTGGGACCGAGCACCGCGTCGAACTCGCTCAGCAGCTCGGCGGCGTCGGCCAGCAGAGCGACGCTGAGCTGGGGCACCTGGGGCGCCACGAGCAGCGCCCCGGTACCGGGCTGATCGGCTCGGGGCGCGAAGGCGTAGGCGAGCGGTCCGATCTCGATCGGCCAGCCCGGCATCGCGCGCACGGCCCGCATCGTGTCGGCGGTGGCCGCGGCGGCGATCATCGCGGCCTGCACCGCGGTCCAGGGCCGGTCCAGCCGGGACGCGGGCCCGCAGAGATCGGAGACCACCTGCACGCTGCACTGCCGCGGCACCGGGAGCCGTCGCGGCCGGCACGGGTGGACCCGGCCGCCGACGGGTCGCCGCCCGACCACCGACGTGTCCCGGGTCCGCCGGGACGGCCGGCCGGCGTACGGCGCACTAGGTCGAGTCATCACCCATCCATTCGACAGCCCTGGACGGCAGCGGACGCCGCGCCCATCTGCACAGTGGCGGACCTGACCGGGAAGGTTGCCGCGTTCGGCCAACTTTCTTCAGCGAAGGGATGCATTGACACGTCCCGATCGGTCGGCGAGGCTGGGCCCGCACCCCACCGGGCCGGTGGCGGGCGGGAGCCGTGGGCAGCTCCCGCCGTACCCCTGAAGACCCATGCCCTTTTCCCCGGGCCTTTTTCTCACGGAGTGCTGAGCCCTCATGTCCTCTTCGCTACGAATCCGCATCCTGATCAGCGGTCTCGTCGGGATCGTCGTGGCCACCATGGCCGCGGTCGTCCTCCCGGCCGGGCCCGCCGCCGCGCACGGCAACGTCACCGGGCCGGCGTCCCGCAACTACGGCTGTTACGAACGCTGGGGCAGCAAGTTCCAGGACCCGGCCATGGCCACCGCCGACCCGATGTGCTGGCAGGCCTGGCAGGCCGACCCGAACACCATGTGGAACTGGAACGGCCTCTTCCGCGAGGGTGTCGCCGGCAACCACCAGGCCGCCATCCCCGACGGTCAGCTGTGCAGCGGCGGGCGCACCCAGGGCGGCCGCTACAACTCGCTGGACGTCGTCGGTGACTGGACGCCCACCTCGGTCGGCAACAACTTCAACGTACGGCTGCTCGACGGCGCCAGCCACGGCGCCGACTACATCCGGGTGTACGTCACCAAGCCCGGTTTCAACCCGGTCACCACCGCACTGAAATGGTCCGATCTGGAGCTGGTCAGCCAGATCGGCAACACCCCGGCCGCCCGGTGGAACGCGGTCACCGGCGGCGTGCAGATCGACCTGCCGGTGGCGCTGTCCGGGCGCACCGGGCGGGCCATGGTCTACACCATCTGGCAGGCGAGCCACGCGGACCAGTCGTACTACTTCTGCAGTGACGTGGCCTTCGGCGGCACCAGCACGCCGCCGCCGACCACCCCGCCGGCCAGCACCCCGCCCGTCTCCCCGTCGGCCACGGCGGCGCCCACCACCCCGGCCCCGCCGGCGACCGGTGCCTGCTCGGCCACGTACGCCGTGAGCTCCTCGTGGCAGGGCGGCTACCAGGGCGAGGTCAAGGTGACCGCCGGCACCGCGGCCGTCAAGGGCTGGACCGTCACGCTGGCGTACCCCGGTGCCCAGACGATCCAGCAGGGTTGGAATGCCACCGTCTCGGCCAGTGGCAGCACGGTGACCGCCACGAATGCCGGATACAACGGCGCATTGGCGGCCGGCGCGAGTACGACCTTCGGATTCATCGCCTCGGGGTCCAGTGCCGTCCCGGCGGCAACTTGTCGCGCCACAGTCTGAGCAATTCCTTAAGGTTCTTCCACCCGACCCGGAAGACAGTTACAGTAATCGATGGGAGCGCTCCCAACCCTATCCTCCCGTCCCCCTGGAGGTGACCCGGCAAGACCATTCACTGGCCCGGCTCCCGCACCGAACATGAACCGTCCGAAAGCGAAACTGGACGGGGGATGAGGCGCCCTCCTCATCCCCCGTTTCGCGTTGTCCCGCTTATTTTCCGCACGACGAAGGCCCGCGCCGGCGTCCCTTCCGCCGCGGGCCCTCGTGCTTGTCCGGCCGCAGTCCTCAGCCGGTGACCACCGGGTTCCACCCGTCGGTTCCGGCCAGGTACTTCTGGGCCGTGTAGTTCGCTGCGGCGGCGTCACTGAGCTGCGGCCGGTTGCTGTTCACCGTCGCGCCGGCGCCGGTGTTGCGGTACTCCGACAGGCGCGCGTCCCGCCACGAGAAGCCGCTCATGTCGGTCCACGGCTGGGCCGTCCGGATGTGCGCGCCCAGCGACGAATTCCGGATCAGCACCTGCGGATCGGCCGAGGTGTCACCACCGGGATGCCAGGGCCGGCCGAGATACACCGTGCCGGCGGCCGCGTCACTCGTCAGCCGGGAATTGACGATCAATATGCCGTAGGTACGCGCACCCGGCGTCGCCGAGGCGGTCACATAGCCGTTGTTCGACTGATTGCGCGTCGACGAGAAGATCTCGCAGTTGTCGAAGACCGAAGTGCCGCTGCCGTAGATGAAATCGACGTCACCCTCGACATAGCTCTTGAAGAAGTACGCCCGCACCGCGCCGTGCACCAGCAGGGTGTCCTGATCACCGATCAGCCGCAGGTTGCGGAACTTCGCCCGGTCGGCCTTGACGTAGAGCGCCAGTGCCTGGGAGGCACCGTTGGCACTCTCGTTGTAGTCGTTGCGGACCGTCAGGTGGCGCATCTCGATGTCCTTGGCCCCGAGCAGCACCGTGGCGCTGCCCTCGGTCCCGTCGGTGTTCTGCGGCCGGCTGGCCGTGATGACGACATCGGTGGCGACGCCCGTGGCACCGGTGAAGACGATGTTCGGCTTGTTCGACGGCACCACCACCCGGCCGGCGTAGGTGCCCTTCTTGATGGTGATCGTGGCGGTGCTCGAGTTGCCGGCCGGGACCAGGTCGACGGCGGCCTGCACAGTGCGCACCGTGCCGGAGCCGTCGGCCGCCACGGTGATCGCCAGAGCGGCCTGCGCACTCATGACGCCGGCCAGGGTGCCGGTCAGCGTGGCCAGCCCGGCCAGGCCGGTCGCGAGCAGCTTGCGAGGGATCATGGGAGCTCCTGTCGGGGGTGGACACCGGAGTGCCCGGCCTCCCCGGAAGCGGGAGGCCGGGCACGCACCGGGTCAGAGCGAGATGCGACCCGCGCCGGCGTTGCCGGTCACGATGGACTTCACACTGCTGGCGGCGTCGGCCGTGTAGCCGTACGGGATGGCCTTGACGCTGCCGCCGGTCTGGCCGGAGCCCGACGAGACGAGCAGGTTGCCCCGGGCGACCAGCGTGCCCGGACCGGAGTCGCCCTCACCCAGGTGGAACGGGTCCGAGACACCCTCGAAGGAGTTGTTCTCGACCAGCACGCCGGCACCCTCGGTCGAGGCCACGCCGTAGCCGCTGTTGTTGCGGTAGTAGTTGTTGTAGACGTGCACCGGGTTGCCGAAGCGCACCCGGGGGTGCCGCTGGGTCGACGCGTCGAACCAGTTGTGGTGGTAGGTCACCCGCAGGTGGCCGGTGTCCTGCGAGGCGTTGTCGTCGCTGTGGCCCAGCAGCATCGACTTGTCGTGGTTGTGGACCCGGTTCCACGACACCGTGACGAAGTCGGAGCCGCGCTTGATGTCGACCGCACCGTCGTAGCCGTTGGTGAAGGTGTTGTGGTCGACCCAGATGTTGGTGGCCGAGGTCTGCACGTTGATCGCGTCGTCGTCCCAGTCCCGGAACGTGATGTTGCGGATGATCACGTTGCGATCGCCGTTGATGTTCAGGCCGCAGCCCGCGATCGTGGCGCCGGCGTTGCCGATGATGGTCTTGTTGGACCGCACCCGCAGCATGCCGGAGCACGAGATCGTCCCGGAGACGCGGATGACCGCGGCCGAGCTGGAGCCCAGCGCCGTGGTCAGCGCCGAGGCGCTGGTCACCGTGGTGGTCGCGGCGCTGCCACCGCCGGTGGTGCCGCCGTTCTGGGTGGCCCAGCCGACCAGGTCGGTGATGGCGGCCAGGGTGCTCGGCGGGGCGGTGGCCGCGGTGTTCTCCGCGGCGGAGGCGGCGCCGGTCATGGTGATACCGGCGGTGACGAGGGCGAGAGCGGCTGCGCCGGCGGTTGAGCCGAGCACGAGCTGGCGCACGTTGCTGCGCATGGTTTCTCCTTGACGCTCGGTGAGGTGCCGCGCGATGGATCGCGGCGAGTGAGGAACGGATGAGGTGCCGTCCGGAACGGCACGAGCGGGCCGCCGGCCGGATCGCCGGGGCCTCACACTGCTGCAGCTGATACTGGCTCCCGCGCCCGCTTTGCCCGAAGCAAGCGCTTACCTGTACCAGAACAACACAGACGAACGTCAATGTGAAGGCATAGGTGTTTGCAGGTTGTTTGCAGACATTCGGCTCAGTACACGTACGGCCGGCCCGCCGAGCCGGGACGCGCCGTTGTCCGCGTAGTAGTGACAGACCAGCACGTCACTGTCGATCGCGTTGTGGTCGTTGCCGCTGCTGGCCTCGATCATCAGGCCCTGGTTCGTCCACGACCCGGACGCCTCGGTGGTGCTGGTCGCCAGGAAGATCGCCGAACGGATTCCCGGGCATGGGACCTCCCTGATCAGACAATGACATCAATCGATGCCGTGTCGCAGTGTGAACGGTAACAAACTGCGCCGTCAAGGTGTCCCGGCTGTTTCCGGCAGATGAGGTCAGTCCGCCGCCGAGCGGGCGCAGCGGCGCAACTCCTCGAGCACGCATTGCGCCGCCGGGGTCGACTCGACCGACGTCTGGACCACGGCGTGGATCGAGCGTCGTACCGCCGGCGCGGTGACCGGCACCGCGACCAGGCCGGCCGGCAGGTTGGCGGCGCCGAGGCGCGGCAGCACCGTGACGCCGATGCCGGCCGCGACGAAGGCCAGCGCGGTCGGATAGTCGTGCGCCTCCACCCGGAACGGCGGGGTGAAACCGGCCGACCGGCAGGCGTCGATGAGGTTCTCCCGGCACCAGCCGCGGGCGAAGTCGTTGTCGATCCAGCGCTCCCCCGCCAGCCGCGCCAGCTCCACCGCCTCGGCGCCGGCCAGTGGGTGCCCCGGCGGCACGACCACCACGTACGGGTCGTCCAGCAGGTGATGCACGCGGGTGTCCCGGCTGCCCGCGAAGTCCGGCGGCGCCACCAGCAGCTGGATGTCGACGCGCTTGGCGGCCCCGGCGGCGAAGTCGTCGCGCAGCTCCAGATCGAGCCGGATGTCCGGGAAGCGGCGCAGCAGCGTACGGGCCACGGCGGGCAGCCAGGCGGCACCGACCGACGGGAAGTAGGCCACGGACAGCGAGCCGGTGCGCCCGTCGCGCAGATCGGCCACGAAGGCCTCGACGTCGCCGAGCCGGCTCAGCGCCCCGTCGATCTGCTCGGCCAGCGCGAGTCCGACCGAGGTGGGCTCGATCCCCCGGCCGCTGCGGGCCAGCAGGACCAGGCCGGTCTCCCGCTGCAGGGCGGTGACGTGCTGACTCACCGCCGACGGGGTGTAGCCGAGATTCGCCGCGGCGGCGTTGACCGAGCCGCTCGCCACCACGGCCCGGAAGATGCGCAGTCGGTGCAGGTCCAGCATGGTGGTCACCGTACAGCAGAGCTTAACGGTGCGGTAGGAACACTTGCTTGTGCTTAATCGGGTGGCCCGGCCAGATTGGGGTGATGCGCACTCCCAGCCTGCCTCTGCTCGCCACCGCCGTCACGATGATCCTCTGGGCCTCGGCCTTCATCGTCATCCGTTCCGTCGGCGGTCACTACACTCCGGGCGCGATGGCGCTGGGCCGGCTCGCCGCCGGCTCCGCGGCGCTGAGCCTGGTCGCCGCGATGCGGCCCCGGCGCCTCCCCCGCGGGCGTCCGCTGCTGCTGGTCATCGGGTACGGCGTGCTGTGGTTCGGCCTGTACGCGGTGGTGCTGAACGCGGCCGAGCACCACCTCGACGCCGGCACGACGGCCCTGGTGGTCAACGTCGGCCCGATCCTGATCGCCGTGCTGGCCGGCGTCTACCTCAAGGAGGGCTTCCCCCGCGGCCTGGTCACCGGCCTGGTGATCGCCTTCTCCGGCGTCGTCACGATCGCCGTCGCCACCTCGACCGGCCGGCACGACGCGATCGGCGTCCTGCCGGCTCTCGGCGCCGCTGCCCTGTACGCCGTCGGAGTCCTGCTGCAGAAGCAGTCCCTGCGCGACGTGGACCCGTTCACCGCGACCTGGCTCGGCTGCCTGGCGGGCACCGTGGCCTGTCTGCCGTTCGCCGGAGACCTGCTCACCCAGCTCGGGGACGCGCCGCGCAACGCCACGCTCGGCGTCGTCTATCTCGGCCTGTTCCCCACCGCGATCGCCTTCGCGACCTGGGCGTACGCGCTCAACCGGATGAGCGCGGGCGGGCTGAGCTCGTCGTCCTACCTGGTCCCGGGCATCGCGGTGCTGCTGTCCTGGCTGTTCCTCGGCGAGGTGCCCGCCCCGCTGGCGTTCCTCGGCGGAGCGCTGTGCCTGGCCGGGGTCGCGGTGACCCGGCTGCCACAGTCGGCACTGTTGCACATTCTTGGCAACAAGTCTGGACCGAGGGCTCCTCGGTAAGTAGCGTGACGGGCATGACTCATTACCTCACCGAGGTGGCGGACGCGTGGCAGGAGAGCTGGGACCGGCAGCAGGAGGCGTACCTGCCGGACCGGGAACACCGGATCACGGTGATGCTCGACGCCGTCGAGGCGGTGACCCCGCACGGCCGGCCCGAGGTCCTCGACCTGGCCGGCGGCACGGGCACGATCGCGCTGCGCACCCTCGCCCGCTTCCCGCAGGCGCGGGTCACCGTGGTGGATCAGGACCCCGTGCTGCTGGCCCTGGCCGAGGCATCCCTCGACGGCCAGGCCCAGATCATCGCCGCGGATCTCAATCAGCCGTCCTGGACCGAGGCACTGCCGCATCGGCACTACGACGCTGTGCTCACCGCGACGGCGCTGCACTGGCTCACGCCGGACCGGCTGACCGTGCTCTACGCCGAGGTGCACGACGTGCTGCGCGCCGGCGGCATCTTCGCCAACGCCGACCACATGCCCGACGAAGGGCTGCCGGAGCTGACGAAGCAGCTGCTCACCAGGGCGGACAGCCGCCGCGAGGTCCGCTATGCGACCGGTGCGGCGCTGTCCTGGCGGGACTGGTGGCTGCGTGTGGCAGCCGACCCGCGGCTGGCCCCGCTGCACGCCGAACGGGAGAAGGTCTATCCCACCGCGCACGGCAGTTCGGAATGGACCCCGCCGGCCGGCTGGCACCTGACGGCGCTGCGGACGGCGGGCTTCACCGAGGCCGGACTGCTCTGGCGCGGTGGTGCGGACGCCACGGTCACCGCCGTGGCGTGACGGGGCGGATCAGCCGCTGCGGCGGTTGCCGTACTGGCGGGGGCTCTGCACCGAGCCGCGGCCGACCGGCTGCTGACCCTTGCTGAAGACCTCGCCACCGCCGCCGGAGCCCTTCTTGCCCTTGGCCCGGCGCTCGGCCCGGTTGGCGAAGACCTCCACCTCGGGCTCCTGCTCGGCGGACTCGCCGGTGGTGGCTTCCTCCCGTCCGACCACCCCGCCGCCACCCTTTGCAGGACTGAAGGCTGAATCGGCGTTCGACTCGGACATCGTGACTCCCTGAGCTGACGGCGGCCGCGTGGATCGGCACCGACCCGGGCGACGCGGCGGCCGACCGCCAAACGGTATCGCAGAACCTCGCGGCGCCGGCGCCCGATCCACCCCGCCGCGCGGGACGTCGTCAGGAGGCGCCGCCCGAGCGGATGCTCGCGCGGATCCAGCCGGCGATGTTGTCGGTCCGGGCGCTGTTCTCCACCGCGGTGTGCGGGCAGCTCGGGCCGTTGCTGACCACCGAGACCAGCACCGGGCGGGCCTTGCCACGCTCCAGGAAGAACGGGGCCCCGGAGTCGTACGGGCACGGTGTGGTGTCGGGCTGGGGGGCGTACCCCTGCAGGCCGGTCACCGAATCGCTCAGCGAGACCACCGTCATCTGCCCGGTCCGGAGCCGGGTCACCGGCGCCGGGCTCACGCTCGTGGTGGAGCCGTAGCCGGTGACCCGGACGACGGCGCCGATCTCCGGGGCCCGGTGCCCGATGCGCAGCGGCCGCACGTCGCGGACCGGCTTCTCCAGCCGGGCCAGCGAGACGTCCGCGGTCGGTGACTGGATCACCGCGACGACCTTGAGCTCATGGCCGCCGGTGCCGGTCAGGTCCGTGCGGCCCACCGTCGCGGTGGTCAGGTCGGCGACCGGGTAGTTGACCCGCACGTTGTTGGCGTCCCGGAAGCAGTGCCCGGCGGTGATCACCCATTGCGGCGCGATGAGGGCACCGGAGCAGGCGCTGTTGCGACGTCCGCCGCTCGCGGTGGGGATGCCGGTCATGGTCAGCTTGACCGAGAACCGGTACTTGCCGTCCGGCACAGGCTCGCCGTTGGCGATCGCGGTCGCGGCGCCGCCGGTGCTCAGCAGCAGGCTCAGCGCGGCCACGGGAGCGAGCAGGGCACCGACAAAGATCGATCTCGTCCGTCGCATCCGGCCAACCTAGCGGCCGGCTCCCGCCGGGTGAACCCCGCACGCGTACGGATGTCCGACAGCGCCCGTCCGCACCGGGCCCGCCGGTGCGTCCGTGCAAAGTCGACTCAGCGGGTGGTGGCGGTGCGCAGCGAGAGGGCCTGGAGAAAGACCGCGCCGATCTGGGCCGGGTCCTCGGCGACGAAGACACCCCCGCCGGTCACCTGGGTGATCCGCTCCAGCGGCGCCTCGTCCACCGCGTCGCCGACCCCGACCACGATGACCTGGACCGGCTTGTCCGCACTCTTCGCCTCGTCCAGCTGGGTGAGCAACTGCTCGAGCTTGATGTCGCCGGCCTTCTGCCCCGGGTCGGCGCCGTCGGTCATCACCAGCACGGAGTTGACCCGGCCGGCCTGCCAGCCGTTCTGCACCTCGCGGTAGCCGTCGAGGATCGTGCGGTAGAGCCCGGCGTCGCCGCCGGCGGGCTTGATGCCACTCAGCGCCGCGGCGACGTCGTCGCGGTTGTCGGTCAGCGGTCCGATCGGCTCCAGCTCACGGTGGTTGCCGGGGCCCGCACCGGCGGCGAACAGCCAGAGCCCGACCTGCCAGTCGTCGCTGAACAGACCCAGGCCGCCGCGGGCGGCCGCGAGGGTCACCTGCATCCGGCTGGCGTTGCGGGCGGTGGGCACCGGGGTACGCATGCTGTCCGAGGCATCCACGATGGCCAGTATCCGGGCCGGCGCCACCACGGCCGACCAGCCGGCCAGCGCGCGGTCGATGGTCGCGCCGTCGATGGTCGACGCCGCGGCCTCACCGCTGCCGGGCGCCGGGGACGGGCCGATCCGCTTGGGCGCGCCGTCCGGGCTGACGAAACCGCCCGGGGTGCTGCCGTCCGGCAGGCGCAGGCCCGCCACGGCGAGAGCGTCGCGGAAGCCGGAGCTCTTGCTCAGGGTCTCGTAGAGCTGGTGCGCGGCCTCGGCCCGGGACTGGTCCAGCTCCGGCATGACCGTGAACGGATAGTCCAGCGGCGCCGCCGCCGGTTCGAGATACAGCGCGGTCAGGTCGACCGGCGGCTTACCGGCGTTGTACGTGACGACGTCACTCTCCGACATGGCAGCCAGTCCCAGCCCACCGGCCAGCGAACCCTCGTCGTCGCCCTGGGGCAGCTGGGCCATCAGGTCGTCACGCAGCACCGAGGTGTCGGTCGCCAGCGCGCGGAGCAGGCCGTTGGAGGTGCCCGGGCGGCGCTGGTCCAGCGTCGTCGCGGTGCTGCTCAGCACGAGCAGGCCGGACAGCGCGGCGGCGTCCCGGGCCGGGTCGACCGTGCCGGCCCGGAAGTTGGTACTGGTGGTGATCTGCCCGACCAGATCGGCGTAGCTGAGCTTCTTGCCCGGCCAGCCGAGGCCCTTGGCGACCGGCTCCGGCATCGCCATGACCACGGGGCTCATCGCGAGCGAGCCCTCCTCGGTGAAGGCGAACCGCGGCGCGGCCGCACGCAGCCGCTGCAACCAGGTGCGCGAGTCGGCGATCCAGACGTCCGGCGGGGTCACGCCGGCCCGCGGCGCCCCGGCACCGGTGAGCGAGACCTTCTGCTGCGCGCCGATCACGGCGGCGACATCGGCCGGATCCGCGGCGCGGACGTCGACGACCACACAGGTCCCCTCGACGTCAGCCTGACCGGCGACCCAGCTCGCCGCGGACTGCTGCACGGCGGCGGCGATCTCCGGCGCGGCGGACACGGACAACCGCACCTGACCGCTGCACTCCCCGCCCCCGAACTGGCCCACGGCGATCCGCGCGCCCGCCACCACCGCCACCACAGCCAGGATGGTGAGCACGGCTGTACCCGCGCGGAGTCGCAAACGTCGTCGATGGCGGCCTGTCACGTAGCCATCATCGACAAGAACACCTTCTGCCGCTAGGCCTGGATGGCACGGATATGGCCGAGACAATCCGTTTAAGGGGGCAAGGCGGTCCGGAAAACGCGGGGCGCGCGGCATATGCGGCTTTTAGAGGGGCGTTCACGGAAGCAACGGGACGAGTGGACACGATCAGTACGATCACCGCCATGTTGCGCAGCGACCACGCCCTGGCCCGCACCGTCGACGCGTACCGGACGGCCGAGTTCGCCACCCTGACCCCCGGCGGCACCCCGATCGCCTGGCCCACCGCCGTCCTGCGCGGCGACGACGGCACCCTGCTGGTGACCACGTCACTGGCCTTCCCGCAGAAGGCACTGAACGTACGCCGCGACGGCCGGGTGGCGCTGCTGCTCTCGGACCCGACCGGCAGCGGCCTGACGGACCCGCCGCAGATCCTGATCCGCGGCACGGCAACCTGCCCGGAAAAGATCCACACGGTCCCGGAGGGCGAACTCGGCCGGCTGTGGGAGTTGCTGTTCGAACGGCAGCCGGGAGCGCGCGCCTATTTGAACGTGGCGGCCCGCCGGTTCACCGACTGGTACTTCATGCGGCTGCTGATCACGGTGACACCGACGCAGATCACGACGGCACCCCGCCCGGCGGCCGGGCCGGGCATCACCGACGGCCCGCTGCTGGGCGCTCACGCGCTGAAGGGGTACGGCACCGCGGTGCTGGCCGCGACGGACAGCGAGGGGGCGCCGGTGCTGCGCCGAACCACGATCACCAGCACGGCGGACGGGTACGGGGTGGCGCTGGACGAGGACGCGGGGGCGACGGCGGGGCCGGCGAGCCTGCTGGTGCACCGGCACGACGAGAAGCTGGCTGGGCTGCACAATGCTGTGGTCCGGGGGCGATTGGCGCGTACCGGGGTGGGGTGGGTACTGGCACCGGAGAGGGTGATCGAGCCGGTCGGGCGGGGGCCGCGTGACATGGTGCGGACGGTGCAGAGCTGCCGGGCCGCGACCAAGCGCTACCTGGACCGGCGTGGATTGGCGCGGCCGGTCATCCCGTGGGCCGACTATCGGAAGCTGGCCGGTAAGCGCTAGATCCGCGCTCCTCGATCAGATCCTCGGCCGCCGCGTAGGTCTTCCACCACTTGTCGCGGCGGTGCTTGACCAGCACGCCACCGAAGCGGGACATCAGCAGCCAGTTGCCGTTCAGGACGAAGGCCGCGTCCTCCGGGCCGGTCTGCAGCAGCCGCCGGACGATCAGCATCATGGCGCCCACCGCGCGGTCGGGGTCGGCGTCCTTGTCCAGGCGGAACGTCACCGCGACGTACGCGGCGGGCTCCCACTCCCACATGCCGGTGTCCGTTTCGGCGTCGAAGTAGCCGTTCTGCCCGGCCCGGACGGTGACCTCGAACCCGTACCGCTCAGAGAGGTCCGCCGCCAGCAACTGCGGCGTTCCGGTCGGCCGCTCGTCCTGCCCGGGCAGCGCCCGCTGCGCGATCAGCACCGGGGGCGTGGTCCCGGCCAGGGTCAGCCGGTATTCAGTCGCCATGTTTCACGCTCTCAGCCGTCTTCCGGGTTCGGGGTGATCTGGACAATGTCTCCCTCGGGCGTGATGACCTTGACCTCTTTGAGGTTCTCGATCGGCCAGTCCTGGAACTGCCGCCGGAGGTCGGCGACGTTGCCCCGCCAGTCTTCCAGGTTCACCACCACGCGCTGTGTCTGCTCATCCTTGATCTTCGTCTCGACCTCGCTCCAGATTCCGCGCACGCCCTTGTGCTGCGACGGCGAGTAGCAGTCGAAGACGCGGCCCTCGAGCAGGTAATCGGGTTTCGACGTGAGCCGGCCCGAGTCGCCGGTGTCCTGCCGGGCCCGGGCCACCTCGTCGGCAGTGGGATTCTGCTGGATCTGGTGGCCCCGGTCGGCCAGGATCACGGCGCCCGAGTTCTCCCGTTCCAAGGAACGGCGCACTTCGTCGTCCTCGTTCGGCCGGATGCGCGTCGGCTCTCCCTGCGGGGTGCCACCCGGGCTGCCGGACGGGGACGTGATCGGATCGCGCGGCCCCGTTCCCGATCCCGGGCCCCGACCGGTGCCGCCGCTCGGGCGGCCCAACTGCGCCTCCGCCGAGACCGTCTCCTGAGCCGCGGCGATGCTCTCGTTCCCGCCCCCATGCCGACGCCCCGGCCGCCCACCCGGCGGCGAACCGTCATCGCCGTCCCCGTTCCTTCCCCCGCGCGCCACGCCGTCCCGCCTACCCCTGCACCAGGCGGGTCAGGTTGGTCAGGCTGGTCACCAGCGCCGTCGTGTAGCTGAGGATGCGGCCGGCCCATTTGACCACCGCGGCGGTGATCTGGGCGGCGATCACCGGGATGGTCACCACGAAGATGGCTTCGGCCGCCCACACGATGACCCGGGCCACCAGATCGGCGATCAGGTCCCGGACGATGTCGCGGGTGAGGCGGACCAGGTTGCCGGCAGCTTCGGTCGCCGCCGCCATCGCGGCGGCCACCGCGCTCAGTCCGCCGATGGCGGCCACGTTGTGGCCCATCATGCCCGCGTACGCGGTGGCGGCCCGGCCGTTCCAGTCGGGCAGGTCGCCCTTGAGGTACGAGCTGAGCTCCGCCGCCGTGTCGCTGAGCTCGGCCGCGATGTTGTCCCAGGTGGCGGCGTGCGCGGCGACCACGTCCGGCATGCCGGCGAGCTGGTCGAGCATGTCCTGCAGCGGCTCGAAGTATTCCATCGCCCAGCCCAGGCCGGTGGCGAGCAGCGCGCTGAACGGGTCGATCGCGGTGGCCACCACCTCGGTCCCGAACGCCGCGCCGGCCAGCAGGTCGTCGACCCAGCCGTCGCTGCGGATCGCGGCGACCAGGCCTTCGACGTTCTCCGCCAGCGACATCCCGGTCCACGGCTGACGGGTCGAGGACACATCGGCGATCAGCGAGTGGTCGCTCATCGTCCCGGCCGTTCGGCGGCCTTGCGGACCGTCTCAGCGGCGGACGCGTCGGTGTCCTCGTAGGCCGCGGCGACCTCGGCGAGCGCGTCGGCGGCCAGCGCGAGGTTCTCCGCCACGTACGCGACCAGGCCGTCCTGCCGCTGGTGGCGTCCTTCCAGCACCGGCGGCAGCCAGCCGCAGAGCAGGCCGTAGGCCGCGCCGTCCTGGGCGATAGCGGCGCTGGCGGACCTGACCGCCTCGAACCGGGACCGCACCGCTTCGAGGTGGGCGATGTGCCGGCGGAGCTGGGCCGCGTCGACGGTGAGCTCGTCGGTCACGGCGTGCTCAGCCGTTCGCCGATCTGGGCGGCGATCGCCCGGGCGGCCGGCGATTCCGTGCCGATGGTTTCCGCGACGATCTCCTGGGCCCGGCCGGCGATCCGGCCCTTGGCCTGCCGGACCGTGGTCATGATCGCTTCGGCGACCCGTTCCGGCTCCAGCTGCTGGATCCCCCGGTTCAGCCGCAGATCCACCAGCGCACCCTGGGCGTCGACGGTCACCTCGACCGTCCCGCTGTCGTCGGTGGCGGTGACCCGGAGCCGGTCGAGCTGCGCGCTCATCGCCCTGGTGTCCGTGGCGAGCTGGTCGATCCGGTCCTTCCAGGCTGCCAGCCGGTCCAGGGCCGCACCCGGTTCCAGGATGGGATCGTTGTCCCACGCTTCGGCGTTCATGGCCACCCCCGTGTCGACCCGTGTCGATGGGTCACGGTAGCGATCCGGTGCCACGTCGGCGTTTCCGGGAAATACCACTTATCGGGGGATTGCCGGGCATAGGCTTCTCGTGTTTCGCGTCGGACTGATTTGTCGCACCGAGAGGGCCGGTTGATGCTGGGGAGACGGGCGCTCGTCGCCGTGCTGCTGGTGCTGGCGGTTTCCGGGTGCGGAGGGGACGACGGGGACGACATCGCCGCCGCGCCGGACCGGGGCAGTGTCGGTATCGCCATGCCGACCAAGAAGAGTGAGCGGTGGATCGCCGACGGGGACAACCTCGCGCGCCAGTTCACGCTGCTCGGCTACCGGCCCGACGTGCAGTACGCCGACGACGACGTCAAGGCCCAGGTCGCCCAGCTGGAGGCGATGGTCGCGCGGGGTGACAAGGCACTGGTCATCGCCGCCATCGACGGCACCGCGCTCAAGGATGTGCTCGGGCGGGCCGCGGCCGCGAAGATCCCGGTGATCGCCTACGACCGGCTGATCCGGGACAGCGCCGACCTCAGCTACTACGCGACCTTCGACAACTTCAAGGTCGGGGTGCTGCAGGGCACCGCGATCCTCGACGGGCTCAAGGGCAAGGGGCCGTTCAACGTCGAGCTGTTCGCCGGGTCCGCGGACGACAACAACGCCACGTTCTTCTTCAACGGCGCCATGAGTGTGCTGCGACCACAGATCGACTCCGGCCGGCTGGTGGTGCGCAGCGGCGAGACTGCTTTCGCCAAGGTCGCCACGCTGCGCTGGGACGGTGCGGTCGCCAAGAAGCGGATGGCCCGGCTGCTCGGCGAGCACTACCGGTCCGCGCGGGTCGATGCCGTGCTCTCGCCGTACGACGGGCTGAGCCGGGGCATTCTCGACGCGCTCGGGGCCGCGGGGTACGGCGGCGCGAAGAAGGTGCCGGTCATCACGGGGCAGGACGCCGAGCTCGACTCCGTGAAGCTGATCGCCACCGGCAAGCAGACCGAGACTGTCTACAAGGACACCCGGGAGCTGGCCAAGGTAACGGTGCAGATGACCAACTCGCTGCTCACCGGCGGGCGCCCGGAGGTCAACGACACCGAGCAGTACAACAACGGGGTCAAGGTCATCCCCACGTTCCTGCTGCAGCCGGTCAACGTCGACAAGTCCAACTACCGGCGCGTCCTGGTCGACAGCGGTTACTACACCGCCGCCGAGGTCACCGCCTGATGCCGCCGCACCCGCGAGGAGAGTCGTCGATGACCCGCGTTCCCGCCACCCGGTGGTTCCTGGATCTTTCCGTCCGGGTCAAGCTGACCGTGCTGGTCGCCGCGAGCCTGGTGGCCCTGGCCGGCTGCCTGGTGGTGACGGTGGTCAACGACCGCAACGCCGAGCGGACCGCCGACCGGCTGGAGACGCTGACCACGGCCAGCGCCCTGGTGCTGCAGCTCGACCGGGCGGCCAGCGAGCTCAAGGTCAACGGCCTGCAGTCGGTCATCCGGGCCGACGCCAAGGCCCAGGCCGCACTGCTCAAGGAGCAGGTCGATGCCACGAACGCGCTGGTGACCAAGCTGGAGGCGGTGTCACTGCCCGGTGGGCTGGCCGCCGCCGTGGAACGCATCAAGACGGTCGCCGCCGACTACACCGCCACGTTGACCCGCTTCGTGGCCGGCGCCGGGGTCGACCAGGGTGCCGCCCGCCTCTCCTGGGAGCAGATCGGGGTCGACAACTACCTGATCAGCGCCGTGCTGGCCAACGAGCGGGCGCTGTTCCTCGACACCGTCGACCGTTCGCAGCGGTCCGCCGCCGCGAGCCGGGAACGGGCCGAGCGCATCCTGTGGATCGCGGTCGCGCTGGCCGCGCTGGTCGTCTGCCTGCTCGCGTACGTGGTGGTGCAGTCGATCACCCAGCCGTTGCAGCGGGTCCGGACCGCGCTGCGCGCCATGGCCGACGGCGACCTCACCGTCGGCGCGGACGTCACCGGCAAGGACGAGGTCGGGCAGATGGCCCAGGCCCTGGACCAGGCCCAGGCCAACATGCGCCGGGTGGTCTCGTCGGTCGCCGGTTCCGCCGACTCGGTCGCCGCGGCCGCCGAGGAGATGTCCGCGACCTCGACCACCATCGCCAACTCGGCCGAACGGTCGGCCGGCCAGGCGCACACGGTGTCCCGGGCCGCGGCCGGCGTCTCCGAGAACGTGTCGAGCGTCGCCAAGGGCACCCAGGAGATGGGCCAGTCGATCCGCGAGATCGCGCAGAACGCCACCGCCGCGGCCGAGGTGGCCGGCAAGGCCGTATCCGTCGCGGAGGCCACCACCGCCCAGGTCGGCAAGCTGGGCGAGTCCTCGGCCGAGATCGGCAACGTCATCAAGGTCATCACGGCGATCGCCGAGCAGACCAACCTGCTCGCGCTGAACGCCACCATCGAGGCCGCCCGGGCCGGGGAGATGGGCAAGGGCTTCGCCGTGGTCGCCTCCGAGGTCAAGGACCTGGCCCAGGAGACGGCCCGCGCGACCGAGGACATCTCCCGCCGGGTCCAGGCCATCCAGACGGACACCACCGGCGCGGTGACCGCGATCGGCGAGATCAGCTCGGTCATCGCGGAGATCAACGACTACCAGGCCACGATCGCCAGCGCGGTCGAGGAGCAGACCGCGACCACCGAGGAGATGAGCCGCAGTGTCGCGGCCGCGGCCGCCGGTGCGGGTGACATCGCCACGAACATCACCGGGCTGGCCGACGCCACCCAGGTCAGCACCGAGGGCATCGGGCAGTCCCGGCAGGCCGTCGTCGAGCTCAGCAGCATGGCCCACCATCTGCAGTCCCTGGTCAGCCACTTCAAGTACTGACCGGCAGCAGCCTGCGGGCCGAGGGCGTCCAGCGCGAAGCTGGTGCCCGCGGCCCGCAGATGGATGATCAGCAGGTCACTCCTTGACCGGGATCGCCTGCGACTTGAGGGTCTGGATCGTGGACGCCTGCGCGGCGGTGAGCGCGTCGTTCAGGGTGCCCTTGCCGGAGACCGCGGCCTTGAACCCGTCGGAGGCGTTGGCGTACGTGGCGGTCATCGTCGGTCCCCAGGTGAAGTCCGGGGTGACCTGGCCGGAGGCCTCGGCGAAGACGTCGTAGATGGGCTGGTCGCCGTAGAACTTGACGCCCTTCTTCAGCGCCGGCAGCGAGGCACCCGCCTTGGTGGCCGGGTACAGCTGCGCCTTCTCGTTGAGCAGCGTCAGCGCCTCCTCGGAGGTGTTCAGCCACAACGCGAACTGCGCCGCCTCGTACGGGTGCTCGGAACCCTTGAAGACCGCGGTGGACGAACCGCCCCAGTTGCCGGCCTTCTTGTCCCCGGCGGCCCACTGCGGCATCGGGGCGACCTTCCACTTGCCCGCGGTCTTCGGCGCGCCGGTGGCGATGGAGTTTGCTCCCCAGACCGCGGAAACCCAGGTCCAGGCCTTGTCGGTGTTGTAGGCGTTGTCCCACTCCGGGGTCCACGGCGGCACCGCCGAGACCAGCTTCTTGTCGATCAGGCCCTGCCAGTAGTCGGCGACCTTCTTGGTGTTCGGGTCGTCCAGCGTGACCGTCCACTGGTTGCCGTCGTTGCCGAACCAGCGGCCGCCGGCCTGCCACGCGAGCCCGGCGAACTGGTTGATGTCGCTCTGCGAGAAGTTGGTGATGTAGCCACCGGCGGCCTTGACCTTCTCGGCAGCCGCGGCGTACTCGTCCCATGTGGCCGGCGGTTCGATGCCGGCCTCGGCGAACAGGTCCGCGCGGTAGAACATGGCCATCGGGCCGGAGTCCTGCGGGATGCCGAACACCTTGCCCTGCTCGCCGAAGGTGACCTGGTTCCAGGTCCAGTCCACGAACTGGTCCTTGGCCTTCGCCACGATGTCGCAGCCGCCGAGGTCGGCCAGGCCGTCCTGCACCCGGAAGCTGGGCAGCGCGTCGTACTCGATGTGTCCGAGGTCGGGGGCGTTGCCGGCCTTGAGCTGGTTGAAGAAGTTCTGGTAGGTGCCGCCGTTGCCGTTCGGGCCGGTCTGCACCTTCACCTGGATGTCGGGGTTCTTGGCGTTCCAGACCTTGACGACCTCTTCGAGGTTGGGGATCCACGAGGTGTAGGTGAGGGTGACCGGGCCCGACGACGGCTGGCACGACGCCGCGGCGGTGTCCGTGCCGGAGTCGTCACCGCCGCCGGACGAGCAGGCGGCCAGCAGCAAGGCGGAGGTCAGCAGCACGCCGGCCGACCGGAGGGATGCGCGCATGGCATTTCCTTTGTGATGGACGGGATGGAGGCGGATCACTTGACTGCTCCGGCGCCGATACCGCTGCGCCAGTAGCGTTGGAGGAAGAGGAAGGCGACCACCAGGGGCATGATCGAGAGCAGCGCGCCGACGATCACCAGGCCGCGCAGTTCCGGGATGGCGCTCACCTGGCTGTTCCAGGAGTAGAGGCCGAGCGTCACCGGGAAGAGCCGTTCGTCGCTGAGCATCACCAGCGGCAGCAGGAAGTTGTTCCAGACGGCCACGAACTGGAAGAGGAAGATCGTCACCAGGGCCGGGAACATCAGCCGGACCGACACGGTGAAGAAACTGCGGACCTCACCGGAGCCGTCGAGCCGGGCGGCCTCGAGCAGTTCCTCGGGCACACTGGCGGTCGCGTAGATCCGGGCCAGGTAGACCCCGAACGGGTTGACCACGCTGGGCAGGAACACCGACCAGAAGGTGTTCGTCGCCTCGACCTTGCTGAAGATCAGGAACAGCGGCAGAGCCAGGGCACTGGCCGGCACGAGCACACCGCCCAGGACGACGTTGAACAGCGTCTCGCGGCCGGGGAAGCGGTACTTGGCGATGGCGTAGCCGCACATCGCGGCGAGCAGAGTGCCCAGCAGCGCGGCACCGCCGGTGTAGAGCAGGCTGTTGACCATCCAGCGCAGGAACACCCCGTCGCCGTAGGCGAGCAGTTCGCGGACGTTCGCGCCGAGGTCGAAGTCGGCGAACCACAGCGGGTTGGTGCCGGTGATCTGCTCCCGGCTCTTGGACGAACCCACGAGCAGCCACCAGATCGGCACCAGGAAGTAGACGGTGCAGACCCCCATGACGATCATCGCCGCGGTCCGGGAGAGCAGGCTCTCGCGGACCTTCAGACCGGGGGCGCTCACCGCTCGCTCCGGCGCTGGGTGGCCTTGAGGAAGGTGAACGAGAGCGCGAACGTGGCCAGCGCCAGCACCACGGAGAACGCCGCCGCCAGGTTGAAGTTCGGGATCGACGAGGTGGAGTAGACAGTGAGGTTCGGCGTGTAGGTGCTCGACACCGCGGAACTGAAGCTGCGGAACACCTGCGGCTCGGCGATCAGCTGCAACGTGCCGATGATCGAGAAGACGGTGGTCAGCACGATGGCCGGCAGCACCAGCGGGATCTTCACCGACCAGGCGATCCGGAACTGCCCCGCCCCGTCGATGCGCGCCGCCTCGTAGATCTCGGTGGGGATCGACAGCAGCGACGAGTAGATGATCAGCATGTTGTAGCCGACGTACACCCAGGTCACGACGTTGGCCATGGCCCACAGCACGAGGTCGGCGCTGAGGAGGTCGACGTTGCTGGTGAGCGCGGTGAAAGGCGACAGGTTGGGCGAGTACAGGTAGCCCCACATGATCGCGGCGACCACCCCGGGCACCGCGTACGGCACGAAGAACGCGAGCCGGAAGAAGCGCCGGCCCTTGACCAGGCCGGAGTCGAGCAGCAGGGCCAGCAGCAGCGCCAGGCCCAGCATCACCGGCACCTGGACGGCACCGAACAGCAGCACCCGGCCGACCGACGCCCAGAACGGGCCGTCGGCGAAGACCCGCTCGTACTGCGCGAGCCCGCCGAAGACCTCGCGGGCCGGGCCGAAGGTGCCGGTGCGCTCCAGCTTGTAGAGCGACTGCACGATCGCGTACCCGATGGGCACCAGGTAGAAGAGGACGAACAGGACCCCGAAGGGCACCACGAAGAACAACACTGCCCGGGTGTGCCGGGAGCGGCGCGGGCGCGCAAGCCCGGCCGCGGGCGGAGCAGCCCCGGCGATCCGGTTTTCGGTCACGGTCATCCGACCGGTTCCTCTCTGACGACACGGACGGCACCGGCACCGACCTTGAGCAACCCGGGTACGGCCTCCCCGGTGACCAGGTCGCGTCCGGTGACGGTGTGCTCGATGTCCTGCCGGCCGTGGTTGATGACGAAGACGTAACTGCGGTCGCCGCCGGTGCGGCGGACCACCTCGACGGAGCCGTCGCTCTCCGGACCGGTGGCCCGGACCCCGGCCCCCCGGACGGCGGCGCGCAGGAGATCCCGCAGGCCGTCGTCGTCCAGCGCGGTGGCCACGTACCAGGAAGTGCCCTGGCCGTAGCTGTTGCGGGTGACCGCCGGGACGCCCGGCAGCGGCCCGTCGGCGTAGCTGTCGACGATCTCGGCGGTGGTGGCCCGCAGGTGCTCGGTCCAGAGCGTGGCGGTCGCTCCCCCGGTGAGGGCGACCTGGTGGCCGGGCAGCAGTGGGAAGAACTCCTCGGCGACGACGCCGAGCATCTCCCGGAACGCGCCCGGGTAGCCGCCGAGCCGGACCCGGTCGGCGAGGTCGACGATGCCGCTGTAGAACGTCACCATCGCGTGCCCGCCATCGGCCACGTACGTGTTGATCGCGGCGGCGTCCTCGTCCGAGACCATGTGCAGGCACGGCACGATGACCAGGCGGTACCGGCTGAGGTCCGTACCGGGAGCCACCACGTCGGCGGTCACGCCGAGCCGGCGCACCGCCCGGTAGGCCGCGTGCACCTGGTCGAGGTACCGCACGTCCTGCGACGGGCGGGCCTCGGTGTCGGTGGCCCACCAGGACTCCCAGCTGAACAGGATCGCCACCTCGGCCCGCACCGTCGTGCCGGCCACCTCGGCGAGCGCGTCCAGCGTCGCGGACAGCTCCAGCACCTCGCGCCAGCCGGCCGTGTCGGTGCCGGCGTGCGGCACCAGCGCCGAGTGGAACTTCTCCGCACCCTGGGCCGAGGCCCGCCACTGGAAGAAGCAGACCGAGTCGGCGCCGCGGGCCACGTGGGTCAGCGAGTTGCGCAGCATCTGCCCGGGCACCTTGGCCAGGTTGTACGGCTGCCAGTTGACCGCGCCGGTGGACTGCTCCATGAGCATCCAGGGCCGTCCGCCGGCCAGCCCCCGGGTGAGGTCGGCCGCGAAGGACAGCTCCGCGTCCGGGTCGCCGAGACGGTGGTCGAGGTAGTGGTCGTTGGCGACGACGTCCATCTCCGGCGCCCAGCTCCAGTAGTCGAGCGCGCGGATGTGCGCGGTGACCATGAAGTTGGTGGTGACCGGCGCGCCGCTGTGCCGGCGCAGCACGGCCGCCTCGGCCCGGTAGTGGTCGAGCAGCGCGTCGGAACTGAACCGCTGGAAGTCCACGAGCTGACCGGGGTTGCGCAGCGACAGCGCGAGCCGCGGCGGCTGGACCTCGGCGAAGCCGGCGTAGCGCTGGCTCCAGAACGAGGTGCCCCAGGCCTGGTTGAGGGCGTCGATGCTGCCGTAGCGGCGGACCAGCCAGGCCCGGAACGCCGCGGCGCTGGGCTCGTCGTAGCAGAGCGCGTTGTGGCAGCCCAGCTCGTTGGAGACGTGCCAGAGGGCGATCGCCGGGTGGTCGCCGTACCGGCGGGCGACCTGCTCGACCAGGGCCAGGGCGTGCTCGCGGAACACCGGCGAGCTGGGGCACCAGGCCTGCCGGCCGCCCGGGTGGCGGGTCGTGCCGTCGGCGACCACGGGCAGGATCTCCGGGTGCCGGGTGGTGAGCCAGGGCGGCGGTGACGAGGTACCGGTGCCGAGGTTGATGCGGATCCCGTTGTCGTGCAACAGGGCGATGATGGTGTCGAGGGTGCTGAAGTCGTACTCGCCGGGCCGGGGCTCGATGCTCGCCCAGCCGAAGATGTTGACGGCCACGAGGTCGACGCCCGCCGTACGCATCAGCGCGACGTCCTCGGCCCACACCTCCGGCGACCACTGCTCGAAGTTGTAGTCGCAACCGAGGCTGATGCCCGCCATCGGATCTCCTTCCCACGCCACGTCTGTGCACGTGCACACATTGCGCCGCGGAAACGGGACCGTGTCGGATGTGTGAACGTGCACACACTAGGCACGGCCCGCGGACCAGGTCAATAGTCCGGCCCTACACTGCTGACGTGGCCCCGCCGAGCAAGCCCAGACGCGCCACGGTCCACGACGTCGCCGCGGCGGCCGGGATCTCGCGTGGCACGGTCAGCCGCGTCCTGAACGGCGGCTATGTCTCGGCCGAGGCCCGCGCCGCCATCGAGGCCGCGATCGCCGAGGTCGGCTACGTGCCCAACACCGCCGCCCGCAACTTGGTGATGCGCCGCTCCCAGGCGGTCGGCTTCCTGGCTCTGGAACCGCACTCGCTGCTGCTCGACGACCCCAACATCGGCGCCATCATGCTGGGGGCCAACGAGGTCCTCTCGGTCGCCGACCACCAGATGGTCAACCTGGTCGTCGACTCGGCCCGCGACACCGAACGGGTGGCCCGCTACCTCAGCGGCGGCTTCGTCGACGGGGCGATCATCGTCTCGGCCCGCAGCCACGACCCGATCACCCGGGTCATCGCGGAGCTCCGCCTGCCCGCGACCTTCGTGGGCCACCCGCCGGACCTGCACGACAGCATCCCGTACGTGGGCATCGACAACGTCGGCTCGGCCCGCGCGATCACCGAACGGCTGGCCGCCACCGGCCGCCGGCACATCGCGATGATCGCGGCGGCGCTGGACCGCGACTCCGGGGCCGACCGCCTGACCGGCTTCCGGGCGGCGCTGGGTGACCGCTTCGACCCGCGCCTGGTCGCGGAGGTGCCGCTGTACGACTACGCATCCGGGGTCAAGGGCATGCGAGAGCTGCTGGCCCGCGAGCCTCGCATCGACGGGCTCTTCGCGGCCTCGGACGCCCTGGCGGCGGGGGCGCTGGAGGTGCTGCGCGACGCGGGTCGTAGCGCGCCGGCGGACATCGGGGTGGTCGGTTTCGACGACAGCTCCTGGGCGTCGCGCACGCAGCCACCACTGTCGACGGTGCACCAGCCGGCGCGGGAGATCGGACGGAACGCGGCGGATCTGGTGCTGCGGCAGCTCCGCGGCGAGGAGCCGGCACCGGGCAACGTGCTGCTCCCGACCCCGATCGTCTGGCGCGGCTCAGCCTGACCCGGCCGCAGGCCGCGCACGCCGCCGCGGCCGCCGCCAGGCCGCCAAGCCGCCGCCGAGCCGCCGCCAGGCCGCCGAGCCGCCGGCTGGCCGCGCGGCTCAGAGGGGCGGTCGGGTGACGAAAGCCTTCGCCGCGGCCGGCGTCACCCGATTCAGTGACAACACCGCGTTACTCTCTGTCACGTAGCGATCCGGGGCACTCCGGCCGCGCAGCACGAACCCGCCGTTCCCCGCCGGCACCGCGCAGAACGTCGCCTCGGCGTCGTACCCGCGGCTGCCGTCCGCCCGTTCCAGCCGCAGCGCCGACTCCCGCGAACGCAGGAAATAGCCCGGGTAGTTGAACGACTCGAACGACAGGCAGGCAGCGTCACCCCGGCCCGCACGCGCCGTGAAGCGGGAGTCGGCCCGGTCCAGGTCGCGGCTGCCCGGTCCGACCGGGTCGATGCGGGCCACGAAGTTGCGGTGCCGGACCCGCCGGCCGGGCTCCCCCACCGGCTCCAGCCCGAGTTCCCGGCCCACCACCGGCAGGGCCACGGTCGGCGCGGCCGATGTCGTCCGGACCGGGCTGCCGGCCGGGGTGCGAGGCGGCGGCACCACATCGCGGACCCGGCTGGTCGCCGGTGGTGCGGGGCGGTCCTCCGGCGAGGCGGCCGGCGACGGCGCGCTCGGCTCGACAGTCACCGGCGGCACGGTCGGCAGGGCGACGAAGAGTGGTCCGGGGCGCTTCTCGTCGCGGGACGTGACGGCCAGTCCGACCGCGGCGAGCAGGGTGATCACGGCGGCGGCGACCACGACCGTACGCATCCGACCCGGTGCCGTGGCCCGGTGCGGCGCAGGCGCCGTGACGGCGGCCATCGGGACGCTCGCCGACGTGGGCGGGGGCGGGGCGAAGTGCTGGGGCGGTGGTACCCACTCATCGAGCGGGCCGTCCTCTGGCGACATCCGGATCCGTTCACTGGGCACATGGTGCGGGACGCCGCGCGGGGGCGGGTGCAGCAGCAATATTCGGGGCAAAAGCGGCCCGTGGCAAGAGGCAATCCCCGGTTCACCGTCCGTGATCGATCCGAACCGCACTCCCATCCGTAGTCACGAGGGAATCACCACGCGCCGACGCCCGCGGCGAACCCGCGGCCGGCGGTGCTCGCCCTCGAGGGAGCAACGCGCAGTGGACAACCCCGTACCGGCAGATCCGTACGCCCCGTACCGGCGTCCCGCCGACCCGACGCCGCCCACGCTGCCGTCGATCTCGGACTACTGGCCCGACGCGCCGCACCGCATCGGCCCGCCCGCCGACCACTACACCGACGAACCCACGGAAGCGGCGGTCGACGCACTGCTGCGATCCGGCACCCGCGAAGGCGACAGCACCGGGCCCCGGACCAGCACCAACCACCTCACGTTCGCCCCGCTCCGCAGGTCGAAGCGGTCCTTGCCGGCGGTCGTCGCGCTGGCCACCGTACTCGTGGCCGGGGCCGGCTTCGCCGGATTCGTCCTCGTCGGCCAGGACTCACCCCGGGCCGCCCAGGCCCCGCAGCCCGATACCGAGGCACCACCGCCGGCGACCGCACCGCCGCAGCCCATCGAGCCGCAGACGATCGAGCCGCAGACGGACCCGCCGTCCTCGGCGCCGGCACCGGCCAACGTGATCTCCGCGCCCGCGCGGGGCCGCGCCGAAGCCGCGTTCGAACTGGTCAGCAACACCGCGGTGATCGACCTGCGGACCGGGGACATCGGCGGCGACCTGTACCGGATCACCACGCCGCAGGACGGCAGCGTGGTGCCACGCGCGCAGGTGAACACCAAGGGCGTGCGGCTGTTCCTGGACGAGAAGGCCAAGCGACCCGACGCGGCGGTCACCGTGCTGCTCAACGCCGACGTGCGGTGGAGCATGCGGATCACCGGCGGGATCAAGGCCGGGGTCTTCGATCTCGGCGAGGCCAAGGTGGACGCGGTGGACTTCGCCGGCGACGCGGCGCGGATCGATCTGACGCTGCCGCGGCCTGACGGCACGCTGCCGATCCGGTTGTCCGGCGGGGTGAACCGCTTCGAGGTCTCCACGGACCAGGGCGTGCCGGTACGGGTACGGGCTCGCGGCGGCGCCGGTCAGGTGAAGCTGGACGGGCGCACCGACGACGGGGTCGCCCGGGGCGCCTCGTTCCTGTCGCCGCACTGGGCCGACAGCAAGAACCGGATCGACCTGGACGCCGTGGCCGGGGTCGGCACGTTGCGGGTGGGCCGGGGCTGAGCCGGCTGGGCCCGAGGTGGTAGGTGCCGTCCGTGGGCGACGGCCGGCACCTACCCGGGTCGGGTGATCAGTTGTTGACGCAGCCGGCGTTGCTGTTCGCGAGGCCGAGGATCGCGATGCTGTTGCCGCAGACGTTCAGCGGGATGTGCACCGGGAAGTACGCCTGGTTGCCGTTCAGCAGTCCGACGTTGCCACTGCTGTGCTGACTGCCGTGGTGACCCTTGTTGTGGTGGTTGTAGTCGTAGTCGTCGTCGTAGCCGTGCGCGCTCGCGGGGGCCGAGAACGCCAGGGCGGCGGTGGCCACTCCCACGATCAACGCGAAGCCTCGAACCAGTTTCATGACGAACCCTTCTCTTGCGGACAGGTACTGAGATCAAGCTAGCGGCCCCTTTGAGGTGTTTCGCACCTTTTAGGAAAATCCACCACGATTCAGCGCCGTCCGCCGAGGAGGATCAGGCCAGGGCTCGGCGCAACGCGTCCGTCCGCAGTGCCCACGTACGCCGGGAGAGCGCCGCATCAGCCGCGAAGGTCTCGGCCGCGTGATAGCTCCCCGGGTGCACGTGCAGCTCGGTGGGCACCCCGGCCGCCATGAGCCGTTGGGCGAAGGCGATGTCCTCGTCCCGGAACATGTCCACCGTGCCGACATCGATGAAGGCCGGTGGCAGCCCGGTGAGGTCCTCCGCGCGGGCCGGGGCGGCGTACTGGTCGGCCTCCTTGCCGCCCAGGTACCAGGCCCAGGCCTCGATGTTGCCGGCCCGGTCCCAGATGCCGATGTCGGTGATCTCGTGGCTGGACGCCGTCTCGTTACGGTCGTCGATCATCGGGTAGATCGGCATCATGAACCGCAGCGCCGGGCCACCCCGGTCGCGGGCCATCAGCGCGGTGGCGATGACCAGGCCACCGCCGGCACTACCGCCGTAGAGGGCCAGCCGGTCGGGGTCGATACCGAGCTCGTCCGCGTGCGCCGCGGTCCACACCAGACCGGCGTAGCAGTCCTCGGCCGGGGCGGGGTGCGGGTTCTCCGGGGCCAGCCGGTACTCGACCGAGACCACGACCGCGCCGACCTCGTCGCAGAGCAGGGTGGCGGTCGGGTCCTCACCGGCGATGGTGCCGAGGATCATCCCGCCGCCGTGGATGAAGTAGATGCCGGGCAGGGTGCCGGTGGCGTCGCGCGGCCGGTAGATCCGTACGGTGATGTCGGGGTCGCCGACCGGCCCGGGCACCGTCCGGTCCTCCTTGACCACGTTCGGGTTCTCCGGCACCTCGATGGCGCCGAGCATCGCCTCGACGGTGGCGCGGCGCTGGACGATGTCCGGGATGGCGTTGAAACCACCGGGCAGGGCCTCGAGCAGACCCTCCAGCGGTACGGCGGCCTCAGGGTCGATCAGATGACGTCGGGACATGGGTGCTCTCCTTCGCGGATCGTCAGACGGTGAGGGCGAAACCCTCGTAACCCTTCGCGGCGACCTCGTCGCAACGCTTGCGGTACGCGCCCACCCCACCGGCGTACGGCATGAACACACGCGGCTTGCCGGGCACGTTGGCGCCCATGTACCAGGAGTTCGCCTTGGGGTAGAGCGTGTAGCCGGCGATCTCGTTGACGTGCGCGACCCAGTCGTCCTGGGCCTGCGGGGTGGCCTCGATGGTGCGCAGGCCCTCGGTGTCCAGGTGCCGGATGACCCCGGCCACCCAGTCGACGTGCTGCTCGATCGAGACCACCATGTTGGACAGCACCGACGGGCTGCCCGGTCCGGTGATCATGAACATGTTCGGGAAGCCGGCCGACCCGATACCCAGGTACGTCCGCGGCCCGGCCTGCCAGGTCTCCTTGAGCGAGACGCCGTCGCGGCCGCGGATGTCGACGTTGGTCAGCGCGCCCGTCATCGCGTCGAAGCCGGTGGCGTAGACGATGATGTCGGCCTCGTACTCCCGCTCGGCGGTCCGTACGCCCTTCTCGGTGATCTCCACCAGCGGGGTGCGCCGCAGGTTGACCAGGTGCACGTCGGGACGGTTGTAGGTCTCGTAGTAGCCGGTGTCCAGGCACGGCCGCTTGGTGCCGACCGGGTAGTCCGGGCACAGGTCGTCGGCGACCTCCGGGTCCTTGACGAGCTCGTGGATCTTGCGGTGGATCCACCGTTTCGCCGTGTCGTTGGCCGCCTGGTCGGTCGCCAGATCGGTGAAGGTGGAGAGCAGGTTCACCAGGCTGCCGCTCTCCCAGGCCGCCTCGTAGATCGCGTCGCGTTCCGCGTCGGAGACCTCCAGCGCGGACTTCGTCGGCACGGTGACCGGGATACCGGCGGCGGACTCGCGCTGCGCCTGCCGGTACGCCCGGTAGCCGGCCTTGCGCTCGGCGATCTCCTCCGGCCGCAGCGGCCGGTTGCGCGCCGGCAGCGAGTACGCCGGGGTGCGCTGGAAGACGGTCAGGTCCGCGGCCTGCTCGGCGATGACCGGGATCGACTGCACCCCCGAGGAGCCGGTGCCGATGAGCGCGACCCGCTTGCCGGTGAAGTCCACGCCCTCGTGCGGCCAGTGCGCGGTGTGGTAGGTCGCGCCCTTGAACGTCTCCAGCCCGGGGATCTCCGGCATCTTGGACGCGGACAGGCAGCCGGTGGCCATCACGAAGAACCGGGCGCTGACGGCGTCGCCGTGCTCGGTGCGTACGAGCCAGGTGCCGGCGTCCTCGTCCCAGGTCGCGGCGGTCACCCGGGTCCGGAAGACGATGTCGCGGCGCAGGTCGAAGCGGTCGGCGACGTGCCGGGCGTACTTGAGGATCTCGGGCTGGGTCGGGTAACGCTCCTCCCACTGGTACTCCTGCTCCAGGTCCGGGGAGAAGGAGTACGAGTAGGCGAGGCTCTCCACGTCGACCCGGGCACCGGGATAGCGGTTCCAGTACCAGGTGCCGCCGACGTCGGTGCCGGCCTCGAAGACGACGACGGACAGGCCCTGCTCGCGGAGCTGGTGCAACAGGTACATGCCGGAGAAACCGGCCCCGACGACGACGGCGTCGACGGACCGTGGGGTGGGCTGGGATTCGGAAGCGGACATCATGCCTCCCGGGGTACGGCTGCGTACGAGGTGCCGGTGCCGGCGGCGGGCGCACACCCTGCAGTGCGTGCGTCATCGCGGCGCGGCCGGCGGTGCGGAACGCGCGCTGGGGGCAGCGCGGACGGAAAATCTGTGCGGTCAAGTGACCTGCCTCACAACGTAGAATGCATCCTGCAGCGCGTCAATGTTTCCGCGTCGTTACGACAGTCCCGCCGGCTCTCCAACGCTTCAGTCGACCCCGCCGGGGTCGATAGAGGGACCATGAGGCGGAGCGGGAACGGCCGGGGCACCAGCGCGGGTTCGCGCGTGTTCCTCGCCTATGCCGCCGCCAGCCTGGTGCTCGTCGGCCTGCTGGGCGTCCTGCTCGTGCAGGGTTACCGCGACGACGCCGCCCGGCAGAGCGCGGACCAGGGCCGCGCCCAGGCCTCGGTCATCGAGGAGATGGCCGTCGCCCCCGCCCTGGACGGCGCCGACCTCGCGGCCGGGCTCACCACGGACCAGCGGCAGCGCCTGCAGGAGGCCACCGACCTCGCGATCTTCCACGGCTCGGTGCTCAGCATGCGGCTGCGCAGCTTCGCCGGGCAGGTCGCCTTCTCCGACGACGGCTCCACCGCCGGCGGCATCCCGGTGTCCGCCCCGGCCTTCCGCGAGGCGGCCGCGGGCCGTACCGACGTCGCGGTGGTCGCCGACTCCCGGCGCAGCTCCGGCATGGTCATCCGGGTGCTCCAGCCGGTCATCGTCGGTGCCTCCGGGCAGGCGGTGGGCGTGCTGGAGCTCTACCTGCCGTACGACGCGATCGCCGCGCACCTGCACCGGCAGATGTACGTCACCTACTGGCGGCTCGGCTCGGCCCTGGCCGGGTTGTACCTGGTGCTCGCCCTCATCGCGTGGTCCACCTCGCGGTCGCTGCGCCGCTACGCCTCCCGGCAGGAGCACGAGGCGCTGCACGACGCGCTGACCGGCCTGCCCAACCGCGCCGCCTTCCGCTCGCGCGCCCGGGAAACCGTCGCCGCCGACGGCCCCGGCGGCGCCATCGTGCTGGTCGACCTCAACCGCTTCAAGGAGGTCAACGACACGCTGGGTCACCACGCCGGGGACGAGTTGCTCAGAGTGGTCGCGTCCCGGCTGTCCGGCGCGCTCGGCGGCACCGGCACCGTCGCCCGGCTGGGCGGCGACGAGTTCGGTCTGATCCTGCCGGCGCTCCCCCGCGACGCGGTGCTGGACCTGCTCGAGACGGCCCGCGGCGAGCTCGTGCAGGAGACCCTGCTCGACGGGGTCGCACTGCGCATCGAGGCCAGCTTCGGCGTGGCGTTGTACCCGGAGCACGGCACCGACGTCGAGGAACTGCTCCAGCACGCCGACGCCGCGATGTACCAGGGCAAGCGCGGCACCACCGACATCGTCCTGTACGACCGCACCCAGGTCGCGCAGCCCGCGCACTGGCTGATGGTGCAGACCGAGCTGCGCCACGCGCTGGAGCGCGACGAGCTCGTCCTGCACTACCAGCCCAAGGTGCGCCTGGCCGACGACGGGATCAACGGCCTGGAGGCCCTGGTGCGCTGGCAGCACCCGCGGCGTGGGCTGCTGTCGCCGGCCGAGTTCCTGCCCGCGGCCGAACAGTCCGGGCTCATCGAGCCGCTGACCGCCTGGGTGCTGCGCCGGGCCCTGGAGGACCAGGCCGGGTGGACGGCGCTCGGCCAGCAGTGGCCGGTGGCCGTCAACGTCTCCGCCCGCAACCTCGAGGCCCCCGGTTTCCCGCGGCTCGTGGCGGCGTTGCTGGCCGAGCACGGCACGCCGGCCGGGCGGCTGCTGCTGGAGGTCACCGAGACCGCGCTGGCCGGGGACGCCGCGACGGCCGCCGACGCGGTCGTCGAGCTGACCGCGCTCGGCATCGGGGTCTCGGTCGACGACTTCGGCATCGGTTACACGAGCCTGTCGCAGCTGCGGTCCGTGCCGGTCGCCGAGGTCAAGATCGACCGCAGCTTCGTCACCGACCTGGACACCGACGGGCCGAACCAGGCGATCGTCCGCTCGGTGATCGCTCTGGCCCACGGGCTCGGCCTGCGGGTCACGGCCGAGGGCGTGGAGACACCGGCGGTGAGCGACTGGCTCGCGGACGCCGGCTGCGACGACGCCCAGGGCTACCTCTTCGCCCGGCCCACGGCCTGGCCGCACCTGCTCGACCTCTACCTCAACCCGCGTGGCAGCGGCCGGCACGCCCGCGCCGAACTCACCACGGTTGCCGAAGCCACGCCCGCCGAACCTGCACCACTGAGCACCGGAGGTCTCCGATGAAGCACACCACCCGCCGCCGCGCCCGCCTGGCCGCCGCCGGCATCGCGCTGACCCTGGCCGCCGGCGGCTGCGGTTCGGCCTCCGCCGGCACGGACGCCATGGCGACCGGCGAAGTCGCCGTGGACGAGCAGATCCGCGCCATGCTGCCGGACGCTGTGCGCGATCGCGGCAGCATCCAGCTGGCCACCGACCCCAGCTACGCGCCGATGGAGTCCTACGCGCCCGACGGCCGCACGATCATCGGCTTCGACGCGGATCTGGCCGCGGCGCTCGGCTCGATCACCGGGATCCGGGTGGAGATGGTGGCGGCCGACTTCAGCTCGGCCATCGACGAGACCGTCAAGGGCACCTACGACGGCGTGCTCTCCTCGATGACCGACACCACGGAACGCGAGAAGCTGGTGGACTTCGTCGACTACTTCTCCGCCGGCACCGCGATCGTCGTGCAGCGGGGCAACCCGCGCGGCATCTCGGATCTCAAGGACCTGTGCGGCCAGGTCGTGGCGGTGGAGAAGTCCACCGTGCAGGCCGACCTGCTGCGCCGCTCCCAGCCCAGCTGCGGGGCGAACAAGATCATCATCAAGAACTTCAAGACCAATGCGGACGCCCTGCTGCAGGTCCGCACCGGGCGGGCGGTCGCCATCCTGAACGACTATCCGCCGGCCGCCCACCTCGCCACCGACGCCCGGACCCGCTCGTACTACCAGCTCGCCTCGACCGTGCAGTACGAGCCGGGCCTGATGGGACTGGCCGTGGCCAAGGACAACACCGGGCTGCGGGACGCGCTGCGCGCCGCGCTGGACTCGCTCATCCGCTCCGGTCGCTACACCGAGCTGCTGCAGCGCTGGGGCCTGACGAACGGCGCGCTGGCCACGTCGTCCATCAACGCGGGCAGCTGACGCAGGCTCAGGATCGGGTGTTGCGCGGCAGGGCGGACAGCCGGCGGCCCCGGATCAGGGCCTGCCGGCGGCCGATCTCGCGGCCGTCCGGAGTGAACTCGACGCCCTCGACCTCGTACCAGTTCTCGCCGTCGCGCTGGATCGGCCTGTTCCAGTCGACGCGTTCGACACGCAGATCCAGGGAGCCGGTGCCGAAGCAGTAGTCCGTCTCCGCGAAGTGGCTCACCGGCCGGTTCGGGCCGCGATTGGCGTCCATGACTTCACTCCTCGTCCGGTAACCGTGCACGTGCCCAAGCATCGTCATATGCGCGGACCGACGCAAGGCCAGATGCACGTGCATATGCACACTGGACCAAAAGTGGAAGATCCGCCGGGCTGCACCGCCGTTCGGACGATGCCCGGCGTGTCGGCGTGACTGTCAGCGCGCGATCTGATGCAGCGCGTCGCCAAGGATGGCGGCCGTGCGCTCCGGAGGCTCAGCCTCGAGACAGGCCCGCTCCATCGCGATCAGGTAATGCTCCACATCGCCGGGCTTGTCCAGATAGATTGCCCCGGTCAGCTGCTCGACGTAGACCACGTCGGGCAGCTCCGGCTCCGAGAACCGCATGATGGCGAACGGGAAGTCGGCCGGCCCGGCGGCTCCCTGATGGAACGGCACGATCTGCAGCCGTACGTTCGGCCGCCGGGCCGCCTCCAGCAGGGCCCGCACCTGGGCCCGCATGACGTCGCGGCCGCCGATCTCACGCCGCAGCACCGCCTCGTCGAGCACGGCCCAGAACTGCGGCGGGTCCGGCCGGGTGAGCACCCGCTGCCGGCTGCACCGCAGCTCGACGCGCCGCTCGATCTCCGCGGCCGGCGCGGTCGCGTGCTCGCGCCGCAGCACGGCCCGGGCATAGTCGGCGGTCTGCAACAGACCCGGCACGTAGTGCGCCTCGTACGCCCGGATCAGCGAAGCCGCCTCCTCCAGGCCCAGATAGGACAGGTACCACGGTGGCACGACCTCGCCGAACTGCCGCCACCAGGCCGGGGCGCTCGCGCGCCGGGCCAGGCTCAGCAGCGCACTGCTCTCCGGCTCGCCGACGCCGTACAGGGTGAGCAGGTCAGCCACGTCGCGTTCCTTGAAGGGGACGCGGCCGAGCTCCATCCGGCTGATCTTCGACTCCGACCCGCGGATCTCCCAGCCCGCCGCCTCGCGCGAGATCCCCCGCGCCTGACGCAGGCGCCGCAGCCGCACGCCGAGCTGGATGCGCAGGGCCGTGGGAGCACTGCGGGAGTCCTGATCCGTCGAAGTCATTGTCTCCTCCCTGCTCACCTTTGTGCCCCGCTGCACGTGCATACAACCGTGCAGTGTCCATGGAAGATGCGCAACCTTCTGCACGATCATCGAACCCGCGGGGTACGGATCCGCCCCCGGGCCCGCGCCGCTCCGGCCCGAGTGGTACGCAGAGCGCATGACACAGAGCACCGAGAACGCCTACGACGTCATCGTGCTGGGCGCCGGTCCGGTCGGGGAGAACATCGCCGACCGCGCCGTGCGGGGCGGGCTGACCGCCGTCCTGGTCGAACACGAGCTCGTCGGCGGCGAGTGCTCGTACTGGGCCTGCATGCCGTCCAAAGCACTGCTGCGCCCGGCGGAGGCGGTTCGCGCCGCCCGGCAGGTCGGTGGGGCGTCCCAGGCCGTGACCGGCGCCCTGGACGTGCCGGCGGTGCTCGCCCGGCGCGACTCCTTCACCAACGACTGGTCCGACGCCGGTCAGGTGGAGTGGGTCGAGGGCGCGGGCATCTCCCTGATCCGCGGTCACGGCGCATTGACCGGCGTCCGCGAGGTCACGGTCACCGCGGCCGGCGGCGGCACCACCGTGCTCACCGCCCGCCACGCCGTCGCGGTCGCCACCGGCACCGACGCGGCTGTGCCGGACATCGACGGGCTGCGCGCGGCGCGACCCTGGACCAGCCGGGAGGCGACCAGCGCCCGCAAGGTGCCGGGCAGCCTGGCGATCATCGGCGGCGGGGTGGTCGCGACGGAGATGGCCACGGCGTACGCGGGCTTCGGCGCCAAGGTGACCGTGATCGCCCGCAGCGGCCTGCTGGGTGGCATGGAGCCGTTCGCCGGTGAGCTCGTCGCCGCGGCGTTGCGCGAGCGGGGCGCCACAGTCCTGCTGGACACCGCCACCACGCGGGTCACCCGGACCGCTGACGGTGTCGAGATCCGGACCGGCGACGGCGCCACGATCACCGCCGAAGAGGTGCTGGTGGCGGCCGGGCGCACACCGCGTACCGGTGGGATCGGTCTGGAGACCGTGGGGCTCACGCCGGGTGACTGGATCACCACCGACGACACCATGCGGGTGCCCGGGTCCGACTGGCTCTACGCCGCCGGCGACGTGACGCACCGCGCGCTGCTCACCCACCAGGGCAAGTACCAGGCCCGGGCGGCCGGCGACGTCATCGCGGCCCGGGCGGCGGGCGGCCCCGTCTCGGACGCGCCGTGGGGCACCCACGTCGCGACCGCCGACCACCGCGCGGTCCCCCAGGTCGTCTTCACCGACCCGCAGGTGGCCTCGGTCGGGCTCACCGCGGCGGCCGCGCGCGATGCCGGGTACCAGGTCCGCGTGGTCGACTACGAGATCGGCCGGGTCGCCGGGGCGAGCCTGCACGCGGACGGGTACGCCGGCACCGCGCGGATGGTGGTCGACGAGCAGCGCGAGGTGGTGCTCGGCGTGACCTTCGCCGGACCGGACGTCGCCGAGCTGCTGCAGTCGGCGACGATCGCGGTTGTCGGTGAGGTGCCGCTGGCCCGGCTGTGGCACGCGGTGCCGGCGTACCCCACGGTCAGCGAGATCTGGCTGCGGCTGCTGGAGACCTACGGCCGGCCTACCCGGTGACCGCCGGGCGGTAGCGGGCGATGATCACCCCGGTGGTGGTGGTCACGGTGTCGGCCAGGGTCATCGCCCGGTGCGCCGCGGCCCCCTCACCGAACAGCTTCGTCCCGGCGCCCAGGGCGAGCGGGTGGATCGACAGGACGTACTCGTCGACGAGGCCGGCGGCGGCCAGGGCCCGGACGAGCATGCCGCTGCCCAGCACCACCAGGGCCCCGTCGACCTCGGTCTTGAGCTTGGCCACGGCGTCGGCGACCTCGCCGGTCACCAGCACCGAGCTCTGCCACGGCAGCGGCTCGGTCAGGGTGCGCGAGACCACGTACTTGGTCTTACGGTTGAGCACCTCGGTGTACGGGTTGCCGTCGGTCTGCCCGGCCCAGAACCCGTGGAAGCTGACGTAGGTCCGCCGCCCGAACAGCATCGCGCCGTCCTCGCCCATCCCCTTGCCCATGGTGGCGGCCGCGACGTGATCGGCGTAGGGACGGGCCCAGCCGCCGTACCGGAAATCGCCCCTGGTGTCCTCGTCCGGACTGCCCGGTGCCTGCATGACGCCGTCCAGGCTCAGCTGCTCGACGACCACGATCTCGCCCATGGTGTTCTCCTTCCTCCGGGCCCGCCCGGCGCGGGCCTGCACCGGTTACACGAACGGGCGGTCCTCGGATCGACAATCTTGTAACGGCGACTATCGTGTGGTGAATGCCGAACGACGCCGTGGTCACGTATCAGCAGGTGGACGCCGATGGTCTGGTGGTCGCCGCCCTCGCCGGGGAGATGGACCTGGACCGCGCGGACGCGGTCCGCGACAGCCTGGCGGCCGCCGCCGCGAGCGGTGAGTGCCGGTATCTGAACGTGGACGTCAGCGAGGTCACCTTCATCGACTCGTACGCGCTGGGTGCGCTGGTGAGCGCGCGCAACACCGCGGCGAGCAACGGGGTGTCGCTGACCCTGACCAACCCGTCGCAACCGGTCCGCAAGGCGATCCAGGTGACCGGCCTCAGTCACGTCTTCGGCCTGCCCGCCACGACTGAGTGAGGGCCATGGATTATCGCCGCAACTACCGGGCCGCCGCCGTCTCCTTCGCCGACCTCGTGTCCCGGCTGCCGGCCGACCGCTGGGACGGCCCCGGCACCGGTGACTGGAGTCTGCGCGAGGTGGTCGGCCACACGGTCGGCTCTGCCCTGCGGCAGGTGCCGCCGGTGCTCACCGTCACCGGCGGCGTGGTGACGCTGCACGCACCGGAGGACTACTGGGCGTTCGCCCGGTCCGCGCCGCCGGAGCTGTACGCGGCGGCGACGGCAGCCTCGACGGCCGACGCCCGAGAGACCGGGGCATGGCTCGGCGACGACGGGGCCACCCGGGTCAGCGAGCTCGCCGGGCAGGCCACCGCGGCGCTGGCCGCCGCCCACGACGACGACGTGGTGACCACGCCGGCCGGCGGCATGCGGGTCCGGGACTGGCTGCCCACGCGCACCTTCGAGCTGGTCGTGCACGGCACCGACATCGCCGCCGCCACCGGGGTGACCTTCGACGCGCCGCCGGACGCCGTGGCCGAGGCCGTCGCGCTGGCCGCCCGGGTCGCCGCCGCGGTCGGCGACGGCGAGCTGGTGCTGCGCGCCCTCACCGGCCGGGCCGGTCTGCCGGAGAAGTTCTCGGTCGTCTGAGTCCGATGGCCGAACGCCCGGAAAGTGACCAGGTGCACACTTCGCCGCCGGTCGTCGTGCCCTCTACAGTGACAGATCGATCCGGGGCAGTTCGATCCGGCTCGATTCCGTCTCCGCGGACGAGGAGTGACGTGACCCTGGTGGCACCGGCGACCACGGACGCCGCTCCCGGGGCACCACCCCGGGAGGACGGCGACGACGTCGCGCGGGTGCCCGGTGCCCGCATCCGGATCCCGCGACCGCTGCTCGTCTGGGGTCCGGCCGTGCTCCCCGCGCTGCTCATGCTGGTCATCGGCCGCATCGGCCTGCGCCGGCCCGCCGTCGGCTGGGACGAGAACGCGACCTGGCTGGCCAGCCAGCGCACCCCCGCCCAGATCGTCGACCTGGCCCGGCACTTCGACGGCGTGATCTCCCCGTACTACCTGTTCATGCACTTCTGGACGGGTGTCTTCGGCGACTCGGAGTTCTGGCTGCGCGCGCCGTCGCTGCTCGCGGTGGCGCTCGGCGTGGGCATCTCGGCCGAGCTGGGCCGCCGGCTGTTCGGCCCGGCGACCGGCCTGCTCGCCGGGCTGCTGCTGGTCACCGTGCCCCAGCTCTCCCGGTACGCCCAGGACGCCCGGGCGTACGGCCTGGCCTTCCTCTTCGCCACCCTCGCGACCCTGCTGCTGCACCGCGCGCTGCGGCAGCCGTCGTGGGCGCGCTGGATCGGGTACGGCGTCACCGTCACGCTGCTCGGCCTCTCGCACATCCTGGCGCTGCTGGTGCTGATCGGGCACGCGTACGCGGTGGTGAGCCGGGCCCGCCGGGACCCGGCCGCGGTCCGGCCGGTGCGCTGGTTCGTGGTGACCGCCGTCGCCGTGCTGCCCGTGCTGCCGTTCGTCTATCTCGGGCTCACCCAGCGCGGCTCGCAGCTCGACTGGCTGCCGCCGATGACCGTGCGCCAGGTGCTCGACGCGCCGGGAGACATCTTCGGGGCCGCGGCTGTCGGCCTGCTGCTGATCGGTCTGGCCCTGGTGGCCCGGCACCGCGACTCCCGCCTGCTGCGCGAGTTCGCCGTGCTGGCGGTCGCGCCACCGGCGGTGCTGATGGCCGTCTCGTTCGTCACCTCGTCGCTGTGGGTCCCGCGCTACGTGCTCGTCGTCGTCCCGGCGGTCTGCCTCTGCGCGGCCGTCTCGTTGCGGGTCGTGCCGCTGCGGGCCGTCGCGGCTCTCGTGCTGCTGGCCGCGGTCGGTGCGCCGGCCCAGCAGCGGCTGCGCACCCAGACCAGCCACATGGGCCCGGACTTCCGCACCGTGGCACGCCAGCTGGAGCAGCACCAGCAGCCCGGCGACGTGATCGTGTACGGCACCTCGGGCACCTGGTCGCTGCGCGCGGGCATCGACTATCAGCTGCGCGGCCGGGAGAAGCCCCGGGACGTGCTGCTGCGCACCCCGGCGGCCGAGGTGGGCGAGCTGGACGCCGTGCAGTGCGCCGATCAGGTGGCGTGCCTCGGCTCGGCGCGGCGGGTGTGGCTGTTCCGCTGGCAACCGGCCGGCCGGCAGCTGACCGCTGAGGCTCCGCTGTCGGGTGCCGGCGCTGTCGGTCCCGTGCTCACCAGCCGATACAGGGTGGCGGGCGTCTGGCGCGCCACCAAGGCCAACCTGGTCCTGTTCGAGCGCCGCTGACCAGCGGACCGGCCGGGCGAGCCAGCAGGCCGAGCAGGCCGGGCGGCCGAGCGGGTCAGCGGCGGGTCGGTGTCACAGGGCAGGACAGTACGCACGGGTACTGCATCCACGCCCGCAGGTCGCCGCGCGGGTCGAAGAGGTAGGCGCCGTCGCCGTGGGCCTGCTGGTCGGAGGTCGGGTTGTCGAAGACGGGGGCCGCCTGGCCCCAGTACTTGTGCGTTGCTGTGGGCGTACCGGATCCGACGTGGACGTAGACCGCGCCCCGCGCGGGCAGGACCGTGCCCGCCGGGAAGGTGTAGCGGCGCAGGGCCGAGTCGCGTACCCACCAGCCCGCGACCGGGACCGGCGCGGCCGACCCGTTCTCCACCCGGACCCATTCGCCGTTGAGGTTGCGGTCGTCGGTGCCGTCGGCGTCGTAGTTGACCACCACGCTGAGCGGGCTGGTCTGGGCCGGTCCGCTCCCGCACGCGTCGGTGTCGAAGAGGTTGATTCCGTCGCGGGCCGCCTGGGCCTGCGCCAGCCGGTAGCGTGAGTTCCACGCCCACTCGGCGCCGAACGGCTGCCACAGCGCCAGTCCGCGGCGCATCAGGTCCAGGCCGAGGTCGTGCCAGCTGCCGTTGATCCGCACGGCGACGCTGCGCAGCGGACGGGACCGGCTGCTGCTGGAGGCCTGCTGGGCGGTCAGGCGGACCACTCCCCCGCCGGCCTTCACGAGCTGCTCCAAGCGGGCGGTGGCGGCGAGGCTGTGGCACTCACCGCGGCGGCGTTGCACCACGGCGGAGTAGACGGTCTGTTCCATCGCCTGCGCGTTGATGAGGCGGATCGAGCGCGGTGTGGTGGTGCCGTCGCCGGCCACGTCCACCGACAGGGTGTCGCCGTCGTTGACGCGTATGACTTTGCCGGTCCACACCAGGCAGGCCGGGCTCGGAGCGGTCGGCAGGCACGGCGTCGTCGCGGCCGCGGCCGGCGTCGCCGGCGCGACGGCGAGGGCGCCGGCCATCACGGCGGCGCCGAGAGCGGAGACCAGGCGACGGAGCATGCCTGACCCATCGACCATCCGTGCCCGCGAATGAGAGAAAACCATCCCGGGGTACGGGGTCAGGGACGGTGCCCTTGAGATCGGCGCGCAGATGGCCGTCGCGTTGCGCCCGGGCGACCAGCTCGTCGGCGAGCGGCACCAGCTCCTCGCGGATCCGGGTGAAATCGGGCCGCTGCCCGGAGGCGGTGAAGAGCCGCTCGCGCATCGCCCGGTCGCTGCCGCGCCGGCAGGTGCCGGACCCGGACGCCGAGCCGGTCATGGCGCACTGAGCGCGGGCGGCTCGCGCCGCCGCCATGAGGTTTCCGACCGATCGGACGTCCTAAGCTTCCGGGGTGCCGACCCCGCCGGAGATCGTCCAGCTGCTCGCCTCCCCCGTTCATCGCTTCGAGGGACGCCCGGCGGACGGCCCGTCGCCCGCGCCCGCCGGCGAGCTCGTGGACGAGGTCCGCATCCGGGCCGGCCTGGGCATTGTCGGCGACCGCTACTTCGGCAAGCAGGCGCACCGCGACGCGAGCATCACCGTCATCGCGGCCGAGTCGCTGCCCGCGGGCGTCGACCTGGTCCAGGTCCGCCGCAACATCCTGGTCCGCGGCATCGCGGTCGAGGACCTGGTCGGCGCGGTGCTGATTCTGGACTCCGGCGACGGCCCGGTGGCGCTGCGGGTACGCCGCCGGGCCAACCCGTGCGCGTGGCTGGACACCACGATCGGCCCGGGAGCGTGGCGGGCGTTGCGCAAGAAGGGCGGCATCCGCTGCACCCCGCTGAACGACGGCACCCTGCGCCGGGGACCGGTGACGGCCACCGTGGAGGGCATGCTCTTCGCATGACCCTCGGCGCCGGACTAGCGGCGGGGGCGGAACTCGCGGGTCAGGACGTCGCGGGCCACCCGCGCGCCGAGCTGGGCTCCCTGCACGTCCGCGCTGCGGAAGTGCACGCCCGCCCAGATCCGCGCCTCCACCACCTCCGCCAGGGCCTGCGAGAAGCTGCTGAACGACCGTGTGGTGCCCGAGTCGGCGCTGTAGGCGCTGAACGCCAGGTCGTCGCGGCCGAAGAAGGTGCGCAGCGCCAGCATGACCGCCGAGGTCGAGCAGGTGTGCCCGGAGGTGTGGTCCGGGAACGGCGGCGTCACCACCAGCGGCGTCCAGGCCGGGTCGGCCGTGGTGGCCGGGTTGCCGTCGGTGTCGGCCAGCTGGACCGCGGTCACCGGGCGCCAGAAGTTCCAGTGCTTCTTCTCGGCGAAGCAGGCGGTCAAGGCGTCGGCGTTCGCGATGTCGGCCATCGCGAACATCCGGGCTGTGTGCAGCGGGCTGAGCCGCCGGCTCTGCGCGAGGTCCCGCTTGATCTGCCACTCCCCCAGGCGCCGGTCGTGCCACCACAGCGCGGCCTGCGTCTGGTCCGCGGTGCGCTCGGTGCTGGCGGCCGAGCCGAGGGCCTTGACTTCGTTGAGCTCCCGGGCCCAGGCGGCGCTGGTCAGGGCGGGCGGCCCGGCCGTGCGGTAGGCGGTGGCATCGGCGACGACGAACGGCCGCAGGTCCGCGAGCCAGGCGCCGTCCTGGGCGAACGCGGGCGGGGTGGGCCGCCACTGCCCGGGCGCGGTGCTGACGTTCCAGGTGCCGGTGCCGAACGCGCCGTCGTCGCGGCGGGCCTCGATCATCGCGGCGGCGGCCTGCTCGCCCACGGCGAGACCGCCGCGCTTCGCGCGCCCGTCGGGGATCGCCGCGAGCGCCTGGTCGTACTGGGCGGTCAGGGCGGCCGCCTGGCCGGGGAAGAGCGAGAGCAGAACCCGGTAGGCCGCGCCGGCCACAGCGGCGTCGGCCGAGTCGCCGCGCCGGCTGCGCGGAGCGATCAGGTACGGCTGGTACGGCTTCCCGGCCACCGCGTTCACGGCGTCGTACACGGCTCCCTGCACCATCGCGAAGCTGCGCCCGGTCACGTTGGGCGACTGCCGGGCGACTTCATAGATGGCTGTCTGCGCGTGGACGTTCCAGGTGATCACGGCGTTGGGTGTGGTGGCGGCCAGGGCCGGTGTGGGCGTCAGCACCGCCGGCCCGGTCAGAGTGAGCGCGGCGAGCACGGCCGCGGCACGAGTCCTCGTGAACATCGTTTCCCCCGTCGATGAGGCCGCCGGAACACGTCGGCCGGGTACAGCCTGCGATGGGGTTCGGCGGCCGACAAGAGATCGAAATGCGGAAATGTCTCGGGTATCAGCCCAGGCGCCTTTTGGCTCTTTAACCGGTCCGACGCGGATGCCGTCTGCATCCTGCAGCAGACGGCGAGAATCGGCGGGCCCGGCACCGTGGCTATCATCGGCAGCCGAGGACGCCGGTGGAGGTCGACGCGACATGAGCGAGCTTGCGAGCGCATCGTCGACGCTGCGCCCGACGGATGTCATCGCCGGAGCGCCGGCGGCGGCGATGGCATGAGCACCCCGCGCACGCGGCTCGGCCTGGCTGCCGCGCTCGTGGCGAGCGCAGCCCTGCTGGCGTTGCCGGCCGGCGGCAACGCGCAGCCCGCAGCGCCGGTCACGGCGGCGGTCGCCTGGCCGCAGGCGCAGCGCGGCACCGTGCAGGCGACCCTGCCGGACGGCGCGGAGTACCGCCCGGCCCTCTTCCTCGACGCCCGTACCTCCCTGGGCACCGCGGCGAGCACCGACGACCGCTACCTGCGCCTGGTCCGCGTCGGCGCGGACGGTACGGTCCGTCAGCTCCGGCGGCTGCCCCGGGCGGAGCACCCGTCCTTCCAGGCGCTGACCGTCGCCGGCGACGTGCTGGCCTGGGTGGAGAGCACCGACGGCGGCAAGCTGCGGCTCCTCACGGCCGGTCTGCGCGACGCCCGGCCACCCCGCGAGCTGACCGCCGACCTGGGCCGGGCCGAGTTCTACCAGTCGCAGTACGACCTGGTGATCGCCGACGGCCGGGTGCACTGGGTGGCCGCGGACACCGGTGACGTCACCCAGCTCCGCTCGGTCGCGCTGACCGGAGGGCCGGTGGCCGTCCGCCGGGAGCCCGGCACGTGGAAGCTGTCGGCGTGGCCGTGGCTGGTCAACGGGGTCAACGACAGCTCGGGCAGCACCCTGCTGCGCAACCTGAGCACCGGCCGGGACAGCCCGGTCGGCCACGCCCGGGACCGGGCCATCACGGCCTGCAGCCCGGCCTGGTGCCGGGTGGCGTCACTGACCGGGGACGGGCTCAGTCGCATCGAGCTGATGCGCCCCGACGGCAGCGACCGGCACCGCATCGCCGGCGACACCGCCGCGACCGTGATCGTCGACGTGGCGCCGCTGGACCGCTTCGAGGTGCTCTCCCGGATCGGCCCGAACTCGGAGCTGACCGGCAACAACGAGCTGATCGCGGTGGAGATCGCCACCCGCCGGACAGTGGAGATCAGCCCGGACGCCGGCTCGGTGTCGTACCGGGACGGCATGCTGTGGTGGTCGACCGGCAACCTGGACGCGGTCGTCTGGCACGCCCTGGACCTCCGCACCATCTGACGGCCGACGGCCTGGCCGCCGGCTCAGGCCGGGACGGCTCAGGCCGGGACGGCGAGTTCTTCCAGGCCGGTGAGGACCTGCTCGGCGGCCGACGTCGCCGTGGCCAGCTGGCGGGTGACCTCGGCCAGCACGGCGGCCTGCTCCTGCATCGCCGCCGCGATGTCGGTCTGGACCTCGTACAGGCCGGCCACCGCCGACGTGGTCGAGCCGAAGGTGCTGGCCACGTCGCCGGTTTGCGCGACGATCGCCTGGATCACGCCGTTGACCCGTTCCACCGACTCCGCCGTCTGTTGGGCGAGCTGCTTGACCTCGTTGGCCACCACGCCGAAGCCCCGGCCGGCCTCCCCGGCCCGGGCTGCCTCGATGGTCGCGTTCAGCGAGAGCAGGTTGGTCTGCCCGGCCAGCTGGGCGATCAGCGCGTTGACCGTGGCGATCTCGCCGACCGACGACTCCAGGGCCCGTACCTTGTCGGCCGCGGCCGCGGCGGTGTCCTTGCCCGCGGCGGCACTCCCGGCCGCGTCGCGCGACTGCCCGGCGATGTCGTGGACCGCGCCGGCGAGCGCGCCGAGGGCGGCGTCGACCGCGGTGACGGCGGCCAGGGCGGCCCGGGCCTGGTGGCCGATGGCCAGGGCGTCGGCCGAGAGCCGCTCGGCGCGGACCGCCGTCTCGGCGGCGCGGACCCGTTCCGCCTCGGCCGAGCGGGTCGTGGCCTGCTGCTCGGCGTACGCGGTGGCGGAGCGTTGCGCCTCGGCGGCCTCGGCCAGCGCCTCGTTCTCCCGTTCGGCCTGCTCGGCGAAGTGCCAGAGGACGATGATGCCGATCACTTCGAGGGTCGCCAGGCCCGCGTGCAGGGCGACCTGGCCCAGCCCGTCGAGCACCGACATGTGGTGCATGCCGAACACCCGCTCCGGGTTCATCAGGCCCAGCGTGCCGTGATGCAGCACCACGATGACCACGGCCCACAGCAACGGCGTCCACTGCTGGTAGAGGGCGACGAAGACCAGGACGGCGTACAGGTGGATGTGCATGGCCATCTCGCCGCCGGACAGCTCGATGGCCGCGAACGTGCAGGCGATCAGCCCGATGCTGGTGACCGACGCCCGGGCCCGGGGCTCGCGCAGCACGGCGGCGGTGACGGCGAGGGCGCCGATGCCAGCCGGGAGGGCCAGCGCTTCCCACCCGGGCATCGGCCCGAGCAGTCCGAGCAGGACCAGCGCCGGCAGGTGCAGCCAGAGCAGGGTGGTGACGATGCGGTGGCGCGCGGCCCAGGACTCCGGGGACAGCCGGGCGCCGCGCGGCAGCCGGGACGCGAGCGTGGTCATGGCACCATCATCCGGCCTGGGGCAGCGCGGCGAGGCGGATCGCCGAAGTCGGCCGGACCGGCGTCGGCGCCGGCTCAGGAAAAGAAGTCGGCCGATCCGGTAACCGGGCGGGCGGTGCCGGACCTGAACGTTTCGACGAGGCCGCGCGACGAGGGGAGAAGGCCGGCGTGAGCGACGAGGAGGAGTTCACGGCGTTGTTCCGCCGGCACTATCCCCGTGTGCTGGCGTTCGTGTCCCGCCGTACCGATCAGGCGCGGGCCCATGACGTGGTGGCCGAGACCTTCGCCACCGCCTGGCGGCACTTCGCGCGGCTGCCGGCGGAGCCGCTGCCGTGGCTCTACCGGGTCGCCCGCAACAGCCTGGCCAACGAGGAACGGGCCGCACGCCGCCGGGCCCGGCTCTTCGAGCGGATGGCCGGCGGCGGCGTGCCGTCCACACCGGACCATGCCGTCTCGGTCGTCGCGGATGCCGGTCTGCGGGAGGCCTTGAGCCGGTTGTCGCGCCCCGACCGCGAGGCGCTGCTGCTGATCGGCTGGGAGGGCCTGGACCACGACGCCGCCGCGCACGTGCTGGGCTGCACGGCCGTGGCGTTCAAGGTACGGGTGCACCGGGCCAGACGCCGGCTCGCCCGGCTGCTGGAGGCGGCCGATCAGGAACAGGCACCACCGCTGCCCCGACCGTACGAGTTGCACAGTGCCGCGAGCCAGAGGGGAAAGTCCGCATGACCGAGCAGGACGCCATGACCCGGCTGGCCGCCGCCAATCCCGTACCGGATGCCGACGTGCACGATTCCGCGACCTCGACCCGTGCGCTCTTCCTGCAGCGGGCCGTGCTGGCGCAGCCGCGCGGCCGGCGCCTCTTGCTCCCGGGCCCGAAGTGGCGTTACGCCGTCGTGCCGGCCGCGCTGGCCGCCGTGGCAGCGGCCACGTTCGCCGTCGTGCACCGGACGTCCCCGCCGCCGCGGCCGCCGGTGCAGGCCGGGGCGAGCACGGCCACGCCGCAGAGCATCCTGGCCGCGGCCGCCACGCAGGCCGAACGCGAAGGCCCGCGCGGGCAGTTCGTGCACGCCACCGGCACCGTTGCGCGGATCGTGCACCTCGGGCCCGGCGCCGGCTACGACGTCATCCGCGTCGACACCGTCCAAAGTGTCCAGCCGGCGGCCGGGCTGCCCGGTGAGGGCTGGCTGACAATCGGCGAGCGCGGATCGAGTGTGCGCCCGCTGACCGCCGCCGACGCGAGTGCGTACGCCGCGGACGGCTCGCCGGGGCCGGCGGAGCTGCCCACCGACAGCGAGCAGACCCTGTATCCGGACCTGGCGGGTGACGAAGCGTACGCGGGCGAGCTGGGCGACCTGCCGGACGATCCGGCGCGGACCGGGCCCGCGATGCTCGCCTGGCTGGCCGAGGCCGGGCAGGACCTGCCCCCGGACCCCCAGGGCTGGCTGTTCCGGACGGGCACGAAGCTGCTCGACACGTTCACCGCGGTGGCGGGCGGGGCCGACCGGGCCAAGATCTACCGGATGCTGGCCGGGCTGACCGGGGTGCGGACGCTGGAGGCGGGCGCGGACCCGCTCGGCCGGCCGGCGCGGGCGCTGGCCTACACGGCAACGACGCCGCGCCACGGACTCGTCGAGTGGCAGGTGTATCTCGGGCCGGACTCCGACCGGATCACGTACACCCAGGCGGTGGTCCGGCAGCCGGGTGCTGCCAACGCCGGTCTGCCCGCCGGTGCCGTGCAGTACAGCACCGCCGTCACCGCGGTCACGTGGAGCGACAAGCCTTGAGCCGCGGGGTCCGTACCGTCGCGGGCTGCGGCCTGGCCGCGCTCCTGGTCCTGGTCGTACGGGTCTTCGACGCGCACTACCGCTTCTTCGACATGGTCATCTACCACGACGCGATCCGGTGGTGGAGCAACGGCGGCGAGCTGTACGACTACGTCGCCCCGGTGCGGGGTGACCTGGGCTTCACCTACCCGCCGTTCGCGGCGTTCGTGCTGATGCCGGTGGCCCGGGTCCCGGCGGCGACGGCGGGCTGGCTGAACGCGGCCGGCAGCGTGCTCGCCCTGGCTGTGGTGCTGGCCGTGCTCGCCGCCCCGATCGCGGCCCGGCACGGCCGGGCGCTGCGGCTCATAGTGGTGGCAGCCGTGCCGCTCGCGCTGTGCACCGAACCGGTCCGGCAGACGCTCGGCTTCGGGCAGGTCAACCTGTGGCTGTTCGCCCTCGTGCTGCTCGACCTGGTGGTGCTGGGCCGCACCGGCTCGCGCTGGGCCGGCGCCGGCGTCGGCATCGCCACCGCGATCAAGCTGACGCCCGGCCTGTTCATCGTGTATCTGCTGGTCACCGGGCAGTGGCGGGCGGCCCGCACGGCGGCGGTGACGACGGCGGCGCTGACCGGGGGCGCGTTCCTGCTGGCCCCGGCGGAGTCGTTGCGCTACTTCGGCGACCTGCTGTGGCAGACCGACCGGGTGGGCACCGCGGCGGCGCTGACCAACCAGTCGCTGACCGGCCTGCTGGCCCGCCTGGCCGGGACACCGGCGGCGCCGGCCGGCTGGTGGGTCCCGCTGTGCGTGCTGGTCCTGGTGGTGGGGCTGCGCCGGGCCCGGCAGGCGTACGCGGCCGGCGACACCGTGACGGCGCTGACCCTGACCGGCCTCACCGCCAACCTGGTCAGCCCCATGTCCTGGACCCACCACCTGGTGTTCCTGCCGGTCGCGGTGCTCGTGCTGGCCGACATCGCCGCCCAGCGCCGCGATCCCCGGCCGGCGCTGGCCGCGGTCACCGTCTACGCCCTCAGCGTCGTCTCCCCGATCTGGCTCGTCCCGGACGACAGCGGCGGCGCGCGGGCCCTGATCCTGCGCAACGCCTTCACGCTGATGCTGCTGGCGCTGGTGGCCCTGCTGCCCTGGCGGACTTACTCCGGTGGGGCGACGGCGGCCCGGACCGCGGCGGCGACCGTGTCGACGGTGACCGCGCGGAGCAGGTCGAGATCGGCGTCGACCTCGGACTCGCCGGTGGCCAGAGCGACCACGGCGTCGCCGTCGTAGCGGGAGTGGGCGGGGTGGATGGACCGGGCGAAACCGGTGTGGCCGCTCTGGGCGAGCAGGTAGCAGTCGTTCTTGGAGAGCCGGGCGTCGGTCAGTACGACGGCCACGGTGGTGTTCTGCATGCCGTAAGGGGCTTGTGGCTGCACCGCCTGGGGTGTGCCGCCGAAGAGGGGTTCGCCGTCAGGGGCCAGCACGTCGCCCCAGGCGTTGACCACGACCACCGCGGCCACCCGGGCAGCGCCCGCCTGCCTTTCGGCCAGACCCAGGCCGCCCGGGTCGCGCCGGCCGCGCCACGAGCCCGTCGTTGCACCCGTGCCCGCGCCGGCTCGGCCAACGGTCAGTTCAGTGCCGGCGTACGCGGCCAGCGCGGCGGCCCGGCCGCTCGCCGCATCCGGCGGCCCGGTCCGCACCGAGCCGTCGAAGATCGACATCCCGATGACGATCGGCACCGGCCCGGCGGGCGTCGGGAAGCCACTCCCCCGCTCACGCAGCAGCGCCATCACGCCCTCGGCCGCGGCGAGCCCGAACGCGGACCCGCCGGAGAGCACCACGGCGTCCACCCGGTCCACCAGCCGGGTCGGCTCCAGCAGCGCGAACTCGCGGGTGGCCGGCGCCCCGCCGCGGACCTCCCCGGAACCGATGGTCCCGGCCGGCGGCAGGATGACGGTCACGCCGGTGTCCGCCCCGGTCCAGTGGCCGGCCCAGGCGGACAACAACTGCGGTGCGCTCATCACCCCATCTTTCCCCGCGTGCCGACGGGAACGCGCGCGGTCCGGCGGACCGTCGCCGCGAGGGCGACGATCAGGTACGGCACCGAGAGGACCGCGAACGCGACTCCGTTGCCGGCGCCGGCGGCGACCACCGCGTAGGCGCCGTAGACGCCGATCGTGGCCACGTCGGTGGCTGTGCCGGCGAGGGACGTGACGGTGGCTCGGCTCGTTCCGGTGATCCGGTCCTGGAGCCGGGCGTCGGCGAGGACGGTGGCCAGCTGGAAGCCGCAGAACGCGACCGCTACCAGGACGAACCCGGCCGGGTGGCCGGACAGGGCTCCGGCGGCGAGTGCCACGCCTGAGCCGGCGAGGAGGACGGCGTAGCCTCGGGTGTCGAGGCGCTCGCCCAGCGGGGTGAGCAGACCGCCTGCGGTCACGCCGAGCCAGACGAGCAGGAGCAGCATCGGAACTGTCTCGCGGGTGACGCCGGTGCTGGCGGCCAGCAGCGGGGTGTACTCGTCCAGGGCGCCCCACACCGCGGTCACGACGGCGAGCAGGAGCACCGCTGTCCGGACCGTGCGGTCGGTGCGGACCTCGGCCAGGCCGGCGCGGAGGCTCGCCCACCAGCCCAGGTCGTCGCCCTCGCCCTCGCCATCGCCCTCGCCCTCGCCCTTGCCCTCGTCCGTCAGGGCGGTCGTGGCCGTGCGGTGCTCGGGGAAGCGGGTGGCGACCAGGGCGGCGAGAATCCCGGCGAGCACGCTGGCCGCGCCGACCGCCGGATAGCCGCCCGCGGCGAGCACCGGACCGGCCAGCACGGTGGCCAGCAGCACGCCGACCGTCTCCGCCGTGCGGGCCCGGCCCATCGTGCGGGCATAGCGGTGCGCCGCGCCGAGGCGGGCCAGCTCGCTGTAGACGAGCGCCTCCAGCGATCCGGAGGCGAGCGCCCCACCGGCGCCCCAGAGCAGGAACCCGACGGCGAAGGCCGGATACGAGGGCGCGAGCACCCAGAGCGCGAACGCGGCGGCGCCGGCCAGCGGGGCCAGGCACAGCAGCAATCGCCGGGAGACCGCGTCAGCCCAGGCACCGGAGGGCACCTCCAGCAACGTGCTGCCGGCTGACCAGATCACGAACAATGAGGAGATCTGCCATACCGACAGGCCGGTGTCACTGAACAGCAGTGCGTACACCGGGTAGAGCAGGACGAGGTCGGCGAGGAACGCGTACGCATAGAGCGTGGCAGCCAGCCGGCGCACGCGTGCGGAGTCGAGGGTCATGAGGCCTTCCCGTGAAGTCGGAGCGGACGCCGGTCACACGGCGGCCGCGGCGGCCCACGGGATTGGCCTCTACGGGTGGATCAATGTCGCCAGGTCATGAGGCGATCGTAGGCGGCCGGTAGCCGCCCGGGCCAGGCCATTTGTCATCGCTTTGCCGTCGCCTTGTCACCGCCGTCGCGGCGGCTACAGCTGTACGTCGATCTCTGCGTTAGCGCATTGACATTGCGGGTATGCCGCCCGGGACTGACCACCGTGCGATGGCGGAACGCGTGGTGTCGGCGAAACGACCTTCCGATCGGTCTTCGACGCTTCCGCCCGGTGAGGCGGCTGGTGGCATGACGCGCGCAGGACTCGCCCGGCGAGACACCGAGGCACAGGAGTTCATGGACGCCCCCGGCTGTGACCCCGGCCGGCTGGAACGTACCTACCAGCAGTTCAACACCATCAACCGGCTTGTCTCGGGCTGGCGGCGTCTCTACCGGCAACGGATCCGGCCGCGCCTGGACGCCCGCCGACTCACAACGCTGCTCGACATAGGCTTCGGCGGCGGAGACATCCCTCGCGCCCTCTCCGGATGGGCTGCTCAGGACAGGCTGGTGCTCCGTACGACAGCCATCGACCCGGACGAGCGCGCGCTCCGCCATGTGCACGGGCTGCCGCATGCCGGAGTTCGGTTCGAGCAGACGTCGAGTGCGGACCTGGTCGCCCGCGGTGAACGGTACGACCTGGTGATCTCCAACCACCTCCTGCACCACCTGGACACGGTGGGGCTCGCCGCCCTGCTGGCCGACAGTCAGGCGCTGTCGCAGCAGCTGGTCATCCACAACGACCTGTCGAGGGCACCCGCGGGCTATGGCCTCTACGCCGTCGCCACACTGCCGTTCGCCCGCCGGTCCTTCATCCATCAGGACGGGCTGCTCTCCATCCGCCGCAGCTACCGACGTCCGGAGCTGCAGGCGGTCGTTCCGCCGGGCTGGCAGGTCAGGTCGATGTTCCCGCAACGTCTGCTGCTCACCCACGAAGGAGCGCACCGATGAGCGGCCGTCAGAAGCGCTCACCGGTGGCCTTGGCCCTGATCACCGCGGCAGCCGTGAGCTACGCGGGCAACGCCGCCTTCGGCGCGGCCGTCGCGGTGGGTGCGGTCGACAACGGGCGCATCCGCTGGGTGCACCATGCCCTGTACGTCGTGACTTCATCACTGACCACGGTCGCGCTCGCTGCCAGCGCGATCGAGCGCCGAGCTGCCGGTCTCGCACTGCTGCCCGCGGTCGGCCCGCTCCTCGTGCTGCCCTACGCCGGCGGGCAGCTTCGCCGGCATGCCGCGTTCGCCGGGTCCGCGGCGCCCGCATACGCCACCGCCCTCGTTCTGGCCTGGAGGAGTCGCTGATGGAATTTCTCGATGTGGTGCGCCGGCGCCGGACCACCAACGGTGCGTTCCTGCCCGACCCGGTCTCCGAGGAGCACCAGCGGCTCCTCATGGAGGTCGCCGGCCGAGCCCCGTCGCAGCTGAACAGCCAGCCGTGGCGGTTCGTGATCGTGGAGGAACGCCCGACGATCGAAGCCATCGCCCGGATCAGCGGCGACAGCATGACCGAGGCGATGTCCAACGGCACTTTCTTCGAGCGCTACAAGCCGTACTTCCGATTCAGCAAAGAGGAGATGGAACGCCGACGCGACGGGATGCTGTTCGACCGCCTGCCGGCGCCGCTGCGCCCGTTCACCGGTCAGGTGTTCACCGCCCGGGGGCAGAAGCTCATGAACGCCATGCGGGTGCCCCAGAGCCTGGGCGAGGAGAACCGCAAACTCGTCGCCGGCTCCCCGCTGCTGCTCGGCGTGATGCTCGACCGGTCCGAGTACCGGCCCGGAGAGTTGTCCTCCTTCTACTCCGTGTTCAGCATGGGCGCGGCGATGGAGAACCTCTGGCTCACCACCGTCGAAATCGGCATGGGCATCCAGTTCATCTCCTTCCCGATGGAGGTCCCCGGGCGCTGGGACGAGATCGTGCGCCTGCTGCGGGTGCCGGACGATCTCGAGCTGATGGCCGTCTACCGCCTGGGCTACCTACCCGTGCAGCAACGACGACCACCCATCGACTGGACCAGCGAGCAGCGCAGGTTGCCCTCGCAGTACGTCTTCCGCGGCACGTGCGCCACCCCGCAGGAAGGCTGGGACCAGCGGTGACCGCAAAGTGTCGGTACCCCGGTGCATACTGCCCGGCATGGCGAGCTTCAAGGACCAGGACCTGACCGATGCCGAGTTCCGCGAGTGTGATCTGACCCGCGCCCGTCTGATCGGGGTGGTGATGCAGGACGCGGTGATCGACGGACTGGTCACCAATCTCGTGGTCAACGGAGTCGAGGTGACGTCGTACGTGGAAGCCGAGCTCGACCGCCGGTATCCGGTGCGGCTGCTGTCGCGCTCAGCCGACCCGGCCGACCTGCTGCAGGCCGTCCGGCAGCTGCGGGCCGGCTGGGCGGAGACGATCGAGCGACTGCGAGCGATGCCCACGGGTTCGGAGCACCAGCGCGTCGGCGGCGAGTGGTCGGCGGTGGAGACCCAGCGTCATCTGGTGTTCGTGCACGACTCATGGTTCCGGCGCTGCTGCCTGGGATCCACCGAGCCGTTCACCGCGATCGGGCTGGCGTCCGATTTCGTCCCCGACCAGGAGGAGCAAGGTCTGGATCCAGCGGCGGCCCCCAGCCTCGACGAGGTGCTGGCCGTGCGCGAGGTGCAAGGCGCTGAGCTGGAGCGTTGGCTGTCGACGGTGACGGCCGATCAGCTCTCGGCGCCCGCGCCGGTGCCGGCGGGCCCGGGGTGGCCGCCGTATGCCGCGGAAAGGTCGGTGCTGAAGTGCGTTCAGGTGGTGCTGAACGAGGAGTGGGCGCACCACAGCTTCTGCGTCCGTGACCTCGAGCTCCTCGATCCTGTCCGATGAGGACGAGGCCGGCCCATGTGGCACGGAAGGGGGAGCAAGGCCATCGCCGATCCCCCTAGCGTCTACCGGGACACGGAAGCACGGCCTCGGGGGAGCAACGGATGCGCAACATCGGGCGGGTAACACTGCTGGCGGCCGGCGCGCTGGGGCTCACACTCGCGGCGGCGCCCTCCGGGGCCACGGCCGGCACCTTCGCGGCGGGCAACGCCGGGCTGCTGGACCTCGCGGCGGTCTCCGCCACGGCGTACACGCTGGTGCTGCCCGAATCCGGCGCGGACCACGTGGATCCCGCCACGGGCGAGGCGCCCTCGCGGTGCCGCACCGGCGAGCTTCGCATCACCGGCGATGCCGGTTCCCTGGTCTTCGAGAACATCACCGGACACGCCTGCTCGCTGCGAGGACACCCCGGCGTCAAGACCACGGGCGGCGCGTTCACCCCCGCCGGCGCGGCGGCGCCGGCCATGCTGCTCGCGCCGGGCGACCAAGTCCGGGCCGCGGTCCGGCCGGCCACCAAAACCTGCAAGACAACGGTACGGGTGCCCGGCTACCAGGTCGCGGCGCCCGAGGACAGCAGTACGGTATTTGTCCGCGCGCCGCACGAGGCTTGTGCGACGGGTTCGGTGGCGGCGTTCACCGTGGCCGGCTGAGGTCGTTGGCCGATCGCCTTCCCCGTCCGCTCATCCCGATCTGACAGCTAACTCCCCAACAGCTTTGACAACGCGGCGGCGGCGCCGGCGCGCTCTGACTCGAACCTCGCGGGCTCACGTTCCGCGAGCCGCTGATAGACGGCCAACGCCTCTCGAGCCATCGCCGTGGCCCGCGCACCCTCAGCGCCTCCGGCGTCCAGGGTCAGCGCGAAGCCGTACAGCAATCGAGCCAGGTCGGGCTCCTGCGTATTCGGATCGGCCTTCGCCAGCCGGCGGCGCAGGTTGACCGCCTCATTGCCAGTCGTCAGCGCTTCGGGCCAGCGCCCGGTTGCGGCGAGCGCCACGCTCAGCTTGCTCAGTGCCATCGCCAGGTCGGGGGCGTACTCGGGATCGGCGTCAGCAAGCCGGCGCAGGTCCTTGACCGCTTCGAAGCCGGCGTGCGCCAGGTGGCCGGGGTTCCGTGTCTCCGTCAGGACGATGCCGAGGTTGTAGTGCGCAGCGGCCAGCCGCCGGTTGTATCGGGCCGGGTCCTCGGCTGCGAGCCGTCTGAAGATCATCGCTGCCTGCTGTGCCGGGCCGGCGGCTTCGATGTGTCGTCCGACGGCTTGCAGTGAGCTCGCCAAATTCGTGAACGCGGCGGCGAGGTCGGGTTCGAACCGACGCGGGTCGGCGCCGGCCAGCGTCAGCAGGACACGGACCCCTCGCTCAGCGGCGCGCAGTGCCTCACCGTGCCGGTCCGCGGCGGCCAGACACCGGTCGAGCGTCATGAGCGCGGCGGCCAGGGCAGGCACATGCACATTGGCCTGACGGTGAGCAGCCGGTGGTTGCTCTTTGATCGACCCGTTGCCTGTCAGCGCCTGGTAGCCCGCGACCGCCTCGGTCGCGGCGGCGATCCCTTCGGTCGTCTCTCCTACGTCATGGCAGGCGGAAGCGAGCCGGTCGAGGCTGCTAGCGAGATGGGCTCGTTGCTCAGCGACTCCGGCTGTGGCGAGGCGCCGGCGGATGCCGACCGCTTCTCGCAGCAGCGGGAGAGCCTCGGCGGGGCGGCCGCCGCGCTGAAGGTGGCCACCCATGTTGGTAAGCGCGTTGGCGAGCCGCGAGTCGGCCGTTTCCGGCGTCGCGAGGGCGAGCCGGCGCAGCATGTTCACGGCTTCGCCGCCTACAGCAAGTGACTCGTCCTCACGGCCTTGCTGTTCCAGCCGGGTAGCAAGACCGGTGAGCGCCGCAGCGAGCTCAACCTCATGAGGAGCTGGGTGCTGAGCTGCAAGGGCACGGCGTAGTGCCACTGCCTCGAGGCTGGCGTCGAAGGCCTCGGTGTTCCGGCCCACGGCCGCGAGGTCACGCCCGGCGTTGTGAAGCGCGCCTGCGAGCGCCGGGCGATAGGCGGCCGGGTTACTCATCGTCAGGCGGCGGTAGATGGCCACGGCCTCCGAGCTCGCGTCGACCGCGGCTTGCCGTCTGCCCGATTCAGCCCAGATCAGGGCAGCTCTGTTCAAGGTGGCCGCGAGCCCGGATTCCCACCTCATGGGACGGGCAGCGGACAGCGCTCGCCAGAGCTGGAGCGCCACAGCAAGGGTCTCCAGCGCCTCGCCGGTTCGGCCGACCTTGGCCAGGCCATCGCTCTGATTCGACAGAGTTATCGCCAACGCGGCGTTGGCGTGTTCATCGCGCAGCGGCACTGACCGATACAGGTTTGCCGCCTCGGTGGCTGCGTCGAGAGCTGCGGACGGCTTGCCGGCAACGCCCAACGCATTGCCGTAGTTGACCAGCGCATCGGCGAGGTTCGACTTGTCAGTGGTCAACCGGCGATAGACCGAGACACTTTCGCGTCCCGCCTCTTCCGCCTCCAGCGGCCGGCCACAGGACAGCAGGGCAGCGCACAGCATGTTCAGCGCGCCCGCATAGAACTTGACGTCGCTGTCGCTTCCGTCGTCGGCCAGCTTGCGCCACCAGGGAACGCTGCGCTGCAGGATGTCGAGCGCCTCTTCGGACCGTGCCGCATTCAGCAACCGAAACGGAACATCGGGATCCAGCAGAACAACCAATCGAGACGGCTCGTCCTGCGCCGCGGCGAGCAGGTCGCGAGTACGACGGTCGACGACGCCGGCCATTCCGGTGTCCAGGTCGACCTGCCCGATGTCGGGGAACCGCGCCACGACGGCGTCGAGAACGTCGATGTCGAGGCCGGGCACCTCGGCCACCGCGGTCAGCCCGGCGCCACTGGCGTCGACCGCGAGGCCGGGATCGGCGCGTAGGAGCGCATTGACCTGGCGTGCCGCATGCGGCCATCGGGTCGCAGCGGCGGCCAGGAACGTCACTGATCGGGGCGTGTATGCCGGGGCATCCCCGGCATCGTCGCGAGCCAGCAACGCGGTGAGAGCCTCCGGAGCCCACGGATCAGGGTCGTATCCCTCGACCTCGTGTCCGGGCAGGCTGAGCGCCAGGAAATCCTCGGCGAGCCGATCCGGGTAGAGCGGCTCCAGAACCGTACCGGTGTCCACGGGCGGATAGCACAGCCGATGATCGTCGAGGAGCTCCTGAGCTCGGCCGAATCCGGTGGCAGCCAACGTCGCCAGTCCTTCCCGCTGGGAAAGTGCACCGGTGAGAGTCGCCACGAAAACGGCACGGGCCAGCTCGCGCGGGCGGGTCCGGAACGAGGGCCCGCCGTCGAACAACCGCCGCCACGCCATGTGTTCACGGTCCAGCAGATACGCCGCGAGCGCCTCCGGGCGTTCTGGGAACAGGTCGGCTTGCTGTCCGGCGAAGACAGCAACCAGCGCCGCCATGTGCACAGTCAGGACCGTGTCGTACGCCGAACCGGCCGACTCGGTCAGCGGGCTCGGCGTGGATGCGGGGCCGAGCTGAGGTGGAGGTGCCGTTGACGGTGTGGGCCGCACCCGCGAGCCCATGCCGAGGACCTGCGCAAAACGATCCCGGGAGATGCCGAACAACCGTTCACGTTCGGCGGCGGTGGCGACGAGGCTGGTGAGCCGCCGTTCATCAGCCTCGGCATCCAGATCGGCAAGCTCACCTCGAACGGCCGGCCACCACTGAACGCTCCGGCCGACCAGGAGCACCCGTACCCGATCGGCGTCGTGCAGCGCCGCGTCCGTGAAAAGCTGCACCAACTGACTGTGCGGCCAGCGATCGGCGTAGTCGACGATGAGGAGGAGAGGGGTTCGACCGAACCGAGGCGGGTGCCCGGGAGCCGCTCCGTAGCGTGCAGTGAACACCGACCAGCCCTTGACGGCACTCTGCGCCGCGAATTGATGCGCCAAGCGGGTCTTGCCTTGACCGCCGACCCCGTGCATCAGCCGCACCGAGAGCCGCCCGTCAGGACTGTCCCGCCACCGCGCCAAGTCGTGCAGCTCCCCTTCTCGACCGATGAAGGGAATGACTTCGGCGCGCGCGTCCAGCAGACGACTCGGTGCCTCTCGTAACCACTGATGATCGACCGATGTCGTGGTGGTCAGCGGATCGAGGCGATATCGCGGCTGTTGCGGATGGAACACGTTGTACTGCGTGTTGTGGTCGCCGATCTGTACACCACGCGGACCAGCACCCGACGGTTCCGACTCCGGGAACGCGGGTTGTCCGGATGCACCAGCTGGCTGTAGCCGCATGATCAGCCGAAGTTGTTCGTCTGCGCGAGATCGCCGGCCTGCTTGTCCCCGGCCGCGCCGGACGCCACCACATCAGCCGCCAACGCCACGATCACCAACTCCAGGTTCGACACCCGTGCCCCTCCCCTCGACGACACCTCCCAGTCTGGGGCACCGTCGAAGCCCGACACGACACAGCTGGTCCGCCACGCACCAGCAGCCGGCCGATCGCCACCCTTCGCCTGATCGACGATCGGGGTGAGCTTCAACCGACGAGCTGCCTCAGCGCCGCCGGGCGAGGGCGAGTTGCTCCTCCGGTGTCGGGCCGTCCTCGTCCTGCCGCTGGTCACCAGGCACGAGCAGCCCCCAGAAGATCATGACGACCAGCGCGGTCCAGCCCCACCACGGCACGCCGAGGCCGGCCACCGCGGCCACGACGTCAGCGGCGGCGGTCATCGAGCGCCTCCGGCGCTGACACAAGTGCAGTGCATTGCGGCTCCTCTGCTCCGGCGGTGGGCCCCGACAATCGGACGGCCGCCACCGGAGCTGAGGGCTTCCCGCGGTGACTCAGGCCGCACCCGCCCGCGCAGCGAGCATCTCCCGGTAGTGCGGGTTGTTCATCACCCCGAGCACGTTGCCGAACGGGTCCACCACCGAGGCCGTGGCGAAGCCCTCCCCCGCCCCGTGGTGGGTGATCGGCTGATACTCCGTCGCGCCCAGCTCGAGCAGTCGGGCCACGGTGGCCTCGAGGTCGTCGACGTGCCAGTGCATCACCGCGCCGCCGGGAGTGGTCGCCGCGCCGGCCGGGGCGTACCGGCGGTCGATCAGGCCGAGTTCGTCCTCGTCGTCGCCGATCCGGAACTCGATGTAGGCGGGGGCCGCGGGCGCGGGCGGGAAGGCGTAGTACGGCTTCGCGCCGAACAGCTCGGCGTACCAGTCCGCCGCGGCGCTGACGTCGTCGGCGTAGAAGCTGATGGTGGCGAATCCTCGGAACATCGTGTTCTCCCCTGCGCTAGATGAACGCCCTCATCATGCGGGGTATAAGTGCTCACGGAGTGAGCACTTTTCCTGACAGGATCACGACATGCGAGCGGACCGGTTGGTGGCGACCCTGTTGGTGCTGCAGGCCCGTGGCCGGGTGACCGCCGCCGAGCTGGCCGCCGAGCTGGAGGTGTCGGTGGCCACCGCCCGCCGCGACCTGGAGGCCCTGTCCACCGCCGGAGTCCCGGTGTATCCGCAGCCCGGGCGGGGTGGCGGCTGGTCCCTGGTGGGCGGCGCCCGTACCGATCTGAGCGGGCTCACCTCGGCCGAGGCCCGGGCCTTGTTCCTGCTGGCCGGGCCGGCCGCCGCCGTGGCGCCGCCGATCCGCTCGGCGTTGCGCAAGCTGGTCCGGGCGCTGCCGGACACCTTCCGGGCCGACGCCGAGGCTGCCGCCGATGTGGTGGTCATCGACGCGGCCCGCTGGGGCGAGCGCGACCGGGACCGTCCCGAGCTGGTCGACCTGCTCCAGGACGCTGCGGTGCGCCGGCGCAAGGTCGCTTTCCGGTATGCGAGCCGCGGCGCCGCCGAGTCGCCGCGGCTGGTCGACCCGCTCGGCCTCGTCGACAAGGACGAGGTCTGGTATCTGGTGGCCGGCACCGAGAAGGGGCAGCGGACCTTTCGGGTCGACCGGATCACCGGGGCCGAGGTGACCGACCAGGTCGCCGAGCGGCCGACCGGCTTCGACCTCCCCCGCGAGTGGGAACGGGTGGTCGGCGCGGTCGAGCAGCGCCGGTCCCTGCTCTCCGCGACTGTCCTGATCGCCGAGCGCGTGCTGCCGGTGCTGCAGGACCACTTCGGGCGGCACTGCGAACCGCTGGAGACCCTCGCGGACGGGCGGGTCCGGGTCCGGGTCGCGGCCCCGATGGCGCTGTCCATCGCGGAGAAACTCGCCGGCTGGGGCGCCGCGGTCGAGGTGCTCGAACCGGAGCCGGTCCGGGCCGAGCTCGCCCGGCTGGGTGCGGAACTCGTCGCCCGGTACGGTCCGGCATAGGCTGTCCGGGTGTCGCCCCCGGCCCCCCTGCTGCTCGTTCTCGACGGCAACAGTCTGTTGCACCGCGCCTACCATGCCGCGGCGATGGAGGGGCTGCTGGACCAGGCCGGCCGGCCCGTATGGGCGCTGCGCGGACTGGTCGGATACCTGGCCCGGGCCGCGGCGCACCTGCGTCCGGACGCGGTGGTGGTCGGCTTCGACTGCCCGCGGGACTCCGCGCGGCGCACCGACTATCCAGCCTACAAAGCCCATAGGCCGGACAAACCGGCGGATCTGAGCGAGCAGATCGCCGGTGCCCCTGAGCTGCTGGCCGCGGCCGGTGTGTGCACGGTCGTGCCGCCGGCGTACGAGGCGGACGACGTGCTGGCCAGCTCGGCGGCGCACGCCCGGCGGCACGGCTGGCGCTCGGTGCTGATGACCAGCGACCGGGACGCGTTCGCGCTGATCGACGACACCACGTCGGTGCTGCGGGTCCGCAACGGCGGCTTCGACGAGGCCGTGCTGGTCGACCCCGAGGGCCTGCTGGCGCTCTGCGGCGTACGCGCGACGCAGTATCGCGATTACGCCGCCTTGCGCGGCGATCCCTCGGACAACCTGCACGGGGTCCGCCGCTTCGGGTCGGCGACCGCGGCCCGGCTGCTGGCCGCCTTCGACACCGTGGACGCCGCCTGGGCGGCCATCGACGCGGGCGACGCGCAGTCGGTGCGCGACGTCGTGGGCGCCCAGTGCACCGACGAGCTGGGCCGGCCGGAGACCCGGGAGATCGTCGAGCGCAACCGCCGGCTCATGCGGATGCGGGCCGACCTGCCGATACCGGAGTTGCACGCGGCCCGGCTGCCGCTGCGCCTGAGCGCCATGCGGTCCGTCCTCTCCGGACGCGGCATCAACTTCGGGCCCTCGCTGTGGGCCTTGACCGGCGGGAGCCCGCCCGCCGTGGTCACCGAGCCCATGCCGGAGCTGCAGCCGTGGCGGCTGCGCGGCGGGCTGACCAGCCGCCGTGACCCCACGCCGGGCCAGCTCGCCCTGTTCTGAGCGGAATCGGTCGTCCAGAGGGTCGTTGCCCGCGCGGATCGTTGGTAGCGTCGCGCCATGCCGACGGATTCCATCGACCGCGCCCGCCTCCAGGCGCTGACCGAGCGTGAGCGGACCGCCTTCGCCGACCGGCACCCGCGGTCGGCGGCGGCCTACGCCCGCGCCGACCACCTCTTCGGCCGGGTGCCGATGACCTGGATGAACAAGAGCGCGGCCGGCTACCCGGTCTACCTCGACCGGGCCCGCGGGGCCCGGCTCACCGACATCGACGACCACGAGTATGTGGACTTCTGCCTCGGTGACACCGCCGCGATGGCCGGGCACTCCCCCGCCCCGGTCGTCGCCGCGGTCACCCGCCGCCTGGCCGACCTGGGCGGCGCCAGCACCATGGTGCCCACCGAGGACGCGGCCCTGGTCGGCGCGGAGCTGAGCCGCCGCTTCGGCGTACCGGCCTGGAGTTTCGCGCTCACCGCGACCGACGCGAACCGCTGGGCCATCCGGCTGCTGCGCGCCGTCACGGGCCGCTCGCGCATCCTCGTCAACAGCTACTGCTACCACGGCTCGGTCGACGAGTCGCTGATCGTGGTCGGGCCGGACGGGCGGCCCCGCAGCCGCGAGGGCAACGTCGGCGCCCCCGGTGACGTGACCCTGACCAGCCGGGTCGCCGAGTTCAACGACCTGGACGGGCTGGCCCGGGAGCTGGCCCACGGCGACGTCGCGGCGGTGCTGATGGAGCCCGCGCTGACCAACATCGGCATCGTGCTGCCCGAGCCCGGCTACCTGGCCGGGGTGCGGGCGCTGACCCGTGAGCACGGCACGTACCTGATCAACGACGAGACCCACACCTTCTCGGCCGGGCCCGGCGGCGCGACCGCCGCCTGGGCCCTCGATCCCGACGTGGTCACCATCGGCAAGGCCATCGGCGGCGGCGTGCCGGTCGGCGCGTACGGGCTGAGCGCCGAGCTCGCCGCGCGGCTGACCGGGCGCACCGACCTCGACCTGATCGACATGGGCGGGGTCGGTGGCACCCTGGCCGGCAACCCGGTGTCGATGGCGGCGACCCGGGCGACGCTGGAAGAGGTACTCACCGACGCCGCCTTCGCCACGATGATCGAGGTGGCGACCCGCTTCGCCGACGGCGTCCGGAAGATCATCGCCGAGTACGCCCTGCCGTGGTCTGTGGCTCAGGTGGGGGCGCGGGTGGAGTACCGCTTCACCGCCCCGGCCCCGCGCACCGGCACCGAGTCGGCCGCCGGTGCCGACCCCGAGCTGGAGGACTTCCTGCACACGTACCTGATGAACCGGGGGGTGCTGCTGACCCCGTTCCACAACATGGCCCTGATGTGCCCGCAGACCGCGACCGGCGACGTGGCCCGCCACCATGAGGTCTTCGCCGCCGCCCTGGGCGAGCTGCTCGCCTGAGCGAAGCTCAGCTGCGCAGCGTCTCCGACGGGGAGACGCCGTAGCGGCGGCGGTAGAGGGCGGCGAAGCGGCCCAGGTGCACGAAGCCACACCGGTAGGCGATCTCGGTGACCGTGCTGTCACGAGGTCCGCTGCGCCGCAGCTCCTCGTGCACCAGGGAGAGCCGGATCTCCCGCAGGTAGGCCATCGGTGACGTGCTGAGGTACCGCTGGAAACCGTCCTGCAGGGACCGTGGGCTGACCGAGGCGATCCGGGCCAGGTCGGTGACGGTGAAGGACCGGCCCGGCTCGGCCCGCATGGCCTCCGCCGCCCGCCGCACCGCGCGCGGCGCGGCCATCCCGGGACGCCGGTTCTCCAGAGCGTCGCGGTAGTTGTGCGACGCGGCCAGCAACAGCCCGCCGATCAGGCTCTCCCGCAGCTGCCGGCCCAGCAGCGGATGCCGGACCAGCCCGTACTGCTCGGCCGCGTCGACAGCCAGCATCCGGGCCAGCCGCGCCCAGGCGGCCCCGAGGCCACCGGAGATGTCGAGCTCCCGGACCAGCCGCACCGGGCTGCGGACCGGCCCGTCGATCATCCGGCTCAGCTCCTCCTCCAGAGCCGCCCGGTCGATCTTCACGGCCAGCAGCCGGCAGTCGCCGCTCCACCGCTCGAGAACGGTGTCACCGACCGGCTGGAACACCGCGGCGCTGGCGGTGGTGGCGACGAGCGGGGCGCCGCCGCCCTGGCGCCAGGCCAGCTCACCGCTGAGGGGTACGTCCACGTGGTACGAACCGAGCTCGCCGAACGACATCCGCACGTCGATGCCGAAGTGCAGGTCACCGAAGGTCACCAGGCCACTGTGCGCGATGTCGAAGCCGGCCTTCCAGGCGCCCGGGGAGAGCACGTCGACGGTGTTGGAGTAGAAGTGGTCCCCGAGCACCGTACGGGCCTCGTCCACGTCCGAGGTGGTCACGCTGATGGCTTGCACGCCAACAGCATCACCGATCCGTGAGCGAACCGCTACTGCCCCGGTAACGGCCACCCGGTGGTGAACGACATCCGGCGCCCGACGGCGTTGCCCACCAGTTGACACGTCGCGTGCGCTGGGCGAGTGTTCCGAGATGAGCGACGACTGGCCGGCGGCGGGCACCCTCCTGGCGTTCCGCTACCGCCTGGTGTCGCGGCTGGAGACCGGCGGAATGGCCGAGATCTGGCACGCCCAGGACGAGCTGCTGGCCCGCCCGGTCGCGCTGAAGCTGCCCACCGGCCTCGACCGGGCCCGCAGCAACGTGCTCCAGCTCGCCTGGAAAGAAGCCCGGATGGGCGCCCGGCTGTCCCATCCCAACATCGCCGCGGTGCACGACTACGACGAGGCTGTCCGCCCCGAAGGCTCGGTGGCACCGTTCGTGGTGATGGAGCTGCTGGCCGGCGAGACGCTGGCGGCCCGGCTGGCCCGCGCGCCGCTGCCCTGGCGGGAGGCGGCCGGGATCGGAGCCGCGGTGGCCGACGCCCTGACCGCGGCCCATGCGAGCGGCGTGGTGCACCGCGACGTCAAGCCGGGCAACGTGATGCTGACCCCGACCGGCGTCAAGATCCTCGACTTCGGCATCAGCGCGGTCGCCGGCGAACCGGACGACGACGAGACCGGGGCGACGTTCGGCACCCCGGCGTACGTGGCACCGGAACGGCTCGACGGCAAACCCGCGGAACCGGCGACCGACGTGTACGGGCTGGGCGTGCTGCTGTTCGAGATGGTGACGGGACAGCCGCCGTACCCGGTGGACACGTGGGAAGAGCTGGCGCAGGCTCGGGCGCAGGGAGCGGCGGCGCTGCCGTCCGATCTGCCGCCGGCGTTCCGCGAGGTGGTGACCCGCTGCCTGGTCGACGAGCCTGATCGCCGGCCGAGCGCCGCTGAGGTCGGCAAAGGACTCGCGGAGCTGGCCGAGCCCGAGGAGCCGGAACAGCTCGTGCCCGCGGCCACCGTGACCGGGCACCGCGCCGAGCCGGGTGGCCGTGGACGCCCGGGGTCTGGGCGTCGCAGGCTGGTGCTCTGGTCCTCTCTGGTCGCGCTCGTCGTTTCGGCGCTGGCGCTCTTCGCCGCGCTCGGCACGTCGCGGTCGACCGTGGAGGCCGGACGCTCACCCGCGGCGAGCCCGCCACCGGCGAGCCCGCGGCCCCCGGCTCCGCCGCCGGCGGCCCCGCAGCCCTCGGCCCCGCCGTCGACGAAGACAACGCCGCGAACAGCGATCACCACCGCGGCCGCGCCACTGGACGCCGACGTCGCGCAGGCCCGGTTCCGCACCGCGGTCGAGGACGCGCGGGCCGACGGGCAGATCCGGCCGGACATCGCGGTCGACCTGCTCAACCTGCTCCAGCCACTGGACCGCGGGGACGGCCGCCGGGCCGACGACCAGGTGGCCGAGCTGCGGCGCAAGCTCAACGACCGGATCGCCGAGGGCAGCGTGGACGCCGCGAGCGCCAAGATCCTGCGGGCCCGCCTGGCCGATCTCGACGAGGCGCTGCGCTCCAGCTGAGCGGCTGGCCTCCAGCTCAGCGGAAGCGCGGGCAGGCTGAAGCGGACGAGCGGAAGGGTCAGGCTGAGCCGCGAAGGACCAGGCGGGTGCTGAGGACCGGGCCGCCCGGGCCGGGGTCCTCGCCGTCGATCTTGGCGAGCAGCAGCCGGACCATCTGCCGGCCCATCTCCTCGATCGGCTGGTGCACGCTGGTCAGCGGCGGATCGGTGTGCCGGGCGATCACCGAGTCGTCGAAGCCGATCACCGCGATGTCGCCCGGGGCCGACAGCCCTTGCTCGCGCATCGTGCGCAGGGCGCCCGCGGCCATCATGTCCGAGGCGGCGAAGACGGCGTCGATGTCCGGGTGCCGGGCCAGCAGCTGCCGCATCGCGGCGGCACCGCCTTCCTCACTGAAGTCGCCGTGCGCGACGATCCCCTCGCCGACCACGTCGCGGTAGCCGTCGAGGCGGGCCTGGCCGGGGGCCATGTCCATCGTGCCGGTGATCGTGGCGATCCGCCGGCGGCCCGAACGGCGCAGATAGTCCACCGCTTCGCGGGCACCGCCGCGGTTGTCGGCGTCCACGTAACAGCCCGACTCCCCCTCGCCCGGCCGCCCGGCCCGAACCGTGGCCACGCCGCGCTGCTCCAGCTTGTCCATCAGGTTGTCGGTGCCGTGCAGCGACAGCAGCAGGGCGCCGTCGACGTGCTGACGGGTCAGGTAGCCCTCCAGCCGTTCCCGCTCCTGCGGGGACTGGGAGATCATCAGAACCATCTGAAGGTTGCGCTCCACCAGCACCGACGCGATGGCCTGCACGATGCGGCCGAAGAACGGCTCGGCGAAGAAGCGTTCCCCGGACTCGAAGATGACCAGGGCGATCGAGTCGGTGCGCTGGGTCACCAGGGTACGGGCGGCGCGGTTGGGCACGTACCCCAGCTCGGCGATCGCGTCCTCGACCGCGGCCTTGGCACCCGGGCTGACCTGCGCCGAGCCGTTGACCACCCGGGACACGGTGCCGCGCCCGACGCCGGCCCGTTCCGCGACCTGGTCGAGGGTCGGGCGTCCGGTGGATCGGGACCGCTCCGTCGTCATCGGTCCTCCCCTGCCCTTCACCGTCGCGCCGGGCCCGTCCTGTCCCGCCAGCCACAACCTACCTTGCGGGGTCACTCGAACGCCGGAGGGCGGGTCGTGGACGGCGGCACCCGGTAGCGGCTCAGGGTCAGTCCCATGACGTCGCTGAAGATCGGTGCCGCCACGTCGCCCCCGGCGCCCTCGGGCACCGCGGCGGAGACGGCGACGACGTAGCGGGGTGCCTCGGCCGGCGCCATGCCGATGAAAGAGACCGCGTTCGCGCTGGTGTACTGCCCGTCGATCAGGCGGTCCACGGTGCCGGTCTTGCCCGCGACCCGGTAGCCGGGGACAGCCGCACGACGCCCGGTCGCGTCGGGCAGCACGACCACGGCCTCCAGCATGCGCCGCACCTCGGCGGCAACTTCGGGGCGGAGCACCTGCCGGGTCTCCGGCGGGGAGGCGAGCGTCACTGTGCCGCCCGCGTCGACGGTCGAGCGCACCAGCCGCGGCGCGATGTACGTGCCGTCGTTGGCGATGGCCGCGTACCCGGCGGCCATCTGGAGCAGCGTCGCGTCCACGCTGGTACCGATCGGCACCGAACCCGAGGCCGACGGACTCCACTGCCGCGGCGGCAGCAACCGGCCGGCGCTCTCGCCCGGCATGCCCTCGCGGGTGACGCTGCCCAGCCCGAACCGCTGCTGGTACTCGAAGATCCGTTGCGGGCCGAGCCGGTCGGCGACCGCGATGGTGCCGACGTTCGACGAGAACGCCAGCACCTGCGGAATGGTGAGCCGGGTGCCGGCCGGCTGCGGGTGATCGTCGACGAACGGCGTACCGCCGCGGACCAGCGGCCCGCCCGCCGGCACGGTCGTCTCCGCGGTGATCAGGCCCTCCTGCAGTGCGGCGGCCACGACGAAGGCCTTGTGGGTGGAGCCCGGCTCGGCCGCGACGCTGCTCGCGACGTCGGCCCGCTCGGCCGGCTCGGACAGCAGCGGCTTCGCCGCGTTGAACCCCGGACAGCTGGCCTGGGCCAGCACCTCGCTGGTCCGCACGTCCAGGACCACCGCGGCGCCGAAGGTCGCACCCGCCTCGGCCAGGGCCGGGCACAGCTCCCGCTGGGTCTGGAACTGCAGGTCCCGGTCGATGGTCAGGTGCAGCGTGGCGCCCGGGCGGGCCCGGGTCAGCCGGTGGTAGCCGCTGGGGATCTCCTTGGCCAGCCGCCCCTCGTCGACCCCCGGATTGCCGCGCTCGTAGATCAGCCGGCCGTCCTGCCCCCGCAGCACCTCGTCGTAGCGGGCCTCCAGGCCTTCGAGCCCGGTGCGGTCCTCGCCGGTGAAACCGATGAGGTTGGCGGCCAGGTCGGCGCCCGGCACGTCCCGGCGCTCGTCGCGCCCGATGCCGATGCCGGCGAGCCCCAGCCCGGCGACGGCGTGCGCGGCCGGGATCCCGACGCCGCGAGCCAGGTACGCGAAACGGGACTCGGTGCCGTCCGGCCGCTTCTCCTTGGCCATCAGCCGCGCGAGCCGGGAGGGGGCGACGCCGAGCAGCGGGGACAGCCGGTCGGCGGCCGCCCGGGGATTGTTGATCAGCTCGGGGTCGGCGTACACGAAGCGGGACTCGACGCTGCGGGCCAGCACGTTCCCGGACCGGTCGACGATGCTGCCGCGGGCGGCGGGCAGCTCGATCTCCACGAGCCGGCTGCGCTGCTGCGCGAGGAGCAGCCCCAGCGCCTCGGGCGACTGGCCGACCTGCAGCACGACCAGCCGCACACCGATGGCGGTGAACAGCGCGAGGGCGAACACGGTGGCCAGCCGGATCCGGCGCCGGCTCCCGGCCAGCCGCAGCTGTGACCGTGGCGGCCGGGACAGGATGGGGGTCCTGGGGCGTCGGGTCTCTTGTTTCCGCGGAGGCACAGCGAGCGGCCGATCGTCCGGCGAGGCGGCCGGCCGCGCCGACGATGCCGGTACGGCGGCCGGCGAAGCGGTCCGCCGGGTCAGTGCTGCCGGCGGGGCCTTCCGCCGGTCACCCTGGCCCGGCGAAGCGCCGGACCGGCGGACCGGCCAGGCCGCAGGCCGGTCAACCACGTCCGGCGAAGCGCCGGCCCGCCGAACCGGCCAGGCCGCAGGCCGGTCAACCACGTCCGGCGAAGCGGCCGTGGGCGGGACCGGCGGATCCGACGCGGCGGAAGGGGCGGAAGGGGCCGGCGGGGCGGGGTGGCGGGCCGCGCGCCGGGTGCCCAGCAGGTCGAGCGCGTCGCGCAGCGGATCACCGGCCGCGCCCCGGGGCGTGGCCTGGTCACGCGGGACGTACGGGCGGTCGCGGGGCATGGTGGGCGTCCCTCGCATCAGCGGCATCGACGAACGCGATCTTGTCAGGCCCGCTCCACCGTCCGCGCGCCGCCGTGGAGGACCGCAGCGCTGCCAGCGTGTCGGGCCGCTCGAACCGGGTCCGGCGGGAAACAAAATCGGCGGTTTGTCTCCGGACCGGCCCGTGGCGTCCGACAAGTGGGGCGTGCAGCTTTGGGCCGGATCAGACGCCACCTTGGCGGAATATCGTGCACGGCAGATCCGGCTCGACTTGTGGATCATCGCCGCGCTGACTCTCATGGGCGCGGTACGCGTCGAAGTGGCCTGGGCGCCGCAGTACCGGTGGTGGCTGGTCCCGCTGGGGCTCGCCGTGGCCGTGGTGCTCGCCGCCAGCGCGCTGCCGTGGACGCGGATCCTGCGCCATGCGGGCGTACGCGGCTGGCTCACCGCCTGGTACGCGGCCGCCCTGATCGCCCTGTACGCCTTCAACCAGTTCGACGACGACGGCCTGGCGATCTACCCGGCCGGCGCCATCGTGATCGTGGTGGCCGCCTCGGCCGTGTTCCTGCCGCGGACCCTGCTCGGGCTGGGCCTGTTCGCCCAGGCCGGCTATCTCACGCTGGCCATGACCACGCCGCAGCCCAACCCGGTGCTGGTGATGTCGCTGTCGATGGTGCTGATCGTGGTGGCCGGGCTGTGTGCCCTGACCGCGCACAGCCGCCGGCAGCAGGACACCCAGCGCGCGGTCGCCGAGCGGCGCACCGAGGCCATGCTGGAGAACGGCTCCGACGCCGTGCTCGCCATCTCCGACAACGGCGTGGTCTTCGCCAGTTCGTCGTCGGGCCGGGTGCTGGGCCGCGACGCGGCGCAGTTCACCAACGAGACCATGGTCGCGATGACCCATCCGGACGATCTGGCCCGGATCACCGCGTGGATGGTCGACCTGCGCGCGGCCGCCCCGGGTCACACCGAGCGGATCGACTCGCGGTGCCAGCACGCCGACGGCCGGTGGATCAACGTGCAGGTGACCGGGACCAACCGGCTCTCGGACCCGCACATCGACGCGGTCGTGCTGACCATAAGAGACGTGAGTGAGCAGAAGGCGCTGGAGGGTGAGCTCACCCGGCAGGCGTTCCAGGACTCGCTCACCGGGCTGCCCAACCGGGCGCTGCTCGGTGACCGGATGAACCAGGCGGTGGCCCGGAACCTGCGCAGCGGCGGCCGGGTGGAGCTGCTGCTGGTCGACCTGGACGATTTCAAGAAGGTCAACGACACGCTCGGGCACTCCGCCGGGGACGAGTTGATCAAGGCAGTGGCCTCGCGGATGAGCGGCTGCATCCGGCCCGCCGACACGCTGGCGCGGCTGGGCGGCGACGAGTTCGCCGTGCTGGTCGAAGGGCTCGATGATCTGGAGCTGGCCGCGCTGGCGGAACGCCTGCTGGAGATCGTCCGGCTGCCCGTCCGGGTCGGCCACCGCGACCTGGTCACCACGGCCAGCATCGGCATCGCCTCGGCCAAGATCACGCACACCATGACCGAGGCCGACACCCACGAGCTGCTGCGCGACGCGGACCTGGCCATGTACGCCGCCAAGACCGCCGGCCGCGACCGTTACGTGGTCTTCGACGAGTCGATGTACGCCGACGCCCTGCAGGAGGCCGAGGCCCGCCTGCGGCTGGAGCAGGCCCTGACCGACGACGAGTTCGTGGTGCACTACCAGCCCATCGTCGACCTGCCCTCCGGCCGGCTGATCGGTGTCGAGGCGCTGGTGCGCTGGCAGCACCCGGAGCGCGGGCTGCTGGGCCCGGACACCTTCATCGGCCTGGCCGAGCAGACCGGGCTGATCGTGCCGCTCGGGCACTGGGTGCTGGCCGAGTCGTGCCGGCAGGTGGCCGCCTGGCACCGCGACGTCCCGGGTGCCGAGCAGCTGCGGATCAGCGTGAACCTCTCCGCCCGGCAGTTCCAGCACATGGATCTGGTCGCGGACGTGGCGGGCGTGCTGCGCGACTCCGGGATCGATCCGGGCCGGGTGGTTCTGGAGATCACCGAGTCGCTGCTGATGCGGGACACCGACGCCACCATCAGCACCCTGCGCGAGCTGCGGGACCTGGGCGTGCACATCGCCATCGACGACTTCGGCACCGGTTACTCGTCGCTGTCGTACCTGCGACGGTTCCCGATCGACATCCTGAAGATCGACAAGGCGTTCATCGACGGCATCGCCACCGATCCGGACGACGCCACCCTGGCCGAGGCCGTGGTGCAGCTGGGCCGGGCGCTGCGGTTGCAGACGGTGGCCGAGGGCATCGAGAACGTCGACCAGCACTCCCTGCTCAGCGCACTGGGCTGCACGTACGGCCAGGGCTACCTGTTCGCGCGGCCGGCCGGCTCGGCGCAGATCGAGGCCCTGCTGCGGCACTCGGACAACACCACGGGGCCGGAGGACTGGTGGAGCACCGCGGAGCAGGCGGGGCCGCCAGGGTGAGGCGACCCGCCTAAGCTGACGGGGTGACGTCAGCGTCCGCGCGGGTCAGTGCCGAGCGTCCCTTCTACAGCCGGCACGCCGAGGCCTACGACCTCCTGATCACCGATCCGGTCGCCCCCTGGGTCGACGCGGTCCACGACCGCCTCGTCCGGGCCCACCGCTCGCCGGCCGCCGTGCTGGACGCCGGATGCGGCACGGGCCGGCACGCCGAAGCCCTCATCGCCAAGGGGCACCGGGTCGACGTCGCGGACGCCTCCGCCGAGCTGCTCGCGCTCGCCGCCGAACGCTGCCCCGGCTCCCGCACCTTGCTGGCCGACCTGTGCGCACTGGGCCTGGTGTCCGAGTACGACGCCGTGACGTGCCGGGGCGTGCTCAACGACATGGTCACCGACGCGGACCGGGAAGCGGCGATCGCGTCGCTGACCGCAAGCCTGCGGCCGGGCGGCCTGCTCTTCCTCGACGTCCGCGAGGAGGAGGCCTCCCGGCTCCGGGCCGACGGCACGAGCCGATCGGTCGTCGCCGAGCTGGGCGGCCACCGGGAGCTGAGATTCTCCAGTCGCAGCCGGTGGGGGCACGGGCTGCTGCACGTTGAGGAGCGGTACGAGCTCCTCGTGGACGGCCGGACCGAGGAAGAGTCCAGCTACGACTTCACCATGCGGCCCTGGTCGAGAGGTGAGCTGACCGCGGCGCTGCGGCGGCACGGCATGCGGACCGTGGACATCGCGGACGGGGTCGGCCGCCGTACCGCGGACCGCTTGTTCGTGGTCGCCGCGAACCCGGACTCCGCCTGCCCGGCTGCTCCCCCGCGTCCCCCTCTTGCGCCCGGCCACCCACCAAGTGTCATTGATCCGACACAATCAAAAGTGCTGTAGATTCGATCATTTTGCCACGCCTACGGTTTTGCCATGGGCGGCCGCAGCAAAGGATCGAGACTCAGAAGATTCGTCGCGCCACGCAAAACCGCAGCGTCTGAGATCAGCCGCCCGGACGGCGTGCGGCAACGAATTCCTGATGGGTCCACCGTACTTCCCGGTGCCACCGCATTGTCTCCGAGCGTGTTCAAGCCCGAAGACCTGGAGCGCGCGCGACGCGATGGGTATGTGCGTTTCTCAGGCTCCGGACTGAAGTCGTTGCCGCCCGAGATCAGTCAGCTCGGCGATCTTGGAAGACTCTATCTCGTGCACAATGAGCTGACGGAGTTGCCATCCGGGATCGGGCATCTCGTCAACCTCACCGAACTCGACGTGCGAAGCAACCGCCTGACCACGCTGCCCGCCGAGATCGGTAGACTGGGGGCGCTCGAGGAGCTTTATCTCGACGACAACGCCATCACGAGCCTGCCTCCGGAAATCGGGCTGTTGGGGGAATTGCGCAACCTCGACCTGGAGGGTAATCAGCTGCGGGAACTTCCATCCGCACTGTTCCGCTTGCGCAAGCTCGAGCAGCTGGATCTTCGCAACAACAACCTGACGGAGTTGCCGGCTGAGATCGGTAGATTGACGAACCTGCGTCGCCTCTACGTCAGTCACAACCAGTTGAGGAGCATTCCGCCCGAGATCGGACAGCTGACCAGGCTGGAGAAGCTCGAGTTCGACAACAATCAGATCTCCGCGTTGCCGCGCGAGATGATACAGATTCTTGCTCGTCCGATCACTTTCACCATCGACGGCAACCCGCTCGAGGAACCGTTCCCGGACCTGATCGCCCGGGGATGGACGGCAGTCTCCGCGTACCTCAAGAGCCTTGAGGATGCAATCCCGCAGTATGAGGCCAAAGTCCTGGTGGTGGGCGAGGGCAACGTCGGCAAGACCTCACTGATCGCGTCTCTGCGATCGCAGTCCTTCGTAGCGAACCGCAACACCACGCACGGTTTGGAGATCCAGCCTCTCACCTTGAAGCATCCAGACCTCGACGTCGACATCACCGTCCGCACCTGGGACTTCGGCGGCCAGGAGGTCTATCGAATTACGCACCCGTTCTTCTTCAGCCGTCGCGCGCTGTACATCGCCGTATGGAATCCACGCGACGGTCAGGAGCAGAACGAGGTGGAGGCGTGGTTGCGCAGGATCCGACTGCGGGTGGGGCAGGATGCCCGGGCCATGCTGGTATCCACGCACAGCGACGAACGCAGTCCTGAGATCGACTACGAGCACCTCAAGCGGCTCTTTCCAGGCATGTTGGCCGGCCATTATCTGGTGGACAACCGGACCAGGCACGGCATCAAGGAGCTCAAGGCCGCCATAGCCAGAGAGGCAGCCGGCCTCCCACAGATGGGTAAGATGCTCAGCTCCCGCTGGATCTCAGCGCGGGACGAGATTCTCTCTCAGTATCGTGAACGGCCGCAGATTCGCTATGACCAGTTCGTCGAGACCTGCGATGCCCACGGCTTGGACCCCGATGAGACATCAACGCTCGCGGAGTTGATGCACGATCTGGGTCACATCATCTACTACGGCGAGTACGAGGGCCTCCGCGACATCGTCGTCCTGAATCCCGAGTGGCTGACCAAAGCCATTGGTTTCGTCCTGGAGGACGTACCCACGCGAGCCGCGGCAGGGGTACTGGCTCATCGGCGTCTCTACGACATCTGGAACGAACACATGCCCGAGGGGTACGAGGTTCGGCACTACCCCTACTTCTTGAGACTCATGGAACAGTTCGACATCTCCTACCGGCTGGGCGAGGGCCGCGATCCGCTCAGCCTCGTCGCTCAATTGGTGCCGCATGCCCGCCCGAGAATACCTTGGTCCTTCGATACACCGACGTTCCCCGGGCTCCGGCGTATTCGTGTGGTCTGCAAATTGAACGAGCCCGCGCTGGGACTCGTCTCCTGGCTCACGGTCAGACATCATCCGTCCTCGGTCGGGATGCACTGGCGACGCGGTGTGTTCCTGCGTAATCCGATTTCCGCCTATGCCTCGGAGGCGCTGATCGAGCTGGAGTCGGACCGGCGACTGGTGATCGAGGTCCGCGCGCCGTCGCCGGGCATGTTCTTCAACGTCATCGTGGACAGCGTCGAGCTTCTCCTGCGGCTCCGCTGGCCGGGACTGCAATACCGATTGATCATCCCGTGCCCGACGTCCGGATGTGCCGGGGAATTCCCGATGGACAGTCTGTTGCGACGCAGGAGTCAGCAGCGGGCCCGGCGAGACTGCATGGAGTGCGACGAGGACTTCGACATCCTCGAACTGCTGACCGGATTTCCCGCCATCGAGCCGGAGATCCACAGTGCCATCAACCGTCTCGTCTACCGGATCGACGACCTGTCGCAAGCTGTTGAACGAGTGGAGACGGGCGTCGATCGTATCGAGATTCTTGCCACGGAGAGCACCCATTCGCTCCGGCGGGTGACGAAGATAGTCTCGGCCGAAGTCACCGATTGCCCACGCATCTTCACACTCAGCCCTCCGCCACACGCATCGTTGCTCGACCGCCTGCGTCTCACTACCGACGTGGTCAACCTGACGCTTTGGTGCGAACATCCTGGAGAGTGGCATCCCTGGCACGAGGCGTCGTACGAGTTGAGGCAGGAGAAGGAGTGGCTGGCGCAAGCGGCCCCTTACATCACCTTCCTCCTCAAGACGCTTCGGCTGGTGATGCCGGTCGCTGCTGCCGTAGCGGGCGTGGTGCTCCCCAAGCCTGACATCGAAGACATCAGCTCCCAGCTTGACTTGATGAAGGCGGTGGCGGACAGACTGCCTGTGCAGGTGGACCGATCAGAACGGGAAGCGGAGCCGAACGGCGGTGCGCTGACCGTGGCGGAAGGGGCTGCATTGCGAGCCTTCCGCGCGCTGCTCTTCCGATACGACCCTGGCCAGCATTTCGGCGGTCTGCGCCGGGTCCAGGCCACGTCCGGCGAATTCCTGTGGGTCTGTCCTCGACACTATCAAGAGTATGACCCGGGCCTGCCGGCGATAATAGATCTGCAGCCGGGTGGCGGCTCACTTGTCATTGAGGCGAAGCCGTCCAAGAAATCGCCCCTCGAGCTGGCGGATCGGGAGGCCGATCAATAAGGGGGTCGCGCTCCTCACAGGACCCGGGTGACGCCCTCGGCGGCGATCCGGGCGTCCAGGGCGTCGCGGTCCAGGTTGGCGCAGAGCACAATGGACGCCCCGGCTGCCAGGGGCGCCAGCAACCATTGCACGGGCTGCTCGTGGTTCGTCGCATCGACCAGCACCCGGTCACCGGGGCGCAGCTGCAACGAGGCCGCGATGCTGTGCGCGATGCCGTTCCACTGCGCGTACGTCGTACCGTCCGGGCTTGCCGCGTCGCCGGGCCGCAGGGCCGCATAGGCCGGCGCGTCGTCCGGATGCCGGACCACCTCGGCCGCGAAGTCCCGATAGTCCGCCGGGACCTCGGCCAGCGGCTGCAGGCCGGGCGCGAGGCTCAGCACGAAGCGGTGCCGGGCGGCCGGCACGTCCTCCAGCCAGCTGTCCAGCCGCTTGCGCGAGACGAAGACGGCGTCGAGCCGTTCGGGCGGCGGCGCGGACAGCCCCGCGGTGGCCCACGAGCGGAACGACACGGACACCCCCGCCGACCACGCCCCGAGCAGCACCACGGCGGTCTGCCAGTGCGGCGGCAGCAGCACTGCCGCGCTGCCGCCCGCTTCCAGGCGCAACCGTCGTGCAGCAGGGCCGCGGTCCGGGCCGACCAGCTGCCCACCTCGGCGGCGCTGAGCTCGGTGCGTTCCCCGGTCGCGTCGTCGTAGTAGGTCAGCAGCGGTCGGTCCGTCTCCGGCAGCGGCACGGAGAGCGCGGCGGTCAGCTCGGCCATCGCGGTGGCTCCCTTTCCCTACTCGGCGGCGTCCAGGTCGCGCAGCGCCTTGTGCAGCAGCTCCGGGGTGCGCGCCGGGGGCTCCGCCTCGATCGTCAGCCGGCCCATCGCGGCGGCGTAGTGGTCGACGTCCTCGCGCTTGTCCAGGTACAGGCCGCTGGTCAGGTGCTCGAGGTAGACGACGTCGGGCATGTCGGGGTACGGGAAGCGCAGGATGGTGAACGCCCCACCGGCCGCCGCGTGCCCGCCGGACTCGAACGGGATCACCTGGAGCCGGACGCTGGGCTGCTCGCACATCGCCAGCAGCGACTCGATCTGCTCACGCAGCACTTCCTTGCCGCCGATCGGGCGGCGCAGCACCGCCTCGTCGAGCACTGCCCAGAGCCGCGGGGACTCGTGGCGTTGCAGCATCTGCTTGCGCGCCATCCGCAGATCGGCGCGGCGGTCGATCTCCTCGGGCGTCGCGCCGCCGTGCCCCAGCATGATGACCGCCCGGGCGTACGCGTCGGTCTGCAGCAGACCGGGCACGAACTGGATCTCGTACGTGCGGATCAGCTCAGCGGCCTGCTCAAGGTCCAGGTAGTTCTGGAACCAGGTGCTGAGCACGTCGCCGTACGAGTGCCACCAGCCCGGCGTGTTGGCCTCGCGGGCCAGGGTGAGCAGGCGGTCCTGCTCGGCCGGGTCCTCGACGCCGTACAACTTGAGCAGGTCGACGACGTCGCGCTCCTTGAAGCTGACGCGGCCGAGCTCCATCCGGCTGATCTTCGACTCGGAGGCGCGGATCTCGTAGCCGGCCTTGTCGCGGGTGACCCCCTTGGCCAGCCGCAAAGTGCGCAGGCGGGCGCCGAGCTGCAAGCGGCGGACCGTGGGCCCGTCGTTCTGCGCCGTCGTCACTGGTGTTCCCGTCGTCGTTTACGGTTTGCGGCCCACGGCACAGTACTGGTCGATCTCCGGCGCGTTCTCGGCACCCGGCTCCGGCCTCCAGCGGGTCACCGACACGACACCGGGCTCGACCAGTTCCAACCCCTCGAACAGCCCGGCGATGCGGGCGGCGCTGCGCAGGTGGTACTTCGGGTTGGCGGAGATGTTCCAGATCCGCACGGCCTCGTTGTTGGCCTCGCTGGTGTCGCTGCCGTCGTACATCGCCAGGTAACTGCCCGGGGCGAGCCGTCCCATGATCTTGTCGATGATCGACTTGGCTTCGGCGTCGTCCTCGATGTGACCGAGAATGCCCATGAGAAACAGTGCCACCGGCCGGTCCAGGTCGATCGTACGGGCGGCCTCGCTCAGGATGGTGTCGGAGTCGCGCAGGTCGGCGTCGATGTAGTCGGTGGCGCCCTCGGGGCTGGTGGTCAGCAGGGCCCGGGCGTGCGCGAGCACCAGCGGGTCGTTGTCCACGTAGACGATCCGGGCGTCCGGGGCGACCTGCTGCGCGACCTCGTGGGTGTTGTCGGCAGTGGGCAGGCCCGTGCCGATGTCCAGGAACTGCCGCACGCCCGCCTCGCCGGCCAGGTAGCGCACCGCGCGGGCCAGGTAGGCCCGGGAGAGCCGGGCGTTCTCGGCGAGCTGCGGCAGGGACGCGATGATCTGGTCGCCGACCTCGCGGTCGACGGCGAAGTTGTCCTTACCACCCAGCAGGTGGTTCCAGATCCGGGCCGTCTGCGGGACGCTGGTGTCCAGTTTGGGCATCTCCTGCTGGCCGTCAGCCACGTGCACATCCCTTGCTCGAGCGGAACCACGCCGGATGGAACGGCGCAAGCATAAACCGCCCATCGATCGCAGGCGTGCGCCGAACGGTCATACTCCGCGGGCTAAGCGGGAAGCACCGGTACGCCTTCAGCACTCAGTCGCCGTACGGTTTCGTCCTGTGACGACGCGTCGGTGACAACTCCCGCGACGGCGCTCAGCGGCAGCACCGCGAAACGCGACGCGGCCCCGATTTTCTCCGTGCTGGCCAGCACGTAGGTGTCCGCGGCCCGCTTGGCCAGGGCCCGTTTCATCGCCGCCTCGTCGGCGTCGCCGGTGGTCAGCCCGGCGTCCGGATGCACGCCGGTGACCCCGAGCAGGAACAGGTCCGCGTGCACCACCTGGGCGGCCTCGACCGCCGCCGCTCCGCACGCGACCATCGAGTGCCGGAAGAGCCGGCCACCGAGGATGTAGACCTCGACCGAGGGATGCTCGGCGAGCGCGGCGACGACGGTCGGGCTGTGGGTGACCACGGTGGCCTCCAGGCCGGCCGGCAGCGCCCGGGTCACGGCCAGGGCGGTCGTGCCGCCGTCGAGGATCACGGTGCTCCCCGGCCGGATCAGGGCCGCGGCGGCCGTGGCGACCCGCTGTTTGCTGTCCACCTCGACCGCGCGCCGGGTGCCGTAATCGGCCACCGCCGGCGAGGCGGGCAGCGCACCGCCGTAGACCCGCTGGCAGAGCCCGGCGGCGGCCAGCTCCCTCAGGTCCCGCCGGACGCTGTCCTCGGAGACACCGAGCTCGGCGGCCACATCCTTGGCCACCACCCGGCGGTCGCGGTCGAGCCGGGCGAGCAGGAAGTCCTTACGTTGCGCAGCCAGCATGCACGTTTCTCCACGTTCTTCTTTGTTTTTGTCGATTCTAGCGCTAATCTGGCGCCATGAAGCCCATGATGATCCTCATTGCCGGCCCCTACCGCTCCGGCACCGGCGGCGACCCCGACCTGATCGCGGCCAACCTGGCCCGTCTCGAGGAGGCGGCGTGGCCGATCTTCCAGGCCGGGCACGTGCCGATGATCGGCGAATGGGTGGCCCTGCCGGTGCTCGACCACGCGCACGGCGCGGCCACCGCCGAGGACGTGCTCTATCCGACGGCCCAGCGGCTGCTGCAGCACTGCGACGCGGTCCTGCGGCTGCCCGGCGAGTCCACCGGCGCGGACCAGGACGTGGCCATCGCCCGTGAGCGCGGCCTGCCGGTCTACCACCGGATCGAGGAGATCCCCGGGCACGTCGCCCAGCCCGTCTGACCCGCCCGTTTCATCGGGCGCTAGGACCGGGCCGGCTCGGGATCCGTGACGTCGGCGAAGGTGGCGTCGAGCGCTTCGACAGCCTCGTCCGCGGCCACCTGCAGACCCACCCCGCGCTCGCCGGCGCCGAGGCCGATCGTGCGGCCGCGCAGCCGTTCGTCGGCGATCACCGGCCAGGCCGTCGAGGACCCGAACGGGGTGATGGTGCCGCGCTCGTAGCCGGTGGCCTGCTTGGCCGTCGCGGCGTCCGGCATCGACAGCCGGTTGACGCCGAGCAGGGCGCGCAGCTTCGGCCACGAGATCACCCGGTCGCCGGGCACCAGCACGAAGACGTACTGGTCGTCGGCGCGGCGTACCACGAGGGTCTTGACCAGGTCCCGGACCTCCATGCCGTGGGCGGCAGCCGCCTCGGCGACGCTGCCGACCGGCCCGTGCCGCAGCACGCGGTGCGAGATCCCGGCCGCCTCGACGGCCCGCACGGCGGGTCCTGACATGAGATCACCATACCCAGGCCACCGGACAGCCCCGCACTCGCCGGAATCGCCACCCCGGTCCCGGCCGCGGGCGTAGCGTCGGGCCGTGGGCGGGGGTTCGGGTACGAGCACCTCCCCCGGCGCCGGCTCGCGGTCGCCGGGGCGTCGCTCGGTACGCGTGCTCGCCCTGGTCATCGCCCTCGGCCTGCTCGGCACCACGCTGGCCGCGCTGGCGTTGCGGCGGGCCGACGACGATCGGGCGCACCGGGCCCTGGAGCAGCGATCCATGATCGTCGCGCAGACGGTGGCCGCCGAGGTCCGTCGCTACAGCACCTCCCTGACCGACCTGGCCGCCGCCGTCGGCGCCCAGGCCCGGCTGGAGTCCGCCGAGTTCACCGCCATCGTCGCCGCGATCGATCAGCAGCGGCTGCCCGGGGCCAGCGGGGTGGCCTTCGTGGTGCCGGCGAGCACGTCGCGGATCCCGCAGGTGCAGCGTTTCTGGCGGGACCGCGGTGACGCCGGGCTGAGGCTGCGACCGGCGCCGACCGCCGTGGGCGATCACCTGTTCATCGTGCTGCACCGCTCGCTCGACCGGGGCGAGTCGCTGCTGGGCCGCGACCTGGCCGGGTCGCCGGCGGCGGTCGCGGCGATGCGGCAGGCCCGGCAGAGTCACCGGGTCGCGACGAGCAGCACCTACCGGCTGATGAAGGACCAGTCCCTGCCGGCCACGCTGCAGCAGTTGTCGTTCGTGCTGGCCGCGCCGGTCTACGCGACCTCGCCGGCCGCCCCCGACACCGGGCAGTTCCGCGGCTGGCTGACCATGGGGCTGCGCGGCGGTGACTTCCTGCGGCAGGCGATCAGCGTGGTGGCCGGCGACGCCGTGGCCGTCACTCTGTTCGACCCCGCCCCCGGCACCCCGGTCCCGGTCGCCAGCTGGATGCCGCCGGCCCGGCTGCACGACCACCCGGACCCCAGCGACGTCCCGGTGTCCGTGCCGCAACGCACCTGGCGGCTCGTCGTCCAGCCCACCCACCAGCTGCTGCCCGGCGCCGACATGCACCTGGACGTCGCCGCATGGATCATCGGCGCCCTGCTGACCGCGCTGATCGCCGGGCTGACCGGCACGGTGCTCACCTCCCGCAACCGCGCGCTGCGCCGGGTCGACCAGGCCACCACCGCGCTGCTGCACGACATCCAGCGGCGCGAGGCCGTCGAACAGCAGCTGCGGCAGCGCGAGACGGAGCTGGTCGGCTTCGCCGGCATCGTGGCCCACGACCTGCGCAGCCCGCTGGCCCGGATCACCGGCTACGCGGACTTCCTGCGCGAGGAGGCCGCGGCGCGGCTCGACCCGCAGCACCGCGACTTCCTGGAACGGCTGTACGGCGGCGCCCAGCGCATGCAGACCCTCATCGACGACCTGCTCGACTACGCCACCGCCGAGAACCGGACGCTGAACACCACGACGGTCGACCTGAAGGCGCTCGCCGACGACATCGCCCACGAACGGCTCAGCGGGGCACAGCAGTCGGACACCCTGATCGTCGTGGACCCGCTGCCGGCCGTACCGGGGGATGCCACGCTGCTGCGGCAGGTGCTGGACAACCTGATCGGCAACGCGGTGAAGTACACCGCCGAGGGCCATCAGCCGTACGTGCGGATCAGCAGCCGGCCCGAGGGCGACGCCGTCCGGATCGACGTCGCCGACCGCGGCATCGGCATCCCGGAGGACCAGCGCGACAGCGTCTTCACCGCCTTCGCCCGCGCGGCCGGCAGCGAGGGTTATCCGGGCACCGGCCTGGGCCTGGCCATCGTGGCCCGGATCGTCGAACGCCACGGCGGCCGGGTCGGCATCGACGACAATCCGGGCGGCGGCAGCCGGTTCTGGTTCACTCTGCCGGTCGTGCCCCGGCACGCCGAGGTGGCCCCCACCGACCCGGCCGACTGGGTTATGGTCGGGCAGTGATCCCGGTGGAGGCAGTCGCGGCGGCGTACGCCCACTGGATCACCCCCGCCCTGCCGCTCTACGGCAACGACCACGAGCGGGCCGACTTCGCTCCCTGACGCAGCCCCGGCACCGGCGCGTCCAGCACCATTCCTCATCGCACAGGGAGCGATGTGTCATGTCCGCTGTCAGTTCCTCCCCGCCCCGGGTCCGCGCGGTGCTGCGCGCGCCGCAGGTCTCCCGGGTGCTGCTCGCCAGCCAGATCGGCCGCCTGCCTCTGGCCTCCGGCCCCCTCGCCCTGCTGCTGTTCGCCCGCCAGTCACTGAGCCTGACCGCCGCCGGGCTGCTGGTGGCGGCGTACACGGCGGCGATGGCGGTGAGCGCCCCCCTGCTGGCCCGCACGGTCGACCGCTGGCGTCAGCCGCCGGTGCTGTGGGCCTCGGCGCTGGTGTCCGGCGCCGGTTTCATCCTCGTCGCGGTGGGCGGGGACCGCGTTCCGGTGGCCGCCGTCGGGGCGGCGCTGGCCGGGCTCGGCACCCCGCCGCTGGAGGCGTGCCTGCGCGCGCTGTGGCCGGACCTGCTGGCCCCGGACGTGGTCCCCGCGGCGTACGCCCTGGACATCGCCGTCCAGGAAGTGATCTTCGTGGTCGGCCCGCTGACCACGGTCGCGGCCGTGGCGCTGGGTGGCCCGACCGCCGGCCTGCTCACCGCGGCCGCGCTGCAACTCGCGGGCACCGCCGTGTTCGCGCTGACGCCGGCAGTGCGCTCGTGGCGCGGGGTCCCGGCCGTACGGCACTGGGCCGGACCGCTGCGCTCGCACCGGCTGGCGTTGATGCTGGTCGGAGTGCTCTGCGTGGGCCTGGCCTTCGGCAGCATCCCGGTGGCGCTGACCGGCTACGCCGAGGCCGCGGGGGCCCGGTCGCTGAGCGGCTGGCTGCTCGCCGCCCAGGCGGCCGGGGCGCTGATCGGCGGCCTGCTCTACACCCGGGCCCGGCCCGGTGGACCGGTCCGGCTGCCATTGCTCGCCGCCGCGCTGACGGCCGGCTTCCTGCCGTTGCTGGTCACGCCGCGACCGGCGGTGATGGCGGTGCTGCTGGCCGTCAGCGGCCTGGCCCTGCCCCCGTTGCTCACGGCGGTGTTCCTCGCGGCCGACCGGCTCGCCCCGCCGGGCACGGTCGCCGAGGCGTTCGCCTGGGTGGCGACGGCCTTCGCGGTCGGCAGCGCGATCGGTTCGGCGGCGGCCGGTCCCCTGGTCGCTACCGGCATCCGGTACGGCTTCACCCTCGCGCCCCTGGCCGCGCTGGTCTGCGTCGCGGTGCTGACCGTCGTGTACCGGGCCGGCTCGGCCCCGGCCCGGGCGGCCGGCGCGTGACCGGCCACATCGTGTGGGACTGGAACGGCACGGTCTTCGGTGACAGCCGGGCGCTGATCGACGCGACCATCGACGCCTTCGCCGCGTGCGGCCTGCCCGCCGTCACCCGCGCGGCCTACCAGCGACACCACACCCAGCCGATCACCACGTTCTACGAGCGGCTCGCCGGCCGGCCACTGACGGACGACGAGCAACGACGGCTCGACGAGTGCTTCCGCGCCGCGTACGCCCGGCACCGCACGGCCGTGACCCTCACCGCCGACGCGATCGACGCGTTCTCCCGGTGGACGGCCGCCGGCGGCCGGCAGTCGCTGCTCTCGATGTATCCGCATGAGCAGCTCGTCCCGCTGATCGCCGCCGCGGGCATCGGCCACCATTTCACCCGCGTCGACGGCAGCGCCGGCCGGGACCTGGCCCACAAGGCCCCGCATCTGCGCCGGCACCTGCAGGAGCAGGGCATCGCGGCACACCGGGCGGTCGTCGTCGGGGACAGCCTCGACGACGCCCGCGCGGCCCGCGAGTGCGGCGTCCGGTGCGTGCTCTACCACCCGGGCGAGGACGCCCTGCACGCCCGCGACCACTTCGCCGACGCCGGTGTACCGGTCGTGGCGACGCTGACGGCCGCGGTGGAGCTGCTGCTCAGCCGCCCGGCACCATCCAGCTGAGCACGGGCGTGCCCTGCAGCGTGACCAGGACACACATGACCAGCAGCAACGCCAGGCTCCAGCCGACCACCTTGCGGAAGATGTCACCCTCCCGCCCGGCCATGCCGACGGCGGACGCGGCGATCGCCAGGTTCTGCGGACTGATCATCTTGCCCAGCACACCACCGGAGGAGTTCGCGGCGGCGAGCAGCACCGGATCGAGCCCGGCGCGGGCCGCGGTCTCCACCTGCAGGGCGCCGAAGAGGGCGTTCGCCGAGGTGTCGGAACCGGTCACCGCCACCCCGATCCAGCCCAGGATCGAGGACAGGAAGATGAACAGCCCACCGGCCTGCGCCAGGAACTCCCCGAGCGTGTTGGTCTGGCCGGACTGGTTGAGCACGTAGGCCAGTGCCAGCACCGCCATCACGGTGACGATGGCGTGCCGGAGCTCCACATAGGTGTCGGCGTAGGCCCGCAGGGCCCGGCCGGGCCGGATCCGCAGCACCACCGCGGTCAGGATGCCGGCCAGGATCATCAGGGTGCCCGCGGCGCCGAGCCAGCCCAGGGTGAAGGTGGTCGAGGCCAGCGGTTTGCCGTTGGTGCCGATGATGTGCAATCCCGGCCAGCCGAAGGTGACCGTCCACGGCCGCCCGGCCAGGGCCGACTTGACCGCCCCGATGTTCGCGATCGAGAAGGTCACGATGATGATCAGGTACGGGGCGTACGCGCGGGCGATCTCGGTCCCGCTGTCGCGCCGGGCCAGACCGGCGTCGGCGCCGGCCCGGGCCGGCTCCCTGTCCGCCCCGCCGGGCCTGCTTCCCGGCGCCGCACCCGCTGATGCCGGCTCGTCACCGCCACGGGCCGTCGCCGGCACGGGCACACCACTCCGCGATGCCGCGCCGCGGCCCGGGTCGGTGCCTGGCGGCGCCGCGGCCCGGGCCGGCTCGGCCCCCGGATGCGCGGAATTGGGGGCCGGCTCGTTGCCCGCCATGGCGGGCCCGTCACCGGCGCGGGCGGCCTGCTCGGTGGCGGCCGGCTCGGCCGCGGGCTGCGGGGCGCGCAGGTCCGGGGACTCGGCCGGGCGCCAGAACCGCAGCAGCAGCACCACCGCGGCCGCGGCCAGCAGCGACGCGATGATGTCGGTCAGCGGCACCGAGATGTAGTTCGAGGCCACGAACTGCCCGACGGCGAAGACCACCCCGGCGACCATGGCCGCCGGCCAGGTCTGCCGGACCCCGCGACGGCCGTCGATCACCGCGACCAGGACCAGCGGTACGACCACAGCCAGCAGCGGGGTCTGCCGGCCCACCATGGCCCCCAGGGTGTCGGCGTTGAGCCGGGGGTCGTCCACGGCGCCCGAGGTGACCGTGCCCAGGGTGACGATCGGGGTGGCGAGCGCGCCGAAGGCCACCGGGGCCGTGTTCGCGATCAGGGCTACCGAGGCCGCGCGCAGCGGCGGGAAGCCCAGGGCCATCAGCATGACCACGGTGACCGCCACCGGCGTACCGAATCCGGCCAGCGCCTCCAGCAGGGCGCCGAAGCAGAAGGCGACGATGACCGCCTGGATCCGCATGTCCGGGCTGAGCCGGGCCATCGAGCGGCGCAGCACGTCGAAGTGTCCGCTGGCCACGGTGAGGTTGTAGACCCAGATCGCGTTCAGCACGATCCACAGGATGGGGAAGAAGCCGAAGGCGGCTCCCTCGGAGGCGGACAGCAGCGCCTGCCCGACCGGCATCGCATAGACCGCGACGGCGACCACGAGGGCGACGACGAGCGCGATGATCCCGGCGAGCCAGGCCCGCATGCGCAGAGCGCCGAGCAGAATGAACAGGGTGAGCAGCGGCAGGGCCGCGAACAGGGCCGAGAGCGCCAGGGAATTGCCGGCGGGATCGGTCACGATCGTGAACTGGTCCGACATGGCAGCCATCCAGGCTCGTCAATGGTTGGCACCACAATCTAACGCTTGTGGCGCGCCCGTGACATGGTGGACAGCGGCGAGCGGGCCGCCGTCACCCGCGCGCGGGGCAACGACGGCCCGGCCGGTCGCCCGGGGCGTGTCCTTTGTGCAACGTGCACCGAGTACATGACCTTGACGTGCCAAAATCGTCGATCCGGGCACGGGAGGGCCGAAATCTATGCTCACCGCCTGTTGCTTCCGCGTCACCCTCCGTACTCTGTTGGTCAAATAGCCATCGATCAACTTCAGTGGTGTGAGGGCGTCGATGGTCACCCGACCGGCAGCATTGCGGGGAGCACAGCATGGTCATCAAAATTGTCGATCAGATCAACGACGACGAGCTCGCCGAAGCGGCCTGGCAGTTGTACTACGCCGCATTCAATGAGCTGAACGCGATGGCGGTGCAGCGGCACCTGATGTACCGCCACGAATTCGACGAGGTCATGAACGACACGCGGGTCCAGAAGTACCTCTGCCTGACCGATGACGGGACCCTGTGCGGTCTGGCGACGTACACCAGAGACCTCGAGGCGGTACCGCTGATCGCGCCGCAGTACTTCGAGCGCCATTGGCCCGAGCACTATGCGGGCAAGCGGATCTGGTACATCGGGTTCGTCGCGGTTCACCCCAAGTCCCAGGGCCGGCACATGTTCCGGCAGCTCGTCGAGCAGTTGTACGTCACCGCGGCCACCCAGAACGGGCTCGTCGGCATCGACATCTGCTCCTACAACGACGAGGTGCTGAACTTCTCGCACATCTTCCGGTCCATGGTGGAGCGGCTCACCGACAACATGCGCTTCCAGCGGATCGACCAGCAGTCCTACTGGCTCTACGATTTCAGCGCGGAAGCCGCGGCGGCCTGAGGGTCCCCCGACATCACGCCATAGGCATCTCCTTCGCACGAGCCGGGCGGGCCGACGCTCCGCCGCGGCGCTGCCGATACCCCGGAGCTGTCAACTTCGAGGTGCGCCGCAGGGAACGTCCGCCGGCCCGCTACCACCGTCCGGCCGGGCGCCACGGAGTCACCGGTCCGTGGCTCCCGGCCGTCGTCGGTCATCTGAGCGATCTCCTTCCGTCGCCTGGTCTCCTTTCGTGTGCCTGGGTTCAGTAGTGGTATCCGCGGGCCCCCACCGGTTCATGTGACCCTTTGGTCGACGGAGGCCCTTCCGGTAACGCGATGGTGCGGCCGTCCACGCCCCGGCCGATGGCCGCGTACGCCTCGGGCCGCGCGGCCCGCATGACCAGCGCCCAGCCGACGCCGATCGCCGCGACCCCGCAGTAGAGCACCGGGACCAGCCACTGGAACGGCGAGTCGCCGGAGACCTGCAGGAGCTCGCCGAACCCGATGATGGTGATCCCGAGCACGGCGCTGAGCAGCAGGAAGGCGATCAGCGGGGCGATCTGCGAGCGCCAGACGTTCTCCTTGCCACGGTTGCGCACGAAGAACGCGAGCACCGCGAACGACGCGCTCCACATCAGGAACAGCACCCCGAGGCCGCCGATCGTGGTCAGCCAGGCGAACACATAGAACAGTGGTTCCAGACCGGCGACGGCGTAGGCCGAGAGCACCGCGACCGCCAGCACGCTCTGGGTGATCGAGCCGAGCAAAGGCGCACCCGTACGCGGGTGCGTCCGTCCCCACGCCGCGGGCAGCACACCCTCACGCCCGAGGGCGAACTGGTAGCGGGCCACGGCGGCGTGGAACGCCAGCAGGGCGGCGAAGACGCTGGTCATGAACAGGATGTAGCCGATGTCGACCAGGATGCCCGGCACATGCGGCGCCACCAGCTCGAAGACCATGTCCGTACGGTTGGCCTGGGCCGCCGCCACCACCCCGCTGGGCCCGGTGGTCACCGACATCGCCCACGCCGACAGGCCGCAGAGCAGGCCGGCGAGGATGACGGCCAGGTGGGTGGCCCGGGCGATCGTCCGCTTCGGGTCCTTGGCCTCCTCGGACAGCACGACGGTGGCCTCGAAGCCGACGAAGCCGGCGATGGCGAGCACCAGCATCGGCCCGACGTCCGCGGTGAACAACGGCCCCGGGTTCAGGGTGGCGAAGCTGACGCTGCCGCCGGCCGGGTTGGCGATCATCACCACGTCGTAGATCAGCACGACGCTGATCTCGGCGATCAGCAGGACGGCCAGCACCTTGCCGCTGAGGTCGACCCAGAGCAGGCCCAGCACCGACACGACCGCCCAGGCCGCCAGCGCGCAGGCGAACCAGCCGACCTTGAGCCCGAACGCCGCCAGGATGTCGGAAGCCGCCGAGCCGAACAGCCCGAACAGCCCGATCTGCATGAGCGAGTACGCCGGCAGCGCCACGAACGCCGCCCCGACCCCGGCCAGCCGCCCCAGCCCATGGCTGATGTACGCGTAGAAGGCGCCGGAGTTCACGATGTGCCGGCTCATGGCCACGAAGCCCACCGTGAAGATGGACAGGATGCCGGCGGTGACCAGGTAGACCACGGGCACCGCGGTGTTGCCGATGATCGCGTAGATGGCGGAGATCGCGCCGATGATGACGGTCAGCGGGGCAGCCCCGGCCACCCCGAAGAAGACCACCGACGGGACACCGAGCCGGTTGCGCGCCAGTGCGCTGGAGATGATGTCCGGCTCAGCGGGGTCCTTACGCGCCATCAACAGCCTCCCGGCCCATTGATCGAAGTTGTCCTGGCGGCGGTGGTGCCGCCCGCGAGAGCTCACCGACGGCCGACGGCGAGAACCGACCCGACGCTGGCCTCGGTGTGCTCGATGAGCTGGCGCAGGTCCTCGGGCAGGGAAGCCACTGTGTTCGGCAGGACGGAGAACGCGGACCGGTGCGCCTCGAAGTCCCAGAGCACGTGGCGGGTCAGACCGGTGGCGGCGATGAGGCCGGCCAGCACCCGGTCGGTGATGGACATGTCCAGGCCACGGACCAGGATGTTGGCCAGCCGCATGGGAGCCCAGGCCGCGGCGTTGCGCTGCAGCTCGTTGTTGGGCATGTAGAAGGTCTGGGTGCTCAGCATCCGCCGCCGGGTCACCGACTCCACCGCACCGGAGCGTTCGAGGCGCTCCCCGACCCGTACCGCCGCGTCCTGCGACAGGTAGGCAAGCCACGTCCGCACGTCGCGATGCTGCGGCTGGGCGATGAGGAGGTCGAGGACGGCGTGGTCGAGCCCGTCGCGCGGAGGTTGGTTGCTCACGATCTCCAGATCGCCCGCGAAGATCCGGAGTTTGTTGTCGAGGATGAGCTCGCCCAGCAGCGACGCGGCCAATCCGATGCCGGTGGCCCGTGGATGCAGCCGCGAACGGCCGGTCCGGTCCTCGTGAGCGATCAAATAGAACTGGTCAGCCAGCACGCCGCCACTCCCTAGAACATCGACCTGAGATTCGTCAGGGACAACTGCCTGTATAGACCGCACTAACTCCCTGTCCGGTGCATCATGTACCCGGCGCTAAGGTCAACACAAGAAGTACTAGACTCGGAATCACGTCGTGATGTTTTTGCCGGAGGATGGATCCGGCGCGAGGCGTGGATGTCAAAGTAATCCCATTCCCGAGGACCGAGGGGGCGGCAGTGTCCACTGACGAGGGCCCGACACTGCGACGGCGCCGATTGGGCGCGGAATTGAAGCGCTGCCGCGAGGAAGCCGGCCTGACCCAGGAGACCGTCGGCCGCCATTTCGAGTGGCACGCGGCCAAGGTGACCAGGATCGAGACCGCGCGCGTGGCGGTGACCGCCCGCGACGTCAAGGACCTGCTGACCCTCTACGGCGTGCAGGACGAGAACTACCGCGAGGCGCTCATGGCGCTGGCCCGGATGTCGCGCGAGCGCACGTGGTGGACGGACTACCGCGACATCATGCGGCCGGGCAACTTCGTGGGCCTGGAGGCGGAGGCCTCGACCCTGCTGGCCTGGGAACCCATCGTTCTGCCGGGTCTACTGCAGACGGAGGCCTACATGCGCGCGCTGATGCGTACGGGCCGCGCACAGGACCCGCCGCAGCTGGTGGACCGGCGGGTCGCGCTGCGGCTCAAGCGGCAGGGCCGGCTGCGGGCTACGAATCCACTGGAACTCCTCGCCCTCGTCGACGAATCCGTGGTGCGACGGGTCATCGGCGGCCCGGATGTCATGGACGAGCAGTTGCAGCACCTGATTGAAACCGCGCAATTACCCACGGTGACGTTGAAGATTCTCCCGTTCGATGCCGGCGAACATCCCTTCCTGGGCGGCTCAGCAGCACTTTTGGCGTTCCGGGAGACCACTCATTTGGATGTAGTTTACCTAGAGGGTCTTGCGGGCGACTACTACGAAGAGCAACATTCAGAGGTCGCCCGCTACCGTGACGAGTTCGAGCGACTGAGCGCCAAAGCCCTCGATCCCCGCTTGTCCATCAAGATGATCGAGGGCCTGCTTCGCGGATAGGCCGGTACGACCGAATGCCTGCACGAACCCGTGCAGGGGAGAACTACAACCGCATATTGAAGGGAGGTGCTTGGCATGCCTGCGCACCATCTCGACGCTGCTGTGTGGAAGAAGTCCAGTCGCAGCAACGGAAACGGTGGCAACAACTGTGTCGAGGTCGCATTCCTCGACACAGTTGTCGCCGTACGCGACAGCAAGAACCCTACGGGTCCAGCTCTCATCTTCAACCCGTCGGACTGGACCGAGTTTGTTCACTCGGCAAAGGACGGCGAGTTCGATAACAACAGATGAGAGGTTACCGATAGGTGCGTGACGATGGGAAGTGGTCAATCAATGTCAACTTCCCGAACGGCAAGATCCGTTTCAAGATAGTGAAACGTCTGCGCCGGCTGAATCGTTGCGCACGATCGGGACCTTGAGGTAACGCCGGATCGGGGCGCCCCAGACGGGGCGCCCCGAATCTGTGTAATGGGCCTTGACCTGCGCAAACTCCGCTGTGGACAGATCCGGCGGCGAGCGCGGTATTCACCGGGAGCACCCCCGAGGTGTACGCTGAGCAGCGGAGCTGTCACCCAGCGTGAAGGGGTTCCCCGTTGCGCACTTTTCCTCCCGGCCCCGCGGTAGCCGATCCGCCGGCCGGTCTGCAAGGCCCTCCCTCCGTTTCCGGCGTGCCTGTCCTCGAGATGAAATCCGCGCGTATAGCCGCTGCCGTCGAAGAATTCAAGAACGCATTCCCGAACGTCCGTCCATTCTTCGCGACCAAATGCAATACCGACCCCGGGGTGCTGCGCGTGCTGCACGCCGCGGGCGCCCGTTTCGAGGTCGCCTCGGTGGACGAAGTGGGCATTCTGCGGTCGCTGGGCGTCCGCGGACAGGATCTGCTCTTCAGCAATCCGGTACGAGCCCGCGAACAGACCCGCGGGGCCGCCCGCGCCGGCGTCTACCGGTTCTCGGTGGACTCGCTCGACGAACTGGAGCGGGTGGCCGAGGAAGCCCCCGGGAGCTGCGTCTACGCTCGGCTGTCCACCGGCGACCGGGCCAGCCTGGTGCCCAGCGAGGGCAAGTTCGGTGTGGACGTGCCCGGGGCGATCGAGCTGCTGGTCCGCGCGCGCACGCTCGGGCTGGTGCCGTACGGGATCACCTTCCACATCGGGTCGCAGTCGCTGACCCCGGCCGCGCTCACCGGGCCGCTGGAGGACGTGCACACCGTCCTGGCCAGACTCGTCAGCCACGGCATCCGGCTGCAGATGGTCGACATCGGCGGCGGGTTCCCGGCTGTCTACGACGAGCCGGTGCCCGCACTGGCGGCGTTCGGTCGCGCCGCCGCGGCCGGCATCGCGCAGCTGCCGTACCCGGTGGAGGTCTTCGCCGAACCGGGCCGGTGCCTGGTCGCCGAGGCCGGGACCTTCCGCTGCCGGGTCATCGGGGTCGCACGCCGGCCGTCGGGCTGGTGGGTGCACACCGACCTGGGCGTCTTCAACGGGATGATGGAGGTGCTCGAGTCCAGTGGGGAGCTGCGCTACCCGATCTGGGACGCGCGCGGCTCGGCGGCCCGGCGAAGCTGGCACATCACCGGCCCGACCTGCGACGGCCAGGACACGTACGCCCGCGACGTACCCCTGTCGGCGGACCTGCGTGAGGGTGACGAGCTGTTCATCGGATCCGCCGGTGCCTACACGACCGTGTACGCGTCCCGTTTCAACGGCTTCGCCAAGCCGCACGTGGTGCTGACCTGAGCTCGGCTCAGGCGCAGCGACGCAGGTGGGCGCGGATGTCTGCGGGCACCTCGGCGCAGGCGCCGGCGATCGTGTGCCAGGTCTCGGTCAGCTGCGAGTAGCGGAAGACCACCGTCGCCGGGTCGGCGTCGTGGGGCCGGGTGCGGGCCAGGGCGTAGTTGTCGTAGCAGTCGACGTCGGCCAGCGCGCCGATGCTGGTGGCGAGATGCTGGTGGCGGTCGCTGGCGCGCAGGGCGTCGAGCAGGAGCGGCGCGGTCACCGGGCAGCCGTCGTCGACGGGGCGGCCCTTCACCTGCCCGGGGACTGGCGTACCGACCGGCACACCGGTCGGCTCGACGGCCGGCGGAGGCGGCGGGACGCCATCGGCCGAGCCGGCGGGCGAGGACGGCAGGATGCCCTCGGCGGCCGGCAGAATGCCCTCGGCGGCCGGCGGGATGCTCCCGGCGGCCGGCGGGATGCTCCCGGCGGCCGGTGGGCCGGAGCTGTGCCGGCCGGCCAGGGCCACCGGTACGCCGACGGCCAGGACCGCCGCGGCCGCGCCCAGCACGGCAGCGAGCCGGCGCCGCCCGGAGAAGCTGCCGGTTCGACGCTGCGGCTCGACATCCTCGGCCACGGGCTGATCCCTCCGCACAGGCGCGCCGGCGCGGCTTGATCAACCGGCTGTGACGGCGCCGATGCAGACTACCCTGGCCCGGAGAGGCCGCCGGCCGGGCACTCAGGTCCGGACGAACACCCCGCCCGGGCACTCAGGTCCGGACGAACACCCCGCCCGGGCACTCAGGTCCGGACGAACACCCCGCCCGGGCACTCAGGTCCGGAGGAACACGCCGGCCAGGGTCGCGTACGAGGCCGGGTCCGGCACCGGCGCTGTGCCGGGGTCCGGGTGCCACTCGGGGCCGTGCACGATGCCCGGCGCGACCGGGGTCCAGCCCTCCAGCAGGGCGGCCAGACCCGGCCGGTCGCGCATGACCAGCGGCGTACCGGTGCGGTGGTAGAGATCCGTGAAGCGTTCGAGCTGTTCGTGGCGGGAGCCGGCGGTGGCGTGCGTGACCGCGAGGACGCTGCCCGGTGCCACGGCGTCGTGGTAGTGCCGCAGCGCCCCGGTCAGCTCCGGCCCGTCCGGCAGGAAGTGCAGCACCGCCACCATCAGCACGCACACCGGCTCGGTGAGGTCGAGCACGGCCCGCAGCGCCGGATCGCCGAGCAGTTCCCGGCTGCGCCGCAGGTCGGCCTGGAGCACGGCCGTACCCGGATGGTCGCCGAGGATCGCCCGGGCGTGCAGCACCGCGGTCGGCTCCCGGTCGACGTAGGCGACCCGGGCGTCCGGGTGGACCGTCCGCGCGATCTCGTGCACGGGGTCCGCCGTCGGGATGCCCGCGCCGAGATCGAGGAACTGCCGGATGCCACGGCCCGCGGCGAACCGGACGGCCCGGCCGAGGAAGGCCCGGTTCGCCCGGGCGATCAGTGGGACCTCGGGCACCAGCTCGACAGCGCGGTCGGCGACCACCCGGTCGGCGGCGAAGTTGTGGGTGCCGCCGAGGAAGTAGTCGTACATCCGGGCCGGGCTGGGCCGGTTCGGATCGATCCCGGCGGGAAGCGGCGCCGGCTCAACCATGTCGCCTCCCGAAGTTCGAGCGATTCGACAAACATCGCCCCTTTTGCCGGAAATGATTTTACGTTGGGTGTCGCGCGTGCGGGTGGTGAACCGGGCGCCGGGTGGACGGGGGGACTGTGGAGCCGCTGGAGTCCCTGACCGGCCTGCTGGTGCAGGAGGCGCCCGACGCCGTCATCATCGTCCGCTCCGACGGCACGATCGCCCTGGCCAACCGGCGGGCGCACGGCATGTTCGGCTATCCCGAGCGGACCCTGCCGGGCCGGTCGGTGGACGAGCTCGTACCGGACGAGATCCGGGCCGTGCACCCGCAGCACCGGACCGGCTACCTGGCCAGCGCCCATCCCCCGCTGCGCCGCCTGCCGCTGCGCGGCCGGCGGTGCGACGGCAGCGTCTTCCCCGTCGAGGTGTCGCTGGCGGCGGTGGCCGCGCCCGGCGGCGAGATGTACGTGACCGCGGTGCTCCGCGACGACACCGCGCACCGGGAGGCCGAGCAGGCCCGGGCGCTGCTGGCCTCGATCGTCCAGTCGTCGCACGACGCCATCGTCACCACCGACCTGGACGGCGTGGTGCTGACCTGGAACCCGGGGGCGGAACTGCTCTACGGCCATCCCGCCGCCGAGATGGTCGGCTCCCCGGTGCACCGGATCATCCCCGCGGACCGGCGCGTCGACGAGGACGAGGTGCTGGCGCTGGTGCGCCTCGGCGGCCGGCTGGACCGGTACCGCACCTACCGGCTGCACGCCGACGGATCGGCGATCGCGGTGTCGCTGCTGGTCTCCCCGCTGCGCGACGCCACCGGCACGATCGTCGGCGTGACCACCACGGCCCGCGACATCAGCGACCGGGAACAGGCCGAGGCGCGGGTGCAGGCCGTGCTCGACGCGGCCCCGGACGCGCTGCTGGGCGTGGACGCCGACGGTCACGTGGTGCTGGTCAACGCCGAGGCGGAACGGATGTTCGGCTATCCCCGGCACGACCTCACCCACATGGCCGTACGGCGGCTGCTGCCCGACGGCCTGCCCGCGGCCTCGACCCTCCTGCGTACCGGGGGCGACTCCACCCCGCTGGACACCGAGCGGCTCACCGGCGCCATCCAGGGCTCGACCACACAGGGCTGGGCCACCCGGATCGCCCGTCGCCGCGACGGTGGCGACCTGCCGGTTGACATCTCCTGCAGCGCCCTGGACACCGGCGACGGGCTGATCGTGGTGGCCGCCGTCCGCGACATCACCGACCGGCTCGCCGTCGAGGCCGAACAGCAGGCCCTGCGCGCGGAGGCCGAGCAGCAGAAGATGGAGGCCCGCTTCCAGCGCACCCAGCGGCTGGAGAGCCTGGGACAGCTCGCCGGCGGGGTCGCGCACGACTTCAACAACCTGCTCGCCGTCATCCTCAACTACGCCGCGTTCATCGTCGAGGACGGCGCCGGCACGCCGTTCGCCCAGGACGCCGAGCAGATCGCCCGGGCCGCCCGGCGCGGCAGCGACCTGACCCACCAGCTGCTGTCCTTCGCCCGCCGCGAGGTGATCCGCCCGCGGGCGCTGGACGTCAACACCGTGGTCACCGAGGTGCACCAGATGCTGCAGCGCTCGATCGGCGAGCACATCACGCTGGCCGTGCAGACCGCGGACGGCCTGCCCGCCGTGATGGCCGACCCGGGACAGCTGGAACAGGTGCTGGTCAACCTCGCGGTCAACGCCCGCGACGCGATGCCGGGCGGTGGCCACCTCACCATCGACACGGCGGCTGTGTCGGTCGACGCCGACCACGCCGCCGGCCGCGCGGGCCTGAGCCCGGGCCGCTACGTGCGCCTGCGGGTGTCGGACACCGGTACGGGGATGGGAAAGGACGTCATCGACAAGGCCTTCGACCCGTTCTTCACCACCAAGCCCAGCGGCCAGGGCACCGGGCTGGGCCTGGCCACCGTCTACGGCATCATCACCCAGGCCGGCGGCACGGTGCAGATCTACTCCGAGACCGGCCTGGGCACCACGATCACGGTGCTGATGCCGGTCACCGACGCGGCGGTGGCGGCCGGGTCCAGCCAGCCGCCACCCGTGGTCGTCGACGGTCACGGGATCACCGTCCTGGTCGTCGAGGACGAGGACGCGCTGCGCGAGGTGACCGAACGCATCCTGCGCAGGGCCGGCTACACCGTGCTGACCGCGGCCGACGGCGTGCAGGCGCTGCGGCGCGCCAAGGCGTACCCGCACCGGATCGACCTGCTGCTCACCGACGTGATCATGCCGGGCATGCTGGGCAAGGACGTGGCCGCGGCGGTGGTGGCCGAACGCCCGGACACCCGGGTGCTGTTCATGTCCGGGTACGCCCAGCCGGTGCTGACCACGCACGGCACGCTCAGCGCCGACGTGCACCTGCTGGAGAAGCCGTTCACCAGCGCCGAGCTGATGGAGGCCATGCAGGTGCAGCTGCGCCACCGCACCCGCTGAAACCCCGTGGCGGGGTACCCCCACGATCCCTCCCGTGCCGGTGCCCGGCGGGCTGTCGAACGAGCTGTGGCGCGTGGTCACCGGGCGCGGGCCGTACGCGGTCAAGCGGATGGTCACCAACGCCGGCCACCCGGACTTCACCGCCAACGTGGAGGCGTCGTACGCCGTCGAGCGGCGCGCCTGGGCGGAGGGAGTGCCCATGCCGAGCCGGTCCCGGATCCCGCCACCGGCCGGGCTCTGGCGCCGATCGGGGGCTCGCTGGTGCGCGTGCACCATTGGGTGGAGAGCTCGGCCGAGGCGGGCTCTCCCGTCGAGGCGGCCACGCTGCTGGCCGGCATCCATGCCGCGGGGCAGGAGCGCTGGGACCGGCCACCGGAGCCGGCCTGGGAGGCGGGCGCGTGGGGAGCCGAGATCGCCGCACTCGCGGAGTCCGTGGCCCGGGCGCCGGAGCGGGTGCCGGTGGTGGACAGCCACCGTGACCTCGACCCGAAGAACACCCTGCGGCGCCGGGACGGTGTGCTGCTCGCGATCGACTGGGACGCGGCCGGGCCGGTCTGCGCGGTGCGGGAGGCGGTCGCGGTCGCGCTCGACTTCGGCGGCGGAGATCCGGATGCCTTCCGGGCAGCGCTGCGGGCGTACGAGAAGAGCCGTGCCGTGGTCGTGCCCCGCGAACCGTGGGTTTTCGGCGGGTGGGTCGCTGCCCAGGGCGGCTGGCTGGATCACCAGGCGGCCCACGGCGGCAGCGAAGAGGCGGCAGTGACTCTCACCCGGCTGCGTCGCCTCGCCGTCACCCTGGGAGAACTCCAGGACGCGCTCTGGTGGCGGCCGGGGCGGCCGGGCATGCTTGGCCGGTGACCAGCACCGCAGCGGGCCCGGATCCCGCCGATCCCCGGTTCTCCGACGAGCAGCTCGCCGCGCTGCGGGCCTACGGCGGGCCGCGCCGGGTGCCGGCCGGTGCCGTCGTCTACAGCCCGGCCGACGCGCGCAACGACCTGCTGGTCGTGCTCGCCGGCGAGATCGTGGTCGGCGACGAGTCGCCGGGCAACGAGGTGGAGTTCGCGCGGTTCGGGGCCCGGGGCTTCGTCGGCGAGCTCAACCTGCTCACCGGGCAGCGGCCGTACGTGACGGCCCGGGCCGCCGTCGACAGCGAGCTGGTCGCCGTGCCGCTGGACCGGCTGCGGGAGCTGCTGGACCGCGAGACCGATCTGGCCGATCTCCTGGTCACCGCCATGATCGCCCGGCGCCGGTTGCGGCTGGCCGGGGCCCGGGACGCGCCTTTCGAGATCATCGGCACCGAGCGGTCCGAGGCGTCGCTGGCCCTGCGGACCTTCCTGAACCGCAACACCATCCCGTACCGGTGGGTCGACGCGGACGCCGACGGCGGGCCGGACGAGCTCGCCTCGGCCGGGGCGGGCCGCGCGGATCTTCCGGTGGTCGTGCATCCTGGCGGGGTGCTGCTGCGCTGCACGCCCGGGCGGCTCGCCGAGGTGCTCGGGCTGGCCCAGCTGCCCGGCGACGACCTGCTCTACGACGTGGCGGTGATCGGGGCCGGTCCGGCCGGGCTGGCCGCGGCCGTCTACGGCGCGTCCGAGGGGCTGCGGGTGGCCGTCTTCGACGCGACCGGGCCGGGCGGGCAGGCCGGCACCAGCTCGCGGATCGAGAACTACCTCGGCTTCCCGGACGGCATCTCCGGCGCCGAGCTGACCACCCGGGCGACGATCCAGGCCCAGCGCTTCGGGGCCCGGCTCAACAGCCCGTGCCGGATCACCGGGATCGAGCGGCAGCCGGACGGCTTCACCCTGCTGCTCGGGGCCGGCCCGCGGCTGGCGGCCCGTACGGTCGTGGTCGCGACCGGGGCGCAGTACCGGCGGTTGCCGCTGGACAACTGGACCCGGCTCGAGGGCGCGGGCATCTACTTCGCCGCCACCGAGCTGGAGGCCGGGCTCAGCGCGAGCGGCCCGGTGTTCGTCCTCGGCGGCGGCAACTCGGCCGGGCAGGCGGCCCTGTTCCTGGCCCGGCGGTGCACGCGCGTGACCGTCGTGATCCGCCGCGAATCGCTGGCCGAGTCGATGTCGCAGTACCTGGTCGACCGGATCGACGCACATCCGGTGATCACGGTGGCCTCGTCCACCGTCATCGCGGGGGTGGACGGCGGCGAGCACCTGGAGACGGTGACGCTGCGGCACGCGGCGACCGGTGAGGTCAGTCAGGCGCCGGCCCGGGGCCTGTTCTGTTTCATCGGCGCGCGGCCGGCGACCGGGTGGCTGCCGGCCGAGGTGGAACGCGACGACGACGGCTTCATCCGTACCGACGTGGCGCTGGGCGGTTCGCGGCTGCCGTACGAGACCTCCCTGGACGGGGTCTTCGCCGCCGGTGACGTGCGCCTGGGCTCGATGAAGCGGGTGGCGGCGGCGGTCGGCGAGGGCTCATCGGTGATCAGGTCGGTGCATCAGCACCTCAGCGAGCGTACGGGCGACCTTGTCCGTCCTTGGTAGCTTTCTGTCACATGATCATCCATCGTCCCTCCTTCCTCAAGCGCGAACCGTCCCCTCCGCCCGTAACGGACAGTGACGGTGCGAGTGCGCGGGAGCCGGCGATCTCGCGGCGGCGCCTGCTGCGGGCCGGGCCCGGACTGGCCGGGGCACTGGTGCTGGCCGGCTCGGCGTCGGCGTCGGCTGCGCGCGTACCGTCGCCGCGGGCCACCACCTCGCCGCGACCGGCGGCACCGCGACCGTCCGGGAAACCGCCGGCAGCCGGCCTGCGGCCGCTGAAGGAGCCGGTGTTCACCCTCAAGGACTACCGGCGCGTGCTGCCCGGCCCGGCGTTCCCGTCCGACGCGGTCGCGCTGACCATCGACGACGGGCCGCACCCGGTGTGGACGCCCAAGATCCTGCGGCTGCTCGACAAGCACCACGTGCCCGCACTGTTCTGCATGATCGGCAACCAGGTGCTCGGGCACGAGGCGGTGGCCCGCAGCGTGGTCCGCGACGGCCACCAGGTGGCCAACCACACCTGGAGCCATCCCACCAAGATGGGCCGCCGGCCGGAGCGCCACCTGCGCCGGGAGCTCAGCCGCGCCCAGGAGAAGATCTACGACACCACCGGGTACGCCCCGGCGCTGTTCCGCTCCCCCGGCGGCGACTGGTCACCGACGCTGCTGCGGGCGGCGGCCAAGGCCCGGATGGTCCCGCTCGACTGGAGCGATGACCCGCGCGACTGGTCCCGCCCGGGCGTCGCGGCGATCACCCGGCGCCTGCTGGCCGCCCGGCCGGGCCAGATCCTGCTCTGCCACGACGGCGGGGGCGACCGCTCGCAGACCTACACCGCCCTGCGCACGGTGATCCCGGCGTTGAAAGCCCGCGGTTACCGCTTCGTGGCCCTCGATCACCGCCGGCCCTAAGGCCCACAATTCCTGTCGGGTGAGTAGGATGGGATTCCGCATCGACCCGGGAGCGCCGCGTGATATCGCTGACCGAACCGGCCGCCGAGCTCCTGGTGGCCGAGCACGCCTTCACCCCCGGGCTCCCGGGTTTCGTCGGCCTCTCCGTGGACCTGCTGCTCGACGAGCCGGGGCTGCCGGACTCGCTGGTCGGCTCGCTGCGCGAACGCCCGCCGCTGCGGCACGGCCTGCTCGGCGCCCGCTCGCCGCGGATCGCGGTGGTCAGCGGCCCGCCGTCGCCGGGCATCGAGGTCTGCGCCGAGCGGATGGCCGAGGACCTGCCGATGCCGCACCCACTGATCGCGGGACACCGGATCGCCGTCCTGACCGAGGCCGCCGACGCCGTCGACCCGGCGATTGCCGCGGGTGACACGTACGCCACGGCGACCGCGGGCATCCGGGTGGCGCTGGAGGCGGGCACCGACGGGGACGGGCCGTTCGGGCTGCGCCGGCGGTGGAATCTGGCCCACGCGCTCGCACCCGTGCTGGCCGCGGCGTTCGCCAACGCACCGCTGCGGCACGGCCGGCCCTCCGGCTGGCGCAGCACCCGCCAGGCCCTGCGCCGCGGTCTGCCGTCCGCACCGGCCGGCCCCGACCCGCGCGGCGCCTGGACGGCCCTGGTCCTGGACGCGCCGGTGGCGGGAACGGGCCGGACGCTGCGGGCGTGGAGCCGGTCCGGGCCCGGCGACCGGCCCACCGTCACCGACCTGACCCGGCACCTGGCGAGCCTGCGGCCCCCGGTGGCGGCCCGCGGGCACCTGGAGCTGGACGTGGCCGACCGGCAGCCCGGCCACGGCTGGCGGGTGCCGCTCGCGGTGATCGCCGCGCTGCTCGACGACCCGCAGGCGGCCACGGAGGCGGAGGCGGCGACGCGGGCGCTGGCGGGCACGCCCCGGCTCTGGGAGCGCGCCGCCCGCGACGCTCTCACCGATCCCGAGCTGGCGGCGGTCGCACGGGAGTGTTTCGTGGCGGCGTACGCGTCACTGGCCCGTCAGGGGATTTCGCGCGAGCTGCGGGACGCGGTCGCCGACTTCACCGAACGGTACGTGCTGCGCGGCCGCTGCCCGGCCGACGACGTCCTCGACCGGGCGACAGCGCGCCCCTGAGGACCGGCCGGCTGCTAGGTTCGTACCTTTATGTCGGCCCGGCCCACTGCTCAGGAGCCTTGTGAAGATCCTCGACGAAGTGTCGCGAACGCTCAACGAATTCCTGCTCGTCCCCGGCCTCACCACCGCCGGCTGCACCCCGGACAATGTCGACCTCGGCGCGCCGCTGGTGCGCCACCGGGTCGGTGAGCCCGCGGCCATCCGGGTGGCCACTCCCCTGACCAGCGCGATCATGGGCGCGGTGTCCTCGCCGCGGCTGGCCATCGCGCTCGCCCAGTGCGGCGGGCTCAGCTTCGTGCACCAGAACCAGCCGGTGGCCGCCCAGGCCGCGATGGTGCAGGCGGTCAAGCGGCACAAGGCCGGCTTCCGGTTCTCCGACATCAACATCAAGCCGTCGGCCACCCTCGGCGAGGTCGCGCTCCTGCTGGAGTCGGCCGAACGGGACGTCGCGGTGGTCACCGACGACGGCAGCCCGCACGGGCGGTTCGTCGGGCTCATCTCGACCGACGACTTCCATCCGCACCGGCACGACCTCGGCAGCCCGGTCGACTCCCGGATGCGCCCGGCGCAGGATCTGGTCACCGCCCCGCTCTCGATCACGCTCTCCGAGGCCAACACGCTGATCTGGGACCACCGCCTCGACGTGCTGCCGGTGGTCGACGCCGACGGGCTGTTGCAGTCCATCGTGCTGCGCCGCGACTACGAGCTGCACAAGCGGTTCCGCAACGAGTCCATCGACGCCGACAAGCGGTTCCGGGTCGGCGCCGGGGTCAACACGCACGACTACCGCGAACGCATCCCGGCGCTGGTCGAAGCGGGCGCGGACCTGCTCTGCATCGACTCCTCCGACGGCTATTCGGTGTGGCAGGCCGACACCCTGAAGTTCGTCCGGGACACCTACGGCGACCAGGTGCGGATCGGCGCGGGCAACGTGGTCGACGCCCGGGCGTTCCGCTACCTCGCCGACGCGGGGGCGGACTTCGTCAAGGTCGGCATCGGCGGCGGCTCGATCTGCACCACGCGCGACCAGAAGGGCATCGGGCGCGGGCAGGCGTCGGCGCTGATCGACGTCGTCGCCGGGCGGGACGCGTACGCCGCGGAGACCGGGGTGTACGTGCCGCTGTGCTGCGACGGCGGCCTGCTGACCGACGCGCACATGGCGGTGGCGTTCGCCCTGGGCGCCGACTTCGTGATGCTGGGCCGCTACTTCGCCCGCTTCGACGAGAGCCCGTCGCCGCTGGTCCGGGTCGGCGGTCAGTTCTTCAAGGAGTACTGGGGTGAGGGCTCCAACCGGGCCCGCAACGTGTCGCGCTACGAGCACGGCGGTGGCAGCCGGCTCACCTTCGAGGAGGGCGTCGACGGCTACGTGCCGTACGCGGGCAGCCTCTACGACAACGTGGCCCTGACCATCGCCAAGCTCAAGGCGACGATGATCAGCTGCGGGGCGACCGACCTGCCGGGCTTCCACCGCGACGCGGTGCTGGTGCCGGTGTCGCAGCAGAGCTTCCTGCAGAACAGCGCGGAGATCCAGTTGCGCGACCGCCCCGGCGACGCGGGCCGGTGATCAGCCGCCAGCAGTGACTCATGTCACACGCGCTGGAGAACCGCGGGCGGTGATCTTTCGTCTTGCTGGGTGTGAGACGAAGCTTGGACGCGGCCGGCGAGGACGACCTCGTACGCCGCACCGCCGCCGGTGACCGGGGCGCATTCGACGAGTTGTACCGGCGTACGTCGCCGTGGCTGCTCGCCCGGTTGCGTCGCCGGTGCGCCGACGAGGACGTCGTCGCCGACGTGATGCAGGAGACGTACCTCGCCGTGTGGCGGGCCGCGGGCACCTTCGCCGGGTCCGCCACCTCCGGCAACGGGATCGGCTGGCTGTGGACCATCGCGGCCCACCGCCTCGTCGACGCGTTCCGGCGCCGGGCCCGGCAGAACCAGCTCCCGGCGGTGGCGCTCACCGAGACGGTCGCGCCGGCCGCCGAGGACGAGGTGATGGCCGCCCGGGTCGGTCAGGAGCTGGAACACGCCCTGCTCGTGCTCCCACCGGAGGCGCGGCAGGTGCTGCAGGCGATGGTGCTCGACGGTTTCTCGGTGCGGGAGACGTCGCTGCTGCTGGGCGTACCGGAGAACACGGTGAAATCCCGGGCCCGGCGGGCCCGGCTCGCGCTGCGGGAGGCGCTCTCATGACGACCCATCCGAACCCCGCGGTGATCGCCCGCTACGCCGACCCGGCGGCCGAGCTCGACGAGGTCACGGTGTGGTCGGTCGAGGTGCACCTGGAAGGGTGCGCGCACTGCCGGGCCCTGGTGGCCGGCAGCACGGCCGACGACACCCGGAGCCTGCTCGCCCGGGTCGCCGCCGGGCTGGACGACGGCATCGCCGCCGGTCCGGCCCCGGTGCGCCGGCCACGCTGGTCGGCGGCACGGCACCGGTGGGTGGTCTGGCATCTGATGCCGTGGCTCACCATGACGGTCGCGGTGCTGGCCTGCGCGGTGCTGCTCCAGGCGCTGGCGCCCGGGATGCCGTCGCTGGTGTCGCTGCTGGCTCCGGTGGCGCCGCTGCCGGGCGTCGCGATCGCGTGGAGCCGGCGTCACGACCCGGCCTGGGAACTGATCGCGGGTACGCCGGCGGCCGGGCTGACGATGCTGTTACGGCGTACGGCCGGGGTGCTGGCCGTCGTGGTGCCGGCGCTGGCGCTGGCGAGCACCCGTACCGGAACCTCGCTGGCCCTGACGCTGCTGCCGTGCCTGGCCTTCACCGCCGCGACCATCGCCCTGGGCGCCTTTGTCGGGGTGCGCCTGGCCGCTCTCGGCCTGGGCGCGGCCTGGGCGCTGGCCGTGATCGTGCCGGCCGTGGTCACCGCCGAACTGCCGGCGGTGCTGCGAGCGGGCAGTTCTCCCGGGTGGGCGCTGCTCACCCTCACGCTGGCCGGGCTCGCCGTGTTGCGGGCCGACAGCTTCCGCCGGCTGTCCAGCCACAACTGAGCTCCCGGGCATCCGCCCCTACTTTCGGAGGATTGATGATGCGTACGGTGAGCGCGGACGAGACGGCTCCCACCACCCACCCCTGGGCGGTCCATGCCCAGGAGCTGCGGGTGCGCGCCGGCCGGCATCTCGCCGTCGACGGGCTGGACCTGGCCCTCGGCACCGGGGTGCACGGCCTGCTCGGTCCGAACGGCGCCGGTAAGACCACGCTGATGCGGGCACTGGCCACGGTGGTCAGGCCCGCCGGCGGCCGGCTGACGCTGCTCGGCGAGGCGGTCGACGGCCGGGCCGATCTGCGCCGGGTCCGCCGCGGCCTGGGCTACCTGCCGCAGCAGTTCGGCTTCTATCCCCGGTTCACGGTCCGGGAGTTCGTCGAGTACATGGCCTGGCTCAAGGAGATGCCGAAGCCGGCGGTGCCGGGCGCGGTGCAGCGGGCGATCGACCGGGTGGGGCTCACGGCCAAGGCCGGCGCGCGGATGAAGACGCTGTCCGGCGGCATGCTGCGCCGGGCCGGCATCGCCCAGGCGATCGTCAACGACCCGGCCGTGCTGCTGCTCGACGAGCCCACCGTCGGGCTCGACCCGGAGCAGCGGCTCGACTTCCGCGAACTGCTGCGTGATCTCGGCGTCGACAGCTGCGTGCTGGTCTCCACGCACCTGGTGGAGGACGTGGTCGTCGCCTGCACCGACGTCGTCCTGATGAACGAGGGACGGCTGGTCTATCAGGGCACGCCGGACGACCTCATGACGCAGGGCGGCCAGGGCGACGCCGGGGACAGCCCGGCCGAGCGCGGCTATTCCGCGCTGCTGCGCCGGCACCGGGCGGAGGCCGGCCGATGACCCGCATCCTCGGTATCGAACTGCGCCGCTCGGCGGCGCTCGGGTCGGCCCTGGCCCTGGCGGTGGCCGGCACCCTGCTGCTCTTCTTCGCCGAGGGGATCGGCTTCTCCACCGGCTGGATGCAGCTGGCCATGACGCAGCGGCTCTACCTGGCGGTGCTCTGGCCGCTGGCGCTGGCTGCCGGTGCCTGGCAGGCCCGGCGGGAGTACCGGTCCAACGTGGAGGAGCTGTTCGGCAGCACGCCTCGCCCGCGAGCGCACCGGACCGTGCCGACGCTCGGCGCGATGGGTGTCGCGGTGGTGGGCGGCTACCTGGCGATGGGGATCGCGGGCGCCGTGTGGATCGTCAGCACCGCGCGGTACTTCCCGCCGGCCGCCCTGGCCGTCACGGCCGTCGGCGTGTTGGCACTGGTCGCGGCGGTCTGGGTCGGCCTGGCGGTCGGCCGCCTGCTGCCCTCGCTCATCACCGCCCCGGCGCTGGGCGTGGCCGGCCTGGCGCTGCTGTTGCTGATCCCGGCCGCGACGCGGCCCCGGGGGTGGCTGGCGCTGGTGTTCTCGCCGATCTACGAGATGAACATGCCCGGTGCCTACGCGACCGTGCCCGGCCGGGTCAGCGCCGCCCAGGCCGTCTGGCTGGCCGCGCTGGCCGTCGCCGCCGTGCTGCTGTTCGCGTCCGGCGGCTGGCGGATCCGGGTGGCCGCGCTGCTGCCGGTGGTGCTGGGCGCGTCGCTGGCCATAGCCGTGATGCCGCACCGGAACAGGTTCGTGTCGGACGCGATCGACCCGGTGGCGCGGGCCCTGGTCTGCACCGACGACCAGCCGCGGGTGTGTGTCAGCCGGGTCCACTCCGGACTGCTCGCCGAGGTGACCCCCAAGGCCCGCGAGGGCCTGGCCGTCCTGGCGAAACTGCCGGGCGGCCCGACCGAGGTGCACGAGGACACCACCACGTACCCGGACGTCTACCCGGCGTGGCGTGAGGACGTCGCCCTGCTCCGGCTCGAGACCGGCCCGGACGGTCACGTCCTGGCACCATCCGCGACACCGGCGGAAGTGGTGTTCGGAGCCTTCGGGAGCCCACCCGGATGTGAGAAGTCGGCCGGCTGGCCGGAGCGGCTCGCCGCCGCCTCGTGGTTGATCGGACGCGAGCCGGTGGCTGACGAGATGTCCGACCCGGAGGTGCACAACAGTGCCGTGCAACTGTGGCAGAGCCTGCGGCAGCTGCCCGAGGACGAGGCGAAAGCGCGCGTGGTGGCGCTGCGCCGGGCCGCGCTGAGCTGCTCGGTCGGCGAAGGGCTGCTCGCGGGGACCGCGCGATGAGGTGGCTGACGCTCTATCTGCGCTCCCGGCGGGCCCCGATGGCGCTGGCCGCGGCCGGCGGCCTCGCGGTGCTGATGTGGTCACTGTGGTCGGTGTTCTCGAACACGCGCGAGGTGGGCTTCCAGATGGTCGTCCTGACCGTGCTGCTGCTGGTCGTCGCGCTGACCGCCACGCTCGGCGGCCCGGACGACGCGCTGGAGGGCACGGCCGCGTTGCGGTGGCCGCGGCGACGGGTCGCGCACCTGCTGATGGCATCGGTGGTCGTCGTGGTGCTGCTGCTGGTCACGCTGGCGACCGGTGCGCGCTTCGGGCCCGGGTGGTTTGTGGTGCGTGACGCGGCCGGGCTGCTGGGGCTGACCGCCCTGGCCGCGGCCACGATGGGCACTGCCCGGGCCTGGTTCCTGCCGCTGGCCTGGACGCTGGCCGCGGCTCTGTTCCCCCGTCCGGAACCGGTCCTCGGCCAGGTCCTGACGTGGCAGTCCCAGCCTCCGGCGAGCACGGCCGCGAACCTCACGGCGGCGTTGCTCGCGCTCGGCGGGCTGGTCGCCTACGCGGCGGCGGGGCCGGCCCGGCGCCCGCCGGCCGAGGCCGGCCAGCACTGAGGTGGACGGAACCGCCCGGCGCCGGCCGGCCCAATCGGGCCGGCACCGGGCCCGGCCGGCTGGGCCGGGTGCGGTCGGGCCGGTCGGGCCGGTCAGGGCACCGGCTCGGTGGCCCGGTCCTCGACGGTGAAGCGGCGCAGCGCGGGCGTCGTCAGCGCGATCAGGCCCGTCGCGACGACGCCGAGGACTCCTCCGATGGCCAGGGACGCGCCGCCCGAGGTCACCGTCGCGACCAGGCCGGCCCGCAGATTACCGAGCTGCGGACCGGCCGAGCCGACGATGTGCTCGAGGGAGGCCACCCGCCCCCGGTAGGCGGCCGGCGTCACCGTCTGCACCACCGTGCCCCGGGACACGACCGCCCAGGTGTCGGCCCCGCCGGCCACCGCCAGCAGACCCAGCACGACGAGCAGGTGGCCGCTGAGCCCGACCAGGCCCAGCGCCACCGCCCAGACGGCCCCGCAGACCAGCAGCACAGTCCCGGGGTGGCGGCGGTGGGTGGCCAGACCGGACAGCACCGAGGCGAACACCCCGCCGACAGCGACGGCCGTGATGAACAGTCCGAGGATCTCCGGCCGGCCCCCGAATCTCTCCTCGTTGATCACCGGGAACAGCGCCACGGGCATGGCCAGCAACGTCGCGGCCAGGTCGGCGAGGAACGCGCCCCGGACCTGCGGGGTGCGGACGGTGAACGCGAGACCGTCGCGGACCGCCGCCGCACCCGGACGTCCCGTCGCGCCCTGCACTCCCCGGGGCAGGCCGGCGATGCCGATCAGCGCGAAGCCGAAGGTGACCGCGTCGATGACGAAGCACCACGTGGTTCCCCACTGCGCGGTGACCAGGCCGGCCGCGGCCGGGCCGAGCAGCATGGCGAGCTGGAAGGACAGGTGGTTCAGGGCCAGGCCGGCGGCGAGCCGGTGCCCGCTGAGCAGCACCGGGGTGAAGGTCTGCTTGGCCGGCCCGCCCAGGGCGGCCAGCCCGGAGGCCGCGCCGGTGAGGACCAGCATCAGCGGTACGCCGCCCACGTCCGAAGCGGCCACCCCGGCCATCCCCACACTGATCAGCAGCTGGCCGTACGAGCAGCCCAGCGCCAGCCGCCGCCGGTCGACGTGGTCGGAGAAGGCACTGCCGGCCAGCGCGAGGACGATCAGCGGGATCGCGGTGACCAGGCCCACCAGCCCGACCATGGCGGCGCTGTGGGTGCGTTCCCAGATGTAGTAGACGACGGCGAAACCGCCGAACTGGCCGCCGAGGCCGGAGGCGGTGGTGCCCAGCCAGAGCCGGCGGAACGTGCGGTTCTCGCGCAGCGGGCGCAGGTCGACCAGGGAGTCGAGGGCACTCACGACTGCTCGCCGGCGAGGTGGTCGCGCAGCCGCTGGGCGAACGGGCGGCCGCTCAGCGCGGCCTGGATGTCGGCCACCGCCCGCATGATCGGGTACGGCAGCTCGGCGTCCAGGGCCAGCACGGTCGCCTCGGTGGCCCGCCACTCGGCCTGCAGGAACGGCAGGAGCTCGCGGGAACGGGCGGTCAGCTGGACCCGGCGCTTGCGCCCGTCGCTGTCGTCGGCCGGCTCGACCAGGCCGGCCTTGCGCATCGCCGCCACGGTCTGGCTCATCGCCGAGTGGCTGACCTTGCGGCGTTCGGCGATCTCCTTGATGGTCAGCGGGCCGCCGCGGCCGAGCTCGATCATCGGGCCGACGAAGCGGGTCCGGACCCCCTCGATGCCGGCCTCGGCGTACAGCCCGGCGATGTCGGCGTCCATGTCGGCGAGCAGGCGGAAGAGCGGACCGTAGTAGCTGCTGTCGAGCAGATCGGGAGGCGGCACCGGGAAACTGTAACAGCGCTTATATAAATTCTGCGCCTAGGATGCGGGCATGGGACAGATCGACCTGCGGCGGCTGCGCCTGTTGCGCGAGTTGCGCGACCGCGGCACCGTCACCGCCGTCGGCTCCGCGCTGCACATGACCTCGTCAGCGGTGTCGCAACAGCTCGCGCTGCTGGCCAAGGACGTCGGCGCGCCGCTGCTGGAGCCACACGGGCGGCGGGTGCGGCTGACTGACGCCGCCTGGTTGCTGCTGCGCCACGCGGACCGGCTGTTCGCCCAGCTGGAGCTCGCCCAGACCGAGCTGGACGCCTACGTGAGCGGGGCGGCGGCGACGGTCCGGGTCGACTGCTTCACCACGGCCGTGCCGGCCCTGGCGGTGCCGGCGATGGCCCGCCTGGCGACGGACGCGCCGCGGCTCACCCTGCGGGTGCGCGAGGCCGACACCGAGGAGGCGCTCGACCGGCTGCTGCGTGACGAGACCGACGTCGTGGTCGGGCTGGACGGAGAGGTACGAGCGGACGACGCGCGCTTCACCCGTACGCCGTTGCTGGTGGACCCGCTCGACGTGATCCTGCCGTCCGGTCATCCGCGGGCGGCCACCGCCGACCTATGTCTCGCCGACCTGGCCGAGGAGGAGTGGATCGTGCCGCCGGCCGGGCTGTGCCGGGACATCGCCCTGCGCGAGTGCGCGCTGGCCGGCTTCACGCCCCGGACCGCGCACACGGCGGACAGCTACGTCTCGGTCTTCGCCCTGGTCCGCGCCGGGCACGGCGTCGCGCTGGCGCCCCGGATGTGCGGCGCCGGCCAGGCGCCGGGCCTGACTGTACGGGCGCCACGAGCGCAACAGCCGGCGCGTCAGGTCTCGGTGTTCCTGCGGCACGCGGCCGAGCAGGCGCCGCACCTGCGGCCGGTGGTGGAGGCGTTCCGCCGGGCCGCCGCCGAGTTGGAGCAATCTTTCATTTCTGCTTAACAAAAGCGCTTAGAAACACCTGGTGGACGTCGGAGCCCCCGCACTTCGAGGATGGAACCATGAAGATTCGCTTCGTGGTTTTGGCGCTGCTCTGGGGCAGCAGCTTCACGTTCATCAAGGAGGCCCTGGCCGGCCTCTCCCCCGCGCAGCTCGTGCTGGCCCGGCTGGTGCTGGGTGCGGCGGTGCTGCTGAGCATCGCGGCGATCCGACGGGTGGGGCTGCCGCGCGGTGCCGCCGTCTGGGGCCACCTGACCGCCGCCGCCCTGTTCGGCAACGTCATCCCGTTCCTGCTGCTCTCCTACGGTGAGCGCACCGCGGGCGCCGGCATCGCCGGGGTGCTGGTCGGCGCGACCCCGCTGCTCACCCTCTCGGTCGCGGCCTTCGCGCTGGCCGAGGAACGCGCCACCGCGCGCAAGCTGATCGGGCTGCTGGTCGGCTTCGCCGGCCTGGTCGTGGTCATCGCGCCGTGGCGCACCGGAGGCGGCTCGGCCGGCGGGGAGCTGGCGTGCTTCGGCGCGGCGGTCAGCTACGCCGCCGGCTTCGTCTACGTCCGCAAGTTCCTGTCGCCGCGGCACCTCGCGCCGATGTCGCTCGCCGCCGGCCAGCTGTCCATGGCCGTGGTGCTGCAAGCGGCGGTCAGCCCGTTCCTGCAGTGGGGTGCGGTGTCGCTCACGCCGCGGGTGACGGTGAGCATCGTGCTGCTCGGCGTGCTGAGCACCGGGCTGGCGTACGTGCTGTACTTCCGGCTCATCGGTGAGGTCGGCGCGACCACGGCTTCCGCGGTCAACTACCTCGTCCCGATCGCGGCGGTCGTCGTCGGGGCGATCACGCTGGGCGAGCGGATCACTCCGACCACTGTGGCCGGTGGTGTGATCGTGCTGGTCGGCATGGCGTACGCGGAGAACCGCCTGCGCCGTCCGCGCCGGGACCCGGTCACCGCGGCCGCGTCGCAGCCGCGGTGACCTCAGAGCGGGCCGCCGCCGAGGCCGATCTCGTTGCCGTCCGGATCGCGGAAGATCGCCTTGCGCACGCCGTTCTCGTAGGTCTCGCTGTGGGCCGGCGTGAGGCCGCGCTCGGCGATCGCGGCCAGGCGGTCGTCGAAGTCGCTGACGAAGACCGTGTGCAGGGCGTGCCCGGCCCGGTCCGGGAGCACTTCGATGTACAGGAAACGGTGCTCCGCGAGCTCCCAGACCGCCTCGGTGTCGTTCGGCAGGAACGACGGCGGCTCCCCGAGGAGCTGCTCGTACCAGGCCGCCGCGGCGGTGTAGTCACGGACCGGGACGCCCGCGAACAGGTCCAGAGTCATCCGGCCATCGTGCCACCTGCTCAGCGGCGCCCGGGTCCCACCGGGACGTCGCCGCGCAGGGTGATCCGGTGCATGACCCGGCGTTCGGTGCCGTAGTCGCGGTTGGCGTAGTGGGCCGTGCTGCGGTTGTCCCACATCGCCACGTCGCCGGCCCGCCAGCGGTGCCGGACGATGTGCTCCGGCTTGGTCAGGTGGGCGTAAAGCAGGTCGAGGATGGCCCGGCTCTCGAACTCCGACACCCCGGTGATGTGCGAGGTGAAGCCCGGGTTGACGAAGATGCCCTTGCGGCCGGTCTCCGGGTGCACCCGGATCACCGGATGCTCCACCGGGTCGAGCCGGGTGACGACCTCGCCGTCCCACTCGTTGCCCTGGCCGCCGCGGCGCTGGGCCAGGTAGTAGCCGAACTCGCGGGTGCCGTCGTGGACCGCGGTCAGCCCGTCCACCAGGTCCCGGACCGCCGGGCTGAGCGAGTCGTAGGCCAGCTGCGAGTCGGCCCAGTTGGTGTCACCACCGCTGGGCGGCAGCGTGACGGCGCGCAGGATCGAGCCCAGCGGAGGGCGGCGCATGAACGTCACGTCGGTGTGCCACACGTCGGCGAAACCGTTGTCGGTGCTGTCCAGCGCGTACACCTCGGGGTGCGCGGCGTCGACCCCGCCGACCACCGGGTGTGAGGCGGTGAGCTCGCCGATCCGCCGGCCCAGCCGGACCTGGCCGTCGTCATCCAGGCGCTGGTCGCGGAAGAACAGCACCTTGCGCTCCACCAGGGCGGCCCGTACGGCGACGAGCTGCTCGTCGGTCGCGGCGCCCAGGTCCACCCCGTGCACCACCGACCCGAAGTGCGGGCCGAGCGCCTCGAGGTCGAGTCCCACTGCGGTCGCGGTCATGCGGACACTCCTTCTCCTACGGTGGCCGCCGCACGGACGGCGTGACCGATCTCCGAGCGCAGGGCGGCGTACGCGGGCAGCCCGCGCAGCTCGTCCGGCGCGATGCCGGTGCGCGGCAGGTCGATGGGCAGGTCCAGGGCGACCCGGCCGGGCCGCGCGCTGAGCACCACGACCCGGCTGCCCAGGAACACGGCCTCGTCGACGCTGTGGGTGACGAAGACACACGTACGGCCGGTGTCGGCACTGACCCGGCGCAGGTCCTCCTGCAGCCGCTCGCGGGTCAGCGCGTCCAGCGCGGCGAACGGCTCGTCCAGCAGCAGCAACGGGTTCGGCACGGCCAACGCCCGGGCGATGGCGACCCGCTGCTGCTGGCCACCGGAGATCTGCCAGGTCCGCCGGTGGGCCACGTCGTGCAGCCCGACGCCGGCCAGCAGCTCGGCCACCCGTTCGCCGCGGTCGGCGATGCCGGCGTAGCGCAGGGCCAGCTCGACGTTGCCGCCCACGGTCTTCCACGGGAACAGCCGTGGTTGCTGGAAGACCAGGCCCGCACCGCGGCCCGGCACGGGAGCCGTCCCGCCGGTGCGGACCGTGCCCAGAGTCGGCTGCTCGAAGCCCGCGATCAGCCGCAGCAGCGTGCTCTTGCCACAGCCCGACGCGCCGACCAGCACCAGGAACTCCCCGGCCGGCACGGTCAGGCTGACCGGCCCGACCGCCGTGACGTCGCCGTAGGAGTGCTGGACGCCGTCGAGCTCGACCGCGGCCTCAGCTGAGGACATCGGGCAGTCCCTTGACGTAGATGGACTTCCGCACGGTGGCCAGGTCCGGCACGGCGTCGATCTTCTGCTGGCTCTTGAGGAACTCCGAGGCGCTGACCAGGTTCTCGGCGAGCTTGCCGACCTGCGCCTCGGTGCCCAGCCACTCCGGCGAGGCGAGGTCCGCGGGCTTGAGGAAGACGCCCTGGCTGAGCTGCTTCTGGGCGTCGGCGGGGCTGAGGTTCAGCTCCTGGCCGACCGCCTTGGCCGCCGCGGCCGGGTCGTTGGCGATGATGTCCAGGGCCTGTGCCTCGACCTTGCGCCAGGCGTCGACCGCCTCGGGGTGCGCCTGGATGAACGCGGTGCTGACCACGCCCAGGTCCAGGGTGGGCTTGCCGGCGGTGGCCAGCTCCTTGCTGCTGATCAGGACCTTGCCGTTCTTCTTCAGCTCGTCCAGCGACGGCAGCCACGAGTACGCGGCGTCCAGGTCCCCGCGGGTCCAGGCGGCCAGGATGTCCTGCGGCTCGAGGTCCACGATGGTCACCTCGGACTCCTTGACCCCGGCCTTGTTCAGCGCGGCGAGCAGGCTGTAGTGCGCGGTGGAGGCGAACGGCGTGGCCACCTTCTTGCCGCGCAGCCCGGCCACGTCGGTGATCCCGCTGCCGTTGCGCGCGACCAGCGCCTCGTTGTCACCGGCCACGTCCAGCACGAACGCGACCTGGTACGGGATGTTCAGCGGCGCGGACAGCCCGCGGGCCACCGGGCTCGACCCGATCGCCGCGATGTCGATGCTGCGGCCCAGGAACGCGGTGTTGATGCTGGCGCCGGAGTCGAACTTGGTCCAGGTGATCTTGTAGTCCGGCAGCGCCTTCTCCAGCAGCCCCTGGTTCTTCACGATCAGGTCCCCGCTCGGGAACGCCTGGTACGCGAGCCGGATGGTCTTGTCCGCCGACCCGGAACCACCGCTGGCGGCACCGTCGCCGCAGGCGGCCGTCGCGAGCAGCAGAGCGGCGGCGAGAACGGAAAGGAGTTTCTTCACGGAGGTTCCTTAACTACGGCCGCGCCACGGGATCAGCCGGTCCTCGGCTGTCCGCAGCAGGGCGTCGATGAGCAGGCCGGAGAGGCCGATGGCGAACAGGCCGAGCACGACCACGTCGGTCTGGGAGTAGCGCTGGGCGTCGCGGATCAGCCCGCCGATCCCGGGGACGCCGTTGATGGTCTCGGCCGCGACGACCGAGGAGTACGCGACGCCGACGGCAAGCCGCGCGCCGGTGAAGATCTCGGGCAACGCGTTCGGCAGCACCACGTCCCGGGTGGTCTGCCAGCGTCCGGCCCCCAGCGCCCGGGCCGCCTCGACCAGCCCGGTCGGCGCCGAGTAGACCGCCGCGGCGGTGGCCACGGCGACCGGCGGCAGCGCGGCGATGGACAGCAGCCACAGCTTGGGCGTCTCGTCGATGCCGAACCAGATGATGAACAGGCTGAAGTAGGCCAGCGGCGGCAGCGCGCGGACGAAGGTGACGACGGGTTCGACCACGACCCGCAACCAGCCGACCGTTCCCATCAGGATGCCGAGGACCAGGCCGCCGCCGATGCCGATCGCCGAGCCGATGAGGATGCGCCGCAGGCTCACGCCGAGGTGCTCGATGAGCAGGTGGCCGCTGTAGCCGCGGATGCCGTCGTGGGTGGACGACGTGACGATCAGCTGGTGCCAGACGGCCGCCGGGGCCGGGATGAAGGTCGGGTTGCGCACCAGCCGCGCGGCGACCTCCCAGAGCACGTAGAGCACGACGAGCGAGACGAGCCGCAACACCAGGCGACGCCGGCGCCCGCCACGCGCGGCCGGGGCGGGACGGACAGCGCTCGGCGCCCCCAGGCCCGGATCGGCACCGGCGGGAGCCGGCGGAACGGACACGGAGGTGCTCACGGACGACTCCTGCGGGACGGCGGATGCGGCCTGCTATTCCTATAGCCTTACTAGGCTTTTGGGCAAGCCCCCGTCCCGCCTGCTGGAAGCGAGCTGCGTCCTAACCACCCGGGGCTGCCCTCCCCTACGGTCTGGGCGTGCCGAACCGCCGTACCGTCTCGCTGGCGATCTGCCTGTGCGCCGCCTTCACCACCCTGCTCGACCAGTCCAGCCTCAACACGGCGATCCCGTCGCTGCGCACAGCCCTGGACGCCGGGCCCGGCACCCTCCAGTGGATCGTCGCGGGCTACTCGCTCACATTCGGGCTGGCCCTGGTGCCGGCGGGCCGGCTGGGCGACGCGCACGGCCGCAAATGGCTGTTCGTCGGCGGGCTGAGCCTGTTCACCGCGGCGAGCGTGGTGGGCGGCACGGCGGAGTCGGCGTGGGTGGTCGCGCTGGCCCGGCTGCTGCAGGGCGTGGGCGCGGGCACGGTCAACCCGCAGATCTTCGGCATCATCCAGGAGCTGTTCACCGGGCGCGAGCGGACCCGCGCCCTCGCGGCGTACGCGACGGTGGGCGGGATCTCCGGCGTCATCGGGCCCCTGGTCGGCGGCACGGTCATCGGGGCGCTCGGCGAGCAGCACGGGTGGCGGTGGGTGATGCTGCTCAACGTGCCGTTCGGGCTGATCACCGTACCCTTGGCCCTGAAATGGCTGCCCGCGGCGGCCCGGCGGCCCGGCACCCGGCCGGCCCTGGACCTGGCCGGGCTCGCCCTGCTGGCCACGGCCACGCTCGCCGTGCTGCTGCCCTTCGTCCTGCCGGACGGCCAGGGCCCGCCGCGGTTCTGGTGGCCGGTGGTCGCGGCGGCGGCGCTGGTCACGCTGATCGCCTGGGAGCGACGGTACGCCCGCAGCGGCCGCACCCCGATCCTGCTCCCGGCCCTGCTGGGCTCCCGCGGCTTCAGCCTCGGCGCCCTGACCGCGATGTTCCAGTTCGGCGCGACCATGTCGGCGTCGCTGGCCCTCACGCTGTTCCTGCAGGACGGGCTCGGCTGGTCGCCGCTGCACGCGGCGCTGACGATCCTGCCCAGCTCGCTCGGCTTCGCGATCGCCTCGTCGCAGAGCTGGCGCCTGGTCAGCCGGTACGGCCGGATCAGCGTGGTGTGGGCCCTGACCGGATCATTCGTGACGCTGGCGCTGACGGCGGCGGTGATCGGCTGGGTGCCGGCGGAACAGATCGGCATCGCGCTGACGGTGACCCAGCTGGCGATGGGGGTCTCCGGCGGCCTGATCATCTCGCCGAACCAGGCGTTGACGCTGGCCCACGCGCCGGCCTCGGCGGCCGGGCTGGCGGGCGGATTCCTGCAGGTGTCGCAGCGGATCTCGGCGACGATCGCGACGGCAGCGGTGGCCGGGGTGGTGCTGGCGGGCATCACGGCGGGGGTGGCGCGGGAGGCGGTGGCGCACGGGCTGGTCATCTGCGTGGCCATGCTGGCGCTGGCGACTGTCTGCGCAGCCTTGGATGTGCGGCGGGCGGGGGTTGGCGCCGCCCCGGCCGGTGCTGCCTTAACTCTGGAACAGCAGTGAGAAGCGGGCGTCCGTGGGGGCGCCGCGGGCCCAGCAGCGGACCCGGACGGTGACGACGTCGTCCCGTTCGTCCGGGACGGCATCCGGGTGGCAGGACGCGGCGGTGTGGTAGGCGGAGACCTGCGTGTGCCCGCCGCGGGTGAGTTCGGCGGCCGGCATCTTCACCAGGTAGTCACCGGCGGATCGGCGCTCGACCATGGCCAGTCGACCGGCGGACGAGAACTGGTACAGCGAGCTGGGCGTGTAGCTGCGCGCACCCGCATCGTTGCTCCACAGCTGGGCGCCCTCGATCACGATCCCCGGCAGGGCAGCCAGATTGACCGAGTAGGTGAGGGTGAAGCGGCTGTCGACCGGAGCTCCGGCTGCGTCGAAACATTCCACCTTGACGAACATCGAGTCCACGCCCGTGGTCTTCTCGTGGTGGGGATACCAGATCGTCGGGTTGCAGACGTGGACAACCTCGCCCACGGGGGTCACCTTCACGACGCCCGGCATCCTCTTCTCCGCCGACCGCTGCACACCCTGCAGGAACACCTCGTACACGCCGGCGCCTCGGCGCTCGACCGAGTTGGGGACGTTGAACGAGTTGAAACTGTAGTTCTCGTCCGGGATGAAGGGTGACGCGCTGCCGAGGTCGTAGCGCAGGTAGGCCAGCGCGCCGGTGCCCGGAACCGCCTGGAGGAAGCGGACCGCGAACCCGGAGTCAGCCGGTTCGCCGCGGCCGTCCACGCAGTTCACCCGGACCAGCAGGTCCAAGCCGTCGGCCGCGCGGCCCCAGCGACTCGTGCCGCAGACCCGGTGCACGCCGGACACTGCGGTCACTTCCACGGTGCCGCTGTCGACGCCCAGATCCTCCAGGCTGACGTCGTAGGTCCCCGTAGCACGCCGTGTCACCGTCTGACCGCCACCGCGCGAGTTGCACGAGCCGGTCACCGCGGGCCGCGGATATGCTGCGGTGCCGGCCGGCACCGTCAGCCAGGCGGCGTCGAGCAGCACCCGGCCCTTGTCGGAGATGCCGCAACTCGCCGCACGCGAGGCGAGTTTCTTCACGACGATCGGCCCGGCCCACCACCCGAGGGCGACGACCGCGGTGAGCACCGTCGCCACCGCGCTGAGTACCGCGGTCCACTTCTCGAGGGACCACGTGCGCCACTCCCGTTCCCGGATCCGCTCTCGCAGAGACTTGGTGTCCGTCGGCGGCGTGCGGCGACCCGCCGGCTGACCACGTTCCCCCTCGGCCATCAGCGGGTGGCCGGCATCCCGCCGTTGTCACCGCCGCCCGACATCGAAGTGCCCCTTTCCTGGCCCATCACTGGATTCGCCGGGACAGCCCGTCCGATGCCCGGCCTGACGGTGTCCGGTCCCATGCCGGGGGTCACCACGACCACGCGCGTCATGGTCGGTGGTGCGTTGCCCGGCTCCATCGTCCGCACCGGGGCCACGGCAGGCTTTGCCGGAACCGGCGGCGGGCCTTGTCGCGGCGGCGCAGGCTTGTCCGGAATCGGCGGCGGCCCGTGGTGCGGCGGCGCGGGCGGTGGTGGAGCCGGCGTGTCGAGCCCGGCATGCGGCGCGCCGCCATTGAATACCGGCGGCGGCCCTCCCTGCCCACCGGGCCCCTGCCCACCGGGGCCTTGTCCGTTCACTCCCTGGCCGTTTGCGCCCTGGCCGTTTGTGCCCTGGCCGTTTGTGCCCTGGCCGTTTGTGCCCTGACCGCCGGCTCCTTGGCCGCCGGCCGGCGGCATCCGGCCCTGATCGCCGCTGTCCGGCATGGTCGGCGGGCGGCCACCATCCGGCATCAGGTGGTCACCCGGCATGACCCTGTCGACGATCGCCTCCCACCCACCCGGCCGCGACTCGTCGGCGCTCCCGCCGGGCGAGGTCGATCCCGAGCCGCCGTCCGCACTCCCGCATCCGGCCAGCACCCCGCCGCACGCGACGACCAGCGCCAAGCTCGCGATTCTCCGCACGCCTGGTGAACGCGCAAAGACGGCGCCGGTTGCGGTGGCACCTGCGGGTTCGCCCGAGTGAGTGGCCCCCTCGCGGCCGCATCAGGTGGGCGCTGCATGCTGATCGGGTGCGGAAGCTGACCAAGGAAGAGTTCAAGGCCACGACGGTGCCCCAACCGGCGCCGCTCGACACGGACGTGGAACCGCCGTTCGACTTCTGGCCGTACTTCGACGCGATCCCCCCGGAAGACTTCGGCGGGCACGACTTCTCGGAAGGGGACGTGCCGTACGGCTGGACCATGACCGGCACGCCGTACCAGCACGTCCTCGTCCAGTGCGAGACAGCCAACGTGTTCCTGGTGCTCGTACTGAACCTCGAGGAACACGCCGTCGCCGGCCATCACCTGCTCGACCTCAACGAGGTGTACGGCCTCGCCTGAGCGGCCGGGCACTCGCTGCCTCGCCTCTTCCGTCTGGAACACCAGAGCAAGTAAGGCCGGCGAGCAGTCGATGCGACCAGTCACATCCCCGTCAGGCGCAGCGGAAGGTGCGGGTGTCTCATGAAAACATCGTGACCCCACAGCCGAAGATCTCGGTGCTCAACCTTCATTGGGTGCTGATCAGCGGCCGCGGGCATGGCGTGTGAGTGACCCGGACGTGCACCATCAGGCGATGAGCCGCTGGCAGCATGCGCACCTCGTTGTGACGTTCATCGGTGAACACGCGGAAGAGACCGGCTGGATCTTCAAGAAGACGTTCCAGGTTCAGGACTGGAGCGTCTACTGGGCCGGGCCGGAGGGCGAAGGACAGGACACCCGCAGCGGTCTTGCGGGAACGCCGATGCAGATCCTCAACGCGCTGGGCGCCGAGGGCTGGGAGGTTGTTGCCGCCTTTCACGACGAGAACAGATTCGAGTATGTCCTGAAGAGAAACGTCGGCTAGGCCGCCTGCCTGCCCGCTGCGGCTGGTCGGAGTCTTCTAGGATCGCCGCTCATGGGGGCGACGCTCACGGCGGTGTACTGCGACGGCTGGGATGACGCGGTGGTCAACCCGCTCACCAGGGACATCGCCGAGGCTCGGCATGCTGCCGGTGAGCCGTACTCGGTGGTTCTGCTTGTCGGCGGGCGGCCGCACGCCGTGCTCGACGTCGCGCTCGGCGAGGGTCATGTCGGGCTGACCCGCTTCGACGGCTTCGGCGGGCGGGCATCCCGCCACCAGTGGCGGAAAACCCGGACCGGCGACCTCTTTCTGCGCCAGGCACGCCGATGGAGAGGTACGACGACAACAACCGTCACCTTCGAGCTCAACGGCCGCCGTACCGATCTCGTCGAGCAGGAAAATTTCCGCAAGCAGGACTACACGCCCGACTCGCCGGCGCCGCGTACGCCGGTTCCGGCTTTCGGCGAGTGGCAGCCGCTGCTGGAGTTCGCCGGGGACGGCCGGCCCGGGATCGTCGACGCGTCGGCGCATTCACTACAGGTTCGGACCGGCGTACGCCCGTGGCAGCCGCCTCGGCCGCTGCGGCCGTACCGGATCGAGGAGCTCTTCACCGACGGCACTGAGCGGCCGGTCCGGGACCGGACCATGCGGATCTCCACCCACTCCGCCGGGCCGTTGCACCTGCCGTCCGGGCGGCTGGTGGCCGCCGACCCGTCGTCGCTGGACTACGGCGAGGAGCCGTTCACTGTCACGGTCGCGCCGGGCGGGTACGCGGTGACGATCAGCTTGGCCACCTTCACCGACGATCCGGGCCATCGCCGGGTGGCTGCCGTCCGCCTGCAGATCGCCGACTCGCCCACCGCCGGCTGGGAGCTGGCCCTGCGTGACGGCCAGGACCACCTTGACCTGGGCGACGGCGAGTTCTTCGGTTTCGGCGTCGACGCGGGGCTGGGCTGCTTCGTCGACGAGGACAACCGCGAACGGCTGGCCGAGGAGTGGGAGCGGTTCGACTTCGACCGCTTCACCACCCTGACCGGCGGCGGCATGGTGGCCTGGTCGAGCGGCTGGGGCGACGGCGTCTACCCGACCTGGATCGGCCGCGACGCGTCCGGCGCGGTGACCTGCTTCGTCGCCGACATGCTCCTTTTCGGTACGGGCCCGTAGCGCGTGCCTCGGGCGGGAGTGACAAGACCCTGTCGGGCCGTCTCGCGCTTCCCGTAAGAGCGTGCGGTCGTCAGGATGTACGGATGCCGCTGTTCGAGATGACCACTGATGAGTTGGTGCCGGTTCCGTCGACCACGTTCGCCGCCGAGCAGGTGCTGGAACGGGCCGACCTGCAGCGGCTGTTGCGGGCACGGCTGGACATGATCGTCGAGGACGTACTGGTGGTCTCCGAGGAGTTCGGGGCATTCGCTGACGCCCGCCGCCGCATTGATCTGCTCGGTGTCGACCGCACCGGGCATCTGGTGGTCATCGAGCTGAAGCGCACCACAGACGGCGGTCACCTCGAACTACAAGCCCTGCGGTACGCGGCGATGGTGTCGGTCATGACCTTCGAGGACCTCGTCGAGCACTACGAGCTCTACCTGGCGAAGGTCGAGCCCGACGCCGTCGAGGAAGCCCGCACGCGGCTCGCCGAGTTCCTCGAAGATGCCGGCGGCGAAGAGGCCGTACTCAGCCGCGAAGTTCGCGTCATGCTGGTCGCGGGTGGCTTCGACCGCGAGATCACCACGACGGTCCTCTGGCTCAATGACGTATACGGCCTCGACGTGCGGTGCGTCCGCCTCACCCCGTACAAGGTCGACAGCCGCCTGCTCCTCGATGTCCAGCAGGTCATCCCTCTGCCCGAGGCCAGCGAGCTCACCGTCCAGCTGCGACGCCGTCAGACACAGGCCCGTGCGGTCAACACCGACACCAGGGATTGGACCCCCTACGAAATCATCACCCCGGCAGGCCGAACCGAACCCCTGCGCAAGCGACGGGCAGTCCTCGCCCTGGTAACCGCTCTTCACCAGGCAGGTGTCACCGCGCCGACGCTGGCGACTGCTATCCCTCGATCCCGGTTCGTTTCCGTGGACGGAACCCTCACCGGTGAACAGCTCGCAGCCGCCTTCACGACTGCCCATCCCGGCTCCCACAAGCGAATCGGGCGTTGGTTCATCGAGGCGCCCCTGCACGACGGGGAAAAGACGTGGGTGCTGTCGAAGATGTGGGGCACCAACACCGAACCAGTCCTCGATCGACTCCTGGCACTCGCGCCCACCGATGGTTACAGCTACGAAGCCGCTTCCGACAACTGAACGTGTTCGGGCATCGCTCAGCGAGCTCGCAACGAGTAGGTTTCGTGCGCGGCGATCATCGTGCGGGCTGCACGGATGCCCCGTTCCCTGCCGGTGCCGACACTTTGGCCGGTATGCCGGGTGCCCGTTGCGCATCTGCGTGCAACAGGATGATGATCCGGCTGGGAGTGACCACCAGAGCGCCGAACGGGAAGTGGCATCGCGCGAAGGTGATGATCTCCTCATCGCCCAGCTCGCGTCCCGATTGCAGCGTCCGGTCCCCCATGATGGAGGAGCGCAGCGGCGCGTCACCGACCGGCCGTAGCCAAGGCCCGAGCCTGCGGTCTCTTCCGGACGCGGATCAGCGGTCGCCCGAGTAACCGTTGACGTCGATTCATGGATGATCGGCAGTTTCGGAGCATGGCGGCCGGTGCCGGCAGCGAACCAGAACCCCTCGAACGACTTACGGCCGGCCGCGCGGCGCCACCGGGATCGAGGCGATCTGCTGGCGCAGTGTCGCGATGATCGGCGCCGCCGGGGTGCGCGCCGCCGTGAACGGGTGCACGTCCGCGTAGCGCACCGTTCCCGTGCGGTCCGCGACCACCACGCTCGGGTACGGCAAAACCGACCGCCGCGTGCCCAGCAGTTCGGTGGCCTCCGGCGCCTGGTAGCCGAGGCCGAACGCGTCGATCAGCGTGTGCCGGGGGTCGGCCGCCACCAGGTAGCTCAGGTCGTTGCGGTGTTTGACCGGGGCCAGCAGCTCGGCCCGCTGCGGGCTCACCGCCACCAGGTGCGCGCCCAGGTCCGTGCAGGCCGGGGCCAGAGTCCGCTGGTATGCCACCAGGGTTTCCTCGCAGGCCGCCGAGCCCGCGTACCGGATGAAGACCAGGACCAGCGGCCCGGTGGCCAGCAGCCGGCGCAGGTGGATCGGGCCCAGGTCGACCTCGATCAAAGGCAGGTCCGGGACCCGGCCGCCGGGGGCGATCATCCGGCTCCAGACCGCGTCCTTCTCGAACTGGCGCCGGACTGCCGCCTCCTCGGCCCGGCGGCGGGCGGCGTCCGGGCCGCCGGCGCTCAGGTGTACGGATCTCGTCATGGCGCCACCATATCCATGCAATAGGTAGGCATTGTGAAGCCTTGATGAACGGTTGTCAGGGCACGAGCACCAACCGTCCGCGCAGGCCACCGGCGGCCAGCCGCTCGTGGGCCCGGGCCACGCCGGCCAGTGGGATGGTGTCCGCCACGCGCAGCGTCAGCAGACCCGCGTCGACCAGCGCCGCGAGTTCCGTCAGGCGGCCGCCGTCGGCCCAGACCTCCTGGACGACGACGCGGGTGGCGCGCAGCGGTGGCGGGGCGAACGGGGCGACGAGGGCCACGAACACCCCTCCGCCGCGCAGCGCCTCGTGGGCTGTGACACCCGCCACGGCGGCGTCGACGACCGCGTCCACGCCGCCCGGGACCACGTCGCGGACTGCCGCGCCCAGCCGGTCCGTGCGGGGCACGAACTCGTCGGCGCCGTGTTCCCGTACCGTTTTCTCGTCGGCCCCGGCCGCCACCGCGACAGTGCGGATCCCGCGGATGGCGGCGAGTTGCAGCAGCAGGCCGCCGACCCCGCCTGCCGCACCGGTGACCAGCAGGGTCTGGCCCGCTCGCAGGCCCGTCAGGGACAGCGCGCGGTCGGCGGTGAGGCCGATCAGCGGCAGGGTGGCCGCCTCCGGCAGGCTCACCGAGCGGGGCGCCGGGGCGGTCGCGGACTCGTCCAGCACCACCCACTCGGCCTGCGCGCCGCCGGCCGACAGGACGTCACGCAGGCCGGTGACGGTGTCGCCCGGGGCGCGGCGGCGTACCCCCGGACCGACCTCGTCGATCACGCCCGCGACGTCCCAGCCCAGGTTGACCTCGTCAGCCGGCGGCAGCAGGCCCGCCTGCGTCATCGCGCCGCTGCGGGTGGACAGGTCGATGCGGTTCACGGCCGCCGCGGCGACGCGGATCCGGACCTGGCCCGGGCCGGGGCGGGGTTCGGGGAGGTCGGCCACTTCCAGGACTTCGGGACCGCCGAAGCGGCGCACGATCACGGCTCTCATGGTGGCGACGCTAGGGGCGATATCGTCGGGCGGTAAGGACGCACCCGGGAGTGCGTACCGTACCGGGAGGAGCCCGCCGCGATGGTCACGAGGTCCGCCGCAGAGCGCCGGGACGCGGCGCACCGCGCCTACAACGCCAACCTCGCCGAGTGCCCCGGCCACGACCTGCTGGGCACGCTGAGCGACAAATGGCTGACCTTGGTGGTGGCCGCGCTGGCGGACGGGCCGCTGCGGTACGCCGAACTGTCCCGCGAGGTCGCCGGGGCCAGCCAGAAGATGCTCACCCAGACGCTGCGCAAGCTGGAACGCGACGGCCTGGTGACCCGCACCGTCACCGCGGCGGTCCCGGTGCAGGTGTCGTACGAGCTGACCGCCCTCGGCCACGAGCTGCTGCCGTTGCAGCGGGCCATCAAGAGCTGGGCCGAGACCCACATCGCCGAGGTGCACCGCGCCCGCGCCGCCTACGACCACCGCCCGAGCTGACCCGTATCCGCCCGCCAAGCACGTCGCCGTCGTCGCCTGCATGGAGGCGCGGCTCAACCCGTACGGCCTGCTCGGCACCCGGGAGATCATCGTGCGGCAGTCGCTGCGGCGGATCGAGGCCGCCCCGTTCATCCCGGTGAAGGACCCGGTGCGCGGCTTCGTCCACGAGGTCGAGGCCGGCAAGGTGCGCGAGGTCGGCTGAGCCTCGCCGGACGCCTCTGGCATCCTGGGGCGGGCAACGGAGGAGGACTCATGGGGGATCGCCGGCGGGGCGACTACGTGCTGACCACCGACGCCACGCGCGTCGACGTCGGGCGGGTGCACCGGTGGTTGTGCGACGAGTCGTACTGGGCTGCCGGGCGGGACTATGACGTGGTGGCGCGGTCGATCGAGGGTTCGCTGCCGTACTCGGTCTTCCACGGCGACGAGCAGGTGGCCTTCGCCCGGATCGTCACCGACGGGGCGACCTTCGCGTGGATCTGCGACGTCTTCGTCGCCGCCGGGCACCGCGGCCGGGGGCTCGGCGGGTGGCTGGTCGACAGCATCGTCGAGGACCTCACCGCCCGGGGTGTCCTCCGCCTCATGCTCGCCACCAAGGACGCCCACGAGGTCTACCGGCGGGCCGGCTTCGCCGGGCTGGAGGGCGCCGACCGCTTCATGGAACTCGACCGGCGCCCCACCCGCGCCGCCATCCTCGGGCAGGCCTGAGGCACGGTCAGGGGGCAGCCGCCGCCGGGCCGGGACTCGCCGCCACCGGGTCGTCCGGCGGCCGGGCACCGCGGCGGCGGGACAACACCCCCTGGGAGATCGCCACGCCCGCCAGCACGATCAGCGCGCCCAGCGGCTGGTTCCAGATCAGGTGCTCGCCCAGGATCAGCACGCCGACCACCGTCGCCACCACCGGCATCAGGTAGGTCACCGACGCCGACGTGCTCGCGCCGGCCACCCGGATCACCCGCATGTTGAGCACGAACGCCAGCCCGGTGCCGAGTGCGCCCAGCGCCAGCACGCACAGCACCACCTGCAGGGAGAGCTGCGCCGGGGCGGGCGGTGCGCCGGCCAGCAGCGGCGCCAGCACGGCGAGCTGGCCAGGGCCATCAGCAGCTGCCCGCCGGCGATCGACACCCCGGAGCCGGCCCGGCCGGCGATGAACTTCTTCTGGTACGGGATCGCGACGGCGTAGCACATCGCGGCGCCGAAGCACATGAGCTGCCCGGTGAGCTGCGAGCCGCCGAGGTCGCGCCAGACGCCCAGCACCACCAGCACGCCGAGGAAGCCGGTCGCGATGCCGGCCACCCGGCGGGGAGTCAGGGCCTCGGTGCGGAAGACGAGCACCGCCAGCGGCAACGCGACCAGCGGGGTGGCCGCGTTCCAGATGCCCGCGAGCACCGAGGAGACGCGCTGCTCGCCGTACCCGAAGAGGGTGAAGGGCACCGAGACGCCCAGCGCGGCCACGACCGCGAGATGGCCCCACAGCCGGGCGTCGCGGGGCAGCCGGTCGCGGGTCACCGCGAGCACGATCAGCAGGACCGCCGTGCCCGCGGTGACCCGGGCGAAGGTGAGCCCCAGCGGATGCAGCTCACGGACGCCGACCTTGATGAACAGGAAGCTGGTGCCCCAGATCGCGGCGAGCGCCAGGTAGCTCGGCAGCCAGTCGCGGGGGTGGGCAGTGTCAGGGGCGGTAGGGCTACGCACCCCTGACACTCTGCCGTACGGGTACGACACTTCGCTCAGAAGGCCGCCAGCACCGAACCCTGGTACTTGTCAGCGATGAACTTGCGGACCTCGGGCGAGTGCAGCAGCTTCTCCAGCTTGACCACCCGCGCGTCGCTCTCGTCGCCGGTGCGCACGACGGCCAGGTTCGCGTACGGGTTGTCCTTGCCGTCCTCCAGGGCGAGCGCGTCCTGCGCCGGCTTGAGCCCGGTCTCGATCGCGTAGTTGCCGTTGATCACCGAGAGCGCGGTGTCCTCCAGGCTGCGCGGCAGCTGGGCCGCCTCGAGCGAGGAGAACTCGAGGTTCTTCGGGTTGGTGGCGATGTCCCGCTCGGTCGCCTTGACCCCGACGCCGGGCTTGAGCGTGATCAGGCCGTTCCGGGCGAGCAGGTTGAGCGCCCGGCCCGAGTTCGACGGGTCGTTCGGGATGGCCACGACCCCGCCGGCGGGCACCTCGGCCAGCGACTTGACCTTCTTGGAGTAGACGCCCAGCGGCTCGATGTGCACCGGCTTGAGCGCGGTGAACTTGTAGCCCTTGGCCGCGACCTCCTCCTCGAGGTACGGCACGTGCTGGAAGTAGTTGGCGTCGATCTGCTTCTCCCGCAGCGCGACGTTGGGCTGGATGTAGTCGTTGAACTCGACGATGTCGAGCTTGAGGCCCTCGGCCGCGGCCAGGTTGTCCTTGACGTAGGTGAGGATCTCGGCGTGCGGAACCGGGCTGACCCCGACCTTGAGGGTGTCGTCGCCGGCGGACCCGGCGGCGTCGTCGGACCCGCCGCACGCGGCCAGGCCCAGGACGAGACCGGTCGCGGTGAGCAGGGTGGCGAGCAAGCGGCGGTGCATGAGGTGGTGCCCTTCTATCGGTGGGAGAGGCGCCGGACGACGACGTCGCCCAGCGTTTGGACGGCCTGGACGAGCACGACGAGCACGACCACCGTGGCGATCATCACGTCGGTCTCGAAGCGCTGGTAGCCGTAGCGGACGGCGAGGTCACCCAGGCCGCCGCCGCCGACCACGCCGGCCATGGCGGAGTAGCCGACCAGGGCGACGACGGTGATGGTCAGCCCGGCGACCAGGCCGGGGCGGGCCTCGCGGAGCAGGACCTTGCCGACGATCTGGCGGCGGGACGCACCCATCGCCACGGCGGCGGCCACGACGTCACCGGGCACCTCACGGATCGCGGTCTCCACGATCCGGGCGTAGAACGGGATGGCGCCGATGGTCAGCGGCACGACGGCGGCGGTGGTGCCGATGGTCGTGCCGACCACCGCACGGGTGAACGGGATGACCGCGACCAGCAGGATGATGAACGGCAGCGACCGGCCGATGTTGACGACCAGGCCGAGCAACGCGTTGACCGGCCGGGCGGCGAGCAGCCCGCCGCGGTCGGTCAGCACCAGCAGGATGCCCGCCAGCAGCCCGCCGACGGCGGTGAGCAGGGCGGAGAAGCCGACCATCCAGGCTGTTTCCCGTACGCCGGTCCAGAGCAGCTCGGAAAGCTCCGCGAAGGTCATCGCCCGGCCTCCGTCACCAGGGCACCGCGCTCGCGAAGGTGGCGCAGCGCGGCGGCGTTGTCGTCGGCGCTGCCGGGCAGGGCGAGGCGCAACCGCCCGGCCCGGGTCGCGGCCAGGGTCTCCACGGCGCCGTGCACGATCCGCACGTCGCTGTGGAACCGGCGGGCGAGCTCGGCCACGATCGGCTCGTCGGCCGCCGCGCCGCTGACCGTGACGTCGACGAGCGTCTCCCCCGGCCGCGGCTCGGCCGGCGGCAACGGGAAGAGCCCCTGCGCCAGCTCCGAACCAGGTTGGCGCAGCAGGTCGGCGACCGGACCGGACTCGATGAACCGGCCGTCACGCATCACCGCGGCGGCGTGGCAGATCCGCTTGACCACGTCCATCTCGTGGGTGATCAGCAGGATGGTGAGTCCCAGCCGCTGGTTGAGCTCGTGCAGCAGATCCAGGATGGACCGGGTCGTCTCCGGGTCCAGCGCGGAGGTGGCCTCGTCGGAGAGCAGCACCTGCGGACCGGCCGCGAGCGCCCGGGCGATGCCGACCCGCTGCTTCTGCCCGCCGGACAGCTGCGCCGGGTACGCGTTCGCGCGCTCGCTCAGCCCGACCAGCTCGAGCAGCTCGGCCACCCGCCGCGCCCGCTCGGCCCGCGGCACGCCGGTCACCTCCAGCGGGAAGGCGACGTTGCCGGCCGCCGTACGGGAAGCCAGCAGCGCGAAGTGCTGATGCACCATGCCCACCCGCTGCCGGGCCGCGCGCAGCGGTCCGCGCTTGAGGGCGGTCAGCTCGACGCCGTCCACCACCACGGTCCCCGCGTCCGGGCGTTCCAGCAGGTTGACGCAGCGCAGCAGGGTGCTCTTGCCCGCGCCGCTCTGCCCCAGCACGCCGAAGATCTGGCCCCGGGCGACGCTGAGATCAACGCCGTCGACCGCGACGACGGCAGGGCGCCGGCGGGAGTGGTAGGTCTTGCGCAGACCTTGGATCTGAATCACGGATGCACCGTCGAATCCTATAAAGCCGATGGGTATTGCGAGGCCGAAAGATAGCTCGGACCGCCGCCGCGGGTCGATGCCCGGGCCGGAGTTTGTAACGACCGTCACCGCCTGGCAGGCCTGACCCCGAGGGCTCTGCTACGGTGCTTTCAGGTCATGAGTGCCAGCGCGAAGCCCCGGCTTGCTGGCCGGCAACCCTTGTGTTCGCGATGGGGTGCTCCGGGTGAGGACCGGGCCGGCGTCGACACCGACGCGGGCAAGCGCGGGCCCCGGGCGGGGTCCCCGACCTCCCGGAGGCAGCACCATGTCCCTCGTCCTGCAGCACACCGACCTCGACGTCGTCGGCGCGGACCTGACCGTCGACCTGCCCGATGGCACGACGGTCCCGTTCGCCCACCTGGACTACGCCGCGACCGCCCCCTGCGTGCGCGCCGCCGCGGACGCCGTGCAGAGCCTGCTCCCCTGGTACGGCAGCGTGCACCGCGGCACCGGCATCCGCTCCCAGACCTCGACCCTGGAGTACGAGCGAGCCCGCGACCTCGTCGGCGAGTTCATCGGCACCCGGGCCGGCGACACGGTGATCTTCACCCGCAACACCACCGACGCGCTGAACCTGCTCGCCCGCGCCCTGCCGCCCGAGGCCACCACGATCGTCTTCGACGGTGAGCACCACGCGAACCTGCTGCCGTGGCGCCGCCCGCTGCGACTGCCCACGCCCGCGAGCCCGGACGAAGCCGTCGCGGCCGTCGAGCGAGCCCTGCGTGGCGTGCGCGGGCTGGACGGACCGGGGCTGGACGAGCCCCGGCTGAGCGGGCCCCGGCTGAGCGGGACCGAGCCGGACGGGCCGGGGTTGGGCGGGCCGGTCCTGGTCGCGGTCACCGGCGCGAGCAATGTGACCGGCGAGATCTGGCCGGTGCGGCGGCTGGCCGACGTGGCCCACCGGTACGGCGCCCGGATCGTCGTGGACGCCGCGCAGCTCGCGCCGCACTCCCCCGTCGACCTGGCCGCCCTGGGCGCGGACTATCTCGCCCTGTCCGGGCACAAGCTCTACGCCCCGTTCGGCGCCGGCGTTTTGGCCGGGCGGGCCGACTGGCTCGACGCCGCCGAGCCGTACCTCAGCGGCGGCGGGGCCAGCACCGCGGTCGGCGCCGCCGCCGGGGACGTGACGTGGGCCCGCGGGGCCGCCCGGCACGAGGCGGGCACCCCCAACCTGCTCGGCGCGGTGTCGCTGGCCGCGGTCTGCGCGGCGCTGCTGCGCACCGACCGCGCCGCGCTGCACGAGCGCGAGCAGGAGCTGCTGGGCCGGCTCCAAGAGGGACTGGCCAGGGTCCCGGGGGTACGGCCGGTGAGCGTGTTCGGTGATCGACAGCCCCGGGTCGGCATCGTGTCGCTCGCCCTGCCCCGCCACGACCCCGCGGTGATCGCCGACCGGCTGGCCCGCGAGTACGGCATCGGGGTGCGGGCCGGGCTGTTCTGCGCCCACCCGCTGACGCGCCGGCTGACCGGGGACACGGGCACGGGTGGCTGCGGCAGCGCGACGCCGGGGCTGCTGCGGGCGAGCTTCGGGCTCGGCACGACCGACGACGACGTCGACCGGCTGGTCGCCGCCCTGGCCGACCTGACAGCCCGCCCCAGCTGACCCCGGCCGGCCGGACCGCCCTGCCGCCCGCACCGCTCGACCGCCCACCCGACCGGCCCACCTGCCTGATCGCTCCCTCGCCGGGCCGTCCACCCGCGGCGCTTCCGCCGATCGGGCCACCCTGAGGTTCGCTGGGGTGTCCGGGGGTAACAACGGCTGGTGATACGACACATCGCACGGATGAGCCCCGGCCAGCGCCAGCTGACCCGGGCCGCACCGCGCACCGCCCAGGGATTCGTCAGCCACTGGACCGCGGTGGCCGGCCTGCGGCTGCACGTACGCTCCCGGGCCGCCGCCACCGGCCGGCCGTGGGTGCTGCTGCACGGCCTGGCCGTCTCCCACCGCTACCTGATGCCGACCGCCGCCGCGCTGACCGGCGGCCCGGTGCACGTGCCCGACCTGCCGGGCTTCGGCCTGTCCGGCAAGCCCCGGCAGGTCTTCGACGTCGAGCAGCACACGGCGGTCATCGCCGCCTGGATGGACACCGAGGGCATCACCGGCGCGCGGGTGCTCGCCAACTCGTTCGGCTGCCAGATCGCCGTCGAGCTGGCCGTGCGGCGGCCCGATCTGGTCTCCGCGCTGGTGCTGGTCGGCCCGACGGTGGATCCGGCCGCGCCCACCGCCACCGGCCAGGCGCGCCGCTGGCTGGCCGATCTGTTGTGGGAGGACGCGCGGCAGGCCCGGATCATCGCGGCCGACGTCCGGGACGCACGACCCCGCCGGATCCTGACCACGCTGCGGCTGTCCGTGCGTCATCGCATCGACCACCGGCTGCCGCTGGTCCAGGCCCCGGTGCTGTTCCTGCGCGGCGAGCACGATCCCATCGCGCCGCCGCGCTGGTTGCGGCAGGCCGCCCAGCTGACGCCGTACGCCGCGACCGAGGTCGTCCCGGCCGCCGCGCACAACGCCATCACGACCGCCGGAACCGTCGTGGCGAGGCAGGCGATGGCGTTCGTGGAGCGCAGCGCGGCCCGAAAATAGATCAATAGCGCGTTTCGGATGATCAAAATCGGGCAACGGGGACAAGGCCCCGGACTCCCGGTGCCCGGTCTCGAGACGAGGACAGTAGATGGCAGTGAAGCGCCCCCGCAGGTCAGAGCCCACCGTGCCGAGCCCGGCCGCCATGGAGCCGGCGGCGACCACCCCGCTGACCGGTGCGCTGGCGCCGGAACAGGGGCTGCAGACCGGGGAGTTCCTCACGACGGCGCAGGGTCTGCGGCTCAGCGACACCGATCATTCGCTGAAGGCGGGACCCCGCGGGCCCTCGCTGCTGGAGGACTTCCACCTGCGGGAGAAGATCACCCACTTCGACCACGAGCGGATTCCCGAGCGGGTCGTGCACGCGCGCGGGGCCGCCGCGCACGGCGTCTTCCGGGCGTACGGCAGCGCGGCGTCGGTCACCAAGGCGGGTTTTCTGGCCGAGGCCGGCAAGGAGACGCCGGTCTTCGTCCGGTTCTCGACCGTGCTCGGGTCGCGCGGGTCCGCCGACACCGTGCGCGACACCCGCGGCTTCGCCGTCAAGTTCTACACCGATCAGGGCAACGTCGACCTGGTCGGCAACAACATCCCGGTGTTCTTCATCCAGGACGGCATCAAGTTCCCGGACATCATCCACGCCGCCAAGCCGCACCCGGACCGGGAGATCCCGCAGGCCCAGTCGGCGCACGACACGTTCTGGGACTTCGTCTCGCTGCACACCGAGGCCACCCACCACGTCTTCTGGAACATGTCCGATCGCGGCATCCCGCGCTCGTACCGCACCATGGAGGGCTTCGGGGTGCACACCTTCCGCCTGGTCGACGCGGACGGCGGCACCCACCTGGTGAAGTTCCACTGGAAGCCGGTCGCCGGCGTGCACTCGCTGGTCTGGGAGGAGGCGCAGCTCGCCGCCGGGGTCGACCCGGACTTCCACCGCCGGGACATGGCCGACGCCATCGACGCCGGCGCCTTTCTCTCCTACGAGCTCGGCATCCAGGTGATGCCGGACAGCGCCGAGGAGACGTTCGAGGGGATCGACCTGCTCGACCCGACCAAGATCGTGCCGGAGGAGCTGGCCCCGGTGCAGCCGATCGGGCTGCTCACGCTGAACCGCAACCCGGACAACTACCACGCCGAGGTCGAGCAGGTCGCCTTCCACACCGGCCATCTGGTGCCCGGCATCGAGGTCACCAACGACCCGCTGATGCAGGCGCGGCTGTTCTCGTACCTCGACACCCAGCTCACCCGGCTCGGCGGGCCGAACTTCCCGCAGCTGCCGATCAACCGGCCGCACGCGCCGGTCAACGACAACCTGCGCGACGGGATGCACCAGACCGCCGTGCACCGCGGCATCGCGCCGTACCTGCCCAACAGCCTGGCCGGGGCCGAGGGCCCGGCCCCGGCGACCGAGCCGGAGGGCGGCTTCGTGCACGTGCCGCGGCTGGTCGAGGGTGAGAAGGTACGGGCCAACCCGGTCTCCTTCGACGACCACTTCAGCCAGCCGGCGATGTTCTACGCCAGCCTGAGCGAGGTCGAGCGCATCCACCTCGCCGAGGCCTTCACCTTCGAGCTCGGCAAGTGCTACGAGCAGGCGATCCGCGAGCGCATGCTCGGCGTGCTGGCGAACGTGGACGCCGGTCTGTGCGCCCAGGTCGCCGCTGGGCTGGGACTGCCCGCCCCGGCCGGCACGCCGGTCGCGGAGGTCCGGGTCTCCGCCGCCCTGTCGCAGGTCACCGGGGTGCCGGGCCCGATCGCCGGCCGCGTCGTCGGCGTGGTCGCCGGTCCGAAGGCCGACCTCGCCGGGATCGGCAAGCTGCGGGACGCGCTGACGGCGCAGGGCGCCTTCGTCCGGGTCATCGCGTCGCACGGCGGCGAGCTGATCAAGGGCCTGCGCAAGGAGATCATCGAGCGCACGCTGCTGACCACGCGGTCGATCGAGTACGACGCGATCCTGATCGCGGGTGGCGCCGGCGACCTCGCGGACGTGAAGCTCACCGTGCTGCTGCAGGAGGCTTTCCGCCACGCCAAGGCAATCGGCGCGTGGGGTGACGGCGTGCAGGCGTTGCGCACCGCGGGCATCGACGTGGAGGCGCCGGGCATCCTGCTCGCCGACGGCATGACGGCCGCGTACCGCAAGCAGCTTGTCGTCGCTCTCGGCCTGCACCGCGTCTGGGAGCGTACCCCGCAGGTCATGGCCGCGGCCGCACCGACCGCGTAGCCGGCGGGCTGCCGCTGCGCCGGGCCACCGGCTCAGCGCAGCGGCAGCTCCAGGCTGTTCCCGCGGGTGATCGGCTGGATCCCGGTGAGACCGTGCTCGCCGGCCCGCCGCAGGAACGCGCTCAGCGGCAGCTTCTGCACCACGTAGTCGTCGTTGTGGATCGGGATGGTGAGCAGCGGCCGGATCACCTCGGTCGTCGCCACGCCCTGCTTGTCGTCCATGGTGAGCAGCATGCCCATGATCTTCGTGCCGCCGAGGTGGATGATCATGGCGTCGATCTCCCCGCAGCGCCGCGGCACCTCCTCCAGGAACGGCCGGTACAGCGTGTCGCCGGTGATGTAGAGGCGCAGCCGGCACCGGCCGTCCTCCTCCAGCTCCACCACCGAGCCCATGACGTCCGGCAGCAGGCGGTCCATCAGGCCGGGACCGTGCCGGCCGGGGACCGAGGTCACCCGTAGCCGCTGCCGTCCCCGCGAGAGCTCATGGCTCTCCCACGTCGGCAGGCCCAGGACGTCGGAGAACTTGCGGCGCCGCAGCTTGCGCTGGGCCTGGAGGGTGGTGACGATCGGCGTCGCCTTCGCCACCTCGGCCGTGGCCACCCGGTCCCAGTGATCGCCGTGGAAGTGCGACAGCAGCACGGCGTCGAGCGGCGGCAGCTCCGCGATCGAGCAGGCCGGGTCGAGCAGACGCCGGGTCCACATGCCGTAACCCAGGTGCACCCGGCTGCCCGCCGACACGAAGTTGGGGTCGGTCAGCAGGGTGAAGTCCCCGAGCCGCAACACGGTCGTCGCGTTGCCGATGAAGGTCATGCTCGCGCGCAGGCCGTCCTGATCCATGGGGCGCGCATACCCCGGCGACGGCCGTCCACACCCCGGATCAGGCGGTCAGTGCGGCACCGATCGCGTGGCGCACGACGTCCTCGGCGTCGTGGCAGGCCTGCGGGAGCCGGTCGGCGGGCACCGGGTGGCTCAGCGCGTAGCCCTGGGCGTACTCGCAGGCCATCTCGCGCAGCCGCAGCAGCGTGGACACGTCCTCCACGCCCTCGGCCACCATGGACAGACCGAGGTTGTGCCCGAGGTCGATCGCGCTGCGGACCATGACGGCGTCGGGCGTGCCGGGGGTCAGGTCGCGGACGAACGTACGGTCGATCTTGAGCTCGTCGGCCGGCACCCGGCGCAGCTGGGCCAGCGAGCTGAAGCCGGTGCCGAAATCGTCGACCGACACGGTGATGCCGTGCTCGCGGACCTCGTGCAGCGCGCGGACCGCCCGGTCCGGATCGGCCATGATGCTGGTCTCGGTCAGTTCCAGGCACAGTTGCCGCGGCGGCAGGCCGGCGCCGGCGACCGTGCTCAGCACCCGGGCGACAAAACCGGCGTCGATCAGGCAGCCGGGCGACACGTTCACCGCCACCTGGTACGTGTGCCCCTCGGCCAGCCAGCACGCGGCCTGCCGGACCGCCAGCCCCAGCAGGTGGTCGGTCAGCCGGATCTCCAGGCCCCGGCTCTCCGCAACGGGCAGGAACGTGGCCGGCAGCAGCAGACCCCGCTCGGGGTGCTGCCACCGGACGAGCGCCTCGACCGAGGTCACGACGCCGTCGCTGAGGCGTACCTGGGGCTGGTAGTAGAGCCGCAGCTGACCGTCCGGGTCGCCGCTGTCGAGCAGGGCCCGCAGGTCCGCGAAGAGCTGCATCCGGTCCGGGATCTCAGCGTCCTCGGCGGCGTCATAGACGGCGACCCCGCCGCCGTTTCCCTTGGCCCGGTACATCGCCGCGTCGGCGTGCCGGAACAGCTCGTCGCCGGCGCCGTGCAGCGGGCCGAGCGCGATGCCGAGGCTGCCGCTGATCGCGGCCGGGCCCTCGGCCAGGACGAAGTCGCGGCGCAGCGCGCCGACCAGCCGCTCGGCCAGCTCGGCGGCCTCGGCGGCGCCGGCCACGCGGGGCAGCAGGACGGCGAACTCGTCGCCGCCGAGCCGGGCCACCACGCCGTCGGCACCGACCCCGGCGGCCAGCCGCCGCCCGGATTCGAGCAGCACCAGGTCACCGGCGTGGTGGCCGAGGGTGTCGTTGACGGCCTTGAACCCGTTCAGGTCGATGACCATGAGGGCGACCTGATGATCGGCGGCGGCGGTCACCCCGGCCAGGGCCGTCTGCAGGCGCTGACCGAACAGGGTGCGGTTGGGCAGGCCGGTGAGCGGGTCGTGCAGGGCCAGGTGCCGGCTCGCCGCGGCCTGTTCGACCAGCCGCCGCTGGTAGCTCAGCACCAGCCGCAGGATCATGCCGACCAGGGTCAGCCCCACCGCGAAACCGACCGAGGTGCCGACCAGCAGCCGTACCTGGGTCCGGCGCAAGGCGGACACCTGCGACTGGGCGGCGTCGTGGTACGCCCGCGACACCTCGTCCACGTCGTCCTGCAACGTGTAGAAGGCCGGCGTCACCTCGAGGCGGTCCAGCTGGACGTGCGCGGGGTCGCTGTCGGCGATGAGCGCGATCAGCTGCTCGGCCAGAGCCTGGTACGCCAGTTGTTCGTCCCGCAACCGCAGTGCGTCGACCCGGGCCTGGCCGGTGTCCCCGGCGATGATCTGCGCCAGCGTGTCGTTCGCCGTCAGCGCGACCTGGTCGAAGCGCTGCTGGACGGCCACGGACGGCTCGACCTGGTAGTGCCGCAGGTTCACCTCCTGCATGGCGATCGCGATCCGCGCCTCGAAGAACAGCGAGTCGACGACCAGCGCGTGGCTCTGCTGCTCGGTGGCCCGGGTGGTGTGCACCGTGCCCTGGATGACGTAGCCGGCCAGCGCCAGCAGCACCCCAGCCAGGGCAGCCGTCATCGCGACACTGCGTCCCCGGATGCGGCTGATCACGGCGCTCTATTCGGCAGCCGGCGGCGGGGGTGAAGGCGAATGGGCTCAGGTGACCGGGCCGGGGACCGATGAGACCCATGAGTCGAAGGACGGGGTGTGGTCCCATGCGCAGCCGCAGAGTGCTGTCCAGCGTCGCCGTGGCTGTCGTACTGGCCGGACTGGCCGGCTGCGGCGGGCCCGCGGCCGAGACCGCGGGTGCGCCCGCGCCGTCGTCGGGAACGATCCGGCTGGGCACCCTGGTGCCGCTCACCGGGCGCAGCAGCCCGTCCGGCGAAGCCATGGTGAACGGGGCCCGGCTGGCCATCAGTGAGGCCAACGCGGCCGGTGGGATCCTGGGCCGGCAGGTCGAGCTGGCCGTCGAGGACGATGCCTGCGATCCCGGCACCGCCGTGACCGCCGCCCGGACGCTGGTCGGCAAGGACATCGTCGCCTCGGTCGGCGGCTACTGCAGCAGCGCGACCGTGCCCACCCTGAAGATCTTCCGGTCGGCCGGCGTGCCGATGGTCGTGGCCCAGTCCAACTCCACCGACCTGCTCGCGCCGAAGTACGACAACGTCTTCCTGATCTGCGGCACCGTCACCGCCGAGGCCGACTTCGCGGTCAGCTGGATGAAGCGCCTCGGCGGGCGCCGGGTCGCGGTCGTGCACGACGGCACCAGCTTCCCGGTCACCCTGGCGGAGTCCACGGCCACGGCGGCGAAACGCACCGGCGACCTGATCGTGACCGGCCAGTTCGAGCTGAGCCAGGGCGCGCCGAGCTACTCCCGGATCGCCGGCTCGGTGCGGGCCGGTAAGGCCGACATCGTCTACTACACCGGCTACTACGCCGAGGCCAGCCAGCTCATCAAGGACCTGCGCGGCAACGGTTTCACCGGCAAGATCGTCGTCGGCGACGGCGCGACCGACGGCCCGCTGCTCGAAAACCTCACCCCCGCGCAGTCCCGCGACGTGTACGGCACCGCACTGATCTTCCCGGAGTTCCTGCCGGAGCTGGCCGAATGGTCGAAGCGCTACCAGGCGGCCTTCGGCACCCCGCCGGGACCGTCGACGGTCGAGGCGTACGACGCGGTGAACGTCGCCCTCGACGCCGTGAAGCGGGCGGGCAGCACCGACCGCGAGGCGGTCCGCAAGGCGATCGCGGCCACCGACCTGGCGGCGATGAGCGGCCCGCTGAGTTTCAACCCGGACGGCACCCGCACCACACCGAAGTTCCTGCTGCTGCGGGCCGAGAACGGCAAGTTCGGCCTGGAGCCGACCACCGGCTGACCGGCGGGGCGGACGACGTCATGGACGGCGGTAGATGCTGATCGAGTGGCCCACCGAGTCGATCGGTGCGCCGCTGCCGGCGATCAGCGCCCGGGTGCGGCCGGTGGCGCCCGCGATCGTGGAATCGGAGACCACCAGCAGGCCGCGCACCTCGGCCGGGGGCACCCCGCGCGGGTCCTTCGCGTCGATGCCGTACGCGGCCGGCACCCCCGCGCCCTTGTACAGCAGCCAGACCGGCTCGCCGGGATAGCGCTCGCGCAGCCGGTCGGCGACCCGGCCCAGGTCCTGCCCCCAGTCGACGTTCGAGTCGTGCAGCCGCAGGTGGGTCTTCGCCGGCCCGCCGAAGGCCTCGTTCGAGTACGGCAGGTAGTACGGGAACGTGCGGACAGAGCTGACCGCGACGAACGCCATCAGCGCCGCGGCCGTGACCTGGGTCCAGCGCGGGCGCAGGGTCACCACGGCCGCCGCGGCCACGGCCAGGAATACCGGCAGGAAGATCGCGTACCGGCTGCCGTAGTTGCGGGCGCCCGTCATGGCCACGAGGAACAAGATCGCCGGCGTCACGAGCACGTACAGGGCCGCCACCCGCAGCCGGGCCACGGTCAGCATGGTGACCGCGCCGGCCAGCCACAGCACCAGCAGGCCCAGCGGCGTCTTCACCAGCATCGCCGCGGGCAGGTAGTACCAGCGCGAACCCCGGTACGCCTCGCCGAACAGGAAGCCGTTGAACGTCTGCTTCTCGAAGCCGAACTGGATCCGCATGCCGTCGCGGTACGGCTCCGGCAGCGGCACCAGGCTCACCAGCGTCCGCTTCAGCCCCTGGAGCTCGGGCAGGCCGATCGGGGTCAGGAAATGCAGCGTCGGATCGACGACGAGGTAGCTGACCCACACCACGGCGAGCGCGATCAGGCCGACCCCGGCCGCGGCCAGCACCCCGCGCAGCCGCCTGACCGCCAGGAACGCCAGGAGCATGACCACCGGCACCGCGGGCAGCGCGCTCATCCGGGTCGCCAGGGCAGCCCCGAGCGCCAGCCCGGCCAGCGGCAGGTACAGCTGCGGGCGGTTCCGGGCCCGCCAGAGCAGCCACGCGGCGGTCAGCAGGAAACCGGCCGCCGGCACGTCGAGGGTGGCCAGCGACCCGTGCGCGATCAGGTCGGGCGAGAAGGCGTACAGGGCCAGGGCGAGCAGCCCGCCCACCGGTCCCACCAGGTCACGCGCGAACGCGAACACCACCAGCCCGAACAGCAGCGTCAGGATGATCATCGGGAGCCGGGCGGCGAACATCAGCTCGTACGGGTCGTTGCCGGCCTCGTAGAGCACGTACCGGCCCAGCTCGGACTGGTTTCCCCGGTAGCGCGGATCGACCTGCGGATCGGCGAACACGAGCCCGGCCGCCATGATCAGCTTGCCGAGCGGCGGATGCTCGGGGTTGTAGCGCAGGCTGTGCTGCTGGACGTACGTGATGGCCGCGCCGACGTAGACCGGCTCGTCGATGGTCGGCGTCTGCTGCACCGAGGTGACCACCATGGCGGCCGCCATCTGACCCAGCATGACCACGATGAGCAAAGCGACCAGCCACCGTCGGTGATGCCGGGGAGCGGCAACGGCAGCGGGCTGCGACTCATCGACGTCCACGCTCATCCGCAGAACCTATCCGGGCCCGCGGGCCGGACCTCGCCGGGGCAGCGGCCGGTGCCGTGGCGCACTAGGGCCCCGGCATGTCCACCGTGGCACCCCGGACCCCGCCCGCGGCGGTAAGCGAGCGGTCCCCGCGACCCGGATGATCCGGCCGCTGGTGCTGGCCACGACGTACCGGCGAGGCGCGTTCCTGCCGCTCGGCGGCGTCCTGCCGGATCCGCCCGCGACGCCGGCGCTCGAGGCACGGGTGCGCGCGGCGCTGTGGTTCACGGTGCATCTCGGCGTGGGCGCGATCGTCGGGCTGGCGCTGTTCGTCGCCGTGCCGGTCGCCGCGGAGCTGATCATGACGCATACCGGCCGGCCGGCCTCGGGCTGCTGGGCGTGGCCCTGCTGCTCGCCACCGGCTACGCGACAGCCGGGCTGGGCGCCCTGGCCGCCGTGATGGCGCCGGTGCTGCTGGGCCCGTCGGCCGACGAACGGGTCGCGGCGGTACGGGCCGAGGCGCGCAAGCTCGCCGAGCGCAACCGGCTGGCCCGCGACCTGCACGACTCGGTCGGCCACGCACTGACAGTGAGCGTGCTGCAGGCGGCCGCCGCCGGCGAGCTGCTGGAACGCGACCCGACCTTCGCGCGGCGCCGGGCGCTGACCGCGATCGAGGAGACGGGCCGCGCCGCCATGGAGGATCTGGACCAGGTCCTGGGCCTGCTCCGCGACGAGCGGTACCGGCCTGTCCGCTCCCCCGCCGCCCTCACCCCGCCACGACAGGGTCAGGCGTCGGTGACCCGGCAGCCGGACCTCCGTGATCTCCCCCGGCTGGCTGCGGGCGCCGGAGCGCAGCTCGCGACCACCGGCGCGTGCGGATGCCGGCGATCGACGGCCTGCAGGCCACCCGGCACGCGCTCGCCACCGCCGCCCGCCCGCCGCGCATCCTGATCATCACGACGTTCGAGCAGGACGAGTACGTGTACGCCTCCCTGCGCGCCGGGGCGAGCGGCTTCCTGCTCAAGCGGGCCCGTCCGGCCGAGGTGCCGGCGGCGATCCGCGTGGTGGCGGCCGGCGAGTCGCTGCTGTTCCCGGCCATGTCGGCAACGTGCTGGCCAAGCTCGGCGCCCGCGACCGTACCCAGGCGGTGATCGCCGCGTACGCGTCGGGTTTTGTGAGTCCCTCCTGAGAGGGAGCCGGTTCCCTCCCGGGCGGGAGCCGGGCCGGGCCGCGACGGACCAGGCTGATCCATGTCGGAAGTACCCGAGACATGGAGGAAGCATGATGAGCGCGCAGTTCTCGCCCTGACCGCCGCGGCCGCCGTCCTGATCACGTCCGGTGGCGCCGCGTCGGCCACCCGCCCGAAGCCGACCGAGCCCAGCCTGGTCGGCTCGGCGACGTTGTGGCGGGCCGCGGGCGACGACATCCGGTTCACCTTCGACGCCCATGGCCTCGGCCCGGACGCCCGGGGGACGTTCCGGGTCAGCCACTACCTCGGCACCGAGGGGGCCTGGTTCAGCGGGCGGATCGACTGCCTGGCGGTCGGCGGGCCGGTGGCCGTCGCGACCGGGATCATCACCGCCAGCAGCCCTACGAGACGGTGGAGACCGGCGACTTCCGTACCGTCGAATGGTTCCCGCCGGGTGTCCTGCCGTGACGCCCCGGCGGCCGGGGACCCCCACGAGCCGCCGGCAGTGATTACGCTTCTGCCATGTGCCGAAACATTCGCCAGCTGCACAACTTCGAGCCGCCCGCCACCCCTGACGAGGTCCAGGCGGCCGCCCTGCAGTACGTGCGCAAGGTCGCCGGGTCGACCAATCCGTCCCAGCGCAACCAGGCCGCGTTCGACCGGGCGGTCGCCGCGGTCGCGGCCGCGACCGAGGAGCTGCTCGCCGAGCTCGTCACCACCGCGCCGCCCAAGGACCGCGAGACCGAGGCGGCCAAGGCACGCGAGCGCGCCGCTAAGCGGTACGCGTCCTGACCGAGGCCCCGGTGAGGGTGAGGTACCAGGCCGAGTTGGTGAAGCCTGCTCCGGTCTCCTCGCCGATGTAGAGGTCGACGTGCTTGCTGCCGCCGAGGCCGGGCGTGAACTCGTCGGTCACGGTCCAGCGGGCTCGGCGCAGAGCCGTGCAGACCTCCCCGGGCGCCGCGGCTCCGTCGTCGGTGTGCCCGCAGCCGGCGACGCGGAAGGTCGTGCCGCGGGGCAGCACGCCGGGGTCGGCGGCGGCGGAGACGAACGGGCGCAGCGGGGCGCCGGCGGTGTCCCGGGCAGCGGTGTCCAGCCAGTAGCCGATGTCGTACGACCAGTTCAGGTACGTGCCGGCCGCCGTACGCCCGGTGCCCTCGTCCTTGACCGCCGCGACGAAGTCGGCGGGATATTCGCCCAGGTCCTCGTCGCCGTGCGCGCAGTCGAGCCCGCGGCAGCCGGTGACGGTCTCGGGCTCGCCGTCGTGGAAGCTCTGCACGGCGGTGTAGTAGACGGTGAGCTCCCACCCGCGGCTGACGGCGGCGGCCGGCGCCGGGGACGATGCCGGGGACGACGCGGGAGCCGGCGCGGCGGGCGAGGCGCCCACCGAGGGGCCGGGGACGGACCAGGCCCCGAACGACGGCCGGGGCAATGCCGTGGACGGCGCCCGCGTCGCGGGTTCACCGCAGCCCGCCAGCAGGCTCAGCGCCAGCACCACCGAGCAGAACCGCACGTCATGCAGCATCGCAGCAGTCCGCCCGGCCGGCCGGGCAATTAAGGCTTGACTTATATAAGCTGCGGCTGACAAGGTGGTGGGGTGCATGCCTTCGACGTGCTGGGCGACCCGGTCCGCCGCCGCATCCTGGAGCTGCTCGCCGACGGCGAGCGGCCCTCCGGCGCGGTCACCGAGGTCATCCGGGCCGAGTTCGGCATCTCCCAGCCGGCCGTCTCCCAGCACCTGCGGGTGCTGCGCGACAACGGCTTCGCCACGGTACGCCCGGACGGCGCCCGCCGGCTCTACGCGGTCGACGACACGGCGCTGCGCGAGGCCGACGAGTGGCTGAGCAGGTTCCGCCGGTTCTGGACCCCCCACCTGGACGCGCTGGCCACCGAGGTGGCCCGCGGCAAACGACAGCGGCGGCTCGCCGCCCGCGACGACGATCGGAGCGACGGATGATTGACGCGAAGCAGCAGGTCAGCGCGGTACGGCGGCAGGCCGGTGGACGCACCCTGGAGGCCGGCGAGGCACGCGTGTCGACCATCAGCCAGGTCTACGACACCGGCCAGGACGACCTGTGGGACGCGGTGACCGACCCGGAACGGATCACCCGCTGGTTCCTGCCGGTCAGCGGCGAGCTCCGCGAGGGCGGCAAGTACCAGTTCGAGGGCAACGCCGGCGGCACGATCTCCCGCTGCGACAAGCCGCACGGCTTCGCCGCCACCTGGGAGTACAACGGCGACGTCAGCTGGGTGGAAGTCCGCCTCGTCCCGGAGGGCGACGGACGCACCCGCTTCGAGCTGGAGCACGTAGCGCACGTCGCCGACGAGTTCTGGGAGCAGTTCGGCCCCGGCGCCGTCGGGATCGGCTGGGACGCGGGCCTGCTGGGCCTGGCCATGCACCTGGCGGATCCGGCGGCGCCCCGCGACCAGCCCGCCATCGAAGCGTGGATGGCCTCCGACGAGGGCAAGCTCTTCTACCGGCTGAGCAGCGACAGCTGGGCCGAGGCCGCCGTCGCCGACGGCACCGACCCGGCCGTCGCCCGCGAACGCGCCGACCGGTGCTACGCGGCGTACACGGGCAGCTGACCGGGCCGTCAGCCCGCCGCGTTCGAGGGGCGGCCGCGGCGCGGGTCACCGCTGGCGGCCAGCGCCGCCACCAGATCCTCGCGGGCCCGGGCCACCCGGGAGCGGATCGTCCCCACCGGACAGTCGCAGACCTCGGCCGCTTCCGCGTACGAGAGACCGAGCAGCTGGGTGGCCACGAAGGCCTCCCGCCGCTCGGCGCTCAGCGCCCCCAGCAGGTCGCGCAGGGCCAGGTCGTCCTCGAAGCGCGGCCGGTCGGCGCCGAGCGCCGCGTCGGCCGCGCCCTGCCAGTCCTCGACCCGGGCGATCCGCGGCCGGACGACCGCGGCCCGCACGTGGTCGACGGCGACCCGGCGCGCGATGGTGTAGAGCCAGGTGCGGGCGCTGGACCGGCCGGCGAAACCGGGCAGGCTGCGCAGTGCCCGCAGGTACGTCTCCTGGGTCAGGTCGTCGAGCTCCTCCGGCCCGGCCAGGTGCTGCAGGAAGCGCCGCAGCTGCCGCTGGGTGGCCCGGACGAACGCCGCCGCCGCGTCCCGGTCACCCCGGCCCGCGGCGAGCGCCCACCCGGTCACCTGCTCGTCGGTCACTGCCCCGCGGTGCTCTGACCCGAGCGGCGGTACGCGAGCAGCCCGAGCACCAGCGCGGCCAGCCCCAGCACGATGCCGACGATGCCGGCCCAGGTCCCGTTGCCGTCCGGTTCGGCCTCGCCGGCCGCCGAGACGGTCGGTGCGGTGCCGCTGGTGGCGGCGGCCGGCGCGTCGGTCGCCGCGGCCGCGGTGAGCTTGAGGACGGGCGCGGGCTTCTCCGGCTCGGTGCCGTCGGTGGTGGGCTCGTCGATCCAGCGCACGACGTTGCCGTCCGAGTACGTCTGCAGCGCCTTGAACACCACCTGCGGCACCTGCGGCAGCGGGCCGAGCGAGACGTCGAACTCCTGGAACTGGCCGGGCTTGATCGCCGCGTCCCCGGTGGCGGTCCAGGTGATCTTCGTGACCGCCTCGGTGATCGGGGTGCCGTGCGCCTCGATCGGCTTGGCCAGCTTCGACTTCACCGGCGCCATGGTCCAGCCGGCCACCGGCTTGAGCGACACCGACGCGAACGGCGTGTCGGCCGGCAGGTTGACCTCGACCTTGGTGGTGCTCGCGGTGTCGCTCTCGTTCGGCACCCGGAAGGTGACCTTGGCGTAGCCACCCTGCACGGCGGTGTTCGCGTTGACCGTGACGTGCGCGGACGCGGGCACAGCGAGGGCGAGGGTGAGCGCGGTGACCATCCCGGCCACCGCGGCCGAGCGCTTCAACAGCGACATCAGAAACCTTCCGGTCGGACCCGGCCGGGGCGCCGGGCACGGTCATTGGTCGGTGACCGTCCCGGGAAAGTTCCCGCGGGTTTCGCGACCCGGCCGCGAACTTCGGCTGCTAACTTCTCCGCGTGCTCCACGATCCGCCGGCGCCTGACTGGCAGACGCTGACCCACGCGTACGGGCCGGCCGGTGACGTGCCCGGTCTGCTCCGCTCACTCGCCGCCGGAGACAGTGCGGCGGCGGACGACCTGAGCGACCTGCTCGTCCATCAGGGGTCGAGATATCCGGCCACCGTCGCCGCGGTGCCGTTCTTGATCGACACCTTCGCCGGTGCGGGAGTGGCGGCCCGCGCGGCGGCCTACGCGGTGCTGGCCGACATCATGGCCATCGACCGCGAGCCCGCACCGCGCCGCCGCGCCGCCGGGCCGACCCTGGCCGAGCTGACGGACGACCGCAGCGACCGGTGGGTCAGCCGCCTGTCCGAGCCGGCGTCCGCCACACCCGACGACCTCGATACCTGGGAGGACCGCGCCCTCGCAGCCGTCGCCGCGGGTGCGCCGGCCTACCTGACGGTGCTGGACCACCCCGAGGCCGGCCTGCGCATCGCCGCGGCACACCTGCTCACCGCCGCGGCACCCACTGGATCCGCCGCAGCGCCCGCCGAGTCGCCCGCCGTTCCGGCCGCGGCGCAGGCGCTCGCCGCCCGGCTCACCGCCGAGCAGGACCCGCAGGTGGCCGCCACGTTGTGTCTCACCGCGGCCACGACCCTCGACCCCGCGCTCATCCCCGCGATCGCCCGGTGGCACGACCATCCGCACGACCTGACCCGCTGGTCGGCGGCGATGGCATCGGTGTATCTCGCCGAGGAGCCCGACCCCGGCCTGGCCCGGGAACTCGCCGACCTCATCGGCCGGCCGGACTCGGCAGACGAGGCCGAGGCCTGGCCGATGCACCACAGCCCGCGCGACGGTGCACTGTGGGCGCTGGCCACCCTGGTCCCGGGATCGATACCCGGCCTACCCCAGCTGCTGGCCGAGCCGTTCTACGAGTACGGCGCCGATCCCCGCCTGCTCGCCCTGCTGCTGGGCGCCGTCTTCCCGGACGGGCCAGCGGCCGACGGCACCACCGCCGCCGAGCTGACCCCGCTGCAACGCGACCTGATCCGCTTCGTCGTCGACGGAGGAATCCTCGACGACGACGGCTTCGGACCGTGGCACCGCGTGATCGCCGAGTGCAATCTGCCGTCCGGGCAGGCGGCCCTGGCCCAGTTCGTCGGCCTCAAGCCCGGAGCCCACTGAGGTCAGGCGCCCGGCAGGCGGACGTCCACACGCAGCCCCGGCGGCGGGGAAGCACCCCGCAGCACCACCGTGCCCCGGTGCCGGCGGATCAGTTCACGGACGATGGCCAGGCCCAGGCCCGAGCCACCGGCGTCCCGGGCCCGCGCGTCGTCGAGCCGGGTGAAGCGGTCGAAGACCCGTTCCCGGTCGGCCGCCGGGATGCCCGGGCCGTCGTCCGAGACCGAGATCAACTGGTACGCGCCGTCGGCCACCACCGTGAGCCGCACGGACGACGCGGCGTGCCGGACGGCGTTGTCCAGCAGGTTCGCCACCACCCGGCCGAGGGCGTCGCGGTCCCCGCGGGTGCGTAGCGGCACCACCGGGCGTTCGTACTCGACAGCCGGGTAGCGGGCCGCGACCTCGCCCAGCAGCTGGCCCAGCTCGACGGTCTCCATCCGCCGCTCCTCGACCCGGGTGCTCCCGTCGTCGGCCCGGGCCAGCAGCAGCAGGTCGTCGACCAGCCGGCTGAGTCTGTCCACATCGGTCAGCAGATCGTCGGCCAGCGCCGGCCAGTCGGTGGTGTCCGGCAGCCGCTGCGCCACCTCCAGCTCGGTGCGCATGTTGGTCAGCGGGCTGCGCAGCTCGTGGGCGGCGTCCGCGACGAAGGCCCGCTGCCGTCCCCGGGCCGCGTCCAGGCGGTGCAGCATGCCGTTGAGGGTGACCGCCAGCCGGTGGATCTCGTCGTGCGAGTCGGGCACCGGGAGCCGGTCGGAGCGGGCGCCGCCGGTGATCTCCTCGGCGCCGGCCCGCAACGCCTCGACCGGGCGCAGGGTCGCGCCGACCACCCGCCAGGCGACCAGCGCGAGCAGCGCCACCAGCGCCGGGAACGTGAGCAGCAGCGTGGTGCGCAGCAGGTGCAGGCCCTGGGTCAGGTCCGAGGTGGGCCGTGCGACCAGCACCCGGACCCGGTCGTTCGCGGGCCCGGCCAGCACCATGACCACCCGGACCCGGCCGTCGAAGCCGATCCGGTTGCCGGGGATGAACTGGCCCTCCCGGTCCCCCAGCGCGTCCATCTCGTCCGGGTAGAGGATCGGCACCAGCCGGTCGGCCCCGGCGGACACGGAACGGACCCGGTTCTGGGCGTCGACGACCTGCACCCGTACGCCCGGAGCAGCCGGCAGCGGATCGCTCAGCGTGTTCTCGTTCACCAGCTCGGCCACCGCCTTGGCGGTGTCGAGCGCCTCCTCGTTCGCGGTCCGCAGCAGCGCGAAGTTCATCGTCGCGACCAGCACCACGCCGCCGCCGGCCAGCCCGACGAAGAGCACCACCACCGACACCAGCAGCAGCCGCGCCCGCAGGCTCAGCCGGCGCAGCCAGGCCATGCTCAGGACCCGTCGACGGCGGCCAGCCGGTAGCCCGCGCCGCGGACCGTCTCCAGCCGGTCCCGGCCGATCTTGCGGCGCAGATAGCCGACGTAGACCTCGACCGCGTTCGCCGCGGTGTCCAGCGCGGCGTCCCAGACGTGGTCGAGCAGCTCGGTCTTGGAGACCACCTCGCCGGGGCGGCGCAGCAGGTATTCCAGCAGCGCGAACTCGCGGGCGGTCAGCACCACCTCGGCCCCGGCCACGGTGACCTTGCGCTGCGCCGGGTCCAGCTCCAGGTCGCCGTGGCGCAGCACCGCCGGGCGTTCCGGGGTGCCCCGCCGCAGCAGCGCCCGCAACCGGGCCAGCAGCACCACGTACGAGAAGGGTTTGGTCAGGTAGTCGTCGGCGCCGCAGTCCAGCCCGTCGGCCTGGTCGTACTCGCCGTCCTTGGCCGAGAGCATCAGCACCGGCAGCCACTTCTGCTCGGCCCGCAGCTGGCGCACCACCCGGTAGCCGGACAGCCGCGGCAGCATGACGTCGAGGATCATCGCGTCATAGTCACCGTGGCGGGCCAGCTCCAGCCCGTCCTGACCGTCGCCGGTCACGTCCACCGCGAAACCCTCGGCCTGCAGACCACGCTGCAGGGCAGCCGCGAGCCGCGCCTCGTCCTCCACCACCAGCAACCGCACCCCACTACCTTGGCACGGGTGGGGCAACCCCTAGGGGATGTTCTCAGCGGCATCACAGCCGGTGCGGCGCAGGATGGCTGCAGACAACGGGAGGTGCTCATCGTGAGTGTGTTCAGGTCAAGGCCCGCGCTGCGCTGGCTGGTTCCGGCAGCGGCAGCGGTCGTCGTCATCGGAGGCGGCGCCGCGGCGGGCACGATCGTCGCCAGCGCGGACCCCTCGCTGCCCGAGCGCAGCGCGGCTCAGCTGCTGGTCGACGTGCAGAACGCGAAGGTCGACGGCTTCTCCGGCACGGTCGTGCAGACGGCCGACCTGGGCCTGCCGTCGCTGCCCGGCGTCACCAGCGGAGCCGGCAGCTCGGAGATCATGAACCTGGTCGCGGGCAGCAACACCGCCCGCGTCTGGTACGCCGGCGAGGACAAGGCACGCCTCGCCCTGATGGGCACGCTCGGCGAGACCGACGTGATCCGCAACGGTTCCGACGTGTGGATGTGGCGCAGCGCCGACAGCTCGGCGACGCACTACAAGCTGCCGGCGGACAAGGCCGGCAAGGCGGCCAAGCCCGAGGCGCTGCCGTCGGGTGTGCCGTCGACGCCGCAGGAGGCCGCCGACGCGGCGCTCGCCGCGATCGACCCGACCACGGCGGTCACCACGACCGGCGCGGCCAAGGTCGCCGGCCGGGACGCGTACGAGCTGGTCCTCACCCCGCGTGACACCGCCTCGCTGGTGGGCCAGGTGCGCCTGGCCATCGACGCGGAGAAGCACATCCCGCTGGGCGTGGACGTGTACGCCAAGGGCGCCAACGACCCGGCCGTACGGGTGGCGTTCCAGCAGGTCAGCTTCGAGGTGCCGGACGCCGAGCAGTTCACCTTCAACCCGCCGCCGGGCACCAAGGTGACCGAGCCCAGCGAGGCCGACATCGCCAAGGAGCAGAAGAAGGCGACCACGCCGGAGGCGGAGAAGGCGCAGAAGGAAGCCGCCGAGGGCACCAAGGTCGTCGGCAAGGGCTGGACGTCGGTGCTGGTGGCCAAGATGCCCAAGGGCGACGACGCCAAGGCCGAGGACGGCGCGGCGGGCGCGGCCGGGCAGCTGGACGCCATCGTCGGAACGCTGCCGAAGACCAGCGGCAGCTGGGGCAGCGGGCACCTGCTCACCAGCGCTCTGTTCAGCGCGCTGATCACCGACGACGGCCGGATCCTGGTCGGCGCGGTGGCCCCGGAGAAGCTGTATGAGGCAGCCGGAAAGTGACTGACCTCGCGGTCGCCACACAGGGGCTGACCAAGCGGTTCGGCAGCCAGGTCGCGGTGGACACCGTCGACCTGGCTGTCCCCCGCGGTTCGGTCTACGGCTTCCTCGGCTCGAACGGCTCGGGCAAGACCACCACGATCCGGATGCTGCTGGGGCTGATCGGTCCCAGCGCCGGGCAGCACGAGCTGCTCGGCGCGGCGATGCCGGAGCACGCCGCCGACGTGCTCCCCCGCGTCGGCGCGCTGGTCGAGGGCCCCGGCTTCCACCCGTACCTGTCGGGGCGCGACAACCTGCGCCGGGTGGACGCGGCCGATCGCAGCGCCGAGGCCCGTACGTCGGACGCCCGGATCGCCGCGGCCCTGGACCGGGTGGGGCTGGGCGCGGCGGCCGGCAAGCGCTACCGCACCTACTCGCTCGGCATGAAGCAGCGGCTGGCCATCGCGGCCGCCCTGCTGGTGCCACGGGAGCTGCTCATCCTCGACGAACCGACGAACGGCCTGGACCCGCAGGGCACCCGCGAGGTGCGCACGCTGGTCGGGGCGCTCGCCGCGGAGGGCGCGACGGTGCTGCTCAGCACGCACCTGCTGGCCGAGGTCGAGCAGGTCTGCACCCACGTCGGGGTCATGCACCGCGGCAAGCTGGTCGCCCAGGAGCCGCTGGCCCAGCTGCGCTCGGACGCGGCGCCGCGGGCCCGGGTGCTGACCGACCAGCCGGCCCAGGCCGCCCAGGTGCTGCGCACGCTGGGCCTGACCGAGGTCGCCGAGACGGCGGCCGAGGCCACCGGGCAGCTCGGCGCGATCGCGCCGGAGAAGGTGGTGGCCGCGCTGGTGCACGACGGGGTGGCGGTACGCGGCTTCGCGGCCGAGTCGCCCAGCCTCGAGGACGTGTTCGTCTCCCTGACCGGAAGAGGCTTCGATGTCAGCGGTTGAGGTGTCCGGGATCCCGGCGACCCCGGTACGCCGGGTCTCCACCCGGTTCCTGCGCTCCGAGCTGCGCCTGATCGCGGTGCGCCGGCGTAACCAGGTCGGCCTGGCCGCGCTGGCCGCCGTACCGATCGTGCTGGCCGTGGCCATGAAGGTGGCCGCGCCGGACACCTCGGACGGCCCCGGTGGCGGTCCGGACTTCTTCGCCCAGATCACCGGCAACGGCTTCTTCGTGGCGCTGGCCGCGCTCGGCGTCGAGCTGGGACTGTTCCTGCCGATCGCCATCGCGATGCTGGCCGGGGACGCGGTGGCCGGCGAGGCCAACCAGGGCACGCTGCGTTACCTGCTGACCGTGCCGGTGGGCCGGACCCGCCTGCTGGCCGTCAAGTACGCCGGCATTGTCGCCGGTGCGTTCCTGGCTCCGCTGGTCGTGGCGGTCTCGGGGCTGGTGATCGGGCTGATCCTGTTCGGCGGCGGGGACGTCACGCTGCTGTCGGGCACCCAGGTCGGCTTCGGCGAGGCGCTGCTCCGGCTGCTCGGCGTCTGTCTGTTCCTCGGGGTGTGCCTGTCGGCGCTGGGCGCCATGGGACTGTTCCTGTCCACGCTCACCGAGCAGCCGATGGGTGCCACCATCGCGCTGACCATGCTGACCGTGGCCAGTTTTGTGCTCCAGCAGATCCCGCAGCTTGACTGGCTGCATCCGTACCTGCTGACCCGGCACTGGCAGGACTTCGGGGAGCTGCTGCGCAACCCGGTGTCCTTCGACGCGCTGACGCCCGGGCTGCTGTCGGCCGGCGCCTACATCCTGGTGTTCCTGTCGGCGGCGTGGGCACGCTTCGCCGGCCGCGACATCACCAGCTGACTCACGCCGACCGGCGGCCGGCTCCGTCACGCTCCACGACGACGGCCCGGCCGTAGCGGTCGGTGAGCGCGGCGGCGACGTCGGCCGGGATGTCGCCCGCGACGCGGACGGCGCCCGTTACCGGATCCACCCGCACCGTGTAGCCGGCCGCCCGCAGCAGGTCGGCACTCACCCCGGCCCGGACGCTCTCCAGCTCGGCGAAGGTGGTCGGGCAGGCGACGACGCGGTGCCGGCGGCCGGCCAGGGCCGGACGGATGGCCGAGACGGCGACGTCCGGGTCCACACCGGCGGCGACCGCGACGACCACGGTCCCGTCCGGGTCGGCGCCGAGCCCGACGAAGCGGCGGCGGTCGGCGGCGATCCGGCCGTCGAGGTCCGCGGCCGGGCGGCCCGCCACGGAGACCTGGATCGTGCTGCCCCGCCGCACCGCTGATCCGGCGGCGGGATGAACCGCCACCACCGTGCCGGGCGCCTGCCGGGCTCGGGGGCGGTAGCTCAGGATCGGCACCACGCCGGCGTCACCGGCCAGTTTGTCGACCCGCGCGACGTCGCGGCCGACCAGATCGGGAACGGTCGCGGCCGCGGTGTCCACCCGGTCACCTCCCCGGCGCGGCCGGCGCACGGCGGTGGCGAGCAGGATCACCGGACCCAGCAGAATCGCGGTGTTGAGCAGGGCGGATATCGGGCGGGCGCGGCGGACGGACATGGTGGGCCTCCGGGATCGCACGAGGGCAGTCCGCGCTTGGACGCGCCGGCGCGCGAGCCCGGTTCCCGCCCGGGCCGGGGACGGCACATCCGGCGGTTACGCGGCCTCGATCGGGCCAGGCCGGGGTCACGCGGCCCCACCCCGGGCCAAGCCGGGATCACGCGGCCCCACCCCGGGCCAAGCCGGGATCACGCGGCCCCACCCCGGGCCAAGCCGGGATCACGCGGCTTCGCCCCGAGCCACTTCGGCGTGGTAGGCGGCGGTGAGCCGGACCAGCACCGACTCGGTGCCGGACGGGCGGGGCACGCCCAGGTGCAGCTCGCGCAGTTCGGCCATGAAGTCCTCCCAGAGCGCCGGGCCGCCGCGTTCCAGCAGCTCGGCCCGGATGGCCAGCTCGCGGGTGACCGGCAGGTGCCGGCGGCCCCACGCGCCGAGGTGGGCCAGCACCGGCACCAGCTGGATGGCGGGTTCGGTCAGGCTGAGCAGGATGCGCTGCTTGTGCCGGGGATCGGGCGCCGAGGTCAGCATGCCGAGCGCCGTCAGCCGTTGGAGGCGGTCGGCCAGGATGTTGGACGCGATGCCCTCCTCGCTCTCGGTCAGCAGAGCCCGGAAGTGCCGGCGGTTGCCGAACATCATGTCCCGGATGATCAGCAGCGACCACTTGTCCCCGAGGACCTCCAGGGACAGGTTGATCGGACACCCGGACCGGTGTTCCTCGGTCATCGTCGCTCCTCGCCGGTTCGGACCGCACCACGCCGTACCGGTTGCACTCTACAACCGGTCTCCGGTACGGTCCCAACCGATTGCGGATTACAACCGGTTTTGAGAGGACAACGACCATGGCCTACGTGACCTCCGACCCGGCCGTCTCCGCGGACGGCTTCGTGGCCGGACCCCGCCAGAGCCGGCAGGATCCCATCGGCGAGGGCGGCGAGCAGCTGCACCGCTGGATGTTCGACACCCCGGACGAGAACACCGCCGAGCTGGCGGCGATCACCGCCGCCGACGCGTTCATCATGGGGCGCAACATGTTCGGCCCCGGGCGCGGCGACTGGGATCCGGAGTGGCGCGGCTGGTGGGGCGAGGACCCGCCGTACCACAAGCCGGTCTTTGTCCTCACCCATCACCCGCGCGCCGACCTGGTGATGCAGGGCGGCACCACGTTCTCCTTCGTCACCGGCGGCATCCAGGAGGCGTTCGCCCGGGCCCGCGAGGCCTCCGGCGACGGGCGGACCTCGGTGGCCGGCGGCGCCTCGACGATCAACCAGGCTCTCGCCGCCGGCATCATCGACGAGCTGCGCCTGCACATCGCGCCCGTGGTGCTGGGCCGGGGCGAGCGGCTCTTCGACGGGATCCCGCCGGTGCGCCTGGAGCAGCTCTCCGGCCGGTCGGCGTCGCTGGTCACCCACCTCACCTACCGGGTGCTGCCCCCGGCCTGAGCCAGCACCTCGTCCATCACCTCGGCGAAGCGGCGCGGCTGTTCCAGGAACGCCCGATGGCCACCGGACGGCACCACGGTCAGCCGCTTGCCGGGCGCCCGCAGCGCCTCGTACCAGGGGGTGAAGAGGGCGGCGAGGCCCCGCATCTCGTGGGCGCCCTGCACGAAGTGGACCGGCACGTCGAGCCGGGGCGCGTCGCGGCGCAGGTCCACGCTCTGCATCCGGGGGTAGAGCGCGTTCCAGGTGTCCAGCACGGCGTTGACGGTGTGCGCCTTCTGCAACAACGTGTACTCCGAGGCGTTGATGCCGTCGAAGGGATCGTCCGCCCCGGCCTCGTTGCCCGAGTGGTCGTAGTCGTAGACCTGGTTCGCGTAGAGCATGATCGGCTCGTACGAGTAGACGTCCCGGTACGGCGGCGGCCCGAGCGCGGTCAGCGTATGGACGAGCTCTTCGCGGCCCGTGGCTCGCGCCCAGGCCAGGATGTCGGCGTAAAAGATCTTGTCGCTGGCCGGCAGATCCACTGCCTGCCCGGCGCCGATGTACGCCCGGTACAGCTCGGGCCGCCGCTGCACCGCCAGCACGCCGAGGATCGAGCCGCCGGAGTGCCCGAGCAGGAAGATCTTGTCCTGGTGGAACCGGCGGCGCAGCGCCTCGGTGACGGCGATGACGTCCGCGACCGCACTGTCCAGCGTCACCGTCGCGGTCGGATCCAGGGCGGGGTACGACGATCCTCCGCCACGCCGGTCCAGCGTCACCACCACGAACCGCTTCTCCAGCTCGGCCAGGTGGCGCCGGGCCGCGCCCAGCTCGGAGCCGCCCGGCGCCCCCGGCACGAACAGCAACACAGGTGCCGACCGGTCGACGCCCCGGATCAGCGCACCCAGCCGATCTCCGCCCGCGTCGATCCGGGTCAGTTCGGCGATGCTCCGCTCCCCCGCGATCCCCGGCGTCCGGGCCGGTACGGCCACCGCCACCGTCACCGCCAGCAGCACCGCGCTCAGCAACGCCGTCGCCGTACGCCGCAGATATCGCCGGCCGCCGGTGCCGCCGCGCCGCGCGTACAGGGCACCGAGCACCATGGGCAGCACCGACAGCACCGCGTGCAGGCCGCGCCCGGCGACCAGCACGATGAAGCCGAGAGCGCTGGCGTGCGGCGCGTCGACCGATGGCCCGTCCACGCGCAGCCGCAGCAGCTCCACCGCCACGACGAAGACCGCCGGCGCGATCAGCAGCGACCACCGTGACCAGCTCAGCCGGCCGATCGCCACCCCCACGACGATGCTGAGCCCCACCGACCACAGCGCCTGCGCGCCCGTCAACGGGCCGCGCGGCATCCACCACCCCGCGACGATCCCCCAGCCGGCCGCCGCACCGATCCACCCCGCTCGTCTCACCATGGCCGAGAGCCTGGCCGCGGCCGGCCGCCCGGCGCATCGGCCCTCGGATCCGGTACGCACCCATACTTCGGTAGGGGGCACCGGTGACTTCGGACAGTGCCCTCGCGCGACGCCGGATCGTAGGCTCGGCACATGGCCGGCCTGGTGTTCACGTTGCTCGTGCCCGACCCGGCGGGCGGTCGCCGGTCGGCGGTCCGGGATCGGCTGGCCGACACCGTCGCGGTGACCGTGGCGCTGGCGTACGGGTCGCTGATGGTGCCGCTCGGCGACGCCACCCGCGAGGGTGCGCCGCTGCCGTGGCTCGCCGACGTCGCGCTCGGCGTGCTGTGCTGCGCGGCGCTGCTGGTACGCCGGCGCCGGCCCGTGGGCCTGACCATCGCCCTGCTGCCCGTGAGCACGGTGTCGGTGATGGCGACCGGCGCCGTCATCGTCGCGCTGTTCACCGTGGCGATCCATCGGCGCGGCCCGGTGGCACTGGCGCTCGGCGTGGCGTACGTCGCGGTGGTGCCGGTGTACTTCGTGCTGCACGACAGCCCGGAGTTTCCGGTGTGGGTGGACCTGCTCGTCCGCGGGGTCACCACGGCGGGGGCGCTGGGGTGGGGGATGTTCGTGCGGGCGTACCGGCGGCTGACCGGGTCGCTGCGGGAGCACGCCGCCCGGCTCGAGGCCGAGCAGCACCTGCGGGAGGACCAGGCCCGGCTGACCGAGCGGGCCCGCATCGCCCGGGAGATGCACGACGTGCTGGCCCACCGGATGTCGCTGGTCAGCCTGCATGCCGGAGCCCTGGAGGTGCGCACCGACGCGCGGCCGGAGGAGGTGGCGATCGCGGCGGGCGCGATCCGGGCCAGCGCCCATGAGGCCCTGGAGGAGCTGCGCGGTGTCATCGGGGTGCTGCGTGAGGGCGCGGTGGGCCGCCCGGAGCCACCGCAGCCGGGGCTCGCCGACCTGCCCGGACTCGTCGACAGCGCCCGGGCGATGGGCACGACGGTGCACCACACGTGTGCGCTGCCGGAGGGCGGGCCGCCGGTGGTGCTCGGGCGTACGGCGTACCGGATCGTGCAGGAAGGCCTCACGAACGCGCGCAAGCACGCGCCGGGCACGGCGGTCCGGGTGCAGCTCGACGGCGCACCCGGCGCCGGCCTGCGGATCCGGATCGCCAACCCGTGCCCGGTACCGGCCGCGCGGGCGGAGGTGCCGGGCGCGGGGATGGGCCTGGTCGGGGTCGGCGAGCGCGCGGCGCTGGCCGGCGGCCACGTCCGGTACGGCCGGCAGGGCGACGACTTCGTCCTGGAGGCCGAGCTGCCATGGCCGGCATGAACGGCCGGCGCGTCCCGGCGGCGGCCCGGCTCCGTCGCGGATCGCGTACGGCCGGTCGGTGGGTTCCTGGACGATGTGCGGCCGGGGAGCGGCGGTGAGGGCGGGCGCCGGGCCGGCGCGACCGATCCGGCTGGCCATCGTGGACGACGATCCGCTGGTCCGGGCCGGGTTGCGCATCCTGCTCGGCGGCTCGCCGGACATCGAGGTCGTCGCGGAGGCCGGCGACGGCGCGCAGGCCGCGGCGATGGCCGACGCGCACTGGCCCGACGTGGTGCTGATGGACATCCGGATGCCGGAGGTGGACGGGCTGGTGGCCACCCGCCGGCTGCGCTCGCGCCCGGCGCCGCCGCAGGTGATCGTGCTGACCACGTTCCACGCCGACGAGCACGTGCTGGACGCGCTCCGGGCCGGGGCCAGCGGCTTCCTGCTCAAGGACACCGCGCCGCGCGACATCATCGAGGCGGTCCGAGCGGTCGCGGGCGGCTCGGCCACCCTGTCGCCGGCGGTGATCCGGCAGCTGATCGACCACGTCGCCGATCCGGCCGCCGGGCCGCGCCGGGACCGGGCCCGGCACCGGCTGGCGGCGCTGACCGAGCGGGAACGGGCGGTGGCGCTGGCGCTGGGCCGGGGCTGGTCGAACGCGGAGATCGGCACCGAGCTGGCGATGAGCCTGCCGACGGTGAAGGGCCACGTGTCGCGGCTGCTGGCCAAGCTCGACCTGAACAACCGGGTCCAGGTGGCCCTGCTGGTCCACGACGCGGAACTGCTCTAGCGGGCGGTTTCCGTCCGGTATCGCGCGGCCCATTCCTCGTTGAGCCGGTCGGCCTGGCGGCGGTGCCGGGGCTGGATCGGCCGGCCCGCGTCCGGGTCGAGGCCCAGGAAGGTGAGCACGCCGCGGGTGGTGCCGGTCAGGTCGGCGGTGAGCTGCTCGTAGGTGATCTCGTGCGGGGTGATGCCGTACCGGGCGAACCAGGCCCGCCAGGCCGCGTTGTGCTCGGCGATGGTGTCCAGCAGCGCCGTGATGCCGGCCTCGTCGTAGCGGGGCTCGGCCGCGGTGCCACCCGGATCGTCGGCCCACCAGGTGCGGGTCTGCTCGGCGCGCAGCCAGGACACCGCCTGGGCCAGCTCGTCCTCGCGGCGCAGGTATACGAAGCGGACCGGCCCGAACGTGGCCTCCAGCACCGCGAGGTCCCGACCCTCGGTGGACGGCGCCAGCTTGGCCACCAGCTCGTCGAGGGTGCCCCACATCAGCTTGGCGCCGAAGACGCCGTTGGGCGTCGAGCCGGCCTGGAGGGCGGCGTGCACAAAGGCCCGGTAGTCGAAAGCCGGGCCGGGAATCCCCCACCGGTCGGCCCACAGCTGCTCGTCCGGTTGCCGGAAGTACGACTCCGGGATGCCGGCCAGCCCGGTCGACGCCAGCAGGCCGAGGAGCAGGGAACTGCCGGTGCGCGGCGTCGCACAGACGAAATAGGACTCGGTCACCACCCGAGCCAAGCCGTACGTGACCCGGGCGACAACAGAATTAAAGTTCTAGAACTCTGCAGTTAGCTATGAAACACTCGTCTACGAGTTATAGAACTTTGGAGGCACACCGTGACCGTGGTCATGCGCGAACCCACCACCGGCGGGCGCTTCGGCGAGTACGGCGGCAGATACGTCCCCGAGTCGCTGATCCCCGCCTGCCTCGCCCTGGAAGAAGCCTTCCGCGACGCCTGGGCCGACCCGGCGTTCCGGCAGGAGCTCGACGGCTACCGCCGCACCTACGCCGGGCGCCCCACCGCGCTCACCGCCGCCCGCAACCTCTCCGCCGAGCTGGGCATCACCCTGCTGCTCAAGCGCGAGGACCTGGCCCACACCGGCTCCCACAAGATCAACAACGTGCTCGGGCAGGCGCTGCTGGCCCGGCGGATGGGCAAGACCCGGCTGATCGCCGAGACCGGGGCCGGCCAGCACGGCGTGGCCACGGCCACCGCGGCCGCGCTGTTCGGGCTGCGCGCCACGGTCTACATGGGCGAACGCGACATCGAGCGGCAGGCCCTCAACGTCTTCCGGATGCACCTGCTCGGCGCCGAGGTCGTCCCGGTGACCAGCGGCAGCCGCACCCTCAAGGACGCCACCAACGAGGCCATGCGCAGCTGGGTGTCGGCCGTCGAGGACACCCACTTCTGCCTCGGGTCGGTCGCCGGGCCGCACCCGTACCCGTGGATGGTCCGGGAATTTCAGCGGGTGATCGGCGAAGAGGCCCGCGGGCAGGTCGCGGCCGAGCTCAGCACCGGTATCCCGGACGTCGTCGTCGCCTGCGTGGGCGGCGGCTCCAACGCGGCCGGCACCTTCGCGGGCTTCGTCGACACGACCGCCCGGCTCGTCGGCGTGGAGGCGGCCGGCGGGGCGGCGGTGTCCGGCGGTGAGCCGGGCGTGCTGCACGGCTCGCGGTCGCTGGTGCTGCAGGACCGGCACGGGCAGGTCGCCGAGGCACACTCGATCGCCGCCGGCCTGGACTACCCCGGCGTCGGGCCGGAGCACGCGCAGCTCGGCGGGCTGGGCCGGGCCCGGTACGTGGCGGTGACCGACGACGAGGTGCTGGTCGCGGTCCGCCGCCTGGCCGAGCGCGAGGGCATCATCTGCGCGCTCGAATCGGCGCACGCGGTGGCGTGGGTGCTGCGCGCGGCCGGGACATCCGAGCTGCCGACCGGCTCGACGGTGCTGCTGACCCTCTCGGGCCGCGGTGACAAGGACATGGCCCAGCTGATGGAGGGACCGCGATGACGACCACGCTCAGCGCCGCGCTGGCGGTCACCGGACGGCCGCTGCTGGTGCCGTACGTGACCGGCGGCATCACCGCGGATTGGACCGAGCTGCTGCTGGCCTATCAGGACGGCGGGGCGGACGCGATCGAGGTGGGGCTGCCGTTCTCCGACCCGATGCTCGACGGGCCGACCATCCAGGAGGCGTCGGACCGGGCCCTGGCCCGCGGCGCCACGGTGGAGTCGATTCTCGCGGACCTCGCCGCCACGCCGCTGCGGGTGCCGGTCGTCGTCATGACGTACGCGAACATCGTCCTGCGGGTCGGCCTGCCCGCGCTGGCCGCCGCCGGGGTCTCCGGCCTGATCGTGCCGGACCTGCCGCTGGAGGAATCGGCGGCGACCGAGGCCGCCGCGGCGGCCGCCGGCATCGACCTGGTGCTGCTGGCGGCGCCGTCGACCCCGGACGACCGGCTGCGGGAGATCTGCGCCCGCAGCCGCGGCTTCGTGTACGCGATCAGCGTCATGGGCACCACCGGCGAACGCGCCCGGCTGGCCGGCTCGGCGGCGACACTGGCCGTCCGGCTGAAAGCGGTCAGCGAGCTGCCGGTGCTGATCGGCTTCGGCGTGTCCACCCCGGCGCAGGCGGCCGAGGCGGGACGCGCCGGGGACGGCGCTGTGATCGCCTCGGTGCTGATGCGTAGGGTTCTCGACGGAGCCACGGCGGCCGAGCTCGGCGCCGACGTCGCCGCCTACCGCACCGCACTCGACCTGGGGGTGTCTCCTGGAACGCCGCACGCCGAAATATCAGGTCATCGCGGCTGACCTGACCGCGAAGATCCGCGGTGGCGAGCTGCCGCCCGGCTCGGCGCTGCCGCCGCAGAAGGAGCTCAGCGCCGCGTACGGGGTGACGCTCGTGACGCTGCGGCAGGCGCTGCGGCAGCTGGAGGCCGACGGCCTGCTCTCCCAGCAGCCGGGGCGGGGCACGTTCGTCGCGTCGCCGAAGGCCACCTACCGGCTGGACTCGCTGCGCGGGCTGGCCGAGGATCTGCGGGCTCAGGGCCGTACGGTCAGCACCGAGATCCTCGGCCAGGGCATGCACCGCCCGCCGGCCTGGGTCGCGGCGCAGCTGGGCCCGGGCCGGGTCCTGCGGCTCGAACGCCTGCGTCTGCTGGCCGGCCGGCCGGCGGTGCACCAGCTGTCCTGGGTGCGCCCGCCGGTCGGCGCCCTGCTGCGCACCGCCGACCTCAGCGACACCTCCCTGTACGCCGCGATCGCCGAGCACGGGGTGGTCGTGCACCGCGCCTCGGAGGTGCTGCGCCCGGAGGTGCTCACGGCGCCGGTGGCCGAGCTGCTGCGCCGGCCCGAGGGCACGCCGGTGTTCGTCTCGGACCGGATCACCTACGGCCTGGACGACCAGCCGATCGTGGTGGACCGGGCGACGATCCTGGGCTCGGTGATGGAGGTCCGGACCGAACGCGCGGCGACCGGCCTGTCGGTGCAGTGGACGTCGTCGTCCTGACGACGCTACCGACCGGCTGACGGCCGCCGGGCCACCAGGTACGCCTGCGGCACCGTCTCGACCACGCCCAGGTGCTCGGCCGGCTCCCGGACCGTCCGCAGCACCAGGTCGAGCCCGGCGTCGGCGAGCAGCGCCTCGACGGCTTCGGGACGGCGGCGGTGGAAGGTGATGTCCCGGCGGACCACGATCTCGTCGCCGGTCTGGAAAGCCAGGATCACCGGCGCGCCGGGGGCCAGCACCCGGTGGAACCCGGCGAACACCGCCGGCAGCTCCTCGTCGGGCAGGTTGATGATCGAATACCAGGCCACCAGCCCGGCCAGCGACGCGTCGGGCCACGGCAGGTCCGTCATGGACCCCACCCGGAACCGGACGTGCGGGTGGTCGCGGCGGGCGACGGCGACCATCTCCGGGGAGAGGTCGATGCCGCTGATGTCCAGACCCAGGCCGTGCAGATACGCGGTCGTGACGCCGGGTCCGGAACCCACCTCGACGACCGGGCCGGGCGCGGCGCCGACGAGCTCCGCGAAGCCGGCCAGCAGCGCGCGGTCCCAGATCCTGGTGGGCAGGTCGTCGCGGAACTGCTCGGTGTACCAGTCGGCCACGGCGTCCCAGCCCGCGCGGGTCTCGGTGAGGTGGGCCGGCTCGCGCAGGCGCTCCCGGACCGCGTCGAGGTGGCGCTGCTCGACGCCGATGCCGCGCAGGTAGTTCTCGACGCCGCCGTACGCCTGCTCGGCGTGGGCCAGGGTGTTGATCATCGTGGCGGCCGGGCAGTCCTCGGAGCGCGCGTAGTCCTCGGCCACCACCTCCGGGCCGACCCCGGCGACCGTCAGCGCGAGGGCGACCAGGGTGCCCGTCCGGTCCCGCCCGCCGCGGCAGTGCACGAGCACGCCGCCCGGGGGTGCCTCGGCGATCGCCCGGAAGGCGGCTGCCACCCGGTCCTGGTTGTGATCGAGCAGCGGCCCGTAGGAGTCGGCCGGATACTCGTAGTCGGTCACGTCCATGAGCATCGACACATGGGTGTAGATCGGGTCACCGGCGAACGGGCTGGGCTGCTCGGCGACCTCCGCGGGCCGGCGCAGATCCACGATCCGCGACACCCCGGCGGCCCGGACCGTGGCGACGTCGGCCGGGGTCATCGCGGCGTGGTGGTCGGAGCGCAGCAGCGCCCCGTCACGGATCCGGCCACCGTCGAGGGTGGGCAGTCCGCCCAGGTCGCGGGCATTGCGGCAGGCGGGCCAGTCGAGGATCACCGGGCGGGCTCCGTTTCGGCGGCGAGGCGGTCGAGAAGCTCACCCAACAGGGCGGCCTCGCCCGCGGTCAACCCCGTCCGGTCGGCCGCCGGCGCGGCCCGCAGCGTGACAGCGGCACCGGCCCGGGAGACGTCGGCCGGGCCCGGCTTCGCCGGTTCAGCAGCACCTCTTGCAGGGCGGCCTCGCGGGCCCGCACGGACAGGCCGAGATCGCGCTCCCCGGCCGGCCGGCCGATCAGCCCGTGCAGCGGCACGTAGAACGACGGATGGTCGAGCAGCTCGGCCGCCGCGAGCAGCAGACGGTCGCGCGCGGTCGGGTGACACCGGCGCGCCCATCTTTACAATGAAAACCGTTACCAACAAGATGGACCTGGCGCCGGCGCCCCGCCGGTACGCCGTCCGCTGTTGGAAGGATCCGCATGTCTCTTGCCGTCTCCCCCGATCTGCTCTCCGCCGCCGAGCGCGGCGAGGTCACGGACGCGGAGTTCGTCGACTGTGTCCGCACGTCCCTGCCGTACGCGTGGGAAGTGGTCAGCAAGGTCATGACCGACCTGGACACCACCGGCGGCGAGTTCGCCGACCACGAGGTCCCGCCGCCGTCCGAGCAGCAGCGGGGCGAGCTGCTGCGCGCCCTGGCCAGTGACGCCATCCGCGGCGGGCTGGAGCGGCACTTCGGCGCCAAGCTCGCCTTCCAGAACTGCCACCGGGTGGCGGCGTTCCGCTTCGGTGCGGTGGGCGGCGACCGCTACCAGGCGTTCGTCTCCCCGCGCGGCCAGTTGCTCAACCAGTCGCCGGAACTGCGCAACTGCTGAGCACCGGCCGATCGAGGGCGGCGGGCTCCGGCCCGCCGTCCTCAGGCGCGCCGGGCGTGCCGCCCCGTGGAAATGGGCGTGGCCGGGCCCAGGTCCGCCACCAGGGCGGCGAGGGCGGTCGTGATCGGAACCGAGGCGACCAGGCCGATCGTGCCGACCGCGCTGCGCAGGATCTCCTGGGCCAGGTACTCGCTGGTCAGCAGGTCGGTGACGGGTTCGCTGGACGCCGTGATCAACAACAGCAGGGGCAGCGAGGCCCCCGCGTAGGCGAGCACGATCGTGTTGACCGCCGACGCCACGTGCGCGCGGCCCACCCGGATCGCCGCGCGGTACAGCTCCCAGCGGCTCGTCGCGCCGGGGCTCATCTCCGCCACCGTCACCGCCTGGGTGACCGTCACGTCGTCCAGCACACCGAGGGCGCCGATCACGATCCCGGCCAGCAGCAATCCGCGCAGGTCCAGGCTGGTCCGGGTGACGGCCAGGGCCGCGCTGTCGTCGCTGCCCAGCCCGCTCAGCTGCATCAGGGAGGTGAACACCGCGCCCAGCACGCCGGTGAGCACCAGGCTGGCCAGCGTGCCGGCCACCGCCACCGAGGTGTGCACGTTGACGCCGTGGGTCAGATACAGGGCCGCGAACATGATCGCCGAGGCGCCCACCACGGCGATGAGCAGCGGCGGCGAGCCGTCGAGGATGGCCGGGATCACGAACAGCAGCAGCAGTGCGAAGCTCACCGCCAGGCCGGCCAGCGACGTCAGGCCCCGCCGCCGCCCGAACGCCAGGATCACCGCCACGGCCACCGCGACCAGCCAGATCATCGGAGTCGAGCGCTGCCGGTCCACCACCGAGTACGCCCGCCCGCCGGGAACCGCGTCCGGGAAGTAGAGCAGGACCACGCCGTCGCCGACGTGCAGGGCGCGCGTGCCGGGGCCCTGCGGAAGATCCACCGCCTGATCTGTCCCCGAGCCGGGGCCCTCGGTGACGCGGACCGTGGCGGAACCACAGCGCTGCTGCTGCGCCCCGGCCGGGCAGGCCTGCTCGGCAACAGCGGTGACCGTGCCCAGGGCCCGCTCGCCGCCGCTCGCGGCAGCGTCCGTGCGCACGTCGCCGGGCCACAGCAGAATCAGTGCCACGAGGGTGGCCAGTGCAGCCGGCACCAGCACCGCGGTGACGATCCGCCGGGTACGCCGGGACGCGGCCGGCGGGGTGCCGTGGCTGTGATCGTGGCTCATCGCGACGACCCGGGACGCGGCGGCAGCGGCTTGTCGTCGTTCCACGTCTCGCGCAGTTCGCGCTTCGTCTCCTGCCACCAGCGGGCGAGCTCGCCGCCCCAGTCGCGGAAGTCACGGCCCAGGGCCTTCAGCGCGTGCAGGAAACCCGGGTCGTCCAGCCGGGCACCGAGCAACTCGGCCAGGCCCAGGCCGCACAGCACCGGCACCCCCGCGAGGGCGAGCACGGCCGTCCACCAGCGGCCCGTCACGGCGTACGCGAGCAGGAGCGCGACCATGACGCCCACCGTCACCATCGCGGCCCGGGTGGCCCGGCGCAGCAGCCCGGGCACCAGCCGCAGGCAGCGCCACGGCAACCGGCCCGCCGGGACCAGCACCCGCAGGGCGAAGCCGGCCACGACCACCGCGAACAGGGCGGCCAGGATGCGGCTGCCGATGGCCGCCGGTGGCCACCACCTCGCCGCCAGGGCGCCGGCCGCCACCAGCAGGATCGCGGCGGCGAACCAGCGGCGCAGCGCGCTGAGCAGGCTGCGGATCGGCCAGGTCATCGAGATGAGATCCGGGCGGGCCGGATTCTCCCGGGCCACGTCGTGCAGGGCGCGCATCGAACGGCCCACCCGCAGCCGTTCGGCGTCGAGCATCGCGAGCAGCCAGCGGCCGTAGGCGTTGGCCGGCTCGATCGCCAGCGCCGCCCGGGCCGCCTCCTCGGCCGCGTCCCGGTTGCCCGCGTCACGTTCCACGTCGGCCACGGTCAGCAGCCCCTCGACCGACCGCGGGGCCAGCGCCAGACCCTGCCGGGCACAGCCGCGGGCCTCGGCGAAGCGGCGGCCGGCGGCCAGCGAGCGGGCCAGCACCAGGTGCCCGGAGGGCTCGTGCGGGGCCAGCCGGACCGCCTCCCCCGCCGCGGCGATCGCGTCCCGGTCGCGGATCAGCGCGATCAGGGACTCGGCGCGTTCGGCGTGCGCGTCGGCCAGCCGCGGGTCGGCGGCCACGGCCGCGTCGCAGGCCGCCAGCGCGGCCGCGTAGTCGCGCTGCTGACGCAGCACATAACCGAGCAGGGTGAGCAGATCGGCGTCGGCGGGCGCGGCGGCCAGCGCCGCGCGCAACCGGACCTCGGCGTCCGCGTGCCGGCCGACCTGGGCGAGCTGCCGGGCCTGCCGGTACGCGTCGTCGCCGCTCACAGCAGCTTGCGCTTGCGGAGGTACGCGGCCAGGTCGTCGAACTCGCCGCCGGCGTTGCCGAACATGACCACGCTGCGGGCGGTGGCGAACCAGGCGTCGGTGGACGGGCGCAGCTCCCGGACGGCGGCTGTCATGTCCTGCTGCGAGATCATCCGCACCTCGCCGGTGGCGATGGAGTCGCGCATCGCGAACTCGGCCGCCGTCTCGCACACGTGCGCGAGGTCCGCACCGGAGAAGTGCTCGGTGGCGGCGGCCAGCGCGCGCAGGTCGATGCCGGCGACCGGCCGCTCGCGCAGGTGGTACTCGAGGACGGCCGCGCGGGCGGTCGCGTCCGGCGGCAGGACCAGCACAGTGCGGTCGAGGCGGCCGGGCCGGCGCAGGGCCGCGTCGATGTCCCAGGGGGCGTTGGTCGCGGCGAGCACGAACACCCCCTCGTTGCCGTCGCCGACCCCGTCCAGCTCGGTGAGCAGCTGGTTGACCAGGGTCCGCATCGCCGAGGAGCTGAGCTGGCTGCGCTTGTGGCCGAGCGCGTCGATCTCGTCCAGGAACAGCACGCAGGGCGCGTGCGAGCGGGCGGCCTCGAACAGGTCGTGCAGGTTGCGCTCCGAGCTGCCGACCCACATCTGCAGCACGTCGACGATCGACAGGGAGACAAACGCGGCGCCCATCTCCCCCGCGACGGCCCGGGCCAGGAACGTCTTGCCGCAACCGGGTGGCCCGTACAGCAGCAGGCCACCGCGCAGGCTCTTGCCGAACAATGTGCGCAGCCGCGGGTTGCGCAGCGGGCCGAGGAAGGCCAGCTCGAGGCGCTGCTTCACCTCGTCCATGCCGCCGACGTCGGCGAGGGTGACCGTGGCCCGTTCGACGTCGAACGCGCGGTCGTCGGCACCGGCCGGGGCGAACCTGGGTGGGACGACGCCCTCGAACTCACCCTCCAGGGCGGCCCAGTCCACGCCCGGACCGGGCTCGGCCGCCTTCGCCTCCCCGGGAAGGGCGTTCGCCATCACCCGCCGGGCGGCCTCGTTCGCGGGGTCCCGGGCCAGCACCTGGGCGGCGTGCCCGATCGCCTCGCCGGTCCGCCCGGCCCCGACCAGCAGCTCGGCCAGGTGCAGTCGCAGCGCGACGTCGTCGGGCCGGGCGGCGACGGCCGCCGTGAGGCTGTCGATCAGGGCGTCGCTCATGAGAGGCGATTATGCCCCGGCTTCCCCGTGCGCCCCGTCAGCGGTCGAGGAGGCGCTCCAGCCCGTCCAGGATGCGGTCGAGCCCGAAGCGGAACGACCGCTCCGGGTCGCCGACCGCGTTGTACTCCAGCCCGGCGGCCTGCCCGACCCGGCCGGAGATCGGGTACGCGTCGCCGGGCATCACCCGTTCCAGGACCGGCGCGTTGACCGCCCACCACTCGGCGTCGGAGATGCCGGACTGCTCGGTGGTGCGCCGGGTGTCGATGGAGGACCGCGCCGCCCCGGCGGTGAAACCGCACAGCATCGTGATCACCTGGTCCATCTCCAGGTCGGTGAAGCCGGCGCCCTCGATGGCGGCGAGCTGCCACTCGTAGCGGTCGGAGACGTTCGGGCCGATCCACGGCCGGCTGTTCTCCACCTGCAGCAGCCAGGGATGCCGGTGGAACTCGTCCCAGATCTGCTGCGCGACCCCGGCTATCCGCTGCCGCAGCGGGCCCTCGTGCGGCGGCAGCTTCTGCTCGCCGGCCACCTCGTCGATCATCAGACCGATCAGTTCGGCCCGGCCGGGGACGTAGGTGTAGATCGACATCAGCTTCAGCCCGAGCCGGTCGGCGACCTTGCGCATCGAGAACGCGGGCAGCCCCTCCTCGTCCGCCACCGCGATCGCCGCGCGCACCACCTCGTCCACGCTCACCCGCTGCCGGGGTCCGCGGGTGCCCTGCGGTGTCCCGAGCGTGCGCCGCCACAGCAAATTGAGCGTGCGGTCGATGTCCTGACTTTCCATGTGCGCAGATTACCCCGTGGGGTGTACGGTGTTGCCCGGCAAGATTTCCGTAAGGCATACGGAGTTAGGAGCCACCGTGACCGACCATGCCCTCACGGCCGACGGACTACGCAAGAGATACGGCGATCTCCAGGCTCTGGACGGCTTCGACCTGAGCGTGCCGCCCGGCGTCATCCACGGCCTGCTCGGCCCGAACGGCGCCGGCAAGACCACCGCGGTGAAGGCCCTGGCCACCCTCATCCGCACCGACGGCGGCAGCGCGCGCGTCGCCGGCTTCGACGTCCGTACCCAGGGCCGCGAGGTCCGGCGGCGGATCGGACTGGTCGGGCAGAACGCCGCCGTGGACGAGATCCTCGGCGGCCGGCAGAACCTGGTCATGTTCGGCCGGCTCTTCGGCCTCACCACGGCCCTGGCCCGGGCCCGGGCCGACGAGCTGCTCGACACGTTCGGGCTCACCGACGCGGCGGACCGGGCGGTCTCGACCTACAGCGGCGGGATGCGCCGCCGGCTCGACCTGGCCGCCGGATTCATCTTGACCCCGGCGGTGCTGTTCCTCGACGAGCCCACCACCGGCCTGGATCCCCGGGCCCGCAACGAGGTCTGGGAGAGCGTCCGGGAGATCGCCGCGCGCGGCACCACGGTCCTGCTCACCACGCAGTACCTCGACGAAGCCGACCAGCTGGCGGCCCGGATCTCCGTGATGAACCACGGCAAGGTGGTCGCCACCGGCACGCCGGACGAGCTCAAGCGTCAGGTCGGCGGGGACCGGGTGACCGTCACCGTGCCGCGGTCGGAGTCGCTGGAGCTGGTGGCCCAGCGACTGGCGGCCGCCCTGGGCGAGGCGGCCGTCACCGACGCGGAGACGCACCGGGTGACCTTCGAGGTCGGGGCCGGGGTGGTCGCGCTGGCCGACATCGTCCGTGCCCTGGATCAGCTGGGCGTCGCCCCGGAGGACCTGGTGCTGCGCCGGCCGACCCTCGACGAGGTCTTCCTCACCCTGACCGACAAGGAGGTGGCGCGATGACGACACTGCGAGCCGGCTGGGTCATCACCCAGCGGGACCTGGCCCACTGGGTACGCCAGCCGTGGGCGCCGCTCTTCGGCCTGCTCTTCTCGATCATGCTGCTGCTGGTCTTCGGTTTTCTCTTCGGCGGCGCGATCACGGTCCCCGGCGGCGGCGACTACATCAGCTTCCTGCTGCCCGGGATGCTCGCGCTGAGCATGATGTTCGGGGTCGAGAGCACGGCCACGGCGATGGCCAACGACGCCCGCAAGGGCATCACCGACCGGTTCCGCTCGATGCCGATCGGCAGCGCGTCGGTGGCCCTGGGCCGGGTCGGCGCGGACATGGCCAACTCGGCGGTCGAGCTGCTCGTGCTGATCCTCGGCGGCCTGGTCATCGGCTGGCGGATCTCCGACGGCCCGGCGTCCGCGCTGGCCGCCGTGCTGCTCCTGCTCCTGCTGCGGTTCGCCGTGCTGTGGATCGGCATCTTCGTGGGCCTGAGCTTCCGCGGCGAGGGCGCCACGATGGCCGTGCAGGTGCTGGTCTGGCCGATCGGCTTCCTGTCCACCGCGATCGTGTCCGCCGAGACGATGCCGGGCTGGCTGGGTGCGATCGCCGCCTGGAACCCGTTGTCCGCGACCGCGTCGGCCACGCGGGAGCTCTTCGGCAACCCGACCGGGATCACCGAGGGACCGCTGGCCGACGGGGCGGTGTGGCTCGCGGTCGGCTGGCCGCTGCTGCTCACCGCGATATTCCTGCCGCTGTCGGCGCGCGCCTACCGCCGGCTGCGCGACTGAGCCGGGCCGGGGGGGGGGGGGGGGGGGGTGGGCGGGGGGGGGGGGGGGGAGGGGGGGGGGGGGGGGGGCAGGGGGGGGGGGGGGGGGAGAGAAGTACAAGAGTGACCCATACTTTTGGTGTGGGGGGGAGGGGGA
>NZ_JBVJIR010000003.1:0-58810 GCF_055586185.1 Actinoplanes sp. NPDC051405
CAGCTGACCGAGGAGACGCACCGTGCGCTGCCTTGGTTCCTGGCCTCCGCAGGCCGGCCCCGCCCCCCCCCCCCCCCCTCCCACCCCCCCCCCCACCCCCCCCCCCCCCACCCCCCCCCCCACCCCCCCCCCCCCCCCCCCCCCCCCCCGCGTTTCTACCCGGACCCTGCAGGACGGCGTCAAGCGCACTGTCCTGCCCTCTGGTCTGCGCATCATCACCGAGGCGATCCCCACCACCCGCAGCGCCGCTCTCGGCGTCTGGGTCGGGGTCGGCTCCCGTGACGAGACCCCGGCGATGTCGGGTGCCTCGCACTTCCTCGAGCACCTGCTGTTCAAGGGCACCGAGAAGCGCACCGCGCTGGAGATCTCGGCGGAGATCGAGGCGGTCGGCGGCGAGACCAACGCCTTCACCACGAAGGAGTACACCTGCTACTACGCGCGGGTGCTGGACGCCGATCTGCCGCTCGCCGTGGACGTGCTGTGTGACGCGGTCGCGGGCTCGATCCTCGACCCGGCGGACGTGGAGACCGAGCGCGGCGTGATCCTCGAGGAGATCGCCATGCACGACGACGAGCCCGGCGACGAGGTGCACGACGTCTTCACCGAGGCGATCTTCGGCGCCGACACGCCGCTGGGCCGGCTGATCTCGGGCACCGAGCAGACCATCTCGCCGATGACCCGCACCCAGATCAACCGCTTCTACCGGGCCCGTTACAAGGCGCCGCAGATCGTGATCACGGCGGCGGGCAACCTCGAGCACGCCAAGGTCGTCAAGCTGGTCCGGGCCGCCCTGGCCGGCAGCCCGCTCGACGGCGACATCGCCGAGCCCGCGCCCAAGCGTGGCTCGTCCGGGGCCGCCCGCGCGCGCAAGCCGGTCACCCTGGTCCGGCACCGCGACACCGAGCAGGCGCACATCGTGCTCGGCTGCGCCGGCATCAACCGGGCCGACGAGCGCCGGTTCGCGCTCGGCGTGCTCAACAACGTGCTCGGCGGTGGCATGTCCAGCCGGCTCTTCCAGGAGATCCGGGAGAAGCGGGGGCTGGCCTACTCGGTCTACTCGTACGGCAGCCAGTACGCCGACGCCGGCCTGTTCGCGGTCTACGCCGGCTGCGCCCCGGGCAAGGCCGAGGAGGTGCTCTCGCTGATCCGCGCGGAGCTCGCCACGGTCGCGGCCGACGGCATCAGCGCCGGCGAGCTGGCCCGTGGCAAGGGCATGGTCAAGGGCTCGTACGTGCTCGGCCTGGAGGACACCGGCTCGCGGATGAGCCGGCTGGCCAAGTCGGAGCTGCTGCACGGCGACCTGATGGCCGTCGACGAGATGCTGGCCCGGGTCGATGCCGTCACCCTCGACGAGGTCAACGAGCTGGCCGCCGAGCTGCTGGCGAAGCCCATGTCGCTGGCCGTCGTCGGGCCCTTCGACGAGAACGCGTTTTCGAACGCCCGCTAACCTGGGACGCCGTGACCATCCTCAGCCCTCCGCCCGTACAAGAAGAAGCGACGCCGGACCGGCGCAGACGCCGGATCATCGGCATGCTGATCTGGGCGGTCCTGTTCGCGGTCGGCACGTACTTCATCGGCGTGCCGACCAGCGACCCGCTGATCGCCTTCGGCTGGCTGTGGCTGGCCACCATCGCCTGGCGCAGCGACCTGCCGTGGCGGCAGCACCTGCTGTTCCTGCGGGACTGGCTGCCCATCGCGTTGCTGCTGGTCGTCTACAACATCTCCCGCGGGTACGCCGACGACCTCTTCCAGCCGCACGTCACCGAGCTGATCGACGCGGACGAGGCGATGTTCGGCCGGCTCACCGGCGGTCAGGTCCCGACCACCTGGCTGCAGCAGCACCTGTACCAGCCCGGCGTGGTGCAGTGGTGGGAGGTCGTGGTCACCCTGATCTACGTCTCGCACTTCCTGACCGTGCCGACGGTCGCGGTGATCCTCTGGGTGCGGTCCCGCGCGCAGTGGGCCCGCTTCGTCCGCCGCTGGTTCACCCTCTGCGTCTTCGGCCTGATCACCTACTTCGTCTATCCGGCGGCACCGCCCTGGTGGGCCTACGAGGAGGGCTACCTGCCTGAGCACGTCGAGCGGATCTCCACGAACGGGTGGGATGCCATCGGCCTGCACGGCGCCGGCAACACTCTGAACGCCTTGCAGGTGGAGGCGTCCAACCCGGTGGCCGCGATGCCATCGCTGCACACCGCCTGGGCCATGATGGCCGTCGCCTTCTTCCTGCCGGTGGTGCGCCGGCGCTGGTGGCCGCTGCTGCTCGCGTACCCGCTCGCGATGACGTTCACCCTGGTCTACACCGGGGAGCACTACGTGATCGACGTGCTGGTCGGCTGGGCCTACGTCGCCGGCGTCTTCCTGGTCGTGGGGCTGGCCGAGCGCTGGTGGCGCAACCGGCACCCGGCTCCCGACGAGGCGGCGACCGGCGTTAAATTGACCGGGTGACAGACGAGCAGCAACCGATCCGCGTCGGCGTACTCGGTGCCCGGGGCCGCATGGGCCTCGAAGTGTGCAAAGCGGTCGACGCGGCCGACGACCTCGAGCTGGTGGCGATGGTCGACCAGGGCGACTGGCTGTTCAACGCCTCGGACGCCGGCGCCCAGGTGCTCGTCGACTTCACCACCCCCGACGTGGTCATGGACAACCTGCACTGGGCCGTGGACCAGGGCATCAGCATGGTTGTCGGCACGACCGGCTTCACCGAGCAGCGCCTGGAGCGGGTGCGTTCCTGGCTGTCGCACAAGCCCGAGGTCGGCGTGCTGATCGCGCCCAACTTCGGCATCGGCGCGGTGCTGATGATGCAGTTCGCGGCCCGCGCGGCCCGCTACTTTGAGTCGGCCGAGATCATCGAGCAGCACCACCCGCGCAAGCTGGACGCCCCGAGCGGCACGGCCACCCACACGGCCAAGCTGATCGCGGCGGCCCGGGCCGAGGCCGGCCTGGGCGCGATGCCGGACGCGACCAAGGAGGAGGTGTCCGGCGCCCGCGGCGCGGACATCGACGGCGTGCGGGTGCACGCGGTGCGGGCGGCGGGCCTGGTCGCCCACCAGGAGGTCCTCTTCGGTACGCACGGCGAGACGCTGACCATCCGGCACGACAGCCTGGACCGGGCCTCCTTCATGCCGGGTGTGCTGCTGGGGATCCGCTCGATCGTGACCCGCCCGGGCCTGACGATCGGCCTCGACTCCCTCCTCGACTGAGGGCCCTCCTCGACCGGGGGTTCAGCCCAGCGTCAGTCCGGCGGGGAGGCCCCTGACACTCGCCTCGCCGTCGGCGTCGACCTGCACGTCCACCGTCGCACCGGCGATGCTGAGGCCACGCACCTCGACCGGGCCGAAGGGTGCGCCGGCGAGCGGCCGGAGGCGTACCCGGCCGCCGGGCACGTCCGGCTCAAGCCCGATCACGGCCTGGGTCATGAGCACTGCCGCGGCCGCCGACCACGCCTGGGGCCGGCAAGCCGCCGGGTACGGCATCGGCCGGCTCAGCGCCCCGCGGGCGTCCCCGGCGTGCAGCTCGGGCAGCCGGTAGCCGAACGCCTCCGCCGCGGTCAGCAACCCGTCGATCAGCACGGCCGCCTCGGCACCGAACCCGGCCCGGGCCAGCCCGGCCGCCACGATCGCGGTGTCGTGCGTCCACACCGAGCCGCAGTGGTACGACAGCGGCGCGTACCCGCCGTCGACGGCGGACATCGTGCGCAGCCCGTACGCGCCGGACATCGCCTCGCCGCCGAGCGCCGTCGCCACCGCCCGTTCCTCGGCCGCGTCGAGCAGGCCGGTGCCCAGCAGGTGGCCGATGTTGCTGGTCAGCGAGTCGACCAGGCGCCCGTCGCGGTCCAGCGCCAGCGCCGGGTAGCCGGCGTCGAGCCAGAACTCCGCCCGGAAGCGCTCGGCCAGCTTGGCTGCGTACTGCCGCCACCGGTCGCCGCCGGGCCGGCCGAACGCGTCCAGCAGCGCCGCGCCGTCCAGCGCCGCCCGGTGGGCGTAGCCCTGCACCTCGGCCAGGGCGATGGGCGGCTCGGCCTGCCGTCCGTCGTGGAAGCGCACGGCGTCCCCGGAGTCCTTCCAGCCCTGGTTGGCCAGGCCGTGCCCGGTGGTGTCGCGGTACGCCAGGAAGTCGTCGCCGTGCCCGGCCAGCCAGCCCAGCGCCGCCTCCAGGTGCGGCAGCAGCTCGCCGACCTGCGCCTCCGGCAGCCCCCAGCGCCAGGCGTCGTGCAGCAGGCTGATCCACAGCGGCGTGGCGTCGATGGTCCCGTAGTAGGCGGCGGGCAGCCGCAGGCCGTCCGCCAGCACGAATTCCTGCCGGCGCAGCTCGTGCAGGATCTTGCCGGGTGCCTCGGCCGCGGCCGGGTCGACCCGGGTGCCCTGCCGGCGGGCCAGCACGCGGAGCGTTCCGGCGGCGGGGCCGGTGCCCACCGGGAGCAGCATCCGGGCGGCCCAGATGCTGTCCCGGCCGAACAGCGTCAGGAACCACGGCACGCCGGCGGCGAGGTAGACATCGTCGCCGTCGGTCAGCCGCAGTCCGTGCAGGTCGTCGAGCGAGCGGGCCACCAGCCGGCCCAGGCGCTGGTCGCCGGAGTGGACCCGAGCCCGGTTCCAGTCGCGGGAGCGAGTGGGGGCGTGCACCGCCGCGGAGGGGTCGTCCACCCGTACGGTGAAGGCCAGGGTCGTGTCCGTGCCCGGCGCGAGCGTGACCGCCCAGCGCAGCCGCCCGCGGTCGTCGATCTCGGCCCGGTCCGCGCCGACCGTGACGGTGACGCCGTCCTGGGCCCAGGTCAGGCCGCCGTCGGCGGACCGGCCGGCGGCCACCGGGGTGGTCGGGCCGCCGGACCTGACGGCCTCGATCGGCGCTAGGTCGGCCGCCGGCTCGACCGTGACCACCGTGCTGACCGGCTCCGGCGCGGCCGAGCTCAGCCGGATCTGCTCGTCGACCCGCCCCGGAGTCACAGTGCGGGTCCGGTCGATGCGCAGCCGCGGATCGATCCGGCGGGCCAGCGCGACGAAGTGGACCGTGCCGGCCCCCGCTTCGGCGTGGCCGATCGGCTCGGGCTCGTGGTCGTCGAGCAGCAGCACGGCTGCGGAGAGCACGCGGACGTCCGCGTGGAACACGCCCTGCACCCCGGCCGCGCGGATCTGTCCGTCCGGCCCGGCCAGCGCCATGGTCGGCGCCGCCACGGTGGTGACGAGCTCGTGCAGAAGCGGCTGGAGTCGCGGCATGCCGGCCCGGTCAGGAAGCCTCGGGCGGCTGCGGGTCGACGGCGACGTGCAGCCGCAGCTGGGGGACCAGCATGTCGTCCACGTCCAGCGCGCGGCCGGCGCCGTCCGGCTCCCAGCCCGTGGAGACCAGGAACTTCTTCATCGCCTCGTCCGCGTCGTAGGCCCAGGCCACGGCCGCTTTGAACGCGTCCTCGCGCCACAGGTCGACGGTGGCCGCGAGCAACCGGCTGCCGTGCCCGCGGCGGCCCCAGCGGGGCTCGACCAGCAGGTCGGTGATCGCCGCCACGTCGTCGGGCAGCGGCGGCTCCTCGGGGACGAGCGCCTGCTCGTCGGCCGGCCCGGAGGCCGCGAAGCCCACCACGTGCGACGCCGCCTCGCCCTGCTCGACCGCGATCAGCACCCGGTGCCGCGGTGAGGGCGGGGCCTCGATCGCCTCGGCCCAGCCCCGGGCCAGGTAGGCCTCGTCCAGGTTGGCCAGGACGTGCGCCGGGAACATCCGCCGGTATGCGGTCCGCCAGGTCGTCAGCTGGATGCGGGCGATCTCGCCGGCGTCGGTGGGACGGGCGGGACGGACGAAGCCGAGTGCCATGCCCGGCAGCCTACAGACGGCTTTGTCGTACCCCTCGGCTAGCGTCCTGCTCTGTGGCCGTACCCGAATCTCTCTCCGTCGCCCAGGCCCGCCGCATCACGCTCGCCGCGCAGGGTTTCACCGACCCCCGGCCGGGCGGCGCCACCGACATGCGGCACCTGCGCCGGGTGCTGCGCCGCCTGCACCTGATCCAGATGGACTCGGTCAACGTCCTGCAGCGGGCCCACTTCATGCCGCTCTACAGCCGCCTCGGGCCCTACCCGCCGGCGCTGCTCGACCGGGCCGCCTACCGCAGACCCCGGCTGCTGTTCGAGTTCTGGGGCCACGAGGCGTCGCTGATCGACGTCGAGCTCCAGCCGCTGTTCCGCTGGCGCATGGCCCGCGCGCAGGACTACGCCTGGGGCAACATGCGGCGCATCGTGGCCGAGCAGCCCGAGCTGGTCGCCTGGGTGCTCGACGAGGTCCGGCAGCGCGGCCCGCTGACCGCCGCCGAGATCGAGCACGACGCCCCGCGCAGCAAGGACCACTGGGGCTGGAACTGGTCGGTCGTCAAGCAGGCCCTCGAGTGGCTGTTCTACAGCGGCGAGGTGACCGCCGCCGAGCGCACCACCTCGTTCGCCCGGCGTTACGACCTGCCCGAGCGGGTCCTGCCCCGGCACGTGCTGGAGGCGCCGACCCCGTCGCCGGAGGATTCGTTCCGGGCCCTGGTCGAGCTCTCCGCCCGGACCCTGGGCGTGGCCGCGGAGCCGGAGCTGCGCGACTATTTCCGGCTGCCGGTGGCCGGCTTCAAGCAGGCCCTGGCCGAGCTGATCGAGGACAAGGTGCTGCTCCCGGTCTCCGTGCACGGCTGGAAGGGCCCGGCCTACCTGCACCACGAGGCCCGGCTGCCGCGCCGGGTGCGGGCGGCGACGCTGGTCAGCCCGTTCGACCCGCTGATCTGGGAGCGCGGGCGCACCGAGCGGCTCTTCGACCTCAACTACCGCATCGAGATCTACGTCCCCGCCGCCCAGCGGCTGTACGGCTACTACGTGCTGCCGTTCCTGCTCGGCGAGGAGTTCGCCGCCCGCCTCGACCTCAAGGCCGACCGCAAGAGCGGTGTGCTGCAGATCCCGGCCGCCTGGATCGAGCCCGCCGCCGACCCGGAGGAGACCGCCGCCGCGCTGGTGCCCGAGCTGCACCGGCTGGCCGGCTGGCTGGGCCTGCACACGGTCGCGGCACCGCAGCGCGGAGACCTGGCCGGCCCGCTCACGGCCGCGCTGAAGCTTGCCTCCGCGGGTGTACCGTGACGCCCATGAGCAGTGCGACCGACCCCGTCGCAGTCCACCCGCAGGTCGACGGGCCGGTGCACGGCCCGTACCCGCCGCCGCCGTACTTCGAGCCCGCCCAGCCCGACCGGGTCACGCGGTTCGTGCAGCGCAAGTGGCGCGAGTCGCCGATCTGGGTCGCCCCGGCCGCGATGCTGGTCTGCATGGCCGGCGCGGTGGGCTACACCCTGGCCACCCACCCCACCGAGGCGAACGCCGGTGCGGCCCCGAGCTGCCTGCTCAAATACACGACCGGCTTCATCTGCCCGGGCTGCGGCGGCACCCGCGCGGCGTGGTATCTGCTGCACGGCGACATCCCGGCGGCGGCCCGGCACCACGCCCTGTTCGTCTTCGTCGTCCCGTTCCTGCTCTACATGTACGTCGCCTGGGCCGGCCGCCGCCTCTTCGGCTGGCGGCTCCCGCAGCTCAACCTCAGCCCGGGCGTGATCGGTGGCTTCATCGCCGTCTGGGGTGTCTGGAGCGTTCTGCGCAACCTGCCGTGGGCGCCGTTCACCGCCTTCTACGTCTAGGACAGGCCCCAGCCCGGGGCCCGGGCCCACCGGCGACGGGGAAACCCCTCCGGCCGTCCGATAAGTTGTCGGTATGACGCACGACCACCCGCGGCCCTTCGGCCGGCTGCTCTCGGCCATGGTGACCCCGTTCACGGCGGACGGCTCGCTCGATGTCGACGGCGCGGCCAGGCTGGCCACATGGCTGGTGGACGAGCAGGGACACGACGCCCTGGTGATCAGCGGCACCGGCGGTGAGTCACCGACGACCACCGACGCCGAGAAGGAGACCCTGCTGCGCGTCGTCGTCGAGGCGGTGGGCGACCGGGCCCGGATCGTGGCGGGCGTCGGCACCAACAACACGGCCCACACGGTCGAGCTGTCCCGGGCCGCGGAGAAGGCGGGCGCGCACGGCCTGCTGGTCGTCACGCCGTACTACAACAAGCCCCCGCAGGCCGGCCTGATCAGGCACTTCACCACCGTCGCGGACGCTGTCGGCCTGCCGGTGATGCTCTACGACATCCCGCACCGCTCCGGCGTGCCGATCGCCACCGAGACGCTGCTCCGCCTGGCCGAGCACTCCAACATCGTGGCGGTCAAGGACGCCAAGGGCGACCTGGCCGGCAGCGCCGACGTGCTGCGCCGCACGGACCTCGCCTACTACTCCGGCGAGGACGCGGCCATCCTGCCGCTGCTGTCGATCGGCGCGGTCGGCGTGGTCGGCACCTCCACGCACTTCATCGGCCCGCAGACCAAGGCCATGATCGAGGCGTACGAGCGCGGCGACACCGCCGGGGCGCTCGCGCTGCACCGGCAGCTGCTGCCGCTGTTCACCGGCATCTTCCGAACCCAGGGCACCATCCTCGTCAAGGCCGGCCTGCGCGCCCTCGGGCTGCCCGCCGGACCCGTGCGCTCACCGCTGGTCGACGCCACCGAGGCCGAAACGAACCAACTGCTCGAGGACGCCGCCGCGGCGGGACTGCACCTCGGCACCAATTAGAGAGGCCTCGCACTTGAGCCAGGCACACGTCGAGCTGGAACCACCACCCCCGCTGCCGGAGGGCGCCTTGCGCGTCATCCCGCTCGGAGGTCTCGGGGCCATCGGCCGCAACATGACGATTTTCGAGTTCGACGGCAAGCTGCTGGTCGTCGACTGCGGAGTGCTCTTCCCGGACGTGGAGCAACCCGGCGTCGACCTGATCCTGCCCGACTTCGACCCGATCCGGGAACGGCTGGAGGACGTCCAGGCGATCGTGCTGACCCACGGGCACGAGGACCACATCGGCGCGGTGCCGTACCTGCTCGCCCTCAAGCCGGACATCCCGCTGGTCGGCTCGGAGTTCACCCTGGCGCTGGTCGAGGCCAAGCTGGCCGAGCGGCGGCTGGACCCGTACACGCTGACCGTGCGCGAGGGGCAGACCGAGCGGCTGGGCCCGTTCGAGTGCGAGTTCTTCGCGGTCAACCACTCGATCCCGGACGCGCTGGCGGTGGCCGTACGCACGCCGGCCGGCCTGGTGCTGCACACCGGCGACTTCAAGATGGACCAGGTCCCGCTGGACGGGCGGATCACCGACCTGGCCGGGTTCGCCCGGCTCGGCGCCGAGGGTGTCGACCTGCTGCTGTCCGACTCGACCAACGCCGAGATCCCCGGCTTCGTCACCCCGGAACGCGACATCGGCCCGGTGCTCGGCGCCATCTTCGCCAAGGCCCGTGGCCGGATCATCGTGGCGAGCTTCGCCTCCCACGTGCACCGCGTCCAGCAGGTGATGGACGCCGCCTACGAGTACGAGCGCAAGGTCGCCCTGATCGGCCGCTCGATGGTCCGCAACATGGGCATCGCCCGGGACCTGGGCCTGCTGCGCATCCCGGACGGCCTGCTGGTCAGCCTGGACGAGGCGGCCCAGATGCCGCACGACGAGATCGTGTTCATGTCCACCGGTTCGCAGGGTGAGCCGATGAGCGCGCTGGGCCGGATGTCCACCGGCGACCACCGGCACATCACCATCGAGTCCGGCGACACCGTCGTGCTGGCCAGCTCGCTGGTGCCGGGCAACGAGACCTCGGTCTACCGGGTGATCAACCAGCTGGCCCGGGCCGGCGCCACGGTCGTGCACAAGGACACCGCCAAGGTGCACGTCTCGGGGCACGCCCCGGCCGGCGAGCTGCTCTACCTGCTCAACGTCGTACGCCCGAGCAACCTGATGCCTGTGCACGGCGAGTGGCGGCACCTGCGCGCCCACGCCCAGCTCGGCATCGAGTCCGGGGTCGCCCCGGACCGGGTCGTGCTCTGCGAGGACGGCGACGTGGTCGACCTGGTCGAGGGGCACGCCCGGCACGTGGGCCGGGTCAAGAACCGCTACGTGTACGTCGACGGCCTCGCCGTGGGCGACGTCAGCGAGTCGCTGCTGACCGAGCGGCGCATCCTCGGCGACGGCGGCTTCATCTCGGCCACCGTGGTGATCGACTCGGTGACCGGCAAGGTGGTCGGCGAGCCGAGCATCTCGGCCAAGGGCTTCTCCGAGGACCCGCAGGCCTTCAACCCGGTCATCCCGCTGCTGACCGCCGCCCTGCACCGCTCGGCCGAGGACGGCATCACCGACACCCACCAGCTCCAGCAGGTGGTCCGGCGCACCGTCGGACGCTGGGTGAACGACGCCTACCGGCGCCGGCCGATGATCGTGCCGACCGTTGTGGAAGTGTGATCGACAGCCATAGTTTTCTGTGAATACCGGATTTATTGATCCGGCCGCGACCCCCTTGCGTATCTGAGGGCACGGTGCCGCCCCCACGGCACTCGATGCGAGGGGAGTTTCGGATGCAGCGGAGAACGGTCGTCGCGCTTGCGGCGACGGTGACGGCAGCGGGAGCGGCGGTGGCGTTCACGCTGCCGTCCATGGCGGGCACGAACGCCGGCCGCGGCCCTGCGTCGCAGGTGAGCGGCGGAGTGGCCCCCCAGCTGCTCGCCGCGATGCAACGGGACCTCGGCGTCAGCGCCGACCAGGCCGGCGCCCGGGTGAAGCGGGCCGCGTGGGCCAGCGGCGTGGCAGCCCAGCTGCGCAGCGCGTCCGGTGACTCCTACGCGGGTTCCTGGCTCGGCCAGGACGGCACGACGCTGAACATCGGCATCACCGACGCCGGCCTGGCCGACGAGGTCCGCGCGGCCGGGGCCACGCCGAAGCTCGTCGAGCGCAGCGTGGCCCAGCTGGACCGGGCCAAGAAGGCGCTGGACGCCGAGGCCACCAAGGCCGACCGGGAGCTGCCCGGCTGGTACGTCGACGTCGCGGCCAACCAGGTCGTGATCCAGGCGCTGCCCGGCGACACCGACCGCGCCGAGGACCTGGCCTCCGACGCCGGGATCCCCGCCGAGGCGGTGAAGGTGGTCGTCACCAAGGCCGCCCCGAAGACCTTCGCGGACGTGGTCGGCGCCGAGCCGTACTTCGTCAACCTCGGCGGCGGCCAGGCCCGCTGCTCGATCGGCTTCGCGGTCGAGGGCGGCTTCCTGACCGCCGGCCACTGCGGCGCCGAGGGCACGGAGACCACCGACAAGGACAACCTGGACCAGGGTGTCGTCGTCGGCTCGATCTTCCCGGGTACCGCGGACATCGGTCTGGTGCAGACCAACGCGGGCGTGGGCCTGCAGCCGTTCGTCAACGACTTCGACGGCAACGCGCTGCCGGTCGGTGGCAGCACCGAGGCGCCCGTCGGCGCGGCGGTCTGCCGCTCCGGCTCCACCACCGGCACGTTCTGCGGTACCATCCTGGCCAAGAACCAGACGGTGAACTACCCCGAGGGCGCGGTCACCGGCCTGACCCGTACGGACGTCTGTGCCGAGGGCGGTGACTCCGGCGGTCCGTGGCTCGTCGGTGACCAGGCCCAGGGCGTGACCTCCGGCGGCTCCGGGGACTGCACCGTGGGCGGCGAGACGTTCTTCCAGCCGATCGCCGGGATCATCGAGGCCAACGACCTCACCCTGCTCACCACGGGCACCGGCACGCTGTCCGGCGACACCGAGCGGAACCTGCCGCGACGGATGCGTTCCGGCAACTGACGCACCACCTGTAGACGTGCTGCCCGCGCAGGCCATCCTCCGTCCTGCGCGGGCAGCGCTGCGTCGCCTACCGTTGCAGGGTGGTCTACCGGATCCTGATCGCCGCGGCCGTGGGCGCGCACTTCGCGTTCCTGGCCTTCGGCATCTTCGGCGGCTTCCTCGCCTGGCGCTGGCGCCGGCTCATCTGGCTGCAGATCGTCAGCGCCGCCTGGCTCCTGATCATCGTGGTCGCGCGGCTGTCGTGCCCGCTGACCTGGCTGGAGGACCGCGGCCGGGCCGGCGCGGGCCTGCCGCTGCGCGAGGGCGGCTTCCTGGACAACCACGTGGCGGGCGTCTTCTACCCGCACGGCTACGAGTGGGCGGCGCGGATCACGGTCGCCGCGCTCATCCTCACCTCGTGGATCGGCTTCGCGGTGCGCTCAAAGCTCCGCGACCGCGTCGGCTAGCTCGCAGCCCGTCGCGATCCCGCAGATCATCACCTGGTCGAGCTGCTCCGGGGTGACACCGCGCTCCCAGTCGCCGACGACCTCACCGACCACCCGCACCGCGCCGTCGTCGGCCGTGTGCACGTACGCCTTGGGCCAGAGCCGGTCGTGGTTCCAGGCGTTGCAGAAGGCGTACAGGCGGGGGACGTCGTCGGTGCTGAAGACCGTCCGGGTCAGCGTGCGGACCTGCAGGACCTCCTCGTCCTTGCCGAGCCGGAAGAAGTAGATCAGGCAGCCCTGCCAGTTGCCGCCGATGTCACCGTCGTCGTCGACGAAGTGGGCGAACGCGCGGGCGTTCAGCGCGTCGATGATCATGTCGTGGCTGAGCGGTTGCGGCGCGGACATGCTGTTGATCCTAAACGGGGGAAAAAGCGAAACCCGGTCACGGTGCGGCGCGCGTACTCGCGAGAGTGATCCCGTTACGGTAGTGCCATGGCGGGCCGTACTCCTCCGGCGAGCCGGGGCCGCGCCGCGTCCACCACGCGCGGTGCCGCGACGTCGCGCGCCCGGCAACCAGCGGCTCGCAAGACACCCGCGCGCAAGGCCCCGGCGAAAAAGGCAGTGCCGCGCGCCCGGGCGAGAAGCGCCACCCGGGCCCGGCCCGGAGTCGGATCTGTGCTCGCGACCGGGGTCGGCCGCGGCGTGGGCGCCCTCTGGATGGGCGTCGCGCACAGCGTCGGCTGGGTCGCCCGCGGCGTCGGCCGGCAGGCCGCGACCGCCAAGGAGATCGATCCCGAGCACCGTCGCGACGGCGCCGGCCTGCTCATGCTCGGCCTGGCCATCCTGGTCGGGGTGGCGGTCTGGGCGGGTTCCGCCGGCCCGGTCGGCGCCCGGCTCAACGACGCCATGCGGCTGTTCTTCGGCGGCCTGGCGGTGCTCCTGCCGCTGCTGCTGCTCTACGGCGCGGTCCGCTTCATGCGCAAGCCCGCCGATCCCGAGCACCGCGGCCGGTCCGTCGTCGGCTGGAGCGCGCTGGTCGTCTCCACCGCCAGCCTGCTGCACGTGTCCCAGCGCCCGGCCGACGACGTCGAGATGAACAGCTCCGGCGGGCTCATCGGCTACGGCGTCGGCTCCCTGCTGGAGAACGCGGTGACGGCCTGGGTGGCCGTACCCCTGCTCGTGCTGCTGTTGATCTTCGGTCTGCTGGTCATCACCGCGACCCCGATCAACAAGATCCCCGAACGGCTGATGCTGCTCGCCGACGTGTTGCTCGGCCGCTCGTCGGCCCGGGCCCCGCTGCCCGACCCGGACCTGCCGGACCTCGACGAGCCCGGCGACGAGGAGACCAAGCGGCGCGGCCCGGCCCGCCGCCGGCAGGGCTCGCTGGCCGACATCGGGCTCGCCCCGGACCCCGACGACCTCGACGTGGACGACGACCCGATCGTGCACGACACCGTGCTGGTGCCCCGCGGCAAGAAGGTGCCGGCCAGCCGCAAGGCGCCCGAGCCGCCGGAGCACTCGCCGTTGCCCACCCGCGCCGAGCAGCTCGACATCTCGGCGGTCGAGGGCGACTACCGGCTGCCCCCGCCGAGCCTGCTGGGCAAGGGCGCGGCGCCGAAGTCCCGCAGCAAGGCCAACGACGAGATCATGACCGCGCTGACCGGGGTCTTCGACCAGTTCAACCTGGACGCGCAGGTCACCGGCTTCACCCGGGGCCCGACGGTCACCCGCTACGAGGTCGAGGTCGGCCCCGGCGTCAAGGTCGAGCGGATCACCCAGCTCTCCCGCAACATCGCCTACGCGGTCAAGTCGCCCGACGTGCGCATCCTGAGCCCGATCCCGGGCAAGAGCGCGGTCGGCGTGGAGATCCCGAACACCGATCCGGAGAACGTCTCGCTCGGCGACGTACTGCGCTCGCACGCGGCCACCGCCGACCACCACCCGATGCTGGTGGCGCTGGGCAAGGACATCGAGGGCCGCTTCGTGGTGGCCAACCTGGCCAAGATGCCGCACATCCTGATCGCCGGCGCGACCGGGGCGGGCAAGAGCTCCTGCCTCAACTCGCTGCTGGTCTCGATCCTGACCCGGGCCACCCCGGACGAGGTGCGGCTGCTGCTGGTCGACCCCAAGCGGGTCGAGATGACCGCCTACGAGGGCATCCCGCACCTGGTCACGCCGATCGTCACCAACGCCAAGAAGGCCGCCGACGCCCTGGAATGGGTCGTCCGCGAGATGGACATGCGCTACGACGACCTCGCCGCCAACGGGGTACGCCACATCGACGACTTCAACCGCAAGGTCCGCAGCGGCGAGATCACGGCACCGCCCGGAGTCGACCGGGTGATGAAGCCGTACCCGTACCTGCTGGTGATCGTCGACGAGCTGGCCGACCTGATGATGGTCGCCCCGCGCGACGTCGAGGACTCGGTGGTCCGGATCACCCAGCTGGCCCGCGCCGCCGGCATCCACCTGGTGCTGGCCACCCAGCGCCCCTCGGTCGACGTGGTCACCGGCCTGATCAAAGCCAACGTCCCGTCCCGGCTGGCCTTCGCCACCAGCTCGCTGGCCGACTCCCGGGTCATCCTCGACCAGCCCGGTGCGGAGAAGCTGCTGGGCCGCGGTGACGGCCTGTTCCTGCCGATGGGCGCGTCCAAGCCGGCCCGCTTCCAGGGCGCCTGGGTCGACGAGAAGGAAATCGCCGACGTCGTCAAGTTCTGCAAGGACCAGCGCGAGCCGGAGTTCCGCCCGGACGTGACGGCGCCGCCGGAGAGCAAGAAGAAGCAGATCGACGAGGAGGTCGGCGACGACCTCGAGGTGCTGATCCAGGCGATCGAGCTGGTGGTCACCTCGCAGTTCGGCTCGACCTCGATGCTGCAGCGCAAGCTGCGGGTCGGCTTCGCCAAGGCGGGCCGGCTGATGGACCTGATGGAGACCCGCGGCATCGTGGGCCCGTCCGAGGGCTCCAAGGCCCGCGAAGTGTTGATCAAGCCCGATGAGCTCGAAGAGACCCTCGCCACGCTGAGGGTCGACTAGACAGCCGAAGGCAGGGCAACCGGCGACCGGTAGCCTTGTCGGAGTGTCGGTAACCCCTGCCCCCCGCCGTGTCGCCCTGCTCACCCTGGGCTGTGCCCGTAACGAGGTCGACTCCGAGGAGTTGGCCGCCCGTCTCGACGCCGGTGGCTGGCAGGTCAGCACGGACGCCGACGGCGCCGACGTGGTCCTCGTCAACACCTGCGGCTTTGTCGAGAAGGCCAAGCAGGACTCCATCGAGACCCTGCTCGCGGCGGCTGACACCGGCGCCAAGGTGGTCGCGGCCGGCTGCATGGCCGAGCGGTACGGCAAGGAGCTCGCCGAGAGCCTCCCCGAGGCGCAGGCCGTGCTCGGCTTCGACGACTACACCGACATCGCCGCCCGCCTCGACGGCGTGCTCGCCGGTGAGCGCTTCGACGCGCACACCCCGCGGGACCGCCGGGAGCTGCTGCCGCTGACCCCGGTCGCCCGGCAGGCGGCCAAGGTCGTCGTCCCCGGGCACGCCACCGTCGACGAGCACACCCCCGCCCACCTGCGCCAGGTGCTGCGCCGCCGCCTCGACAGCGGCCCGGTCGCGAGCCTCAAGCTGGCCAGCGGCTGCGACCGGCGGTGCTCGTTCTGCGCCATCCCGGCCTTCCGCGGCGCGTTCGTCTCCCGTGATCCGCAGGAGCTGCTGGCCGAGGCCGAGTGGCTGGCCGGCACCGGCGTCCGCGAGCTGGTCCTGGTGAGTGAGAACAGCACCTCGTACGGCAAGGACCTCGGCGACCCGCGCGCCCTGGAGAAGCTGCTGCCGCAGCTCGCCGCCGTGCCGGGGATCGTCCGGGTCCGGGCCAGCTACCTGCAGCCCGCCGAGACCCGTCCGGGCCTGGTCGAGACCATCGCCACCACGCCGGGCGTCGCGGCGTACTACGACCTGTCCTTCCAGCACTCCAGCGAGCCGGTGCTGCGCCGGATGCGCCGGTTCGGCTCCACCGACCGGTTCCTGGAGCTGCTCGCCTCGGCCCGCACGCTGGCCCCCGAGGCGGGCGCACGCAGCAACTTCATCGTCGGCTTCCCCGGCGAGACCCGGGAGGACCTGGACGAACTGGTCCGGTTCCTGACCGAGGCCCGGCTGGACGCCATCGGCGTCTTCGACTACAGCGACGAGGACGGCACCGAGGCCGTCGGCCTGTCCGGCAAGGTGGACGAGGACGAGATCAAGCTCCGGTACGCCGAGATCAGCGAACTGGCCGACGAACTGTGCGCCCAGCGGGCCGAGGACCGGCTCGGCTCGGTCGTCGAGGTGCTGGTCGACACGATCACCGACGGCGAGATCGAGGGCCGCGCCGAGCACCAGGCGCCCGAGGTCGACGGTTCCACCCTGCTGGTCGCCGGCGACCAGGGGGTTGACCTGGCCGCGCTGCGCCCCGGCGACTTCGTCCGGGCCCGGGTCACCGGCACCGAGGGCGTCGACCTGGTGGCCGTACCCGTCGAAATGATCTCCGCGGCGCCGGCAGCGGCGGCGTCGTGACCGACGAGCCGGTGCCGGTGGCCGCGCCGCGGCCGGTTTCGCTCTACAACCCGGCCAACGTGCTGACGGCCGCCCGCATCGTGCTCGTCCCCGTGTTCGTCGCGTTCGTCATCGTTTCCGAGATGACGGAGTCCGGCTGGCGGATCCTGGCCTGCCTGACCTTCTGTGTGGCGTCCGCCACGGATTTCGCGGACGGCTGGATCGCCCGGCGCTACGAGCTGGTGACGTCCTTCGGCAAGGTGGCGGATCCGATCGCGGACAAGGCGCTGACCGGCAGTGCGCTGGTGCTGCTGTCGGCGTACGACCGGTTGTCGTGGTGGGTGACGGGCCTGATCCTGGTCCGCGAGTGGGGGGTCACGGCGCTGCGTTTCTGGGTGATCCGGTACGGCGTCATCCCGGCCAGCCGCGGCGGCAAGCTCAAGACGGCGCTGCAGATCGCCGCGATCGCGTGGTTCCTGTGGCCCGTCCCGGAGCCCTTCGACCTGGTCGGCACGGTGCTGATGGTCGCCGCGCTGATCGTGACCGTGGTGACGGGTGTGGATTACGTGTTGCAGGCGTTGCGCCTGCGCCGGCGGGCCCAGCGGGTCTGAGGGTGCGCCCCACCCGTGCTTGGCAGAATCGGGGCATGAGCGAAGGCAAGATCGATGATCCCGGGGTGGCCGCCGCCGCGGTGGTGCACGCCCTGGCCGACCGGCGCCAGACCCTGTCGGTCGCGGAGTCGCTGACCGGTGGCCTGCTCGCCGCCACGATCGTCGAGATCGCCGGGGTGAGCGCGGTGTTCAAGGGCGGCGTGGTGGTCTACGCCACCGAGCTGAAGCACACCCTGGCCGGCGTGCCCCGGCAGCTGCTGGACGAGCGCGGGCCGGTCGATCCGGACGTCGCGCTGGCCCTCGCCGAGGGGGTGCGGGAGCGCTGCGGTTCCGACTGGGGCCTGGCCACGACCGGGGTCGCCGGGCCGGAGCCGCAGGACGGCAAGCCGGTCGGGATGGTTTTCGTCGCGGCGGCCGGGCCGGGCGGAGCCACCGTGCAGGAGCTGAGCCTGCCGGGTTCGCGACAGGACATCCGCACCGCGAGTGTGACGTCCGCCCTGTCGCTGCTCGTCGCCCAGCTGCGCGGCTCGACCGCGGGAATCGCGGGCTGAGCTGCCGCGTTGTCTCGATCGGGTGAGTGGGTGAAACCTGCCCGCCGCCCGTCTCAGCAGCCCCGCGGGCACCCGCGCGTTCCCGCCCGTCCCGCATTTCGGCGGGGCGGGATGTCGGTGTAGCCCGTAGCGGGTACGGTTGCGGGAAGCCTCCGGCGGTTGCCGGTGGCCCCGCCGCAGGAGGAGGTGCCATGGTCCTGCTACGCCGGGTTATCGGTGACGCACTTCGGGCGCGCAGGCAGGGTCAGCATCGCACGCTGCGTGAGGTGTCGACCGCCGCCAACGTCAGCCTGGGGTATCTCTCCGAGATCGAACGTGGCCAGAAGGAAGCGTCCAGCGAGCTGCTCGCCGCGATCTGCGAGGCACTGGGCGCGCGCCTGTCCGAGGTCCTGGGTGAAGTGAGCGGCACGCTCGCGCTCGCCGAGGGGATGGACGGTGTTCTCGCCCCGCTCGAGCCCACTCCCGTCGAGACCAGTGGTGCGGGCGCCAACCCCGTTCCGCTCACCGGCTCCCCGATCAAGGCGGCTCCGGTCAAGAAGGGCGAGGCCCCGGCCGTGCGCCAGGTGACCTCCGACGGGACGGTCTCCGTCTCCGTGCGCCAGGAGTCTCCGCTCAAGGCGACCCTGCACGCGACCCGCAAGCGCGGGCGCGACATCGTCTACGCAGCCTGATCCTCAGCACCGCCCCTACGCGTTCCGGCGTCGCCGGAACGCGTATCGGCGCGTAGCCTCGATGTCGGGGGAACCCTCGTCCGACCCTGAGATCCCCCGTAGGTCACGTGACGCCGGTGGCGTGGAGCTGACACGATGGACTTCGCGCCATCGTGAAGACCCCTCGGTCCCGCGTCGGTGGCGCGTCCGACTGAGCGACATTGAGGGGATACCGCGGATATGGCGAACCCGTTCGTCAAGGGCTGGCGCTACATGATGGCGCTCTTCGGCGCCAAGATCGATGAGTACGCCGACCCCAAGGTGCAGATCCAGCAGGCCATCGAGGATGCCCAGCGCCAGCACCAGGCGCTCGTCCAGCAGGCCGCCGCCGTGATCGGCAACCAGCGGCAGCTGGAGATGAAGCTGTCCCGGCAGATGTCCGAGGTCGAGAAGCTCCAGGGGATGGCCCGCCAGGCCCTGGTGCTGGCCGACCGGGCCCGGGCCGGCGGTGACGAGGCCGAGGCGCAGAAGTACGAGTCGACCGCGCAGACGCTCGCCACCCAACTGGTCTCCGGCGAGCAGTCGATGGAAGACCTGAAGACGCTGCACGACCAGGCGCTGTCGGCGGCCGGTCAGGCCCGCAAGGCGGTGGAGAACAACGCGATGGTGCTCCAGCAGCGCATCGCCGAGCGCTCGCGCCTGCTCAGCCAGCTCGAGCAGGCCAAGATGCAGGAGACGGTGGCCAAGTCGCTGGAGTCGATGTCGTCGCTCTCCGCGCCGGGCAACACCCCGTCCCTGGACGAGGTCCGCGACAAGATCGAGCAGCGCTACGCGAACGCGATGGGCCGCGCCGAACTGGCGTCGAACTCCGTCGAGGGCCGCATGCTCGAGGTGCAGAAGTCGAGCCTCGACATGGCCGGCACCTCGCGGCTGGAGCAGATCCGGGCCAGCATGGCCGGCGAGCAGCTCGGCGGCACCGCGGCCAAGCCGGCTGTGGAGGCGGGCAACGCCGCTCCGGCAGCCGACCCGGCCAGCGTGGCCCGCCTCGACGAGATCAGGGCAAGCATGAACGCCAAGCGTGGGGACACCTCGGCCACGGGCTGAGCACCCCACCCCGGGGAGGAGTGAACGGTGGACGAGCGGAGCAGGTACTTCCGGCAGCTCAGGAAGCTGCGGGGGTCCGCGCGGCGCTGGAGCGTCGTCGGCGGAGGGCTGACCGCTGCCGCTGCCGTGCTCACCCCGTACGCGGGCATCGGGCTCGCCGATGCGGCCTGGGCCGCGTCGGCGGGTGCGTCCGTGGCGCTGGCCTGGTGGCGCTGGAGTGACCACCGGGCGCTGGCCGCGATCCCGGCGCCGCCGCCCGCCCCGCCGGCCATCCCCGGCCAGCGGCTGGTGGCGGCCGTCGAGCGGTTCCCGGCGGGCCGGCAGGTGCTGCAGGAGGTGCGCCGGCACAAGGACCGTTACGCGCTGCGCGGTTCCGCCGTCGCCCAGGCCTGGGACAGGCTGGACCGGGCGGCCATGACGCTGACCGGGCTGGCCGGCCGGCTGACCGGGCCCGGCGAGGCCGCGATGCTGGAGGCCGCGGTGGCCGAGCAGTGGCTGCGTGACCTCGGCCAGCGGGTGGCCAGCGTCGAACGGGCCATCCCACTCAGCCCGCCGGATCAGCGGCCCGGGATCGAGCAGGCGCACGAGAGCCTGGCCAAGCAGTTCACCGAGGGCGTGGCCGCGTACGAACGGCTGGTCGCGGCCGCGGCGAGCTATGTCGCCGAGGAGGGCCACCCGGCCTCCACCCAGCACCCGGCGCTCGGTGGCCTGATCGAGGCGACCGACCGTCTGCGGGGCATCGCCGAGGGGTTGTCCGAGCTGCGGCGGCCCGCGACCCCCGCTGCCTAGGACGGCTGGCAGCGCGGGCACCAGTAGGTGATCCGCTCCTCCTGGTCCTCTTTCTGGATGGCCGAGCCGCAGCGCCGGCAGGGCTGGGCCCGCCGTCCGTAGACGTAGCTGGTCTGTCCCCGGCGCAGGGAGCCGGTGGTGGTCTGCGTCCAGCGTCCGCGGTTGGAGGCCACCAGCTTCTGCGCCAGCTTCACCGTGCCGGCCAGGTCCGCCACCGCGGAGACCGGCGTCCACGGCCACAGCCCGCGTAGGAAGAGCGTCTCGGCCTTGTAGAGGTTGCCGACCCCGGCGAGGTTGCGCTGGTCCAGCAGCGCCTCACCGATCGGGACGTCCGGCTTCGCCGCGATCCGGCGGACCGCCTCGTCGGGATTCCAGTCGGCGCCGAGCAGGTCCGGTCCCAGGTGGCCGAGCAGCTTCTCCTCCTCGGCCGTGGGCAGCAACGCCACCTCGTGCAGGTGGTAGCCGACCGCCACCGAGCGTTTCGTCCGCAGCACCACCCGGATCAGGTGTGCCGGGCGGCCGGTCCAGCGTTCACCCGGCGCGTACGCCCGCCAGGCGCCGTCCATCCGCAGGTGCGAGTGCAGGGTCATGGCCCGTTCGCCGCTGGTCAGCCGCAGCAGCAGGTGTTTGCCCCGGCTCGCCGACTCGGCCACCGTCCAGCCGGTCAGATCGGTCGTCGCGAGCTGCGGCACCCGGAAGTCCGAGCCGGTGAGCACGTCGCCCTGCAGCGCGCGTTCGAGGACGCGCGCGGTGTTCCATACGGTGTCACCTTCGGGCATGGCTCTGCTCCTGCCCAGCCGACAGCATCGCAATCATCGCGGCCGGTTCCAGCGTGGCACCGTCGGCGTCGGCGGCGGCCCGGGTCACCGGATCGAGGGCCTGGTCGAGGGCGTTGTTCAGGGCGGCGGAGGTCGTGGGGTCGGTGGCTTCGGGCCGTAGTCCGCGGCGGGCGCCCTGGTGGCGTACGGCGGCCAGCAGCGTCGCACCCAGCTCGGGCCGGCCGCTCAGCGTGAGGGCGTACGCGCCGGTGTGCAGGCAGGAGAGCACGTTGCCGACGTCGTCCTCCTCCCGGAACCGGCTCAGGGCGGCACCGAGCTCGCGCAGCGCCGCGGCCGGATCGGGGTCGGCCGGGACCAGCCAGGCCCGGGCCAGCAGCAGCTCACTCATCGCGGCGATCCAGTTCTGCCGCAGCTCGCCGGCGTGCGCGGCCGCGCCCTGGAGCACCCGGCGGCTCTCCAGCAGCTCGCCGAGCCCGGTCAGGGCCCCGCCGAGCGCCATCTCTCCGGCCGGCGTGGCCCACTGCTCGCCGATCCGCACACTCACCGCGATCGACTCCCGGGCCCGGACCACGGCGGTGTCGTAGTCGCCACGCGTCGAACACATCAGCGACTCGTAGTAGCGGAGCTGGCTGACCAGGCGCCACCCGTCCTGGCTGTCCGGCTCCGCGAGCAGGGCCTTCGCCTGCCACAGGCACTCGGCGGCCCCGTCAACGTCTCCGCCGATGAACCGCAGGGTCCCGCAGGTGGCCAGCGCGAGCGCCCGGTCGACCGCGGGCGCGTCCGGCGCCCCGGCCAGGGCTGTGGTCAGCAGCCGCAGCCCTTCAGCCACATGCCCGCCCCGGAACCAGAACCACTCCAGCAGGCCCGCCGTCCGCAGCGCCGCTCCCGGGTCCGCGACGAGGTCGTGGGCCAGCGCGGCGCGCAGGTTGGGCACCTCCCGGTTGAGCACCCGGATGGCGTGCGCCGAGCGTTCCCCGCGCAGCTCGGGCGCGGTCCGCTCGACCAGCGCGCGGACCCAGGCGGCCTGCGCTGCCCGGCTCGCCGCCGGCTCGGGGTCGTGCTCCTGGCAGTACGCCCGGATGATGCCCAGCAGCCGGTAGCGGGTCGGCGTCACGGTCGTGTCGGCGGTCACCACCGAGCGGGTGACCAGCGAGGACAGCGCTTCCAGATCGGAGCCGACCGCCGCGGCGGCCTCCACGGTGAAGCCGCCCGTGAACGGCCACAGCCGCAGCAGCAGCGCCCGGTCGGCGGCCGGCAGCAGGTCGACACTCCAGGCCACGGCCGCCTCCAGCGTGGCGTGCGGGGCCAGGGCGCCGCGCGGCACCCGGCCGAGCGCGGGGAACCTCTCACCGAGCAACGACACCAGCTCGCCGAGACCCAGCACCCGGGCCCGGGCGGCGGCCAGCTCCAGCGCCAGCGGGATCCCGTCCAGCACCTCCGCCAGCCGCGCCAACTGTGCCTCGTCGTCGGGGTCCGGACTCCAGCCCGGCCGTACCGCGCCGATCCGGTCGGCCAGCAGCGCCACGGCGTCGCCCGACGGCAGGGGAGCGACCGGCAGCAGCCGTTCGCCGTCGACACCGAGCGGTTCGCGGCTCGTCGCCAGGATCCGCAGCTGCGGGCAGCGGGCCAGCAGCTCGACGACCAGGTCGGCGACGGCGGCGACGAGATGCTCGCAGTTGTCGAGGATGAGCAGCGCTTCCCGGTCGCTCAGGGCGGAACTCAGGCCGGCCGGGCCGGGCTCGGCGGGCTGGTGCACGCCGGCGGCCGCGGCGATCGTGGAGACCAGCAGGTCCGGCTCTGCGACGTCGGCCAGCCGGGCCAGCCACGGGCCGTCGCCGTCCGGGCGGGTGGCGGCGTACTCCACCGCCAGCCGGGTCTTGCCCGCGCCACCCGGACCGACAAGGGAGAGCAGGCGTGTGGCCGGCATGGTGGCCTCGAGCGCGGCCAGCTCCGCCTCCCGGCCGACGAAGGCGGACAGCGGCCGGGTCACCGCGGGGGCCGTAGCGACCGGGCGTGGTGCCGCGTCGGGCCGGGCGGGCAACAGCAGGCCGGGATCCTGGGCCAGCAGGCGCCGTTCCAGGGACTGCAGGGCGGGACCGGGATCCACACCGAGGTCGTCGGCGAGCAGTGCGCGGACCCTGCGCAGGGCCGACAGCGCCTCGGCCTGGCGAGCACTGCGGTAGAGACCGAGGATGAGCAGTTCCCAGCGGCGTTCGCGATAGGGCTCTGCGCGTACCGCTGGGGTCAGCTCGGCCACCGCGCCGGGTGCGTCGCCCGCGGCCAGGCGTGCCGCCAGCCTCTCCTCGACCGCGACCAGGCGCAGCTCGCCCAGCCGGGCCCGGGCGGCCTCGACCTCCGCGGCCCCGTCCAGATCCGCGAACGCCTCGCCCCGCCACAGCCGCAGCGCCGCGTCGAAGGCGCGGACGGCCTCGGCCGGCCGCTGCTCGTCCAGCAGCTCCCGCCCGCGGGCGACGCCCGCCTCGAACGCCGCCACATCTGTATCCGCGCCGGTCAACCGGTATCCGTCGCCGACCCGCTGCAGCGCCTCGCGGTGCTCGGACCCCAGGGCTCGCCGCAACCGCGACACGTACGCCTGCAGCGACACCTCCGGGCTGGCCGGCGGATCATCACCCCACACCGCCGCCGTCAGCGCGTCCCCGCCGACCGGCCGGCCACCGGCCGCGATGAGCGCGGTGACGAGCCGGCGCGGCAACGGACCGCCCAGATCGAGGACGACGCGGCCCGCGCCGAGCTCGGTCGGCCCGAGAACGCGGCAGCTCAGCACGGGTGGAGCATACAAACGCAGGCCACTTGCAGGCAGTCTGCAAGCCGACCCGAGCACCCTGTACCCATGACGACCACAACCGCACGCGTCGACACCTGGGAAATGGTGCTCGTGCACCGCGTGTTCCGGCGCGAGTTCCGCATCCTGCCCGCCCTGATCCGCGCGGTGCCGCCCGGCGACACCGCCCGCGCCGAGACCATCGGCTCGCACCTGGCCAACGTGGCCGGGGCGCTGCACCACCACCACGAGGCCGAGGACGAACTGCTCTGGCCGGTCATGCTCGACCGCGTCGGGCTGCGCGCCGACCTCGTGCACCGGATGGAGGCGCAGCACGAACGCCTGGCCGGCCTGCTCACCCGCATCGACGACCTGACCGCCCGCTGGCGTGCGCACGCCGCCGCCGAGGTCCGCGACGAGCTCGCGGACGTGCTGGCCCAGGCGTCGGGCGCCCTCGACGAACACCTGGGCGACGAGGAACGCGAACTGCTGCCGCTGGTGTCCGAGCACGTGACCCCGGCCGAATGGAACGCGCTCAACGAACGGGGTCGCGAGGCGATCCCGAAGAACAAACTGGCCCTGGTCTTCGTCGGCGCGATCCTGGAGGAGGCAAGCCCTCAGGAGCGGAAGATGTTCCTGGCCCAGCTGCCCGGACCGGCCCGGCTGCTGTGGCGAATTGTCGGGCCGCGCACCTACGCAAAATCACGAGACAGCATCCGCCGCGGCTGACATGGTCGTCGGGTGCAGCTCGACATCACGTCCGCGGCAGAACGCCCGGACCGGCGCCCGCTCTGGTCCGGCCTCACCGGACTGTGGCCGCGGTTCATGACCCAGGACGAGAGCGGCGAGTTCTTCTACGGCTACGAGTTCGACCACTACCCGGAGTTCCAGCTGCTGGCCGTCGACCTCGACACCGGCGAGGCCGTCGCGAAGGCCCACTCGGTGCCGCTGAGCTTCACCGGCGCGATCGCCGACGGGCTGCCCGAGCACGGCTGGGACTGGGCGGTCCGGCAGGCCGCCCACGACCGGCTCCGCGGCACCGCGCTGGCGATCGTCTCGGCGCTGGAGATCATGGTGCGGCCGGACCTGCGTGGCCACGGGCTGTCGGCCCGCATGCTGGCGGCCCTGCGGGCCAACGCCGCGGCCCAGGGCTTCAAAGACCTGATCGCGCCGGTCCGGCCGACCGGCGCCCAGGGCAAAAGCATCGACACGTACGCGTACGAGCAGCGTCCGGACGGCCTCCCGGTCGACCCGTGGCTGCGCGTGCACGTCCGCGCGGGCGGGCGGATCGTGAACGTGGCGCACACCAGCATGGTGATGGTGGGCACGCTCGAGGACTGGCGCCGGTGGACGGACCTGCCGTTCGACTCCCCGGGGGCGGTGACGGTGCCGCATGCGCTCGGGCCGGTGTACTGCGACGTGGCCGGGAACCGGGCGGTCTACGTGGAGCCCAATGTCTGGGTGCACCACCGGCTCTGAGCTCTTGCCCCGGCTTGGCCGGCCCGGCCCCGGCTTGGCTCGGCCCGGCCCCGGCTTGGCTCGGCCCGGCCCCGGCTTGGCTCGGCTCGGCCCCGGCTTGGCCCGGCTCGGCCCCGGCTTGGCCCGGCCCGGCTCGGCCCCGGCTTGGCCCGGCCCGGCTCGGCACCGGCTTGGCCCGGCCCGGCTTGGCCCGGCCCGGCCCGGCCCGGCCCGGTTAGCGTTCGGCGACGCGGACTATGTCGCCGGGGCGGACCGAGAGCAGGACGACTGCGCGGCCGCCGTTCACCGCTATCGCCACGCGGCCGGCTGAGTCCTCGTACACGATCATCTCGCCCTGCTGGGCATCGGCGAAGGTCTGGGCGCGCCGGGCCTTGACCCCGCCGATCACCAGGTCCGGGCTCAGCCCGGACAGCGTCGCGCCGCCGGCGGCGAGCTGCACGTTCCCGAAGCGGTCGACGGTGAGCACCTCGGCCTCAAGCCAGCCGTCGCCGACCGCGACGACCGGATCGGGCAGCCGCACCAGGGTCTCCGGGGCAATGGCCGGCCCCGCGTCGCTCAGCTGGGCGCCGAGCGCCAGCCGCGCCGCGGCCGGCGAGAACACGTCCCGGCCGTGGAAAGTGCGCGAGACGTCGCCGAGCAGCCAATCTTTGGTGGTGAGCTCGAACACGCTGTTGATGCCGCCCAGCGCCTCGGCCGCCCAGATCAGCAGCCCGTTGTCGGGACCGACCAGGATGCCGCCGGGGGTGCCGATCGTGATGCCGCGCCGCTCCGAGCCGACCCCGGGGTCGACCACGGCGACGTGCACCGACGGCGGCAGGTGCGGCGCCGTCTGCGCCAGCACCGCGGCGCCGCGCGCCACGTCAGCGGGCGGCACGTGGTGGGTGATGTCGTTGACTCGCACATCGGGAGCGATGCGCGCGATCACCCCGCGGCACGCGGCGGCGAAACCGTCGAACGTGCCGTAGTCGGTGGTGAGGCTGATCCATCCATAGCCGCCCATGGTGGTTCACGTTACTGCCCCGGCACAGTCCGTGCGTGCGGCTGGCCGGGCGCGTCGCGGCACTTCTGGCACTGTTGATCTATGCGTCTTGTCATCTTCACCGAACCCCAGCAGGGTGCTTCGCACGACGACCTGCGGCGGGTGGCCCAGCTCGCGGAGCAGACCGGCTACGACGGCTTCTTCCGCTCCGACCACTATGTCGCGATGGGCGGGGACGGTCTGCCCGGCCCGACCGACGCCTGGCTGACCCTGGCCGCACTGGCGGTGCAGACCTCCCGGATCCGGCTCGGCACCCTGGTCACGTCGGCCACGTTCCGCCTGCCGGGCCCCCTGGCGATCGGCGTGGCCCAGGTCGACGCGATGAGCGGCGGCCGGGTGGAACTGGGCCTGGGCGGCGGCTGGTTCGAGCAGGAACACACCGCGTACGGCATCCCGTTCCCGCCGGTGGGTGAGCGTTTCGACCGCCTCGAGGAGCAACTCGAGATCGTCGAGGGCCTGTGGACGACCCCGGTGGGCGAGCAGTACACCTTCGAGGGGCGGCACTACCAGGTGACGAACTCGCCGGCCCTGCCGAAACCGGTCCAGTCACCCCGCCCGCCGATCATCGTGGGCGGTGCGGGCAAGAAGCGCACCCCGGCCCTGGCGGCCCGGTACGCCGACGAGTTCAACGCCCCGTTCGCGAAGGTGGCGGACCTGCCGGCGATGTTCGACCGGGTCCGGGCGGCAAGCGAACAGATCGGCCGCGCGCAGCCGCCGGCCCTGTCGGCGGCGGCGGTGCTGTGCGTGGGCCGCGACGAGGCTGAAGTGAAGCGCCGAGCGGCGGCGATCGGTCGCGACGTGGAAGAAATGCGCGGGAACGGCGGGGTGGTGGGCACGCCGGACCAGGCGGTGGAGATCCTCGGCCGGTACGCGGAGACGGGAGCGTCCCGGATGTACCTGCAGGTGCTGGACCTGAGCGACCTCGACCACATCGAACTGGTCGCCGCAGCGGTGGCGCCGCAGCTGCCCTGACGGCTGCCCGGGCCGGTGGTTCCTGGTGTCGGTACTTCCCGGCGCCGAGATCACCGGCCCGATCCCGTTCCAACGCTCCGCCTGGTGACCTGCGCGGTGGTCGGTGTGCCCGGCGTTCCGGCGCACCCTTGTCGTAGCCCATGGTGCGGTCCGTGAACGGCTCGCGGTGGGGGTAGGTGGGTGGCCGGGATGGGCGGCTGCGGGGTCGTTGCGGGGGTTTGGCCCAGGTGGGGACGGTCTTGGTGGTGGCGGGGATGAGGTGTCCGGGCTCGGGGCCTAAAGTCTGTTGCGTGGAGATTGTCACCGCGCGACTGGCTTTGCGTCGGCCCGGGCCTGCCGACCTCGAAACGATCTTCGCGATCCACCGCGACCCCGAGGCCTGCCGGCACAACCCTTCGGACCTGCTGGCAACGCGGGCCCAGGCCGAACACCTCTACAGCCGATGGGACGACCATTGGCGCCGGCACAGCTTCGGCTACTGGGTCGTCGAAGAACGCGAGTCACGCAAGATCCTCGGTTTCGCGGGCCTCAAGGTGGTCCGCTTCCGCGAGATCGAGGTCCTGAACCTCTTCTACCGCCTCGATCCGGCGGCCTGGGGTAACGGCGTGGCGACCGAAGCCGCGACAGCCGTGGTGCAGTGGGCCGGCCGCCATCTTCCGGAGTGGCCGATCCTCGCCCGGGTCCGGCCGGACAACGTGGCGTCGCAGAAGGTGGCCCAGCGGGCGGGCCTCACCCGCGCCGAACACCTGGACGATCTGGGCGAGGACGGACTGGACTGGCTCTTCATCACCCGCTGGCCGGCGGAGGAGCATCGCCGGCCCTGACTCTGCCGGTTCAGCCGCGCAGCCGCAGTCCGCGAGGCGTGGCCCGGAAACCCGCCCCCGTCAACGCGTCCCGCAACGGCGACGAATGCACCGACTCCCCGTCCGCCCGTTCCACCGACATCGGTCCCAGCGCCCCCGACCGCACCGATCCCGCCAGCGCCTGCCCCGCCGCCGTCAACGCCTCCGTATCGTCCAGGTAGGACAGCAGAGTCCGGCCGCCGCGTTCGACGTACAGGATCAGGTCGCCGCCGACCAGGACCACCAGGGCTCCTGCCTTGCGGCCCGCCCGGTGGCCCGTCGCCGGCGTCGTCTCGCCGTTGCCGCTGTCCACCACTCTTTCCGGCCACGGCAGCGCCGCCCCGTACGGGTTGGCCGGATCGGTCGCCGCCAGCACCACCGCGGTCGTGCCTGTGCGTTTGGCCAGCTCGGCGGGCTCGGCCAGGGCGCGCAGCCGGTCCACCGCGCCCGGCACCGCGAACTGTGCCGCGCCCAGGCCTTCCACGAAGTAGCCGCGGCGGGCCGCGCCTCGCTCCTCCAGCGCTGCCAGCACCGGATACACCGCCGCGAAGCCGCCCGTCACGCCCTCGGCCATCACTGCGCCGCGGGTCACCACGCCGTGTCGTTCGAGCAGGAGGTCGGCCAGGGCTGCCGCGCGGCGGGTCGGGTCGAGGTCCCGTTCCGGCAGGCGGGACCAGCGGCCCACCATCATCAGCGGTCCGGATCGGGCCGGCATTGTCGGGCGGCCGGGACGGCGGTAGCGGGTGCGGGCGGGGGTCGCCTTCGCGCGGTGGGCGCCGCTGCTGCCGAGCAAAGCGCGCAGGGGCGCCAGCGTGTCGTTGGTCAGGTGCCCGGCCCAGACCAGGTCCCAGACCGTCTCCGCCAGGGCGGTGTCGTCGGTGGCGCCGATCTTGTCGGACAGGTTGCGGAAGAACAGCGCCTGACCGTCCGCCAGTGCGTCCAGCACCGACTGGTGTTGCGGGGTCAACGCGAACTCGTCGTCCGGTGGTGGCAGCAGAAGCGGGGCACTGTCGGCGTACGCGAGGGTCACCCAGCCGTCGCCGCCCGGGATGGAGCCCGAGCCGGCCCACAGCACCTCGCCGCTGGCGCACAGCTCGTCGAGCTGGGGCGGGGCGTAGTCGGCGACCCGGGCCGGCAGGATCAGGCGTTCCCAGGCCGAGGCCGGTGCGGCCACGCCTTGCAACTGCTCGATGGTGGCCGCGAGAGCGTCGACGCCGCGGGAGTTGCCGCCGATCTGGTGCCAGCGGGGCAGGAACGCGGCCAGCACCCGTGGTGGCACCGGCTCGATCTCACGGCGCAGCGCGGCCAGGGAGCGGCGTCGCAGCAGCCGCAGCACCTCCGCGTCGCACCACTCGGTGCCGGCCCCGCCGGGGGAGAACTCGCCGGAGACGACCCGGCCGGTGGCGCTGAGCCGCTTGAGGGCCTGCTCGACGACGAAGACGCCGAGACCGAAGCGGGCCGCGCAGGTGGCCGCCGCGAACGGGCCGTGGGTGCGGGCGTACCGGGCGACGAGGTCGCCGAGCGGGTCGGCCACCGGCTCGAGGTAGGCCTCCGCGACGCCGACCGGCAGGGCCACGCCGAGCGCGTCGCGGTAACGGCCGGCGTCCTCGACGCCGATCCAGCGTTCCTCGCCCGCGATCCGGACCTGTATCGCGCGCCGGCTCGCCTGCAGGGTGGTCAGCCAGTCGAGCTCGACACCGCGGGCGGTGAGATCCGCCGCGGACAGGTCTCCGAGCAGGCGCAGCAGCTCGGCCGCGTCCTCGGCGTCCCGGGGGCTGCGGGCGGCGGTGAGCCACTGCAGCTGAGCCTCACTCTCGGTCACCACCGTCGGGTCGAGCAGCTCCCGCAGGTCGACGCGGCCGAGCAGCTCACCCAGCAGGGTCGAGTCCAGAGCCAGTGCGGCGGCGCGACGTTCGGCCAGCGGTGCGTCGCCCTCGTAGAGGAACGCGCCCACGTACCCGAAGAGCAGGGAGCGGGCGAACGGCGACGGCCGTGAGGTCTCGGCCTCGACCAGCCGGACCTTGCGTCCCGCGATCTCGCGCATCAGCCCGACCAGCCCGGGCACGTCGAAGACGTCCTGCAGGCACTCGCGGGCCGCTTCCAGGGTGACCGGGAAGTCGGCGAACTCGCGGGCCACGTCGAGCAGCTGGGCCGAGCGCTGGCGCTGCTGCCAGAGCGGCTGGCGGCGGCGCGGGTCGCGGCGGGGCAACAGCAGCGACCGGGCGGCGCACTCGCGGAACCGGGAGGCGAACAGCGCCGATGTGCCGACCGACTCCTCGACGAGCTGGGAGATCTCCTCCGGGTCGAAGGCGACCAGGTCGGCGCCGGGCGGCTCCTCGGCGGTGTCCGGCAGGCGGATGACGATGCCGTCGTCGGAGGGCATGACCTGGCCGTCGACGCCGTAACGCTCGGAGAGCCGGCGGGCGATGGCCAGCGCCCAGGGTGCGTTGACCCGGGCGCCGAGGACACAGTGCACGGTCATGCGCCAGTCGCCCAGCTCGTCGCGGAAGCGCTCGACCACGATCGTGCGGTCGTCGGGCAGGTTGCGGGTCGACTCACGCTGCTCGCGCAGGTAGGCCATCAGGTTGTCGGCCGCCCACTCGTCCAGCCCGGAGTCGCGCAGCGAGGCGGTCGCCTTGGTGTCCTCCGCGCGGGTCAGGGTGCGCAGCCGGGCGCCGATGGCCCGGCCCAGCTCGATCGGGCGGCCGAGCGCGTCGCCCTTCCAGAACGGCATCCGGGCCGGCGCACCCGGCGCGGGGGAGACCAGCACCCGGTCGGGGGTGATGTCCTCGATGCGCCAGGAGGTCGAGCCGAGCAGGAAGACGTCGCCCACCCGGGACTCGTAGACCATCTCCTCGTCGAGCTCGCCCACCCGGGACGCCTTCTCCGAGCCGGCCAGGAAGACGCCGAACATGCCGCGGTCGGGGATCGTGCCGCCGCTGGTGACGGCGAGCCGCTGGGCACCGGGACGCCCGGTGAGCTCGTCGGTGGTGCGGTCCCAGACCAGGCGGGGCCGCAGCTCGGCGAACGCGGTGGACGGATAGCGCCCGGAGAGCATGTCGAGCACGGCGTGCAGGGCGGAGTCGGGCAGCTCCGCGTACGGCGCGGCCCGTCGCACCAGCGCGGCCAGCTCGTCGACCTGCCACGCGTCCAGCGCGACCATCGCCACGATCTGCTGGGCGAGCACGTCCAGCGGGTTACGGGGATAGCGCAGCTCCTCGATCGCGCCCTCACCCATCCGCTCGGCGACAACCGCGCAGCTGAGCAGGTCACCGCGATGCTTGGGGAAGACGACACCGCGCGAGACGGCACCGACCTGGTGCCCGGCCCGGCCGATGCGCTGGAGCCCGGCGGCGACCGACGGCGGGGCTTCGATCTGCACCACCAGGTCGACCGCGCCCATGTCGATGCCCAGCTCCAGGCTGGAGGTGGCGACCACGGCCGGGAGCTGGCCGGACTTGAGCGCCTCCTCGATCTGTTTGCGTTCCTCGCGGGAGACGCTGCCGTGGTGGGCGCGGGCGACGACCGGCGACGCTCCCGCGGCGATCGGGGACTGGGCCATGAGCGCGGCGGGCGCGCGGTCCGCCTGGTCGACCACGGCCTCGGCGGCCAGCTCGTTGATCCGGGCGCACAGGCGCTCGGCGCCGCGCCGCGAATTGGTGAACACGATCGTGGAGCGGTGCTGCTGGATCAGCTCCAGCACGCGTTCCTCGACGGCGGGCCAGATGGACGGCGTGCGCCGGGCCGCTCCGGGGTCGTCCGCGTCGACCTCGGGCACCTCGTCGAGGCGGGTCATGTCCTCCACCGGGACCTGCACCGAGACCTCGATGGTCTTGCTGCTGCGCGGCTGGACGATCTCGACGGCACCGGCACCACCCAGGAACCGCGCCGTCTCGTCGATCGGGCGCACGGTCGCGGACAGCCCGACCCGCTGCGCCGGGCGGCCCAGCATCGCGTCGAGGCGTTCGAGCGAGAGGGCCAGGTGCGCGCCGCGCTTGGTGGCCGCGACCGCGTGCACCTCGTCGATGATCACCGTCTCGACGCCCTTGAGCGACTCGCGGGCGGCGGAGGTGAGGAGGAGGAACAGCGACTCCGGCGTGGTGATCAGGATGTCCGGCGGCGTACGCGCGAAGGCCCGCCGCTCGTCAGCCGGGGTGTCCCCGGTGCGCATGCCGACGGTGATGTCCGGCGGCGGCAGCCCGAGCCGCCCGGACGCCTGCCGGATGCCGGTCAGCGGTGCCCGCAGGTTGCGCTCGACGTCGACGGCCAGCGCCTTGAGCGGGCTGACGTAGAGCACCCGGCACCGGTGCTTGGGCTCGGCCGGGACAGGCTCGTGGGCCAGCCGGTCGAGCGACCAGAGGAAGGCGGCCAGCGTCTTGCCCGAGCCGGTCGGCGCGACCACCAGCGCGTTGCGGCCGGCGCCGATGGATCGCCACGCGCCGGCCTGGGCGGCCGTGGGCGCGGCGAAGGCGGCCCGGAACCACTCCCGGGTGGCGAGGCCGAACTGCTCGAGGACGTCTGACACACGTCCATGGTGCCCCCGGGGTCTGACAGAAATCGGCGACCGCGGAAAACATCCATCCGGGTGACGGCTACGAACAGGTAGCGGAGGCCCGTAACAAGATGGGCATCAATCAGACGTTGGAGCACAGGATGGGCACTCGACCGGCGGTTGTGCGCGACCGGAAGGACCATGGTGCGGACCGGTGACGTGCGGCACATTGATGAACGCAGAGCGTACGCATCGATGGCCGCCACCGACGATGCCGCAGAGGCTTCACGAACAGGAGGCACCGTGACCCATCGCGTTTCCGCCTTACGGCGCCTCGGTAGCGCGGCGGCCGCCGTTGCCGCGCTGGCGACCATCACCCTTTCCGCGACCCCGGCGCAGGCCGCGGGCGACGGCTACGTCCGTCTCGCGCACCTTTCACCCGATACTCCGGCCGTGGACGTCTATCTGAAGTCCGACTCGGGCACGGTCAAGGACCAGAAGTTCGACGGCGTCGCGTACGGCGCCATGTCCGACTACCTGCGCCTGCCCACCGGCACGTATTCGGTGGCGATGCGCAAGGCCGGTGCCGCCGCGAGCACCCCGCCGGTGCTGACCACGCAGGTCACGGTCGACGACGGCGCGGCGTACACGGTTGCCGGGGTGGGTCGTTACGCCGACCTCGGCCTGCGCGTGCTCAAGGACGACCTGAAGCTGCCGGGGGCGGGGGAGTCCAAGATCCGGATCATCCAGGCCTCGGTGCGCGCGCCGGTGCTCGACGTCGGCGGGGCCAACGGCAAGACCATCGCCGACGGTGTGCAGTTTGCCACCACGACCGCGTATCGCCAGGTCAACCCGGGCAAGTGGACGGTTCGGGTGAAGCCGACGGGCGGCGGCGCGACCAGCGACCTGCCCTGCACGCTCGGTGCCGGCAACGTGTACTCGCTGCTGGTGCTCGACGACAAGAAGGGCGGCCTGAAGCCGGAGCTGCACATCGACGCGGCGCGCCAGGGCGGCGTACCCCAGGGTGGGGTGGCCACGGGCGACGGCGGCACGCAGCCGCAGTCCCCGATGCCGATGGCTCTGCTGCTGGCCGGGGTCGCAGCGGTGGCGACGGGTGGTCTGCTAGTCGGGCTCAGGCGCCGCTCCCGCTCTGCTTGAAGGCGTACCGGATGAGAGTCGTGACGCCGGAGCACGAGGCCGGTCCCGCAGCCGGGGCCGGCCGGGCCGCGGCCCCGGATAAGCCGGAGGTACGCCGTAAAGCACGCATCCTGCTGCCAGTGGCGGTATCGGTGCTGGTGGCGTTCGTCGTGGCCACCGGTTACCTGATGCTTCGCGAGCCGACCGGCACCGACAAGCTCGGCCGCTGGGCCGGCACTCCGAGCGCCGCCTCGGTGCCCGTCCAGCCGTCCGAGGACATGGAGGGTGCGCCGAACCCGTTCCGTACCGTGCCCTCGGATCTCAGTGGCCCGCCGACCCGCCTGCGGGTCAAGGCCATCGGGGTGGACACGTCGCTGGAGACGCTGAAGCTGGGCGCGGACGGTGAGTTGCAGCCGCCGAAGACCAACGAGCACGCCGGCTGGTACGCGGACGGCACAGCCCCGGGCGACGTGGGCCCGGCCGTCCTGGCCGGCCACGTCGACTCGAAGCGGGGGCCGGCGGTCTTCTACCGGCTGCGCGAGATCACCACCGGCGACAAGATCGAAGTGACCAGAGGTGATCGTACGGTCACGTTCACGGTGACCGCCACGGCCTGGTATCCGAAGAAGGCGTTCCCGACCGAAGAGGTCTACGGGCCGACCCCGGACCGGCAGCTGCGACTGATCACCTGTGGTGGGGTCTTCGACCGGACTTTGCGGTCGTACACGGACAACCTGGTGATCTACGCGGTGGCCGGGTGATCAGGATTCCGCAGGTCAGCCGCCGGTGACTATCCTGGACGAAGAAGCTACGGATGGGGGCTGATGGCGGTCAGGCGCATGCTCATCGCCGGTCGGTACCGGCTCCTGGAGCCGGTCGGCTCCGGCGGCATGGGCCGGGTCTGGCTGGCCCGTGACGAGATGCTCGACCGGGACGTCGCCGTCAAGGAGTTCGTCCCGCCGGAGTGGATGACCGACGAGGAGCAGGCCCGGCTGCGCACCCGCACCCTGCGCGAGGCCCGCAGCGCCGCCCGGCTCAACCACCCGCACGTGGTGCGGATCTACGACGTCGTGCACGCCGACGATCTGCCCTGGATCGTGATGGAGTACGTCCCGTCCCGCTCGCTGCACCAGGTCATCGGCGAGGACGGCGCCTTCGCGCCGGCCGAGGCGGCCCGGATCGGCCTGGACGTGCTCGACGCCCTGACTGCCGCGCACCGGGCCGGCGTGCTGCACCGCGACGTCAAGCCGCACAACGTGCTGATCGGTCACGACGGACGGGTCGTGCTCACCGACTTCGGCCTGGCCACCTTCGTCGACGACGGCTCGGTCACCGGCCCCGGCATGGTGGTCGGCTCTCCGCAGTACGTCTCCCCGGAGCGGGCCCGTGACGGGGCGTCCACCGTGGAGTCCGACCTGTGGTCCTTCGGCGCGACCCTGTACGCCGCCGTCGAGGGACGCTCCCCGTTCGCCCGCGACAGCGCCATGGCGACGCTGATGGCGCTGGCCACGGACGAGGCCGACCCGCCGGTGCGGGCCGGGCCGCTGGCTCCCGTGCTCACCGGACTGCTGCGCCGCGAGCCGGTGGAACGGCTCACCGGTGCCGAGGTGGCCGAGCGGCTGCGCTTGATCGTGGCGGAGGCCGGTCTGCTCCCGGCACCGTCGAGGACGTCCGGGACGACGTTCGGCCGTGCGGTCGTACCCGGCCCCAGAAAGGCCCCCGACGATCAGCCCGGCCCGGACGCCCGCCCGCAGCCGCAGCCGGCGCCCGTCGAGGCGAAAGCCGAGCCGGCCGGTGGCGGCCTCGGCGCTGCCCTGGCCGAGGCCCTGCCCGGTGTTGTCTACCCGCCCGGACCGGCCGCCGAGCAGGTGGAGCACCTGAGTGAGCCGCTCATCCCGGCCCAGCGCCGTGCCCCGGCCGAGGTCGACCCGCCGAGGTCACGCCGCCGGCTCCTCGTCGCGGGTGTGGTCCTGGCCGTGCTCGCCGGTGGTGGCGTCGCCGCCGGGCTGACGCTGCGCGATGACGACGACCGGGCCCAGCCGGCGGCGATCGGGGCCACCCCAAGCGTCGTCACGTCCTCGGGCAGCGGCGGCAGCTCCGGTGGCTTCAGCCCGGTGAACTGCGCCAGCCCGGCACCGCCCGGACTGCCCCGCACGCCGGTCGCGGGGGCGGAGAAGCTGCGCGACGGCTGGGCGTTGTATCCGGGCTGGTCGTATTTCAGTGACGCCGGCTTCCACATCGCGGTCCCGGACGGCTGGACCTATCAGACCATCGGCACCACGATCTGCTTCCGCGACCCGAGCAACCTCAGGATCCTCAGCATCGACCCCGACCGCAGCCCGCAGGGTGACCCGGTGCAGGCGTGCCGCAAGGAAGTGAACCGGCTGCGGGCCGCCGGTGACCTGCGCAATTACACCGAGCTGCGGATCGACCGGGTGCCCGGCCTGGCCCGGGCGGCGGACTGGGAATACACGTACGACGGGCGCGACGGTGACCGGATGCACGCGATGACCCGGTGGCGCGCGGCGAACGACGGCCGGGCGTACGCGATCGGGCTGATGACCCTGGACCTGGACTGGCCCGGCAATTTCGAGAAATGGGGCATGATCCAGAGCACCTTCTTCACGGACAGCTGAGATATGGCTCATTCGATATGAGTGCATAGAACTGCGTCTCTGCGATGCTCGGCGTGGCCGCCGCCACACCCTGGGCGACGGCGCCCCCCGAGCCCCGCGGAGGACACCCCGTGAGAGCAGTTCCATTGATCGGCGCGTCGGCCTTGCTGGCCGCCCTCTTCGCCGCCCCCGTCCAGGCCGCTCCCGTCGCCGCGGCCGCCGTGGCACCGCCCGACATCCCGGTCGCGAACGTCAAGGCGCACCTCACCCAGCTCCAGTCGATCGCCACGGCGAACGGCGGCAACCGCGCGCACGGCCGCCCCGGCTACCTGGCCTCGGTGACCTACGTGAAGGGTCTGCTCGACGCGGCCGGCTTCACCACCCAGCAGCAGTCGTTCACCTACAACGGCGCGACCGGCTACAACCTCATCGCGGACTGGCCCGGCGGCGACACCTCCGACACCCTCATGGTCGGCGCGCACCTGGACAGCGTCACGGCCGGCCCCGGGATCAACGACAACGGCTCCGGCTCGGCCGCCAACCTCGAGGTCGCGCTGGCCGTCGCCCGGACCGGCTTCCAGCCCGCCCGGCACCTGCGCTTCGGCTGGTGGGGCGCCGAGGAGCTCGGCCTGCGCGGCTCCACCGCGTACGTGAACTCGCTGAGCTCGGCGCAGAAGGCGGCCATCGGCGGTTACCTGAACTTCGACATGGTCGGCTCGCCGAACCCCGGCTACTTCCTCTACGACGGCGACAACTCCGACGGCACGGGCTCGGGCCCCGGCCCCGCGGGCTCCGCCGAGATCGAGGACACGCTGGAGGCGTACTTCGCATCGATCGGCGTGCCGACCCGCGGCACCGACTTCGACGGGCGCAGCGACTACGGCCCGTTCATCGCGGCGGGCATCCCCGCCGGCGGCATCTTCACCGGGGCGGAGGGCCGCAAGACCGCGGCCCAGGTGACCCTCTGGGGCGGTACGACCGGCGCGTTCGACCCCTGCTACCACGCTGCCTGTGACACCAGCGCGAACATCAACGACACGGCGCTGAACCGTAACTCCGACGCGATCGCCGCCGCGGTCTGGGCGCTGGCCGACGGCGGCGGCACCGAGCCTCCGCCCGGCGAGACGGTCTACTCGGACACGTTCGAGACCGCGACCGGCTGGACCACCAACGCCGGGGCCACCGACACCGCGACCGCCGGCGCCTTCGAACGCGGTGACCCGGCCGCCACCACCTCGGGCGTGGCCACCCAGCTGGGCACCACGGTCAGCGGCACCAACGACCTGGTCACCGGCGCGGCCGCCGGGGCCAGTGCCGGCGCCAACGACGTGGACGGCGGCACCACGACGATCCGGTCGCCGGCGATCACGCTGCCCACCGGCACACTGAACCTGTCGTTCTCCTGGTACCTCGCGCACCTGAACAACGCGACCAGCGGCGACTACTTCCGGGTCCGGGTCATCTCCGGCAGCACCACGACCACGGTCTTCACCCAGGCCGGGGCGGCGAGCAACCGCGCCGCCGCGTGGCAGGCCGCGACGGTCAACCTCTCCGCGTACGCCGGGCAGTCCATCCGGCTGCAGGTGGAGGCGGCCGACACCGGCACGGCGAGCCTGGTGGAGGCGGCTGTGGACAACGTCACCATCACCCGCGCCTGACGGACGGGGGCGTGCGGGGGTGCGGCTGCGGCCGTACCCCCGCTCGGGTTTCTCACAGCGGACTTGCAGCCGCCGCTGCTATCTTTTTCGGATGATCGGCAGTATGCAGCCGGGCTCGGCCCGGCTTCTCGTCTTTCCGGCCCGGCCATGTTGATCCTGGTCGGATTTCTGCTAGTCATCCTGGTGACAGCCGTAACGGGGTATTTCGTCGCCCAGGAGTTCGGGTATGTCGCGGTCGACCGCAGCCGCCTGCGCCAGGATGCCGAGCAGGGCGACAAGGCCGCGGAGCGCGCCCTCAAGGTCACTGAACGGCTCTCGTTCGTGCTGTCCGGCGCGCAGCTCGGCATCACGGTCACAGCCCTGATCGTCGGCTATGTCGCCGAGCCGTTCCTCGGTGAGGGCTTCGCCGACCTGCTCGGCGTGGCCGGGGTGCCCACCGCGGTGAGCCTGCCCATCTCGATCGTGCTGGCCCTGCTCATCGCCACCGTCGTGCAGATGGTCCTGGGCGAGCTCGCTCCCAAGAACTTCGCGATCGCCCGGGCCGAGACCCTGGCCAAGGCGCTCAGCCGCTCGACGCTGATCTACCTGGCCGTCTTCGGGCCGATCATCAAGCTCTTCGACAAGGCCGCGGCCCGGCTGCTGCGCCGGATCGGCATCGAGCCGATCGATGAGCTGCCCGAGGGGGCCACGGAGGAGGACCTCGAGCACATCATCGCCGAGTCCCGCGCCGAGGGTCACCTCGATCCGGAGCTCTCGGCACTGCTCGACCGCGGCCTCGACTTCCGCCGCCGGGTCGCGTCCGAGGTGATGATCCCCCGGGTGGATGTGCACACGGTCCGCGCCGGCGACCCGGCGTCCCAGGTGGTGAAGCTGCTCGACACCGGCCGGTCCCGTTTCCCGGTCCGCGCCGGCACCGGCGTCGACGAGATCATCGGAGTGGTCGGCATCGCGGACGTCCTGACCGTGCCCGCGGCCGACCGTGCCACGGTCCCGGTCGAGTCGCTGGCCGTGCCCCCGCTCTTCGTGCCCGCCTCGTTGCGCCTGCCCGCGGTGCTGGACCGGCTGCGCGGCGACCACCGCCAGCTCGCCTGCGTGGTCGACGAGTACGGCGGCTTCGCCGGCATCATCACCCTCGAGGACATCGCCGAGGAACTGGTCGGCCCGATCCGCGACGAGGACGACCTGCCCGAGCCGGCCCCCGCCCGCCAGCAGGACGGCTCGTGGATCGTCCCGGCCCGCTGGCGCATCGACGAGGTCATCGACGCGACCGGCGTGGACCTGCCGGAGAGCGACGAGTACGACACGGTGTCCGGCCTGGTGATGTCCGAACTCGGCCGGGTGCCGCAGGTCGGCGACGCCGTGTCGCTCGCCTCCGGCACAGCGCTCGCGGTGCTCTCGGTGGACAGGCACGTGCCTGACGCCGTACGCGTGTCGGCCCCGCCCGGGCCCGCCGCCGTCTCCGCCACCGCTCTCGCCGCCGCTCTCGACGCCGAGGAGGAGTCCCGATGAGCACGACCTGGGCCGTGATCTGCTCCGTGCTGCTGCTCGCCGGGAACGCGTTCTTCGTCGCCGCCGAGTTCGCCCTGGTGGCCAGCAAGCGCTACCGCCTGGAACACGCCGCCGCGGAGGGCAGCCGGGCCGCCCGCGCCGCCCTGGACGGCAGCCGCGAGCTGTCCCTGATGCTCGCCGCCGCCCAGCTCGGCATCACACTGTGCTCGCTGGGCCTGGGCGCGCTGGCCGAGCCGGCCATCGAGCACCTGGTCCACCCGCTGCTGCACGGCATCGGCCTGCCGGACATGCCGAGCGGCATCATCGCGTTCCTGCTGGCGCTGGTCGTCGTCACGTTCCTGCACCTGGTGGTCGGCGAGATGATGCCGAAATCGTGGGCGATCACCGACCCGGAACGCTCGGCGACCCTGCTGGCGCTGCCGTTCCGCGGCTTCGTCCGGATGGTCCGCCCAGCCCTGCTGGCGCTGAACGCCCTGGCCAACGTGGCGCTGCGCCCGTTCGGGGTGCACCCGCAGGACCAGCTGGCCCAGGCGCACGGCCCGCAGGAGATGCACATTCTGCTGGAACGCTCCCGCGCGGAAGGCCTGATCGGCGCGGAGCAGACCGAGCTGCTGACGAGCATGCTGAAGCTGCAGGACACCAAGGTCGCCGACGTGATGACCCCGGACGCCCAGCTGGTGACGGTCCCGCCGGAGGCCTCGGCCCTGGACATCGAGGCGGCGTCGCTGCGCTGCGGCCGGTCCCGGCTGGTGGTGGTCTCCCCGACGGGCGAGGCGCTGGGCGTGGTGCACGTCCGCGACGCGATCCGGGTCACCACCCCGGGCGGGACGGCGACGGCGGCCGAGCTGATGGACCCGCCGTTCACGCTGGAAGCGGCGGTCACGGTCACGGATGCGGTGACCCGGATGCGGGCGGCCCGGGCCCAGTTCGCGCTGGTGACCCGCCGAGGCCAGGGCCGGGTCGGCTTCGTCGCCCTGGAGGACCTGCTGGAGCAGGTCATCGGCGAATTCGACGACGAGACGGACCCGGTGCCGGTGGGCCGGCGCATGCGCTGAGAGGATGGCCGGATGGTCTTCGCGAGAGTGCTGCGAGCGTTCGGGGTAGGCGGACCGAGCGTCGACACGGTCCTGACCGACCCGGCCACCCACCCCGGCGGCACCCTGCACGGCGAGGTCAGAGTGGCCGGCGGTGAATACGACGTGCTGATCGACAACATCGTGCTGGCCCTGGTGACCCGCGTGGAAGCGGAAGACGGCGAAGCCCTCCTGGAATTCCACCGCGCCTCGGTGGCGGGGAACTTCACGCTCGGGGCGGGGGTGCGCGAGGACATCCCGTTCACATTGACGGTGCCGTGGGAGACGCCGGTGACGCACCTGGCGGGTAAACCGCTGGCCGGGATGACGATGGGCGTGCGGACCGAACTGTCGGTGGCGAAATCGGTGGACCAGGGGGATCTGGACGGGGTGGAGATCCATCCGATGCCGGCCCAGGAGAAAATCTTGGCGGCCTTCGACCGCCTGGGCTTTCGGCTGCGCCACGCGGACGTGGAAAGAGGCGGGATCTACGGGGTACGGCAGGAGCTGCCGTTCTACCAGGAAATCGAGTACGCGGCGCCGGCGGAGTACGCGAAGTCCATGGACGAGGTGGAAGTGACCTTCGTGGCGGACTCGATGGGGATCGAAGTGATCCTGGAGTTCGACAAGCGTGGGGGGTTGTTGCGGGAGGGGCGGGATAGTTACGCCCGGTACCGGGTCTCGTATGACGAGGTCTCCGGGGTGGATTGGGTGTCGGTGGTGGAGGGGTGGGTGCACGAGGTGGCTGGCCGGGGGCCTCTGCCGGGCTGAGGCTGGCGTGCCGTTGCTCGCCGCCAGCTGACCGCTGTCGTCGCTTGCCGCCAGCTGACCGCTGTCGTTGCCGCCGCCTGCTGGCGGATGCCTGATGGCGTTGCCGTCGCATGTTGGCGGATGCCTGATGGCGTTGCCGTCGCATGTTGGCGGAGCCCGTTGCTCGCTGACCGCCGCCTGCTGACGATTGGCTTCTGGCCGTTGGCCGCCATCGGCCCACTGCCGTCTTCGCTGACCGTTCCCTCCTCGGCTGTTGCCGTTCGGTGGTCAGCCGGTGGTGGCGGTGGCGAGCTTGATCCCGAAGCCGACGAACACAGCGCCGACCCCGGTCGCCACGGCCGCGGACAGCCGCTGACGACGCCGGAACTGGCCGGCCAGGAACCGCCCGCCAAAGATCAGCCCGGTGAGATAGAGCGCGCTGAACACCTGCAGCACCGCCCCGAGGATCAGGAACGACAGCGCAGGATGGGCATACCCCGGCTCGACGAACTGGATGAAGAACGAAACCACGAACAGGATCGCCTTCGGATTGAGCAGGCTGACAACCAGCGCCCGCCGGAACGGCCGCTGCATCCCCGCACTGAGCCCGGTAGGCCGCACCTGATCTACGGCACCAGCTACGTTTCCGGCCGTCCCCGCATCGGCACTCTGCTGAGTGACCGCCGCCGAATCACTGCGACCACGCCACTTCTGCCAGGCCCCACGGATGATGCCGAAGCCCACCCAGGCGAGGTACGCCGCACCCGCGTACTTGATCACCATGAACGCTGGCGGAAACGTCTGCAGCAGCGAAGCAACGCCGGCAGCAGCCAGCACCATGAGCACCGTGTCCCCGACGAACACCCCAGCGGCGGCCCGGTATCCCGCTCGCACCCCGCGCTGCGCGCCAACCGTCAGCACAAAGATGGAGTTGGGCCCAGGCAGCAACACGATCGCGACCGTGCCCAGCACGTACGTCCAGAAGTCAGTGATCCCCAGCACGCCTCCATCCTCAGCGCCCCGACGAGGCGCCGGCAGTACCCGTAGAGCCAGATCCTTGTGGCCTTGCGCACGTCGTCGAGCGTCCCTGGACCGAGAGCTCTACACCGGGTCCACCCGCCGCCGCAGCAGGCAGAACTCATTGCCCTCGGGATCGGCGAGCACATGCCAGCTCTCGTCCCCCGTCTGGCCGACGTCGGCCGGCCGGGCACCGATCGCGAGAAGCCGCTCCAATTCCGCGTCCTGGTCGCGATCGGTCGCATTGACGTCGATGTGCAGGCGCAGCTGACCTGTCTTCGGCGTCGTGGTCCGGTTGAACACGATGGTCGGTTGCGGTCCGCCGAACCCACCATCGGCTGGCCCGATTTCGATGTCGCCGTTGGCGTCACGCTCCAGCTCGACGTAGCCGAGCACCTCGCACCAGAACCGGGCGAGCAGGTCAGGATCGAGCGCGTCCAGCACGAGCTCAGTTATGCGGCATGCCATCCCCACACCCTAATGAAGCTCAGCCGGTGAATCGCTGCTCTCCAGGCGAGCTCGGAGGCGCTCCGCGGCCGCGGGCCATTCCTCCACCGTCATCGCGAACAGCACCGTGTCCCGCCAGGTTCCGTCCGGGCGCAACCGGTGGCGCCGGATCATCCCGTCCCGCGTCGCGCCGAGCCGAGCGATCGCCTGTTGCGATCGCTCGTTGCGAATGTCGGTGTACCAGAACACCCGTTCCGCGCCGAGCACCTCGAAGGCCCGTTCCATCAGCAGCAGCTTGGCCTCCGTGTTCACCCCGGTGCGCCACCACCGGCGGCCCAGGACAGTGTGGCCGATGCCGACCGCCTGCCGTTCCGGGTCAATGTCGTGATAGCTCGTCATGCCCATCACCTCGCCGGTCCGCGGATCGACTTGCGCCCACGAAACCCTCTTGCCTTCCCACTGCTCGCGGGCGGCGACAGCGATGAGCTCGGCCATCTCGGCGCTGCTCCGCGGCCGCTCGCCGGGCAGGTGCTGCCACACCTCGTCATCGCCGATCGCCGCCAGCAGGCCGTCCGCGTGACCGGGGGCCAGCGGCTCCAACGCGACATGTCGGCCGCGCATCGGCGCCGCGATGTGCCACGGCGAGGTCGGTCCCGGCAGGTAGGCGGGCGGGGGACCGCTGACTCCGGCATCCGGCTCCGGCGGGCCGGCAACCCGCCGAAGCGGCAGCACGCCGGCCCAGTGCGGCAGCGACAGATCCTCCGGGTCGTCCACGACGCCGCCGGTGCGCGCTCGCACGGACACTTCGACGAGAGGCAGCGCCAGCACCGTGGTCGTCGCCAGCTCACGTGCCGTCGGCGGCCTGCTCGCCGCGCTGCGGCCGTGGCCGATCCGCTCCACCAGGGCGTCCATCGCCGCGCGCTTTTCCGACAGATCATTGACCGGCTTGGCGTTGCCGTGCACCACGACCGATCGGTAGTTGGCGCTGTGGTGGAACTGGGAGCGCGCATAGACGATGCCGTCGAGCAGGGTCACCGACACGGCCACCGGCACGCCGTCGCCTCGCGCCTGCAATCCCAGCCGGCCGCCCGTGGAAGCGTGCAGATACAACGTGTCCTCGACGCGGACGTGCAGCGTGGGCAGCACCCGTGGCTCACCGTCGACCACGAAGGCGACGGAACAGTCATACGCCTCGTCCAGGATGGCGTGTGCCTTATCGCGTTCGTAGTGCATCCGGTCGCGATTGCGGGTGGCCGTGGTCCGAGCGGTGGGCTGATAGAGGTCGGTCACGGAAACCCTCCTTGCCAACGGGCCTGTACTAGTACAGAATCTGTCTTGTGCCAGCACAGTATCAGGTCACCGGATCCAGCGCCGCCTCGATTTCCGCGAGCATCGAGGCGGGGGTTCGCCTCGGCGACTGGGGTTGGGGTGATCGCCTGCCGCCCATCCGGGTTCTCGCCGACAGCTTGCACGTCAGCCCGGCCACCGTGTCGAAGGCCTATCAGGAGCTGCGTCAGCGCGGCATCGTCGAGTCCGTGGGCCGCCAGGGCACCCGCATCCGGGCCCGGCCGGCCGTGGCCAGCCCGCGCTCGGCGCTGCGGCTGCCGGTGCCGGCGGGCGCGCTCGACCTGGCCGCCGGCGACCCCGACACCCGGCTGCTGCCGTCCCTGGGCCGGCACCTTCGGGCGGTGTCCGATGAGGTCGGTCCCCCCATGGGGTACGCGGCAGCCGGCGCGATGCCCGAGCTCATCGACGCAGCCCGGCCCCGCCTCGCCGCTGACGGAGTGCCCGTTGACGATGCCGCCATCACTGTCACCAACGGCACCCTCGACGCCATCGAGCGACTGCTGACGGCACATCTGCGCCCAGGCGACCCGGTGGCGGTCGAGGATCCCGGCTGGGCCAATCTGCTCGACCTCTTGGGCGCACTGGGCCTGACTGCCGTCCCGGTCGCAGTCGACGACGAGGGCCCGCTGCCTGACCGGCTCGCTGCCGCGTTGAGAGGAGGGGCGCGCGCCGCCGTGATCACGGCTCGCGCGCAGAATCCCACCGGCGCCTCGGTCACCGCCGGCCGCGCGACAGAGCTGCAGGCGGTCCTGAGCCGCAATCCCGAGGTGCTCCTGATCGAGGACGACCACGCCGCCGAGCTGGCGGGCGTGCCCTTGCACTGCCTCGGCGGCGCGACGCAGTCGTGGGCATTCGTCCGATCGGCCTCGAAGCCCTACGGCCCAGATCTGCGCATCGCCGTCATGGCCGGGGATGAGGCGACCATCGCGCGCGTGGTCGGCCGCATGCGTATCGGAGCCGGCTGGGTGTCCACAGTGCTGCAACGTCTGCTGCTGAGACTGTGGCACGACGAGGAAACCGAGGCCCAGATCGCCGCGGCAGGTGCGGACTACGACCGTCGCCGCCGTTCGCTGCGCGAGGCGCTGGCGGTGCGCGGAGTGCGGGCGCGAGGTGCTACCGGCATCAACGTCTGGGTCAACGTCGAGGACGAGACCCGCATGGTGGCGACCCTGCGCGATGCGGGCTATGCGGTCGCCCCGGGTTCCCTGTTCCGCATGGAGGCACCACCCGGCGTCAGGCTGACGGTCAGCCCCATCGACGACGACGCCATCGAAGCCCTGGCCGACAAGGTCGCCGCCGCAGCCCATCCCGCCGCCGTGCCCACCCCCTCACGATGACGGCCTACTTCAGGCTCAGTCGGCGGGAACGCCGGCACTGCCGTCCGCGATGCGGCGATCGGGTGAGCCTGCGCGCGTGGACCGGACGCGACGGGGTAGAACGTGTGCATGGCTACGACGCAAGCCCCGCCCGGTGCGCAGGAATTCATTCCCGCCGACGCGAAGGGCCTCGACGAGCTCAAAGCGGCGGCGCCCGGCTGCCGTGGGTGCGAGCTCTACGAGAACGCCACCCAGGTGGTTTTCGGCCGCGGTGCCGAACATGCCCGGTTGGTGCTGGTGGGGGAGCAGCCCGGCGACATCGAGGACCAGCAGGGCCTGCCCTTCGTGGGCCCGGCCGGCCGGCTGCTCCGCGACGCGGTGGGCGACGCGGGCATCGACCCGTCGATCATCTACCTGACCAACACTGTGAAGCATTTCCGCTTCGAGCTGCGGGGCAAGCGGCGCATCCACCAGACGCCGGGCCCGGCGCACATCACGGCCTGCCGGCCGTGGCTGGTCGCCGAGTTCTCGCAGCTGAAGCCGGATTTGGTGGTGGCGCTCGGAGCCACTGCGGCAAAGGCCCTGTTCGGACCGTCGTTCCGGGTCACCAGGTCACGCGGCGAACTGCTGCCCTGGCCGGCGTCGGCACAGCGCCCGCAGGACTTCCCGGTCGCCGAGTCGCGTGCCCTGGCCACGATCCACCCGTCCGCGGTGCTGCGGGCCGACGACCGGGACGCCGCCTACAGCGGCCTGGTCGACGATCTCAAAGTCGCGGCGACGGTCCTGGGCTGACCGGTACGCGCAACGACACGTTCACGTTCTCCCTGCGCCGTACGAAGCCGATCGCCGTGAACAGGTGGTTCGCGGCGGTGTTGGTTGCCATGGTGTGCAGAAACGGGCGGTCGCCGCGCTCGTAGATCTCGGCTGCGACGGCGAGCACCAGTCGTGCGGCGAGGCCGCGACCGCGGTAGCCGGGATCGGTGCAGACCGCGCTGATCTCACTCCAGCCCGGCGGCCGGATCCGTTCGCCGGCCATCGCCACCAGCGTGCCGCCGTGCCGGATGCCGCGGTAAGTGCCCAGCTCAATCGTGCGCGGCCGGAACGGGCCTGGTCCGGTCCGGCCCACGAGATCGATCATCTCGGGGACGTCGGTCGCGGTCAGCACGACTGCCTCCGGATCCGGTACGGCCCGTACGGTCGCGTCGACCAGTTGCAGCGTGGGGCTGGTGCCTCGGACCTCCCAGCGCAGGCCGCGGGGCGGGTTCGCCGTGATCGACAACTCGGTGCCGGGGCCGGCCAGCACTGCCAGGTCGTTCCAGCATCGAGGATCGGCGGCGTCCTCGAGAGCGAAGAACGGCGCCACGTCGGGGTGGTAGCGAGCGGCCCGACCGACGACACCGGCGAACCGCGCGTGCGGGCCGGTGAGGGCGGCCCAGCTCGGCCGGTCAAGAACGTCCACTGTCACCAGCACATAGTGATGTGTGTCTCAGCGTGCCGTCGAGCAGGGCCACCACGACGCCGCGGGTAGGCTTTTCCCGTGCGGTTGACAGACTTCTGGGGGCGCCTCGAACAGGCCTTCGGCCCCGCTTATGCGCGGAGTCTCGCCGCGGATCAGAGTTTTGCGGCGCTCGACGGGCGCACCATTAACGAATCCATAGCTCAGGGTGTGGAGACGGTTACTATCTGGCGTGCGGTGGTTTCCGCGTACCCCGATCGGGTGCCTGCCAGGCTGCGCTGACCCCTTTTTTCGTACGCTTGTTCTGGCGTGTCGCTCGTAGTCGTACACCTGTTCGGCTATTGTCCTCAGCGGTGTGGTCATCCACAGGGCATGGCCGGGTACCGGTTTTTGTCAGACCCTAGGTCTAGCGTGGCCCGCGTGATGAACAGAAGCTCTTCGGCGAAGGCGCCCGGAAAGTCGAATACAGGGGTGGCGGACATGGTGGCAGGACCTGATCGGGACAAGGCGCTAGACCTTGCTCTCGCGCAGATCGACAAGCAGTTCGGCAAGGGCTCGGTGATGCGCCTCGGGGAGCGGCCGGTCGTCCAGATGGCCGTCATCCCCACCGGCTCCATCGCGCTCGACATCGCGCTCGGCGTCGGCGGCCTGCCGCGCGGCCGCGTCATCGAGGTCTACGGACCGGAGTCCAGCGGTAAGACGACGGTGGCCCTGCACGCGGTGGCCAACGCCCAGCGCAATGGTGGCATCGCGGCGTTCATCGACGCGGAGCACGCGCTCGACCCGGAATACGCCCGCAACCTCGGCGTCGACACGGACGCACTGCTGGTGTCCCAGCCCGACACCGGTGAGCAGGCGCTCGAGATCGCGGACATGCTGATCCGCTCCGGCGCGCTCGACATCATCGTCATCGACTCGGTGGCCGCGCTCGTGCCGCGCGCCGAGATCGAGGGCGAGATGGGCGACAGCCACGTGGGTCTGCAGGCCCGCCTGATGAGCCAGGCGCTCCGCAAGATCACCGGTATCCTCAACAACTCCGGCACGACCGCGATCTTCATCAACCAGCTCCGCGAGAAGATCGGCGTCATGTTCGGCTCGCCCGAGACCACGACCGGTGGCCGGGCCCTGAAGTTCTACTCGTCGGTGCGTCTCGACGTGCGCCGCATCGAGAGCCTCAAGGACGGCACTGACGTGGTGGGCAACCGCACCCGCGTCAAGGTCGTGAAGAACAAGGTCGCCGCGCCGTTCAAGCAGGCCGAGTTCGACATCATGTACGGCAAGGGCATCTCCCGCGAGGGCTCGCTGATCGATGTCGGCGTCGAGCAGAGCATCGTGCGCAAGTCCGGCGCCTGGTACACGTACGACGGTGACCAGTTGGGCCAAGGCAAGGAAAAGGCGCGCGAGTTCCTGAAGGAGAACCCGGACGTCGCGGCCGAGATCGAGAAGAAGATCCTGGAGAAGCTCGGCGTCGGCCAGACCACCGGCGACGCCGCCGGCGGCCCGGAACTGCCCCCGGTCGACTTCTGACCGATGCGAACGCCGCCGCCACGGTTCGCCGAACCCGGCCCGCAAGGGCCGGGTTCACCCCTCAAGCCGAACGGCGATAGGTCGAATGCCGGCGCGGCCGGTGGGCCCGATACGGACGTGGCCGGTGGGCCGAACGCCGGCGTGGCCGGCAGACCGGATGTGGGCGGTCGACTTGACGCTGGCGGACCCGGCGCAGGCATGGCCGGTCGGCAGGCCGTCAAGGCTGAGGTGGGCGCAGGTCAGGCCGGTGATGCCCAGCTTTTCCTGTTGGTCGACCTGGCGCCGGCTCGATCCGTCGGCTTGGTGCGAGCCGACGTGGCGGGGGTGCGGGCCGTCGGCTCGATGCAGGCCGACCTGGCGGGGGCTCGATCCGTCGGCTTGGTGCGAGGCGACGTGGCGGGGGTGCGGGCCGTCGGCTCGATGCAGGCCGACCTGGCGGGGGCTCGATCCGTCGGCTTGGTGCGAGCCGACCCAGCGGGGGTGCAGGTCGTCGGCTCGACGCAGGCCGATGTGGCGGGGGTGCAGGCCGTCGGCTCGGCGCAGGTCGACGTGGCGGGGTGCGGACCGTCGACTTGATGCCGGCCAAGCTGATGCCGGACCGGGCCAACGATGGCGAGCTGATCATGGGCAGTAAATCTTGAGCGGGCCGAAGAGCGGCGGCCGACCGGGCGGACAGCCCGGATCATCGGCGATGATGACTTCGCCGCAGGTGGATGCCGACGTGGCTTCCAGCGTTCCCGCTGGTGCGTCGGCCAATGCCCGGCGAGCGGCAGGTCGACGTCCATGACGATGTCCTCACTGCTGCCGTGTCCGATGTCAGAGCGAGTTGCTGGCCGCGTGTGGTCGTCTGCGCGCGAGCCGGATACCAAGGTTGTGGCGGAGCGGAGCTGAGGCATGGCCGGTCGACGTGGTGCGAGGTCCGGGCGAGGTTGGGACGCGATCCCACCGCGGCCCGCGCAGGACGATTCGCCCGGCGGCGAGCCCGGGTCGGAAGACCCGGAACGCGGCACAGCCGGGAATCGGCGCCGCCGCGGCTCGTCCGGTGGCTCTTCGTCCGGCGCTTTCGGCTCATCCGGGAGCCGTTCGTTCGGCAGCGGTAATCGCTCTGGCGCCGGCGGCGGGCGTTTCGGAAGTGGTGACGGTGGTCGTGCCGGGAAGGACGCTTCCGAGCGTCCTCCGGAGCCGCCGGGGAGCGAGTCCGAGGTGGCCCGCGACATCTGCCTCCGGCAGCTCGCAGTGCGGCCGCGCACGCGGGCGGAGCTCGCGAAGACGCTGGCCCGTAAGGAGATCTCCGAACAGGTGATCGCCGAGGTCCTCGACCGTTACGACGAGGTCGGGATCATCGACGACGCCGCGTTCGCGCGGATGTGGGTGTCGACCCGGCACCAGGGCCGCGGACTGGCCCGCCGGGCGCTGGCCAACGAACTGCGCCAGCACGGCGTCGAGTCCGAAGTAGCCACCGAAGCCCTCGAAACGCTGGACGACGAGGCCGAGGCGACCACGGCGCGCGCCCTGGTCGACCGCAAGCTGCGTTCGGCGAGGGGTACGCCTGATCAGGTGTTCCGTCGGCTCGTGGGCATGTTGGCCCGCAAAGGCTATCCGGCCGGCGTAGCTATCCAGGCGGTCAAGGAAGCACTTGCCGCGCGTGACGAGGAAGCCGCTGAATTCGCCGACCAGATCGACGCGGACGCGCTCGCTGACGAAGCCACCGACACTCTGTCCTGAGTACGAGCGACTCCTTACCGCAGGCCCGCTCAATTGTTATCGCGATGAGACCGCCCGTGACTTCTCGACCGCGGGCGAAGCGTTGCGCTTAACGCAGGCAATAGTGGTTGAGCCGGCGCGCTTGCCACGAAAGTAATCGGCGCATCACCCTGTGCTGTTGACGCAGGGCTTCGTCGGAGTCCCCAAATTGCGGCGTCTATCAGGCTTCGACCGCGATGGGGGCCAGGCGCTGGAGGAGTCAAGCGCGCCCGGATTTCGGCTCGTCAGGCACGTGATCAGCATCGACGTGCCAATTCGCCGTACCGGTCAAGCGGGCACCCGTATGGCGACCGATTGCATTGGTGATGCCTGCTCGATGCGCACGGTGGCCGGCGGATTGGGCAGCCCTCCCGGTGCTCAGGGGAATGCCCGATCGGCGAGGTGTCCGACTTCTGCCATATTGTCAACGGTGGATAGAAGTCAGGCCATGATCGCCGGTAAGTTACAGCCCGGACTACGGGGATCACTGTCCATTGCGGATGGCGGTCCTCCACAGTACGGGGAGGAAAATGAAGACGAATCGACTCGCACGCCATCGCGGCGTGCGTGCTGCGGCTCGACTGGGCGTCATCATCGGCGCCGTTGGGGTGGCTGCCCTCGCGGGCGCCAACGCTGCCAATGCCTCGACCATCACGGACTCCATGCGGGGTGTCGTCGTGCTCACCGAGCCGGCCGCCGCGGGGGACGATGACAAGGCCACCAAAGCGGAAGAGGACCCGCCGGGCGGCGGCGGTGGCGGCGAGGAGCCGGGCGGCGAGCCCGGTGGCGAGGACCCGGGTGGCGAACCCGGCGGTGAGGATCCGGGTGGTGAAGATCCGGGTGGCGAGGACCCGGGTGGCGAGGACCCGGGTGGCGAGGACCCGGGTGGTGAAGATCCGGGTGGTGAAGATCCGGGTGGCGAGGACCCGGGTGGCGAGGACCCGGGTGGCGAGGACCCGGGTGGCGAGGACCCGGGCGGTGAAGACCCGGGTGGCGAGCAGCCGGGTGGTGGTGGCTCCGGTCCTACCGACCCGACCACTCCGCCCGACTCCGGCACTGGTGGCGGCTCGGGCTCCGACGACGGCGATGACTCCGACGGCGGCTCCGGCAACGGCGGCTCCGGCAACGGTGGCAACAACGGCGACTCCAACACCGCGGGTGGTGGAGGCGGCTCCAACTCTGGCGGCGGTGGCCTCCCGGTGACCGGTATCAACGTCATCGGCATCGCGGGCCTCGGCGCCGCAATCGCCGCCGGCGGTGTCGGCCTCGTCCTCGTGACGCGGCGCCGGCGCCCCGAAGGCGCGGACGCCTGATCCCAGCCGGCATCCGAGTGCCCGGTCCTCACCGGCCGGGCACTCGCGGCACCTTCGTCAACGAGTCCTGCTGATCGAAGAGGCTGCGCCGGGCCGGCGATTGAGGGCCCTGCACTGGCCGGACCCTCGTCACCGTGTCCTGCTGATCAAAAGGCTTGGGCCGCGCAGGCGATTGAGGGAGCCCGGCATTCGTCGGGCGCTGAAGGTGTCGCGCTGATCGCGGGACCGCCTCGGTCCAGCCAGATGTACGACGATGGACCCGCAGCCCCGCCAGGCTGCGGGTCCATCGTCGTAGATGGATCTTCCGGGGCGTCGGTGATGGCCGCGGACTGGTAATCTGCTGCGTCGTGACAGACGACTCCCACCCTGCTCGGCGCGGTGGCGGCCCGCTTCGCGAGGACGCTGACGCGACGGCTCAGGTCGTCCAGCACTCAGGCCCCGCCGACTCCGCGAAGCCCTTCGTTCCAGGGTCGCCCGCCGGCGCCGAAATCCCTGCTCAGCCCGCCGGTCCGGTGCACCAGCCCGGTCTGGCGCAGGCTCACCAGTCCCCTACGCCGCCGACTTATCCGCAGAGCGCCCACCCCGGCGGAGGCCAGACTCCGATCACTCACCCGGTCGCTTCGAGCGCCACCGGCGGAGCCGCGATGCCCGCGCCTGCAAATGGGGTCACAAGCGGCGCATCGCCCATTCAGAGCGACGGAGCGGGGGGCTATGGCCCGTTTCACGGCGGCACCGAGCCGGTGAGCGGTGCCTACGGCCAGCAGAGTTTCGGAGCGGATCCCGTCTACGGAGACCCGAGGGCCAATCCGGCCGCCGTCAGTGACCCGGCCTTCGGGGCGGGGGCGCCCCCCTTCGCCGCGCCGCCGAGCGCCTTAGGCCAAGACCAGCCCTACGGCGCCGCGCCCACCTCAGGCGCTGCCCCGGGCCGGATCTACAGCGCGATGCCGACCTCAGATGCCGGCCCGACCCCGGGTCAAGACCAGCCCTACGGAACCTCAGGCGCTGTTCCAAGCCAGACCTACGGCGCAATACCAACCGCCGGAACCACGCCAACCTCGGCCGCCGACCTCGCCTATGGCGCCGCGCCGATCTCCGGAGCCGGCCCGGCCTCGGCCGCCAACCCGGCCTATGGCGCCGCGCCGATCTCCGGAGCCGGCCCGGCCTCGGCCGCCAACCCGGCCTATGGCGCCGCGCCGATCTCCGGAGCCGGCCCAAACCACACCTACGGCCCCACCCCAACATCAGGCGCAGGACCAACCCCGCCCTACGGTCCAACCCCAACCTCCGGAGGCCCAGGCCCAACCTCCAGCCCCCCAAGCTGGTCCGCCACCGACCCCACCTCGGGCCCCACCCCGGACCCGTACGGTTTCTCGGTATCCCCCTCCTACAACCCCGGCCCCCGCATCGAACCAACCCCCAAGCAACCCAAAAGCCGCCTCCTCCTCCCAGCCCTGGCCGGCCTCCTGACCGGCCTGCTGATCTTCGGCACCGGCGGCTGGTTCCTCGGCCGATCCACCGCCGACCCGGCCACCCCGGCCCCGACTCAATCCACGCCGGCGCAGGCCGGACCCGCAGTAGCCCTGCCCCCGTACGAGCAGAACCAGGTGACGATCAACCAGCCGAAGTTCGCCGGCCCGCTCGCCCCCGTCGCTCAGGGGTGGCTTCCTCACCTCTCCGGCTGCCAGCGCAACGGGGAGAAGGACGGCCCCGTTCTCAACAAGGGGGAGAAGGCCCGGGTCCGCTGCGAGATGGACGCCATGAGTGTGATCTTCGTGGAGTACGCCACCGTCGCCGACCGGGACAAGGCTCGGGTCAAGACCCTTGGGCAGAATGTCGACGCGCGGACCCTCACGCCCGGGGCCGCCGGCGCTGCTGTTGAGCGGGCCACTCCGTCCGGCCGGAGCAACGGCAACTACGTGGAGTACGCGTACCAGGCCTCCGGCAAGACCGTCGCCGGGATCTGGTGGGACGACTCGCCTACTCCGGTGGCCGCCTACCTGCTTGCTTACTGGAAGGAAGGGACCGGCGAGAAGTGGGAGCCGATGCGCGACGTCTGGGCCCGCTACGCCTGAATTGCCCCCCAACGTACTTGAGCAGGGCGTGAGCGGGTCTGTGCCGTACGTCCCATCCGCTGCCGAATCATGAGTCCTTGACCGAAGCGGCACTCGCGACCTAGCCTCGCGTTACACAAGGTTTGCTCGACCATCGCAGGCTAAGCGCACAACATAGATCGCATTACATTACGGCATCACTTGAGGCGCAGGGCGCCGTCGATGCCTCCGCCGCCCGCAGACCGCGCGGGCGGGGGCCAGTCATACCCGCGGTCGGTCCTCGACGCCAACGCGTGGCGCCGTCGGCTGGCCACGCCTGCGGTCAGTCGCCTTGGTCGGGCATTCCCTCAGGCAGCCGACGCAGTGATGCGGCGCGGCGAAGGGAGACTCGGCGAGATGACCGCCCTGGAGTGGGTACTCGTAGTGGCGATCGTCGTTCTCGCCGCCTTCGTGGTGGTCGGCCTGGTCCTGGGCGCCCGGGCGCTGCGTCAGCTGCAGGAGAGCAAGACCGCCGACCGGGAGAGCCGCGAGCAGACCCTCGACGCCGCCAAAGCCAAGGTCGACGACGCGAACGCCAAGGCTGCCTCCGTACGAGCGGAAGCCGCCGCCGCCAAAGCCGAAGCCACCTCCGCGCGGGCCGAGGCCCGCCGGGTTCTCGAGGCCGCCCACGAGGAAGCGGACACGATCCTCGAGCACGCGCACCGCCAGGCCGAGTCCGACGCGGAGCAGGTCCGCACGGCGGCCCGGCGCAGCGGCGAACGGGAGGTCGCCCTGCTCAACGCGACCGCCAAGGAGCACGCCGCCGAGGTCGAGCGCCGCGCGGCCCGGATCGACGAGCGCGAGCGGCTGCACGCCGACGAGGTGGAACGCCTGGTCGAACGGGAGCGCCGGCTCGCCGCGATGGACGCCGACCTGTCGGCTCGCGAGGCTGCGCTGTCCGCCCGCGAGGCCGAGCTGACCATCGCCGAGGAGAGCCGCCGCAAGGAGCTCGAGCGGGTCGCGGGCCTGACCGCCGACGCCGCCCGCGCCGAACTGATCGACACCCTCGAGAGCCAGGCCAAACGCGAGGCCGCGATCCTGATCCGGGACATCGAGAGTGAGGCGAAGCACACCGCCGACACCCGGGCCCGGCACATCGTGGTCGACGCCATCCAGCGGATCGCCAGCGAGCAGACCGCGGAGAGCGTGGTCAGCGTCCTGCACCTGCCCAGCGACGAGATGAAGGGCCGGATCATTGGCCGCGAGGGCCGCAACATCCGGGCCTTCGAGTCCACGACGGGCGTCAACCTGATCATCGACGACACCCCGGAGGCGGTGCTGCTCTCCTGCTTCGACCCGGTGCGCCGCGAGGTGGGCCGGCTCACGCTGGAGAAGCTGGTCCTCGACGGGCGGATCCACCCGCACCGCATCGAGGAGGTTTTCGACAGCGCCAAGAACGAGGTCGACCGGCTCTGCGAGCGCGCGGCCGAGGAAGCCCTGGTCGACGTCGGCATCACCGACCTGCACCCCGAGCTCGCGACGCTGCTGGGCCGGCTGCGCTACCGCACCAGCTACGGCCAGAACGTGCTCAAGCACCTGGTCGAGACCGCGCACATCGCCGGCATCATGGCCGCTGAGCTGGGCCTGGACGTCCCGACGATCAAGCGGTCGGCGTTCCTGCACGACATCGGCAAGGCGTTGACCCACGAGGTCGAGGGCAGCCACGCGCTGATCGGCGCGGACCTGGCCCGCAAGTACGGCGAGTCCGAGGACGTCGTGCACGCCATCGAGGCGCACCACAACGAGGTCCAGCCGCAGACCATCGAGGCCGTGCTGACCCAGGCCGCGGACGCCTGCTCCGGCGGCCGGCCGGGCGCGCGCCGGGAGAGCCTCGAGGCCTACGTGAAGCGCCTGGAGCGGATCGAGGAGATCGCGGCCGGCAAGGTCGGCGTCGACAAGGTCTTCGCGATGCAGGCGGGCCGCGAGATCCGCGTCATGGTCCGGCCCGAGGACGTGGACGACATCGGCGCGGCGGTCCTGGCCCGCGACGTCGCCAAGCAGATCGAGGAAGAGCTCACCTACCCCGGCCAGATCCGGGTGACGGTCGTCCGCGAGTCGCGCGTGACCGAGTTGGCCAGGTAAAAGGCAAGATCAAGGTCAGGGGCATGTCGTGCCTGGCTGCATGGCACTGACCGTCGCTCCCGCCGAGACCGGGCGAGGGCGGCCAATCGCCTGGCGGCTCATGAGCGGCCACCCTCACCCTGCCAGCTGATTGCATGGTTCAAAACCGACGGGCTCAAGGTCTGCGTGCCGATGACCGCCAGCAGCTGCAACTGGTCCACGGCCGGACTGCCCGGTGGTGCCGTGAAGAACTGGAGCCGCTGCCGCCCGTCCTCGCTGAACAGGTTCTGGCAGTTGATGTCCAGCACACCGAGCTCCGCGTGGTTGATGCGTTTGCGCTCGCCACGCCGTACCGCGACATCGCCTGTCTCCCAGAGCGCGACGAACTCACGCCCGGTCCGGTGCAGCCGGGTGACCAGGTCCCGGGCCTCGGGGTCGGCGCCGCGCCGGGCGACCGCCGCGCGCAGGTCGCTGACCAGCACCTTCGAGTGGTGCGGGCGGTCGGCCTCCGGATAGATCGACCTGCTGGCCGGCTCCGCGAACCAGCGGTAGAGGTAGTCGCGCACCGGTGAGCCCAGGAGTGCCTCGGCCGGCCTGTTCTGCACCACCGTCTCGTGCAGGTCGGTCATGATCCGGGCGGGCGTGCTGCCGAGCTGGTCCAGCAGGGTCAGCATCGCCGGCGGCACGTGCGCGGCCGTGCCGTGGGCCGCCGGGACCGCGCGCCCAGCGAGCAGGAACAGGTGGTCGCGTTCGTCGGCGTCCAGGCGCAGCGCCCGGGCCAGGGCCGCCAGCATCTGCGCCGACGGCTGGGCGCCGCGGCCGCGTTCCAGCTCGGTGTAGTACTCCACCGAGGCGCCGGCCAGCTGGGCGACCTCGTCGCGGCGCAGGCCCGGCACCCGGCGGCGTGGCCCGGACGGCAGGCCCGCCTCCGCGGGGGTGCTCCGGGCCCGCCGGGATCGCAGAAAGACGCCCAGCTCAGAGAGATTCACCCGGCCAGTGTCGCCGGTGCGGGCCGGCGCATCCAGGGGTTGACGTCCCCTGGATGACCGCCCGGCCGGGCGCCACGCTGGTGCCGGGTCAGCGGACGCCGGCCCGATCACCACCACGATGCGGAGACGACATGCCGTTCGCGAATCTGAAGGTGCCGGCCGGGCTGCTCTCGAACGAGCAGAAGGAAGTCCTCGTGCACCGGGTCACCGACCTGTACGCCGAGACGTTCGGCGACGCCGTACGGGACAACACCATGGTGCTCGTCGACGAGGTCGCCGACGGCGGCTGGGGTTTCCGGGGTGAGGTCCTCACCCTGGCCAAGCTGCAGCAGGGCGGCTGAACGGTTGCCGGCGCCCGGGATCGCCCGGGCGCCGGATCACCGCAGTCAGGCTCCGCCCGCGTCGCCGGCCTGCACCGCCGCGGCCGGCACCGGCCCGATGGTCACCTTCGGGGCCTTGCCCTGGCGCCGGGTCCGGCGTTCCAGCCAGCCCGCGAGGGCGGTCAGGGACGCGTTCACCGCGATGTAGATGATCGCCGCGACGATGGCCGCCGCGACGATGTTGCCGAAGTTGGCCGCCAGCGTGTTCACGCCGTCCTGCAGCAGCTCCGAGTAGCCGATGATGTAGCCCAGCGCCGTGTCCTTGACCAGGACGACCAGCTGGCTGACGATCACCGGGAGCATCGCCCGGGCCGCCTGCGGCACCAGGATCTCGCGCATCACCTGGCTCTTGCGCATGCCGATCGCGTAGCCGGCCTCGCTCTGCCCGCGCGGCACCGACTTGATGCCCGCGCGGAACGCCTCCGCCAGCACCGAGCCGTTGTAGAGCGTCAGGCCGATGACCACGGCCCAGAACGGGTCCATCGGCGCCTCGGTGATGAAGGGGACGCCGTAGAAGATGAAGAACATCAGCAGCAGCAGCGGTACGGCGCGGAAGAACTCCACGATCACGCCGGACGGCACGCTGAGCCACCAGTGGTCGGAGAGCCGCCCGACCGAGAAGACGATGCCGAAGAGCAGGGAGAGCACCATCGCCACGGCGGCCGCGCTCAGGGTCGCCCACAGGCCCGGCAGGATGTAGTCCGTCCAGGTCGACGACTCGGTGAACGGCTCCCACAGCGCCGCCGCCCACTGGCCCTTCTCGTCGAACTTGCGGTAGATCCAGTACAGCAGGGCCAGCCCGGCGAGACCGAAGATCCCGGTCAGGACGGCGTTACGGACCTTGGCCTTGGGCCCCGGGTGGTCGTAGAGAACAGCGTCGGCACTCATCGCTTCACCGCCAGCCGGTTGGCCAGCCAGCCGAAGGCGTAGCCGGTGGGGATCAGGACCAGGGCGAAGGTGCCGGCGAAGACCAGGAAGATCGCGATGACCGCGTCGCCGTTGGCGTTGATCAGTTCCTTCATCGCGTTCGAGGACTCGGCCAGGCCGATCGTGCCGACGATGGTCGAGTTCTTCGCCAGGGCGATGAAGATGCTGCCCAGCGGCGCAACCACCGCGCGGCCGGCCTGCGGCAGGATCACCATCGTCAGGGTCTGGAAGAACGACATGCCGATCGCCCGGGCGGCCTCGGCCTGCCCGGCGGGGACCGTGTTGATGCCGGAGCGGATCGCCTCGCACACGAACGCGGCGGTGTAGACCGACAACCCGATCACGCCGAGCCAGTAGTTGTTGAGGTCGATGTCGTCGGCCAGGGACAGGCCCAGGGTCGAGAACAGACCGAAGTAGCAGAAGAACACGATCAGCGTCAGCGGCGTGTTCCGGAACGTGTTGACCCACAGGGTGCCGAAGCCGCGCAGGACCGGCACCGGCGAGACGCGCATCGCGGCGAGCACCACGCCGAGCACGAGCGCGCCCACGGTGCCGGCCGCGGTCAGTTTCAGGATCCAGAGGAAACCCGTGACGTACACGTCGAAGTTGCTCGGATCGGAGAAGACGTCCATCGTCCTCACTTCCTCACGCCGCGGCAGGGAACAACCGGGCGGGGGGGGGGGGGGGGGGGGCCCCCCCCCCCCCCCGCCACCCCCCCCCCCCCCCTCCCCTTTTCCTCTCCCCACCCGCGCCCC
>NZ_JBVJIR010000003.1:58820-131871 GCF_055586185.1 Actinoplanes sp. NPDC051405
GAAAGAAGAAAGTGGGGAGGTGCGGGGGGGGGGTGGGGGGGGGGGGAGAAGCTGTCTTTCCCCCCTCCTCCCCACGGCGAGGAAAGAAAGAAGGGGGGGGGGGCCCCCCCCCCCCCCCCCGCCCGTCCATCAGAAGATCAGCTGCAGTTGGTCAGCTTGGCGACGTCGAGAGTCGGGGCCGCCTGGCCGCTCTTGCCCAGCGTGGTGTCCCACGCCGCCTTGTACGAGCCGTCAGCCGCGGCCGCCTTCAGGATTTCGTTGATCTTGTTGCAGCCCTCGGTGTCGTCCTTCTTGAGGCCGACGCCGTACGGCTCCTCGCTGAACTTCTTGCCGACGACCTTGAACTTGCCGGCGTACTGGTCCTGAGAGGCGTAGCCCGCCAGGATGATGTCGTCGGTGGTGACAGCGTCGACCTGACCGCCGGCCAGCGCCGTCACGCACTTGGAGTACGCGTCGAACTGCTGGAGCTTGGCGTCCTTGTACTCGGTCTGGATCCGCTTGGCCGGCGTGGAGCCGGAGACGGAGCAGACCTTCTTGCCGGCCAGCGACTCCGGGCCGGTGATCGTCGACGCGGTCGGCACGAGCAGGTCCTGACCGGCGATGTAGTACGGGCCGCCGAAGTTGACGACCTTCTTGCGCTCGTCGTTGATCGTGTACGTCGCCACGACCAGGTCGACCTGGCCCTGCTGGATGAACGGCTCACGGTTGGACGACACCGTGGTCTTGTACTCGATGCCGGTGTCCGGCACGCCGAGGCCCTTGGCGATGATCTTCGCGATCTCGACGTCGAAGCCGGTGTACGTGCCGCCGGTCTGCAGGCCCAGGCCGGGCTGGTCGGCCTTGACGCCGACGACCAGCTTGCCGCCGGCTGCCTTGCCGATGATGCCGCTGGCCTTGGAGTCGGAACCCGACCCGCTGTCGTCGCCGCCACATGCCGCGGCGGCCATCGCCAGGGCGAACGCCCCGACCGCTGCCGTCATTCGGGTGATGCGCATCGTCCCGCTCCTCTGACTTAGAACTGCGAATTGCTGGAAACTGGAGAACATTGTCGAACCTGCACGCACAACGCAGAGGGGGTATCCGCTGTGGACATTCAGTGGGTGAGGATCTTCGACAGGAAGTCCCGGGCGCGCTCGCTCTTCGGGTTGTCGAAGAACTCGGCCGGGGGCGCCGACTCGACGAGCTGACCGTCGGCCATGAAGACCACCCGGTTGGCGGCGTGTCGCGCGAAACCCATCTCGTGGGTGACCACGACCATCGTCATGCCCTCCCGGGCGAGCGAGGTCATCACGTCGAGCACCTCGCCGACCATCTCGGGGTCGAGCGCGCTGGTCGGCTCGTCGAAGAGCAGGGCCTTGGGCTGCATGGCGAGCGCCCGGGCGATGGCGACACGCTGCTGCTGACCGCCGGAGAGCTGCGCCGGGTACTTCTCCGCCTGGCTGGCGATGCCGACCCGGTCGAGCAGGGCCATCGCCCGCTCGCGGACCACCGCCGGCTTCTCGCCGCGGACCTTGACCGGGCCCAGCATGACGTTCTGCAGGATGGTCTTGTGCGCGAAGAGGTTGAACGACTGGAAGACCATGCCGACCTCGCTGCGCAGCCGGGCCAGCGCCTTGCCCTCGGCCGGCAGCGTCTGCCCGTCGAAGGTGATCGTGCCGGAGTTGATCGGCTCGAGCCGGTTGATCGCCCGGCACAGCGTCGACTTACCGGACCCGGACGGTCCGATCACGACGACCACCTCGCCACGGTCGACCGACAGGCTGACATCCTGCAGGACGTGCAAGGGGCCGAAGTACTTGTTGACGCCGTCGAGAACGATGAGAGGCTCGCTTGTCGGCACCGTCGGACCACCGTCCCGTCGTTGGGTTCACTCGGATGGGGTCACTCTATGGGCGCGGTTGTATCGGTTCACGCCGAGATTGGTCACGGAGCGGTAACTGTGCAGGTGTACGGCCGAAGGGATGTCCACGATGAGCGGTATGGCTGACGCCGATCCGAGTGACGGGCTTTGGAGCTGGTGTGTCGCCGGACGCCTGGATGCGGCTTTGGTCCGCGACGCTCTGTCGGGTGCTCTGCAACGGCCGGTGACGACCCTGGACGTTCCGGTCGCCGACGCGGTGCTGTGCGACGTCTGGCATGTCGGCGGCGACTTCCCGACGGCGATCGAGTGCTTCCTGGCCCCGGGCGAGCTCACCGAGGCGACCATCGCCAGCGCCGTCGCGGTCCGGCTCGGCGCCGACCTGCTGCTGCCCGACGACACCCTCAATCCCACGAGGTACGTGCTGGCCGAGCCGGACGGCACGCTGCGGGCCGTGCACGTCGACGAGGTCGAGACCGACGACGGTACGGAGCGCCGGCACGTCCGCCCCTGCACAGGCTCGGACCCGGCCTGCGCCCGCGGCCCCGGTTGCAGCCGTTCGCGGTTCAAGCCGGCCCCGACGCCCGAGCGACCCGCGGCGGCCTAGGGACTACCCTGGTCAATTGCCATGACTACCGAGACTTCTCCCGCCGCCGCCCGCACCTATGACGTGCGCACCTACGGCTGCCAGATGAACGTGCACGACAGCGAGCGCATCTCCGGTCTGCTGGAGGGCGCCGGCTACGTGCGGGCCGCCGACGCCGACGCGGCGGACGTGGTCGTCTTCAACACCTGCGCGGTACGGGAGAACGCCGACAACCGCCTCTACGGCAACCTCGGCCACCTGCGCCCGACCAAGCTGAAGAACCCGGACATGCAGATCGCCGTCGGCGGCTGCCTGGCCCAGAAGGACCGCGGCGACATCGTCAAACGCGCGCCCTGGGTGGACGTGGTCTTCGGCACGCACAACATCGGCTCGCTGCCGGTGCTGCTGGAACGCGCCCGGCACAACCAGGACGCCGAGGTCGAGATCCTCGAGTCGCTCGAGGTCTTCCCGTCGACGCTGCCGACGCGCCGCGAGTCGACCTACGCCGGCTGGGTGTCGATCTCGGTGGGCTGCAACAACAGCTGCACTTTCTGCATCGTGCCGTCGCTGCGCGGCAAGGAGAAGGACCGCCGCCCCGGCGACGTGCTGGCCGAGGTCGAGGCGCTGGTCGCCGAGGGCGTGCTCGAGGTCACCCTGCTGGGCCAGAACGTGAACTCGTACGGAGTGGAGTTCGGCGACCGGCTCGCGTTCGGCAAGCTGTTGCGCGCCTGCGGCGGGGTCGAGGGCCTGGAGCGGGTCCGCTTCACCAGCCCGCACCCGAAGGACTTCACCGACGACGTGATCGCCGCGATGGCCGAGACGCCGAACGTCTGCCACTCGCTGCACATGCCGCTGCAGTCCGGCTCCGACGACGTCCTCAAGGCGATGCGGCGCAGCTACCGCTCGGAGAAGTACCTCGGCATCATCGACAAGGTCCGCGCCGCGATGCCGGACGCCGCCATCACCACCGACATCATCGTCGGCTTCCCCGGCGAGACCGAGGACGACTTCGAGCGCACCCTCGACGTGGTCCGCCAGGCCCGCTTCTCCAGCGCCTTCACGTTCCAGTATTCGAAGCGCCCCGGCACCCCGGCCGCGACGATGGCCGACCAGCTGCCCAAGCAGGTCGTCCAGCACCGCTACGAGCGGCTGATCGCCACGCTCGAGGAGATCACCTGGGCGGAGAACAAGAAGCAGGTCGGTCGCGAGGTCGAGGTCCTGGTCGCGACCGGCGAGGGCCGCAAGGACGAGCGCACCGGCCGGATGAGCGGCCGTGCCCGCGACGGCCGGCTGGTGCACTTCGCCACCGGCGAGCTGACCGGCATCCGGCCCGGCGACATCGTCACCACCGAGATCACGTACGCGGCCCCGCACCACCTGAACGCCGACGGCGCCCCGCTGAGCCACCGTCGCACCCGCGCCGGCGACGCCCACGAGGCCGGCCGGGCCCCGCGCACCGCCGGGGTGACGCTGGGGCTGCCGACCGTGGGCATCCCGGCGCCGCTGCCCGCGACCACCGGCGGCTGCGCGCTCTAAAGGCTCAAGAAGCACGGCCCCCAGCCGATCCGGGGGCCGTGGTTCTGCGCTGGTACGCCGTGATCTCCTTCGCCCTGGTGGCGGGGTATCCGGTGCTGTCGTACGACGCCCGCACGGTCCCGTTCCTGCTGGTCACCCTGGGGGCTGTCCCGACGGTGCTGATCGGCGTCCGGCGCAGCCCGCGCACCGCCCGGCTGCCCTGGTGGCTGCTGCTGGCCGGCTTGGTGGTGTTCAACCTCGGCAACCTCGTGTGGCTCTGGATGATCTACGCGGAGGGCCGCGTCTCCGGCGACGGCTCGCTCGCGGAACCGCTCTACAACCTGGCCAACCTGTTGATGCTCGGCGGCGCGGTGGTCGTGGTGCTGCGGCGTGGGCGGCGCGACGTCGGTGGCGTCATCGACTCGGCGATCACCGCGCTGGCCCTCGGCGGCCTGCTCTGGGACGCCGTGCTGCTGCCTCAGCTGCACGCCACCGGCACGCCGATGCCGAGCCAGGCCGCCCTCTTCGTCGACGTGCTGATCATGGCCGGCTCGCTCGGTGCTCTGTTGCGGGTGTCGCTGGTGGCCGGCGGGCGGTTGCCGGCCGTGTGGCTGCTCGCCGTCGGCATGGCCGCGGGCCTGCTGGGCAATGTGGCCGCCGCCATGATCATCGATCCGGCGACCGGCGTCGGCGCCGACTGGACCACCATGGCCTACCTGGCCGGGTACGCGCTGCTCGGCTGCGCGGCCCTGCACCCTTCGTCGGCGCTGATCACCGGATCGGGCCCGGCCCCCGCCGACGACCTGTCCGCGGCCCGGCTGACGTTCCTCGGCGTCATGACCGCGCTGATACCGGTGGTCGGCGGTGGCCGGGTCATCCTCGGCCTGCCCACCGACGGGCTGCTCATCGCCGTCGGCTCAGCGCTGGTGATCCCGCTGGTCATGATCCGGATCGCGCGGCTGGCCGGTCAGCGCCGCCGCGCGGAGCGGGCGCTCCGCCGAATGGCCACCCACGACGCCCTGACCGGCCTGCCGAACCGGGCGGCCTGCCTGGAACGGCTCGAGACCGACCTGGCCGACCTGCGCACCGACCACCTGGCCGGGCTGGCCGTGCTCTTCACCGACCTCGACGGCTTCAAGCCGGTCAACGACCGGCTCGGCCACGCGGCCGGCGACGAACTGCTGACCGCGGTGGCCGGCCGGCTGCGCAGCTGCGTACGCGAGCACGACCTGGTCAGCCGGTTCGGCGGGGACGAGTTCGTGGTGGTGTGCCGCGACGCCGACCCCCGGGCCGCCGTGGACGCGATCTGCGCCCGGATTCGCGAGATGGTCGAGCAGCCGCTGACCGTGGGCGGCGAGACCGTCCGGATCGGGCTGAGCGTCGGCGTGGCCTTCGCCGGCCCGGCCGCCACCACCGACGACCTGATCGGCCGGGCCGACCTCGCCATGTACGCCGCCAAGCAGTCCAAGTCGATCGGCACCCTCAGCCTCGCGCTGGCCTGATCACCAGGGCACCGGCCCCTCGTCGTTGAAGAAGCCGCCGGTCGGTCCGTCCGCGCCCAGCGTCGCGAGCCGGACCACGATCGCCGCTCCCTGCTGCGGCGTACGGGGCGCCCGGTGGTCGGTGAAGTCGGTGGCGACCCAGCCGGGATCCGCCGCGTTCACCAGCACCCCGTCCTTGGCCAGCTCCTTCGCGTACTGCACGGTCAGCGAGTTGAGGGCGGTCTTGGACGGCACGTACGCGGCGCTCGGCGGCATCTGGGCCAGCGGCCCGTCCGGGTCGCACATCGCGGCCAGCGAGCCCACGCCGCTGGACATGTTGACGATGCGGGGAGCGCCGGACCGGCGCAGCAGCGGCAGCATCGCGTTGGTCACGGTCAGTACGCCGATGACGTTGACGTCGAACACCGCGCGGAACACCGCCGGGTCGACGGTGCTCGGTGCCTGGGCCAGGCCGCCGCTGATCCCGGCGTTGTTCACCAGTACGTCGAGCCGGCCGAACCGCTCCTCGACGGTCGCGGCCGCCGCCCGGGCCGTCGCCGGGTCGGTCACGTCGAGCGCGACCCCGTACACATTCTCGTGGCCCGCTTCGCGCAGGGCCGTGACTGCTTCCTCCCGGCGCTTCTCGTCCCGCGCCCCGAGGAACACCGTCATGCCGCGCTCGGCGAGCTGCGCGGCGATCTCGTAGCCGATGCCTTTGTTCGCCCCGGTCACCAGGGCGATGGTCTGTTCCGTCATGCCCTCAGCGGACCATCGCGGCCCGGTGAGCGGAATGACCGATGAGGTCTCGGGCGATACCGTGGCGGTATGGAGCGGCTGGAGACGCGCGAGCTGTCCTACTTCGTCGCGGTGGCCGAGGAACTGCACTTCGGCCGGGCGGCGCAGCGCCTGGGCATCGCCCAGCCCCCGCTCTCCCGGGCGATCAAGCAGCTCGAGCGCCGGCTGGGCGTGGTGCTGTTCGAGCGCGACAGCCGTCAGGTGATGCTCACCGAGGCCGGCGCGGTGTTCCTGCACGAGGGCCGCAAGGCGCTGGACGCGGTCGCCGCCTCGGTGCGCCGCACCCAGCGGGCCGGTCAGCCGGTCCGCAAGCTGGTGCTGGTGATGAAGCCGAACACCGACGGCGGTCTGCTGGGCGACATCCTGGCCGCCTACGCGTCCGCGCCGGAGTCGGTCGGTGTCGAGGTGCTGATGTGCGGGATCGGCGAGCAGGCGCGGCTGCTGCGCGAGGGACAGGCCGACGCCGCGCTGCTGCATCACCCGTTCGACGACACCAGCGGCTTCGACGTCGAGGAGCTGCGGGTCGAGGGTCAGGTGGCGGTCGTGCCCCGCGGGCACCGGCTGGCCGGGCGCGGCAGCATCCGGCTCGCCGACCTGGCCGGGGAGGTGCTGCCCCGCTGGCCCGGCATGCCCGCGGACGCCGCGACCGGCCCAGTGGTGCACGAGGCCGCCCAGCTGCTCCAGCTCATCGCCCTCGGACAGACGATCGCCGTGCTGCCCGAGTCGGCCGGTGACGAGTTGCGCAGCGAGCTGGTCTGCGTGCCGGTCAGCGACGCCGTCCCGATCGTGTCGATGCTGGCCTGGCCCGAGCGCAGCACGTCACGGTCGCTGGCCGCGTTCGTCCGGGTGGCGGCCGACATCGCCACCAAGCACCGTCAGAGCGAGTCCACCTTCGCGCCGGTGCGCCCGGCCCGGTCCACACCCCAGTCGTAGAGCGCCTGCAGCACCGGCGCCAGGGTGCGCCCCTCGTCGGTCAGGTCGTATTCCACGTGCGGCGGCACGGTACCCAGGTCACGCCGGGTGATCAGGCCGTCGGCCTCCAGCTCGCGCAGGCGCTGGCTGAGCATCTTCTCGCTGATGCCCGGCGTGCGGCGGCGCAGCTCACCGTAGCGGTGCACGCCCTCCTTGAGATGGGAGAGCAGCACCGTGCGCCAGCGGCCGCCGATCACGTCGACGGTCAGCTCGACCGGGCAGGAGTAGCTCTTGGGCACGCACCATTATGTGCGTTCTTGTGGTCGGTTGCGGGCCCGTGGTGGGCTGGGCGCCATGGCTGACACACCGACGCTCTACGAGTGGGCCGGCGGCACCGACGCGTTCGTCCGGCTGACCACGGCTTTCTACGCCCGGGTCACCGAGGACGAGCTGCTCGGGCCGCTCTTCGCCCGGATGGATCCCGAGCATGCCCGGTACGTCGCCCTGTGGCTCGCCGAGGTCTTCGGCGGGCCGGCGGTCTACACCGAGGAGCACGGCGGCTACTCGCACATGGTGAGGCAGCACCTCGGCATGGCGATCACCGAACCGCAGCGGCGCCGCTGGATCGAGCTGATCCAGGACGCCGCCGACGAGGCCGGGCTGCCCGACGACCCGGAGTTCCGGGCGGCGTTCCTGGGCTACCTGGAGTGGGGGACCCGGCTGGCCAAGCAGAATTCCCAGCCCGGTGCCGACGTCGTGCAGCAGGCGCCGGTGCCGCGCTGGGGCTGGGGAGTGGCGCCGCCGTACCTGCCGGGCTGAGCCGCGATGATGGTCGGATGCTCAGCTTCGCCGATGTCACCAGAGCCCGCTCAGTGGTCCACCAGCACCTGCCGCCGACACCCGCGCGACGCTATCCGGCGCTCGACGCGGCGACCGGGGCGACCGTCCTGGTCAAGCACGAGAATCTGCAACCGGTCGGGGCGTTCAAGGTACGGGGTGGACTGACGCTGCTCGCCGCGATGTCCGAGCAGGACCGCGCCCGCGGCACGGTCAGCTACTCCACCGGCAACCACGCGCGGTCCCTGGCATACGCCAGCCGGGCCTACGGCGCGCCGTGCACGGTGGTGATGCCGGCGACGGCCGCTCCGGCCAAGGCGAAGGCCATCGAGGAGCTGGACGCGCAGGTCGTCCTGCACGGCGACGACCTGGAGGCGGCCCAGCACCACGCCGAGCAGCTGGCCGGGCAGTCCGGCGCCCGGCTGGTCAGCCCGGGGGACACACCCGAACTGCTCGCCGGGGTGGGCACGCTCTACCAGGAGATCTTCGAGGAACACCCGGACCTGGAAGCGATCCTGGTCCCGGTCGGCAGCGGTACGGGCGCGAGCGCCGCCACGGTGGTCGCCCGCGAACTGGCCCCCGGCTGCCGGGTCATCGGCGTGCAGTCATCGGAGTCGCGGGCCGCCCACGACTCGTGGCGCTCCGGTCAGCTGGAGCAGCGCCCCAACCGCACCAGGGTCGCCGGGCTCGCCACCGGTCGCGGCTACGCCCTGCCGCAGCGCGTCATGCGCGCCGGCCTGGCCGACTTCCTGCTGGTCACCGACGACGAGATCGCCGCCGCCCAGCGCCTGCTGGCCACGACGGCGGACACCATCGCCGAGGGCGCGGGCGCGGCCGCCCTGGCGGGCCTGCTGAGCCGCCGGGAACTCTTCGCGGGCGCCCGGGTGGCCATCGTGTGCACCGGCGGCAACGCCGACGAGTCGGAACTGGCGATGCTGGGCTGAGCGGAACCGGAGCAGACAACAAGAGTCCCGCCGGTCAGCCCGGATCACAGTGATCTGCTGGCGGCGGGACTCTGTGCGCGTACCGGAAAGGTTTTATCCGGCCTGTTCGGCGAGGGAGAGGAACTGGCGCTTGGACGCCAGGGCCTGCTCGGCCTCCTTGATCCGCTTGGCGTCGCCCGCGGCCTGGGCCCGGGCCAGCCGCTGCTCGGCCTCGGCCACCTGCTCGCGCATCTGCTGGAGCAGCGGGTTGTCCTGCGGCGTGGTCTTGCGCCACGCCGAGTCCATCGCGACCCGGATGCGCTCCTCGGCGGCCCGCCAGCGGCGGTCCAGCGACGCGGTCGACTCGCGGGGCACCCGGCCGGCGTCGTGCCAGGCCGCCTGGGCGTCCCGGAGCTTGTTCTGGGCGCCGCGCGGGTCCGCGTCGACGTCCAGCGCCTCGATCTCGGCCAGGATGGCCTGCTTCTTCTCCAGGTTGCCCTGGTATTCGGCGTCACGGGCCGAGAAGACCTCGCTGCGCCGGGTGAAGAAGGCGTCCTGGGCGGCCCGGAAGCGTTCCCAGAGGCGCTGCTCGGCCTCCTTGGCGGCGCGGGGAGCGGCCTTCCACTCGTTCATGAGGTCCTTGAGCCGGTTGGCCGTGGTGGACCACTCGGTCGACCCGGCCAGGCTCTCCGCCTCCTTGACCAGCTCTTCCTTGGCGGTCTGGGCCTGCTTGCGCTGACCGTCCAGGGTGGCGAAGTGCGCGCCCCGGCGGCGGGTGAAGCCGTCCCGGGCGGCCGCGAAGCGCTTCCACAGCTCGCCGTCGGTCTTCTTGTCGACGCCGCGGATGGTCTTCCACTCGTCGAGGATCTCCTTGAGCCGGTCGCCCGCGCTCTTCCACCCGGTCGACTCGGCGGCGATCGTCTCCGCTTCCTCGACCAGGGCGGTCTTGCGCGCCAGGGCCTCGCCCCGGGCCACCTCGCGGGCGGCCTTGGCCTCGCCGGCCTTCTCCTCGGCGACCGCGGTCAGCCGGTCGAGGCGGGCGGCGAGCCCGTCGATGTCGCCGACGACGTGTGCCTCGCCGAGGCTCGCGCGGATCCGCTTCACGCTGGTCAGCGAGTGTGCGGCGTCCGCGGCGCCGGACTTGAGCCGGGCCTCGATGAGGTCGACCTCGGTCACCAGATCCGCGAACCGCCGGGCGAAGTGGGCCAGGCCCTCCTCGGGTGTGCCCGCCTGCCACGAGCCGACCACGCGGTCGCCCTCGGCCGTCTTCACATACACGGTGCCGTCGGCATCCACGCGCCCGAAGGCCGTCCAGTCGTTCATGAGCCCACCCTCGTTCTCCCGGCTGCACGGGCCTCGCTGCCCGCGACCGCCGCCATAGCGCAGTCGAATGCCATCATTCCATCGGCATTCTTTCTCGCGCATTGTCACAGGTCCAACCCGGTTCCGGGGAAGCGCCCGCGAACGACCGTGACCAGCCCGTTACGGTGGCTCCGTGCCATTGCTCCCAGGTTCGCCGGTGATCGCGGTCGTCGGGCCCACCGCGGCCGGGAAATCCGCCCTCGGCATCGCGCTCGCCCACACCCTCGGCGGCGAGGTGGTCAACGCCGACTCGATGCAGCTCTACCGCGGGATGGACATCGGCACCGCCAAACTGACCGTTGACGAGCGGGAAGGCGTGCCGCACCACGTGCTCGACGTCTGGGACGTGCGCGAGCCGGCGAGTGTCGCGGCCTACCAGGAGCTGGCCCGCGCGGCCGTCGACGACATCCTCGCCCGGGACAGAGTTCCCTTGCTCGTGGGCGGCTCTGGGCTGTACGTCCGGGCTGTTCTGGAAGAGTTCGAATTTCCCGGCACGGATCCCGCCATTCGGGAGCGGCTGGAGCAGGAGCTCGCCGCGGTGGGACCGGCGCCGCTGCACGAGCGGCTGCGGACGCTGGACGAGCCGGCCGCCACCAAGATCCTTCCGTCCAACGGCCGGCGCATCGTCCGGGCTCTCGAGGTCATCGAGCTGACCGGCGCGCCCTTCACCGCATCGCTGCCGGCGCCGACGCCGCACTACCCGTCGGTGCAGCTCGGTGTCGACCGCGAGGCCGAGGCCCTCGACCAGCGGATCGCCGACCGGGTCGACCTGATGTGGGCGGCCGGCCTGCTCGACGAGGTACGCGCCCTCGACGGGCTGCGCGAGGGTCGCACGGCGAGCCGGGCCCTGGGCTACCAGCAGGCGCTCGCCCAGCTCGACGGCGAGTTCACCCAGGAGCAGGCGGTCGAGGAGACCGTCCGGGCCACCCGGCGCTTCGTGCGCCGCCAGCGCTCGTGGTTCCGCCGCGACCCGCGGATCACCTGGCTCGACGGCGCGTCACCGACCCTGACGGAGGACGCGTTGGCGGCCTGTGCGGCGGCTGCGCGATGATGGACCGCGTGTTGTTCACCAAGGGCCATGGCACCGGCAACGACTTCGTCATCCTCGGCGACCCGGACGGAGCGCTGGAGCTGACGCCTGCGCTGGTCGCGGCGCTCTGCGACCGGCACCGCGGCATCGGCGCCGACGGCGTGCTGCGCGTGGTGCGCAGCGCCAAGCACCCGGACGGCGCGGGTTTCGCCGCCGACGCCGAGTGGTTCATGGACTACTGGAACGCCGACGGCTCGCCGGCCGAGATGTGCGGCAACGGCGTCCGGGTCTTCTCCCGCTACCTGCTGGCCAACGGCCTGGCCACCCCCGGCCCCGAGGGCCTGCCGGTGGCGACGCGGGCCGGCGTCGTGCGCGCGGCGGTCGAGGCGGACATCATCTCCGTCCACATGGGCGCCCCCAAGGTGTACGCGGCCAGCACCGCCACCGTCGGCCCGCTGACCTTCCCCGGTGTCGCCGTGAACTGCGGCAACCCGCACCTGGTCTGCGGTCTGCACGACAGCCTGCCGCTCTCCTCGCTGGCTCTGCACGTGCCGCCCGGCTTCGACCCGGCGCTGTTCCCGTCCGGGGTGAACGTGGAGTTCACCACCCCGGGCGTGCCGGTGGAGGGTGCCGACCTGCACGTGCACATGAGGGTCTACGAACGCGGCTCGGCCGAGACGCTGTCCTGCGGTTCCGGGGCTCTCGCGGTCGGCGCGGTGGCTCTGCGCGACGCCGGGCTGAGCGAGGGCGTGGTGGCGGTGGACCTGCCGGGTGGCCGGCTGACTGTGACCCGCCGCGGTGACTCCTGGTGGCTGGCGGGCCCGGCCGTGCTGGTCGCCACGGGCGAGGTGGACCCGGCGGCCCTCGTCTGATGGCGGGGCTGCACCGGGTGGCGCACCGGGGCTATTCGGCCGTCGCGCCCGAGAACACCCTGCCCGCCCTGGCCGCCGGGGTCCGGGCCGGCGCGACGCTCATCGAGTTCGACGTGCGGACCACGGCCGACGGCGTGCCCGTGGTGATCCACGACCGCACGGTGGACCGCACCACGGGCGGCACCGGCCACGTCTGGGAGCTGACCCTGGACGAGATCTCGGCGTTGGACGCGGGCTCCTGGTTCTCCCCGGCGTACGCGGGGATCCGGATCCCGCTGCTGCGCGAGGTCATCGACCTGCTGCGCCCGCACGCGGTGGGCGTCACCCCGGACACCGCGCCGCCGGTCGAGCTGCTGCTGGAGATCAAGCCGCCGGCCACCCCGGAGCAGGTGAAGGTCATCCTCGGCCAGGTCTCGGAGGCCGGCCTGCTGGACCGCACGGTGGTGCAGAGCTTCGACCCGGAGGTCGTCCGGCTGGCCGGCGAGGTCGCCCCCGACGTGCGCCTCGGGCTGCTGCGGCACGGCTTCGACGAAGAGCAGTTGCAGGTGGCCCAGGAGTTGCGCCTGAGCTACGTGAACCCGAATCTGCACGCAGTGCTGGCCGACCCGCCGACGGTCGCGGCGCTCGCCGAGGCGGGCGTCGGGGTCATGCCCTGGACGCCGAACGACATGTCGCTCTGGCCCGCCCTGGTCGAGGCCGGGGTCGCCGGCCTGATCAACGACCGCACCGGCGAGCTGACCGGCTGGATGACCGCCCGCGGGCTGACCTGACCTGATTGCGCGGCCCGGCTCGCTGCCCGGGCCGCGCCGCTCCGCTGTCAGAAGGTTTCTTCGGGGGCCTGCTCCAGCTCGACCTCGGGCACCGCCGCCGGGTTGACCGGGGCGGGGGAGCCCTTGACCACCGCGCGGATCGCCGCGGCCACCGCCGGGGTCACCCGCGCGTCGAAGACGCTCGGCACGATCACCGTCGGGTTGAGCTTGTCCTCGCCGACCACGTTCGCGATCGCCATCGCGGCGGCCAGCGCCATCTCCTCGGTGAACGCCTCGGCGCTCACGTCGAGCATGCCGCGGAAGACGCCCGGGAAGGCCAGCACGTTGTTGATCTGGTTGGGCTGGTCCGAGCGACCGGTCGCGACCACGGCCGCGTGCTTGCGGGCCTCCCGCGGGTCGACCTCCGGGTCGGGGTTGGCCAGCGCGAAGACGATGGACTTCTCCGCCATCTTGGCGATGTCGTCCCCGGTGAGCAGGTTCGGCGCGCTGACCCCGATGAAGACGTCCGCGCCGACGATCGCGCCCTTCAGGTCCCCGCTGTAGTTGTCCTTGTTGGTGTGCTCGGTGAGCCACTGCCAGGTCGGGTTCAGGTCGTCCATGCCGCGGTGCAGGGCGCCCCGGCGGTCGTACGCGATGATGTCGCCCACGCCCTGGCGCAGCAGCAGCTTCATGATCGCCGTGCCCGCGGCCCCGGCCCCGGAGACCACGACCTTGACGTCGGCCAGGTTCTTGCCGACCACCCGCAGCGCGTTGGTGAGCGCGGCCAGCACGCAGATCGCGGTGCCGTGCTGATCGTCGTGGAAGACCGGGATGTCCAGCAGCTCACGCAGCCGCATCTCGATCTCGAAGCACCGCGGCGCCGCGATGTCCTCCAGGTTGATCCCGCCGTACGCCGGGGCGATCGCCTTGACGATGGCCACGATCTCGTCGGTGTCCTGGGTGTCGAGCACGACCGGCCACGCGTCCACGCCGCCGAACCGCTTGAACAGCGCGGCCTTGCCCTCCATCACCGGCATCGCGGCGGCCGGGCCGATGTTGCCCAGGCCCAGCACCGCCGAGCCGTCGCTGACCACGGCGACCGTGTTGCGCTTGATGGTGAGCCGGCGCGCGTCGGCCGGGTTCTCCGCGATGGCCATGCACACCCGGGCCACACCCGGCGTGTACGCCCGGGACAGTTCGTCGCGGTTGCGCAGTGCGACCTTGGAGTTGACCTCGATCTTGCCGCCGAGGTGCAGCAGGAAGGTGCGGTCGGAGACCTTGCGGACGTCGACGCCGTCCTGCGCCTCGAGCTGCTTGACGACCTGGTCGGCGTGGCTGGAGTCGGCGGTGTCGCAGGTGAGGTCGACGAGCACCCGGGTGGGGTCGGAGTCCACCACGTCGAGGGCCGTCACGATCGCACCGGCCTCGCCGACGCAGGTGGTGAGCCGGCCGATGGACGAGGCGTCGGCGGTCACGGCGATTCGGATCGTGATCGAGAATCCTGCGCTGGGCAGGCGGGTGGTCACCACGGTGTTCCCTCCGTCGTTGGCGGGTGCGTACCCGCATTCTTGCGCTTCGGGAATACCGGCCACCAATCCGGTGGTTACTGAAGAGTCAGACACTCCTGCGACAACGCCCCGCCGGGTTAAGTGGATGCGCGGACCCGTCCGCCGTGCCACCATCGGCGGAGGAGGTCACCTTTTGCGTACTGAGGTATTCGAACCCGACGTCACCACCGGTGAGCTGGAGCTCGAGGAGCGCCGTTCGCTGCGCCGGGTCGCCGGTCTCTCCACCGAACTCACCGACATCACCGAGGTCGAGTACCGCCAGCTGCGACTCGAGCGGGTCGTCCTGGTCGGTGTCTGGACCGGCGGCAGCAGCGACGACGCGGAGAACTCGCTCATCGAGCTCGCCGCGCTGGCCGAGACGGCCGGTTCCGAGGTGCTCGAGGGGCTGATCCAGCGGCGCAGCCAGCCGGACGCGGCCACCTTCATCGGCCGGGGCAAGGTCGACGAGCTGCGCGACGTGGTCATCGCCACCGGCGCCGACACGGTCATCTGCGACGGCGAGCTCTCGCCCTCGCAGCTGCGCAAGCTCGAGGAACAGGTCAAGGTCAAGGTCGTCGACCGCACCATGCTGATCCTGGACATCTTCGCCCAGCACGCGAAGAGCAAGGAAGGCAAGGCGCAGGTCGAGCTGGCCCAGCTGCAGTACCTGCTGCCCCGCCTGCGCGGCTGGGGTGAGTCGCTGTCCCGTCAGGGCGGCGGCGCGGGCGGTGGTTCCGGCGGCGGCGTCGGCACCCGTGGTCCCGGTGAAACCAAGATCGAGACGGACCGGCGGCGGATCAACACCCGCATCTCGAAGCTCAAGCGCGAGATCAAGGCCCTGCGGACGGTACGCCAGACGAAGCGCGCCAAGCGCACCAACAGTGGCGTGCCCGCGGTGGCGATCGCCGGCTACACCAACGCCGGCAAGTCGAGCCTGCTCAACCGCCTCACCTCGGCGGGGGTCCTGGTGGAGGACGCGCTGTTCGCGACCCTCGACCCGACGACCCGCCGGACAGCGGCCGATGACGGGCGCGTGTTCACCATCTCCGACACCGTCGGCTTCGTCCGGCACCTGCCGCACCACATCGTCGAGGCGTTCCGCTCGACGCTGGAGGAAGTGGCGTATTCGGACCTGATCGTGCACGTGGTGGACGGCGCGCACCCGGACCCCGAGGGTCAGGTGTCGGCGGTCCGCGAGGTCCTCGGCGAGGTGGGTGCGGACCGCATCCCCGAGCTTCTGGTCGTCAACAAGATGGACGCGGCCGACGAGGAGACGATCCTGCGGCTCAAGCGGGCCTGGCCGGACGCCGTGTTCGTGTCGGCGCGCTCGGGGCTGGGCATCGACGAGCTGCACGCGGCGATCGCCCAGCGGCTGCCGCGGCCGGCGGTGGACATGCGGGTGCTGCTGCCGTACGACCGGGGTGATCTGGTCGCCCGGATCCACCGCGGCGGGCAGGTGCTGGACACCCGGCACACCGAGCAGGGCACGGAGCTGAAGGTACGGGTCGGCGAGCAGCTCGCCGCCGAGCTGGAGAACTTCGTCGCGCCTTAGCTCCGGCTTAAGCGGCACCCCCGCTGAGCAGGGTTGATCCACGCGTAACACCGGTACGAGACGCCGCATGCGACACTGATCGGATGCGGCGTCTCGTGTTCCCGGCCATCCTCGCCTCGGGGCTGGTGATGATGGGGGCCGTGCCCGCCTCAGCCGAGCCCGCTCCGACGGTGACCTCGGCCAAGGCAGCGGCCGGCAAGAAGATCTGTAAGATCACCGATCCCGCGCTGTCGGAGCTCTCGGGGATCGTGGCCACCAAGAACGGCTTCGTCGTGATCAACGACGGCGTCGACGAGGCCGCCAAGCGCAAGATCTTCTTCCTCGACGACGAGTGCGAGATCACCGAGAAGGTCGACTTCCCGTCGCGCCCGCTCGACCCCGAGGACCTGATCCTGTCCCCGGACGGCGACACGCTGTGGATCGCGGACATCGGCGACAACAACGCCCGCACCAAGAGCGGTGAAACCCGTCGCACGATCGGCCTCTGGTCGATGCCGGCGAGCGGCGGCAAGGAGCCGAAGATCCACCGCGTGACCTACCCGAACGGCGACAAGCACGACGCCGAGGCCCTGCTGTTCAACGGTGACGGCACGCCGATCATCGTGACCAAGGAAGTCTCCGGCAAGACGCAGCTCTACACGCCGACGGCCGCACTGAAGGCGAACAGCGAAACGGGCGTACCGCTGAAGAAGGCGGGCGAGATCGAGCTGCCGGGCAGCGACACCCCCGGCACCCCGATCGCCCGGCTGGCCCAGACCGCGGTCACCGGCGGCGCTGTGGCACCGGGCGGCGGCAAGGTCACCCTGCGGACATACCTGGACGCGTACGAGTGGGACGTCGCGGACGGCGACGTGCTCGGATCGCTGAAGAACAAGCCCCGCAAGACGCCCCTGCCGAACGAACCCTTCGGCGAAGCGATTACGTACAGCGCCGACGGCAAAACGTTCTACACGGTGTCGGACATGGGCTCGGGCGCCGACCCGGAAGCGGCCAACTACATCCTGCGCTACACCCCCGCGACCAAAATCGTGGAAGCGAAAACCGACGCGGCAGCGGCAGAAAAGGACAGCGGCGCATCCTGGTACGCCGACCTGAGCCTGACCGACATCACCTACCTGATCGGCGGCGTAGGCGTCCTCGGCGCCCTCCTGGTCGGCGCGGGCGTGATCGGCATCATGCAATCCCGCAAGAAGCGCAAGCTGGAACCGGCGACGAAAAACCCGGACCCGAACGCCGACCCCGATCCGTTGGACGCGAAAACGGAACTACTGTCGGTCGGCGGCCCGGCCCAGCGCCCAGGTGTGTACGGCGGAAACCGCCCACCGGCCGGAGTGCCGTCGGGTCCTGGCGTGTACGGCGCCAAGCCTCCCGCGGCCGCCCCGGCGAAGAGCAACGGCGTTTATGGCGGCGGTCGGCCGCCGCAGGGTGGTCAGCCGGCTGGTCGGCCCGGTCAGGGTGGTCAGCCCGGAGGTCGTCCTGCTGCTGGTCGTCCCGGTGTGCCGCCGGCCGGTCCCGGGCAGCCGGGTCGTCCGGGTCAGCCGGGTGCCCGTCCTGCGCAGCCCGGCGGCCGGCCGGCTCAGCCCGGTGCACGTCCGGCACAGCCCGGCGGTCGCCCGGCTCAGCCCAGTGGTCGTCCGGCTCAGCCCGGTGGTCGTCCGGCACAGCCCGGTGCTCGGCCCGCTCAGCCCGGTGCTCGGCCCGCTCAGCCCGGGCCTCGCCCGGGGCAGGGTGGTCAGCCGGCGGTGCGTCCCGGTCAGCCGCCCGCACGCCCGGCCCAGCAGCCCGGCGGTCGCCCGGCTCAGGGTGGCGGCAGGCCTGGTGGTGGGGTCTATGGGGCACCGCCGCCACCCCCGCCTCCGCCGTCGACCGGTGGCCGGCCTCAGGGTGGGGGACCGCAGCGGCCTCAGGGACAGGGCGGCAACCCCCAGGGTGGCCGGCGCCCGGGTCGGCCGGACGACGGCCGGCAGGCCAACGGGATGAACAACTACGCGAACTTGAACGGGGCTCCGCGGCGGCCGGAAGGCCGGTTCGACAATCCGGGTTACGGCCGCAGCCCGCGCGGCTACTGACGTCGCGGTCGGTTCGACTCAGCTCTGTCAGGCCGGTGTTGCCACCCTGGGGTGGGCGACACCGGCCTGTCGCTTTCCGCGTCGAAAGACTCGGCAGTAGCAGCCCGCCTCTTGCCGGGCCGGTTGACCGGGGAGGTAGCTGGGCTTCGGCCCGGCTTGCCATGCCCGGGCCGACTCGCCGGGCTTCCCTTGCAGGCCTGCCCGGCTTGTCTTGCGGGCGTGCCCGGCCCAAGCCGGTGCTCACGCTTCCAGCCTGCCTTGCCGGCCGGGACCGAGTGGCCCATGATGTGCTCGGCTTGCCGATCTCGGCAGGCTCAGCTGGCTCCCGCCAAGCCGTTACGGCCCGCTTGCTTCCGGCTGGCGCGCACCAAGCTGCGCGGCGCGCAGATACCCACCTCGCCGGGGGCCAACTGGCCCGGCCGTTCGGCCCTGAATCAGTTTGCCCAGCCGAACCGGCGGCCAAGCCGAACCGGCGGCCAAGCCGAACCGGCGGCCAAGCCGAACCGGCGGCCCAGCCGGCACTGCGGCCGGCCCGGCAGCTGAGCCGACCCTGTCGGAAACGACCGCCCTCACGCGGCCCAGCCGACTCGGCCAATCCGCCCGGCTTGCCGCCGCGGACTTGCGAGAGGCCCTGGTGAGGATCCCGGCCCGACTGTTCAGCCCGCCCGGTTCCGGCTCGGCCCGTCCGACGGCTCACCTGCCCGGTTCCGGCTCGCCTGCCCGGCCTCGGCTGGCCGTCCGACGGCTCACCTGCCCGGTTCCGGCTCGCCTGCCCGGCCTCGGCTGGCCGTCCGACGGCTCGCCTGCCCGGTTCCGGCTCGCCTGCCCGGCCTCGGCTGGCCGTCCGACGGCTCGCCTGCCCGGTTCCGGCTCGCCTGCCCGGCCTCGGCTGGCCGTCCGACGGCTCGCCTGCCCGGTTCCGGCTCGCCTGCCCGGCCCCGGCCCGGCCCGCCAGACCCCGGCGCACCCACAGCCCGGCGCACCCACACCCCGGCCCGGTGCACCCGGCCAGCCGATCGGCGAACCGTCAGACTCGCCGGAGAACGGCGACCACGCGACCCATCACCGTAGCGTCATCCCCAGGAATCGGGTCGAACGCCGGATTGGCCGGCATCAACCACACATGCCCGTCCCGCTGCCGGTAGCTCTTGACCGTCGCCTCACCGTCGATCATCGCCGCCACGATGTCGCCCACGTTCGCCGTCGGCTGCTGGCGGACCACTACCCAGTCGCCGTTGCAGATGGCTGCGTCGATCATCGAGTCGCCCTTGACCTCGAGCATGAAGACGTCGCCTTCGCCGACCAGTTCGCGGGGGAGCGGGAAGAACTCCTCCACCGCCTGCTCGGCCAGGATCGGTCCACCGGCGGCGATCCGGCCCAGCAGCGGCACGTACGCCGGGGTCGGCCGCGCGGACCGCAGCGCCTCGTCGTCGACCATCTCGCTGGGCGCGCGTACGTCCACGGCGCGCGGCCTGTTCGGGTCGCGGCGCAGGAAGCCCTTCTTTTCCAGCTCCTTCAGCTGGTACGCCACACTCGACGGCGACACCAGACCCACAGCCTCGCCGATCTCGCGGACGCTCGGCGGGTACCCATAGCGTTCCACCCAGTCGCGGATGAACTCGAGGATCCGGCGCTGGCGTGCGGTCAGGTCCGCGGTGACCAGATCGGGGAACTGGCTGACCACCGGCGTCACGCTGCGCAGCTGCGGCGCGTCACCGCTGCGGGCCCGGGACGGCGTGCGCCGGCGCATCGCCGCCTTGGTATTGGCGGCCTCTGGCTTCGAGTCATTCTGGTGTTGCCGGCTCGTCCGGTCGTCGGTCGACACGTTGGCCCTCCCTGTCGGCCAGTGCCTCATCGGCACGTGGTGCGCTCGCGGAGCCGGACATTCGCCCGTGGGGATGGACTTGTGCCCGGCTGACCCCTCTTGACCGAGAACCGTAACTGCGGGGTACGACATATTCAAACATCTGTACGACTTTCTCGCGGCGTGTCGCTCGGAAGTGCTCGACTTCCGTACGTCTGTTCTGATAGACCGTCGTACGGGCGTTCGATCGAACGCTTGTCCGAGGGATGTATGCGGAGAAAGGAATATGCCGTGGTGGTCACTGGTATGCGGCGGGTCGATGAGCCGGCCCCGTTGCGGTTGACCCGGCGGGGTCGCGTCGTCGTGCTGGCCTTCTTCATCCTTCTCGCGTCCTTGGCCAGCGCCGTGTTGTGGACCACTGCTTCCCGGGCCGAGAATTCCCCGTCCGGTCCGACGCCCACCGTCGTGGTCCAGTCCGACGACACGCTGTGGGACATTGCCGCCCGCACCGACCCGGGTCGCAGCCCGCATGCCGTGGTGGCCGAGATCCGCCGGCTCAACGGCCTCGGTGACGAGGAGATCGCCATTCACGCCGGTGACACTCTCGTGGTTCCCCGGACGCGTTGATCCACTGCGTTGATCATGTTGTTCCGGTGCTGGCCGTGACCGGTGCGGCACCCCTCGTGTTGAGGTAGAAAAAGCGGCGCGCCGACGCGCCGGTGAACTTGCATCGACGTCCGCAGCGGCATAACGTCAACCCCAACATCTAGTAGTTACAAGGGTGTAAGTCATCCACAGGTTGGGGTCGGGCAACCCCGTCATCCACAGGTTCGTCCACAGCCACGAGGCGGTCTCACCGCTTCCGCGGGCTGTCATTCGGCGTGCCTGGACGACGGTTCCGCGACGGCTCCGGCGACCTGGGTGGCAGCGCCCGGCGACAGGGGGATTTCGGTGCGGTGTCCGTATTGCCGGCACGCCGACTCACGTGTGGTCGACTCGCGTGAGGCCGACGACGGTCAGCTGATTCGTCGTCGCCGGTCGTGCCCGGAGTGCGGCAAGCGCTTCACCACGGTCGAGGAGGCCGTGCTCGCGATCGTGAAGCGCAACGGCGTCACTGAGCCCTTCAGCCGGACCAAGATCATGAGCGGTGTCCGCAAGGCATGTCAGGGCCGGCCCGTCGACGAGGACTCGATCGCGCTGCTCGCGCAGAAGGTCGAGGAGACCGTCCGGGCCAAGGGCGCGGCCGAGGTGCCCAGCCACGACGTGGGTCTGGCCATCCTGTCGCCGCTGCGGGAGCTCGACCAGGTCGCCTATCTGCGCTTCGCGAGCGTCTACAAGTCCTTCGACTCGCTCGAGGACTTCGAACGTGAGCTCGCCGATCTGCGCGAGGCGGCGGCGGGAGCCCGGCACACGGTGCCCGCCCGGCCCAGCGGTGGACGTCCGGCCAAATGGACGGAAACCCGTACCAAATAAGCCTTTTATCCAAGGCATGGCGACAGCCGTGCCCGAATGTCGGCAAGCGGATCGCGGTGGGGAAGCTGCGATCTATCGAGGGGGAGCACGAAATGGCCGGTGACGGTATGACAGCAGGCAGGCAGCGCAGTCGCGCGAGCAACGGGGGCGCCGCGGTCGGGGGGCTGCGGATCGAGCGCGTCTGGACGACCGAGGGCGTCCACCCGTACGACGAGGTGGAGTGGGAGCGCCGCGACGTCGTCATGACGAACTGGCGGGACGGCTCGATCAACTTCGAGCAGCGCGGGGTCGAGTACCCCACCACCTGGAGCGTCAACGCGGCCAACATCGTCACCACCAAGTACTTCCGGGGTGCGGTCGGCACGGACACCCGCGAGTGGTCGCTCAAGCAGCTGATCGACCGGGTCGTCAAGACCTACCGCAAGGCGGGCGAGGACTACGGCTACTTCGCCAACCCGGGCGACGCGGAGATCTTCGAGCACGAGCTGACCTGGATGCTGCTGCACCAGGTGTTCAGCTTCAACTCGCCGGTCTGGTTCAACGTCGGCACCGCCTCGCCGCAGCAGGTCAGCGCCTGCTTCATCCTGTCCGTGGACGACTCGATGGACTCGATCCTGGACTGGTACAAGGAGGAGGGGCTTATCTTCAAGGGCGGCTCCGGCTCCGGCGTCAACCTCTCCCGCATCCGCTCCTCCAAGGAGCTGCTCTCCTCCGGCGGCACGGCCAGCGGCCCGGTCAGCTTCATGCGCGGCGCGGACGCCAGCGCCGGCACGATCAAGTCCGGCGGCGCCACCCGCCGCGCGGCCAAGATGGTGATCCTGGACGTCGACCACCCCGACATCTCCGAGTTCGTCACCACCAAGGCCCGCGAGGAGGACAAGATCCGGGCCCTGCGCGACGCCGGGTTCGACATGGACCTCGGCGGCAGCGACATCGTCTCGGTGCAGTACCAGAACGCCAACAACTCGGTCCGGGTCAGCGACGAGTTCATGCGCGCGGTCGAGGAGGGCACGACCTTCGACCTGCGCGGCCGGCTGCACGGCGAGGTCATCGAGACCATCGACGCCAAGAAGCTGTTCACCGAGATCGCCAAGGCTGCCTGGGAGTGCGCCGACCCGGGCCTGCAGTACGACGACACAATCAACGACTGGCACACCAACCCGGAGACCGGCCGCATCACCGCGTCCAACCCGTGTTCGGAGTACATGTCGCTGGACGACTCCTCCTGCAACCTGGCCTCGCTCAACCTGATGAAGTTCCTCAAGGCCGACGGTGGCTTCGAGATCGAGAAGTTCGTCAAGAGCGTCGAGTTCGTCATCACCGCGATGGACATCTCGATCTGCTTCGCCGACTTCCCGACCCAGAAGATCGGCGAGACCACGCGGGCCTACCGCCAGCTCGGCATCGGGTACGCGAACCTGGGCGCCCTGCTGATGGCGACCGGCCACCCGTACGACTCGGAGTCGGGCCGCAGTGTCGCCGCCGCTATCACTTCGCTGATGACCGGCACGGCGTACCGCCGCTCGGCCGAGATCGCCGGCGTCGTCGGCGCTTACGACGGGTACGCCCGCAACGCCGACGCCCACAAGCGGGTCATGCGCAAGCACGCCGCGGCCAACGACGAGATCCGCCCGTCGGGCACCGTCGCCACCGCGATCGTCCGGGAGGCCACCAAGCAGTGGCAGAACGGCAACAAGATCGGTGACAAGAACGGCTGGCGCAACGCACAGGCCTCCGTGCTCGCGCCGACCGGCACCATCGGCCTGATGATGGACTGCGACACCACCGGCGTCGAGCCCGACCTGGCCCTGGTCAAGTTCAAGAAGCTCGTCGGCGGCGGCTCGATGCAGATCGTCAACCAGACGGTCCCGCGCGCGCTGCGCAGCCTCGGCTACCCCGAGGAGCAGGTCGAGGCGATCGTCGAGCACATCGCCGACCACGGCATCGTGGTCGACGCCCCCGGCCTCAAGCCGGAGCACTACGCGGTCTTCGACTGTGCCATGGGCGAGCGGTCCATCGCCCCGATGGGCCACGTGCGGATGATGGCCGCGGTGCAGCCGTTCATCTCCGGCGCGATCTCCAAGACGATCAACATGCCGGAGTCGGCCACCGTCGAGGACATCGAGAACGTCCACTACCAGGGCTGGAAGCTGGGCCTCAAGGCGCTGGCGATCTACCGCGACAACTGCAAGGTGGGCCAGCCGCTGTCGGCGGCGAAGCCGAAGGTGACCGCCGAGACGCCGGCCGCCGAGGTGGAGCCGGTCGTGGAGAAGGTCGTCGAGTACCGCCCGGTCCGCAAGCGCCTGCCGAAGAAGCGCCCGTCGGAGACGGTCTCCTTCTCGGTCGGCGGCGCCGAGGGCTACCTCACCGCGTCGTCCTACCCGGACGACGGCCTCGGCGAGGTCTTCCTTAAGATGTCGAAGCAGGGCTCGACCCTGGCCGGCGTCATGGACGCCTTCTCGGTGGCGATCTCGATAGGGCTGCAGTACGGCGTCCCGCTCGAGACGTTCGTCAGCAAGTTCACGAACATGCGCTTCGAGCCGGCCGGCATGACCGACGACCCGGACGTCCGGATGGCCGCCTCGGTGATGGACTACATCTTCCGTCGCCTGGCCCTGGACTTCCTGTCCTACGACGCCCGCGCCGAGCTGGGCATCTTCACCGCCAAGGAGCGCGCGGCGCAGATCCAGGCCGAAGCCGCGGCCGAGGCCTCGGGCGTCGACCTGGCGGGCATGGCGGCGTCCGCGCCGGTCTCCGCCCCGGTCGGTGCCGCGTCGTCCCCGACAGCGACGGTCCCCGCGGCCGACGCCGAGAAGAGCGCGCCGTCCCCGGTGGGCTCCTCGACGGAGCTGCTCGAGGTGGTCCTGGGCACGTCGGCCGACGCGCCGCTGTGCTTCACCTGCGGCACGAAGATGCGCCCGGCCGGCAGCTGCTACGTCTGCGAGGGCTGCGGCTCGACCTCGGGCTGCAGCTGATCCCAGAGCAGTGAGTTAGGCAGAAAGGGAGCCGGACCGCTAGGTTCGGCTCCCTTCCGCTGTGGAGCGGGGAAGGCGGGAAGCCCATGAGCCGGTTGGATCTGCGAGTGGTCATCTCACCGGCTGCGGCTGAAGTGCGCCCCTTCGTGGACGGCCGCGATCTCCTGGCCGACGCCGACTTCACCGAGGGCCCCGGCACGGACCCGTCCCGGCTGCTCCGCCCGGGTGGGCCGCTGACGGCCACCGACGAGCCGCACGAGGCACGCCTGGCCACCGCAGAATGCGTCGAGGAATGCTGCGGCGCGGTCTACGTGACCGTACGCCGCGACGGCGATCACGTCGTCTGGGACGGCTGGCGCAACCCGGTCGACGAGCTGCGTCTGCCCGAGCTCCGCTTCGACGCGGAGGCCTACGACCGGGAGGTCGACCGCGCCGCCGCCGATCTGAGCTGGGAGTGGCCGGCGCGCGCTGTGGCCCGGCTGCTGGAGCAGCGCCTCACCGGCCACCCCACCTGGCCGTCCCGATGGGGCTGCGAGCTCACCGCTGTGTCCGCCTGGCCGTGGCAGCCGCACCAGATCACCGTGTTCCTGCTCCACCGCGACGCGGTGGCGGTCACGCAGTACCGCGTCGAACTCACCATCACCGGCGACGACCCGGCCGCCCAGGCGGAACAACTCGCCGGCCGGCTGACCGCCGGAGATCCCCGCCGGCAAGGCGAGGTCTGCGGCGGCTGGCCGGCGCGGGACAGCTAGGGTTCGGGGCTCCAGTGCGGGTCGCGGCCGGTCAGCCCCAGCATCCGGTCCAGCACCGGCGCGGTGCGGGGCACCGGGACCTCCGCCCCGTACGCCTGCATCTCCCGCCCCAGCTCAGCCGTCTTCGCCACCTCGTCGTACAGGAAGTCCAGCAGCGTCGTGTCCCAGCTGACCTGCTGGCCGGTCGCCCGGGCCAGGTCCCAGCCGTGCACGACCACCTCGCCGATCGCCATCGCGCCGATCATCCGGGCCGGCATCTCGTGCGGCCCGCCCATCGTGGTCATGCCCTGCCAGGCGTCCGGCACCGACCAGCCCGCGACGACCAGCTCGATCTGCCGCTCCAGCGGGTCGCCGCCCGGCCGGGGCACGCCGTCGGAGTGCCGGCTGGCCCGGGCCAGGCTCGGTCCCCAGTGCACCATGTGGTCGATCAGCCCCCGGACGTCGAACTCGGCGCAGGGCGTCGGGGCGGTGAGCTGGTCGGGCCGGATGGCCCGTGCGACGGCCAGGGTCGGAGGCGCCGCCAGGGCAATGAGTTCGTGTTCCCGCATGACCGCCGACGATAGGCGGCGCGCACGCCGCCGTCTTGAAAAAACGCGACGCTAGGCTGCGGTCATGGTCCGGGACGCGCGCGAGCTCCGCGGCGCGTGGGCCACCTTCCAACGCCACTGGTACGGCGTCCCGGCCGCCGATCTGTCCCCTTTCGTCGCCGGCTACTGGGCAGCGGAGTGGGACCTGTGCGGACAGCAGCCGTACCAGCAGAAGATCGTCCCGTACCCGAACGTGCAGTTGACCTTCCGCGACGGTGACGCGGTCGTCCGCGGCCCGGAGCGCGGGCATGTCGTCCGCATGCTCGAAGGCCGCGGCCGGGTCTTCGGGGTGACGTTCCGCCCGGGCTGCTTCCGCCCGTTCCTGGGCGCGAGCGTCGCCACAATCACCGGACGCACGCTCCCGGCCGCGGCCGTGTTCGGCCCTGACCTGCCTCAGGGTCAGCAGCAGGAGGTCGAGGAGTTTCTGCGGGCGCGGCTGCCGGCGCCCGATCCGCTCGCCGAACAGGCCGCGGCCATCGTGGCCCTGGTGCAGGCCGAGCCGCAGCTCACCCGGGTCGACGCGCTCGCGGCCCGCGCCGGGATCGGCATCCGCCGGCTGCAGCGGCTGTTCGCCGAGTACGTCGGCCTCGGCCCGAAGTGGGTGATCCGCCGGTACCGGCTGCACGAGGTGGGGGAGCGGCTCGCGTCCGGGGCGGACATCGACTGGGTGCGCCTCGCCGGCGAGCTGGGCTACGCCGACCAGGCGCACTTCATCCGCGACTTCACCGCCATGGTCGGCGAGTCGCCCACCCGCTACGCCGAGCGCTACCCGGGCCGCTGAGGCGGCAAGGGACCGGCGTCACTGCCAACCGTCTTACGAATCGTCACTTTAACGGTTAAGTTCGAGGGCGTGACCACAGCCGTCCCCGACCGTGCCCGCATCGAGTCCGCGAAGGTCGCAGTCGGCGTCACCTTCGGCACGAACGGCCTGGCCTTCGCCGGCTGGCTGGCCCGCGCCCCCGCCGTACGGGAAGACCTGGGCCTGAGCTCCGCCGGGCTGGGCCTGCTGCTGCTCTGCCTCTCCGGCGCGGCCATCGCCGCGATCCCGCTGGCCGGCCCGCTGGTGCAGCGCTTCGGCCCGGCCCGGTCGGTGCTGCTCGGCAGCATGGCCGTGATGCTGGGCCTGCTCGGCATGGCCGCGGGCACCTACCTCGGCTCGGTGCCCCTGGCCGGCGTCGGCCTCGTGCTGCTCGGCGGCGGCAACAGCACCTGGGACGTGGCCATGAACGTCGAGGGCGCCGACGTCGAACGCCGCCTCGGCCGCACCCTGATGCCCCGCTTCCACGCCGGCTTCAGCCTGGGCACCGTGGGTGGCGCCGGGCTCAGCGCGGCCGCGGCGGCAGCCGGCGTCAGCGTCACCACGCAACTGCTCGGCACCGCGCTCGTCGGCACGGTCGTGATGATCGTGACCGTGCGCCGCTTCCTGCCGCACGTCGCGACCACGGCGGCGCAGCGCTCGGCCGGCCGCGTCCGGGACGCCTGGCGTGAGCCCCGCACCCTGCTGATCGGCCTGATCATGCTGGGCTTCGGCTTCACCGAGGGCACGGCCAACGACTGGCTGGCGATCAGCCTGGTCGACGGCTACCACGCGACGGAAACGGTCGGCGCGATCGGCTTCGGCTTCTTCGTCTCGGCGATGACCCTGGCCCGCCTCTTCGGCGGCAACGCGATCGAACGCTGGGGCCGGGTCCGGGTCCTGCGCGGCACGGCCCTGACGGCCCTGATCGGCCTGCTGCTGGTGGTGTCGGGCGTCGGTGTGCCACTGGTCCTGCTGGGAGCCCTGCTGTGGGGCGCGGGCGCGTCCTTGGGCTTCCCGATCGGCATGAGTGCGGCGGCCGACGACCCGCTGCGGGCGGCGATCCGGGTGTCGGTGGCGGGCTCGATCGGGTACGGCTCGTTCCTGGCCGGACCGCCACTGATCGGCTTCCTGGCCGAACACTTCGGGGTGCTGCGCGCCCTGCTGGTGGTCGTGGCGGCCATCTGCCTGGGCCTGGCGGCCTCGGGCGCGGCCCGCCCGCTCAAGCCGGCCGAAACCCCGGCCGGAACCGCCCCCGACCCCTGACCCCACCCGCCGAGCCAGGCCCATCCGGTCCGGGCCGGCCCCGACCCCACCGCCGCGCCAGGTCCGCCCCAGCTGGGCCGCCCGGTCCCGCCGCCGACGCGGCCTCGGCGGGCTCAGTGGCCGCCGCTGAGGAAGTCGCCGATCAGCGAAGCCAGCACCTCCGGCTGCTCGATGACCATCGCGTGCGACGAGTCCTCGAGCTGCAGATACCGCATCCGCGGATTGGCCCGGGCACCCGCCGCGGCCTGCTCCACGAGATACCGCCGGTGCGCCGCGTACAGATCAGCGAAGGGCTCCTGTTCCGGCAGGTCACGCGTAGCCAGTACGGCCAGCGTCGGGGCCGGCGTCGTCGCGTACACCGGGCCGAGGTCCAGGCCGTTCATCAGCGCCCGCAGTTCCGCGGACGTCCCGGCCGACGGCCGCATGGTCGTCTCGCCGTTCTTGTGCACCAGGTTGCGCCGGAAGCCCTCGATCCACACCTTCTCGTTGGCGCCCATGTCCCGGGCCGCCATCTGCTGGCGTTCCACCAGGTCCGGCAGTTCCTCCGACGGGATCGTCCGCCCCATCCCGGCGTGCATGGTGTCGAAGATCGTGGTGAGCCGGGCCAGCTCTGCCGCCGCCTTCTCCTGGTCGAGGCCGGGCAACTGGTCGGGCCGGGTGGGCGGTGGGTTGCCGTCCAGGCTCACCACGCCGGGCGTCTCCGGGTGTCGCTGCCCCCACAGCACGGCCAGCATCCCGCCGAGCGAGTGCCCGACCACCGCGGGCCGGTTGAGCTCCAGCTGCACGGTGACCGCGGCGATGTCACCGAGTGCCGCGTCCCAGGACCATGGACCGTCGCCGGAGCGCCCGTGCCCGCGCAGGTCCAGCGTGATGACCCGGTGCCGGGGGCGCAGGGCCCGGGCGAGCGTGGTCAGCATGGCCAGGTTGCCGCCGGCGCCGTGCAGGAGCAGCAACGGCGGCTGCTCCCCGCCGAAGTCCCGGACGGCGACAGGCAGCTCGCCGGCATCGACCAGTCGATCGTTGATCACAACATCTCTCCCAGCACTAGGAACTTCACGATTCGCTGCGCAGCCGGTCCCGGACGGCCGTGGAAGGGACTCCACCGTCCGGATGGCGCGGCAGCCGCCCCCGCCGGACCAGGTCATGGACTCCTTGGCGGGTGATACCGAGCATGGCCCCGGCGGTGGCGTAGGACACCGACTCCGCGGACGGATGCCCGACCCGCCGGGCGACCACCCCGCCGAGCGGCGTGCGCCACCAGTCGACCGGCGGGTCGAAGGCGCTGTCGCCCGGATACAGCGTCGCGATGAGCCGCACAGCTGCTCGCACCGCGGTGGTGTCGTCGCTGTCGAGCATCTGCGTCGCCCACTGCCCGGCGCGATGCCGTACGAGCCGGCGCAGTGCCTCCACCGCGTCGTCGCCTTCGAGCAGGACCTCCAGCGGGTCCAGCAGGCGGATGTCGAGCAGCCGGACGATCTGCTCGATCAGCGCGGTCCTCGACGGCATGCGGGTATGCAATCGCTACTTGACACCTGGTGTCAAGTGATCGCCGGCTGGCTAGGGTGGGGCGGTGGACAAGGATCCGCGGATCGAGGCCGCGCACGCCGCCGCGGTCGCCGCCGGCCAGGCCGGCTATCTCGACCCGGACACCGGCCTGTTCGTGCTCACCGCGGCCTTCCTCGCCAAGCGTGGCACCTGCTGCACCCGGGGCTGTCGTCACTGTCCGTACGCTGACCGTCCCTGAGGTGGGGCTTTCGTCCCCCGCCTCGCGCACAGTACGGTGTGCCCCGAAAGTCGGGAGGACCCTCGTGCGTTCGCGTCTCATCGCCCTCGGCGCGGCAGCCGCGCTGCTGTCCCTGGCCGGCTGCACGGACAAGAAGGACGAGACCGCGGCCCTGCCCCCGGTGCAGGTCGTGCAGCAGCCCGCCGCCTCGGCCGGTGGCGCCTGCATCCTCTGGGACTACGCCTTCATCGAGCAGAAGCTGGGCGTCGCCTTCAGCATCGCCGCCTCCGACCAGATCGACGACACGTCCACCTGCGTGGTGCAGACCGAGACCGCCGCCTGGCCGGACCTCGCGCTCTCGGTGGTGGAGAGCACCAAGGCCGACGCCGAGCTGTTCACCGAGGAGCTCATGCCGGCCAAGGCGACCAAGCTCAAGGGCCTCGGCAAGGCCGGCTACCGGCTGGTGACCAAGGCCACCGGTGGGCACGGCCCCACCGTCGAGATCGGCTGGCTCAGCGAGGCCGAGCAGCTGCAGACGTTGCGCTTCACCTTCCCGGAGGACGCGCCGCGCGACGCCGTCGACGACCTCGCGCCCAAGCTGCTCGACCTCGCGAAGGCGATGGACACCACCGACGGCTGAACGAGTGGCAGGTCGGCTCAGCGGGCGTCGACGAAGACCCGCGACGCGACCTCACGCGGCAGCCGGATCTTGTCGCCGGAGCGGTCGATCGTCACGCCGTCGCGCTCCTGCGCCACCGTCACGGTCGCACCCGGGTCGATGCCGGCCGCGTGCAGCTGGCGCAGCACCCCGGCGTTGGTCTGCACGCTCTCGCAGATCCGGCGCACCACGACACTGCCGGTCAGCCCCGGGAAAGCCAGGTTGCGCTCGCCCGCATTGATCACGGTCGCGCTGCTCTCCAGCGGCTCCTCGGCCGGCAGACCGAGCACCTCGAGGCCGGGGATCGGGTTGCCGTACGGCGACCGGGTCGGCTTGTTGAGCAGCTCGTAGACCTTGCGCTCGACGGAGTCGCTCATCACGTGCTCCCACCGGCAGGCCTCCTCGTGGGCCTCCTCGTAGGGCATCCCGATGACGTTGACCAGCAGCAGCTCGGCGAGCCGGTGCTTGCGCATGACCGCCACGGCGGCGACCCGGCCCTCCTCGGTGAGCAGCAGGTGCCGGTCGTTCTCCACGGTCAGCAGCCCGTCACGCTCCATCCGGGCGACGGTCTGGCTGACGGTGGGCCCGCTCTGGTGCAGGCGCTCGGCGATGCGGGCCCGCAGCGGCGGTACGCCCTCCTCCTCCAGTTCGAGGATCGTGCGCAGGTACATCTCCGTGGTGTCGACGAGGTCTACGTGATGTACCTTCGTGTCGGACTTCTTGGCTGACGTGTTGTGAGTCCGCGCCATCGGTACTGACCTCCCGGAGTAAGCGTGCCTGTCAAGGGTAGTCGAGCTGGGATCTCCTGCCGAATCTCGCGGACCGTGCGGGCCCGGAGAGCCGCGCCGGCCCCCAGCGGGCCGGCTGTCTGACGCCGGCGACCGGCTCGGCGACCTGCCGGGCATCGAGGTCGGGCATGTGGTCGGCAACGACATCAGTGCCCGCACTCTATCCAACCGGGCCGTCGACGAACCGGCGCCATGCTTGCAGCGTCATCGCGACCCCCGATTGTTCCCGCCGGCGTGGCAGCATGAGGCTCATGGCGGAGTCGACGGCGGTGGTCTGGGACGAGGCGCTGCTCGCGTACGACATGGGGCACCACCCGATGAATCCGGTGCGGGTCGAGCTCACCATGGCGCTCGCCCGGGAGCTGGGCGTGCTCGATCGCCCCGGGGTGCGCATGGTCGTGCCGGAGCCGGCCGACGACGCGGCGTTGCTCCGGGTGCACCGGCCGGAGTATCTGGAGGCGGTGCGGCTCGCCCCGCACGATCCCTTCTTCCGCGGCTGGGGCCTCAACACCCCGGACAATCCGGTCTTCGAGGGCATGCACGAGGCCAGCGCGCGGATCTGCGGCGCCACCCTGGCCGCGGCCGAGGCCGTGTGGAGCGGCGCGGCCACCCGGGCGGTCAACGTCTCCGGCGGGCTGCACCACGCGATGGCGGCGCGGGCGGCCGGCTTCTGCGTCTACAACGACCCGGCGGTGGCCATCGCGCGGCTGCTCGACCTGGGTGCGGAGCGCGTCGCGTACGTGGATGTCGACGTGCACCACGGCGACGGGGTGCAGGCGGCCTTCTACGACGATCCCCGGGTCCTCACCGTGAGCCTGCACGAGACGCCGCTGGCGCTGTTCCCCTTCACCACCGGCTATCCCGAGGAATCGGGCGGCCCGGGCGCCGAGGGCATGTCGGTGAATCTGGCCCTGCCGCCCGGCACCGGCGACGCGGGCTGGTTGCGTGCCTTCCACGCCGTCGTGCCGTCGGTGCTGCGCGCGTTCGCGCCGCAGATCCTCGTCACCCAGTGCGGCGCCGACGCCCACCGGCTCGACCCCTTGGCCGACCTGCGGTTGTCGGTCGACGGCCAGCGCGCCGCCTACATCGCGCTGCGCGGCCTGGCCGACGAGTTCTGCGACGGCCGCTGGGTGGCGACCGGCGGCGGCGGGTATGCCCTGGTCGAGGTCGTGCCGCGGGCCTGGACCCATCTGCTGGCGGTGGCCACCGGCGAGGCGCTGGATCCGGGCACGGCCATCCCGCCGGCCTGGCGCAAGCTCGCCGCCGACCGCCGGCCCGGTGAGGACGTGCCGCTCACACTGACCGACGGCACCACCCCGCCGGTCGAACGCTGGGAGCCGGGCACCACGCCGGACCCGGTCGACAAGGCCATCATGGCGACCCGGCGGGTGGTCTTCCCGCTGCACGGGCTGGACCCGCAGGACATCCGGGACTGAGAGGGGAATGCGGTGACCAGAGAGGCGGACGTGCTGCTCTCCGACGGCAGCGCCGTTCATCTGCGCCCGATCCGCCCCGAGGACGCACCGGCCATCGTGGAGTTGCACTCCCGGATGAGCGACCGCACCCGCTACCTGCGCTACTTCTCTCCCTATCCGCGCATTCCGGAACGCGATCTGGCCCGCTTCGTCAACGTCGACCATCACGACCGCGAGGCCTTCGTCATCGTCAGCGGCCCGCGGATCATGGCGGTCGGCCGCTACGAGCGGCTGGGCCCGGAGTCACCCGAGGCCGAGGTGGCCTTCGTCGTCGAGGACGCGCACCAGGGCCGGGGGATCGGCTCGGTGCTGCTGGAGCACCTGGCCGACGCGGCCCGGGAGAACGGCATCACCCGCTTCGTCGCCGAGGTCCTCCCGCAGAACGGCGGCATGCTGCGGGTCTTCAGCGACTTCGGCTACCAGGTCCAGCGCAAGTACGCCGACGGCGTCGTGCACCTGGGCTTCCCGATCGCCCCCACGGAGAAGTCCCGCGAGGTGCAGGAGAGCCGCGAGCAGCGCACCGAGTCACGGTCGATCGCGCGGCTGCTGCATCCGCGCGCCGTTGCCGTGTACGGCGCCAGCGCCAGCGGCCAGGGCATCGGCGCGGCGATCCTCGGTCACATCCGTGACGGCGGTTACACCGGAACGATCGTGCCCGTGCACCGCAGCGCGGAACGGGTGGCCGGGCTGCCCGCGTACAGGTCGGCGGTGGAAGCCCGTGCTGAGGTTGATCTGGCGCTGATCGCCGTACCGCCGGAAGGGGTTGCGGACGCCGTGGCCGACGCGGCCGCGGCCGGCGCGGGTGGTCTCGTGGTCGTCTCCGCCGGCTTCGCCGAGTCCGGGGTGGAGGGTGCGCTCGCGCAGCGCGCGCTGATCGACGCGGCCCACGCGGCGGGCCTGCGCGTGGTCGGCCCGAACTGCCTGGGGATCGCCAACACCGACCCCGCGGTACGCCTCAACGCCACGCTCGCGCCGCGATTGCCGGCCGCCGGGCGGGTCGGCTTCTTCAGCCAGTCCGGTGCGCTCGGGGTGGCGCTGCTGGCCGAGGCGGAACGTCGCGGGCTCGGCCTGTCCAGCTTCGTGTCGGCGGGCAACCGGGCGGACGTCTCCGGCAACGACCTGCTGCAGTACTGGCAGGACGACCCCGGCACCGACGCCGTCCTGCTCTATCTGGAGACGTTCGGCAATCCGCGCAAGTTCGCCCGGCTGGCCCGCCGGATGAGCCGGGTCAAGCCGGTCGTCGCGGTGGCGTCGGCGACCCGCCCGGCCGGGCTCGCCGGGGACCTGCCCGGCCCGGACACCCGCGCGGTCACCGCCCTGTTCGCCCGCAGCGGCGTGATCCGGGTGGACACCGTCGCCGAGATGTTCGACGTCGGTCTGCTGCTCGCCCACCAGCCGCTGCCGGCCGGGCGCCGGGTCGCGATCGTGGGCAACTCGTCGGCACTGTCCAGCCTGGCCGTGGCCGCGTGCCGGGCCAACGGCCTGACGGTGGCCGAGGGCTATCCCTGCGACATCAGCCCGCAGGCGGGCGCGCACGACTTCGCCGACGCGCTGGCCGACGCCGCCGTCGACGACCGGGTGGACGCCCTCGTGGTGGTCTTCGCGCCGCCGCTGCCCGGTCAGCTCCCCGACGAGGACGCCGACTTCACCGCGGCCCTGGGCAGCGTGGCGATGGCGGGGGAGAAGCCGACCGTGGCGACGTTCCTGCTGGGCACGATGCCCGACCGGGTGCCGGCGTACCCGTCGGTGGAGGAGGCCGTCCGTGCCCTGGGCCGCGTCGCCGGGTACGCCGACTGGCTCCGGCAGCCACCGGGCGTCATGCCGGCACTGTCCGGCGTGGACCCGTCAGCCGCTGAGGTCGAGGGCCCGCCCGCCGAGCTGCTCGCCGCGTACGGCATCAAGGTCGAGCCGTCCACCTCCGCCACCTCGATCGACGAGGCCCTGGCCGCCGCGGACGCGCTGGGTTACCCGGTCGCGCTGAAGGCGGCCGGTGGCGCCCTGCGGCACCGCATCGACCTGGGCGCGGTCCGGCTGGCCCTGGCCGACGAGGACGACGTCCGCGCCGCCTACCGCGAGCTGGAGGCGGCGTTCGGCCCGCACGTCCTGGTGCAGTCCATGGTCCCGCCCGGAGTGGCGTGCACGATCGAGGTCGTCGAGGATCCGGCGTTCGGCCCGGTGGTCGGCTTCGGTCTCGGCGGGGTGGCCAGTGAGCTGCTGGGCGACCTGGCCTGGCGGGCGGCACCGCTGACCGATCGGGCCGCCGCCGCGCTGGTCGACGAGCCTCGCGCGGCACCGCTTCTGCACGGCTACCGCGGTTCGGCGCCGGTCGACCGGGAGGCGCTGGTGGATCTGCTGCTGCGGGTCGGCCGGCTGGCGGACGAGCATCCCCGGGTCCGTGCCCTGTCCCTGAACCCGGTGCTGGCCCGCCCGGACGGCATCACGGTGCTGCACGCCTCGGTGGAGATCGGCGAGGCCGGCACCCGCCCGGACACCGGCCCCCGCCGCCTGCACAGCGCCTGACCTCCCTCAGTGCGGGATCCGGGGGTCCGGGTGCTCCTCGGTGCGGCCGCCGGTGGTGACGTGCAGCAGGTGCAGGGCGAGGCGATTCGCGCCGGCCAGGACGGCGAGCGCCACGGCGAGGATCGGGTGCCCGGTCACGGCCAGAGCGACGGTCGCGCCACCGAAGACCAGCCATTCCGGTACGAGCCGCAGCGGGTCCGGAAGCGGCCGGCGGGCCTTCGGTGCCACCCACTGTCCCCACACGACAGCCGCGAGCAGCGGCAACGCGATCGCGACGAGCAGCCGCACCCAGAAGTCGGCCGACGTCTGCCAGCCCGCATAGGCCAGCGCCGCCAGCGCGCACAACTCCAGCACGAACCGCAGCAGCAGCTGGAAGCCTCGCACCCGGCCCCACCTCCCCGAAATGCTCGTTGCGGCGCCGCGTTGATTGTCGCCGATGATGCCCGCCGCGTCAGTCGGGATTTCGCCCGACCCGCTCCCGGACACGGCGGAGGCCGGTCGCGCATCGCGACCGGCCTCGTGGTTGGTGCGGGTGTCAGCTGGCGTAGGCCTCCAGGCGCGACGCCCGCTGCGGGTCGCGCAGCTTGGACATCGTCACCTTCTCGATCTGGCGGATCCGCTCGCGGCTCAGCCCGAACTCGCGGCCGACCTCGTCGAGGGTGCGCTGCCGGCCGTCGTCCAGGCCGAAGCGCAGCCGGATCACCGCGGACTCCCGCTCGGACAGCGTGGAGAGCACGATCTCGACCTCGCCGCGGAGCTCGCTGCGGCCGACGCTGTCGCCGGGCTCGCCGCGCGGGTCGACCGCCGCGACGAAGTCACCGAGGGCGCTCTCGCCGTCCTCACCGACGGCCTGGTCCAGGCTGACCGGCTCCCGGTCGTACGAGATGAGCTCGATGACCTGGAACTCCGGCACGCCCATGGCCGTGGCGATCTCGGCGACGACCGGCTCGCGGCCCAGCGTCGTGGCCAGGTCGCGGCGGGCCCGGACCATGCGGTTGACCTGCTCGACCATGTGCACCGGGATGCGGATGGTGCGGGCCTGGTCGGCCATGGCGCGGGTGATGGCCTGGCGGATCCACCAGGTGGCGTACGTGGAGAACTTGTAGCCCTTGGTGTAGTCGAACTTCTCGACCGCGCGGATCAGGCCCAGGTTGCCTTCCTGGATCAGGTCCAGGAACGCCATGCCACGGCCGGTGTAGCGCTTCGCGATGCTCACCACGAGCCGCAGGTTGGCCTCGAGCAGGTGGTTCTTGGCGGCCCGGCCCTCGGTGATGATGATCCGCAGCAGCGGCGCCAGATCTTCGCCCGCCGCGGGGAGCTTCTCCTCCGCGTAGAGGCCGGCCTCGATCCGCTTGGAGAGCGTCACCTCCTCGACCGCGGTCAGCAGGCGGGTGCGGCCGATGCCGTTCAGGTACGCCCGGACCAGGTCGGCCGAGACGCCGCGCTCGTCGATCGCGTCCAAGTCCGCCAAGGGCTCGACACCGTCAGTCATGATGGTCTCGGCAGCAACCGCCGCCGTGGACTCCGTCGCCTTCATCTGCAGGACCACCTTTCAGTCCCCTCCCCGCGTTCACCGAGTCGTGCATTCCCAGCCGCATTCGTGCCGGTGATCACTAGCTTGGCGGCAGGCGCGTTAAGCGGAGGTGAGGCAAGCGTCCAGGTGGCATGAATCGGGGAGAACCCTGAGGTCGCCTACCCGACAACCTGCCCGGCTTGGTGGGACATGTACGTACAGTGACGCAATTCCGTATGGGGCGGGGGCGCTCCATAATCGGCGGCAGGTTCGCTACAAGGAGGATTCGTGGTCTTCAAGCGCATGATGCAGGCGATGGGTGTCGGGGGCCCGTCAGTGGAAACGGTGCTCGCCAACCCCAACTGCCGCCCCGGGGGCTTCCTCGAGGGGCAGGTGCACGTCATGGGCGGCGACCACGCCGTCGACATCGAGTACGTGGCGGTCGGGCTGATGACCCGGGTCGAGGTGGAGAGCGGCGACAGCGAGTACAACACCGACCAGGAGTTCCACCGGCAGCGGCTGACCGGCTCGTTCAAGCTGGACGCCGGCGCCCGGCACGACATCCCGTTCCGCTTCGACGTGCCGTGGGAGACCCCGATCACCGAGGTGTACGGCCAGCACCTGCACGGCATGACGATGGGCCTGCGTACCGAGCTCGAGGTGGCCCGGGCGGTCGACAAGGGTGACCTGGACGCGGTGGCTGTGCACCCGCTGCCGGCCCAGGAACGCATCCTGGACGCCTTCCTGCGGCTGGGCTTCCGGTTCAGCCGCGCCGACGTGGAGCGGGGCCGGGTCTACGGCGTCCAGCAGACGCTGCCGTTCTACCAGGAGATCGAGTTCTACCCGCCGTCGCAGTACGCGGGCCGGATCACCCAGCTCGAGGTCACGTTCATCCCGACCCCGCACAACCTGCAGGTGGTGCTGGAGATCGACAAGCGCGGTGGTCTGTTCACCGAGGGCCACGACGCGTTCGGGCGCTTCGACGTCGACTACCGCTCGGTGGACCAGGTCGACTGGACCGCGCAGCTCAACGGCTGGCTCCAGCAGTCCGCCCAGCGCCGCGGCTTCTTCTAGAGATCCAGTTTCAAAGCTCCAGCCAGACGGTTCTCGGGCCCACGTTCACGCTCTCCACGAGCATGTGGGCCCGGAACCGGCCGGTCTGCACCGGTGCGCCCCGCTCGCGCAGCGCCTCGACGAAGGCGGTGACCAGCGGCTCGGCCACCTCGGCGGGCGCGGCGGCGGACCAGGTGGGCCGACGGCCCTTGCGGGCGTCGCCGTAGAGGGTGAACTGGCTGACCACCAGCAGCGGGGCGCCGGTGTCCGCGGCGGAGGCGTCACCGTCGAGGATGCGCAGCTCGTGCACCTTGCGGGCCAGGGTGGCGGCGGTCGCGGCGGTGTCGTCGTGGGTGACGCCGACCAGCACCAGCAGCCCGTCCTCGATCTTGCCGACGACCTCGTCGTCCACCGTGACACTGGCCCGGCTGACGGTCTGGATCAACGCACGCATGCCCGCATCCTCTCCGCCGCGGTGTCGATCAGCGCGATCTCGGCCGGCGTGAGCGTGTCGAGCTGCCACCGGCGGAAGCGCACCACCTCGTCGAGCAACCGGATCGGGTCGCCGGGGGCCACCCGCAGGAACGCCACCAGCAACTGATCGGCGGCCGCGGACCACTCGTGGCCGTGCTCGACGGCGACCTGGGCCAGGATCAGCGCGGTCAGGCCGATGTCCAGGTCGGGCTCGCCGGGCCGGGCGTTGCACCAGTCGATCACCACTGGGCCGCGGGCGGTCATCAGCACGTTCAGCGGGTGCAGGTCCAGGTGGACGACGGAGGAGCCGGCCGGAGCGCCGGGCCACGGCGGCAGGTCGTGCAGCCGGCGCAGCAGGTCGGCCAGGTGCGCGGCGGCCTGCTCCACGCCGAGCTCGCCGGTTGTCAGGGCGTGGGCCATCGTCGGGCCGTCGAGGCGTTCCAGGACCATGTCCCGGCCGGTGGCGTCGTACACGGCCGGGACCGGATAGCCGAGACCGGCGAGGTGACGCATGGCGTCGGCCTCGCCGGTGACGTCGGCGTCCCGCCGGTAGCGGCGCAACACGCGCTGGTCGTCCAGCGCATACACGTCGGCCTCCCGGCCGGCGGCGAGCAACGGTCCCGTCACCCGCCGAAGATATCCGGTCAGGACAGGCCCTAGTCGACCGCGTTGCTGGACGCGTCGCTGGTGTAGCTGTCGACCGGGGTGGTCATCGCGCCGGTGGTGGCGTCACCGGTGGTGGTCGGGGCGACGCCGGGGCCCGAACGCGGGGGCGTCTTGAAGCTGTTGGGCCCCGCGGTGCCGCCGGTCGTGGTCATGATGCCGCCACCCGCGGGCGGCGGACCGCCGTTGAGCAGCTGCTCGGTGTCGGTGCCGGCGGCGAGGGTGCTCGACAGGCCCGGGTCGTCGTCACCCTTCTCGGGGCGGTACGTGCTCGGCTCCTCGACTGCCTCGGGAGCGTAGTCGCCGTTGCCGATCTCGGTGTTGTCACTCATGGCCAGGGTTTTGCCCGAACGGCACCGCAGCAAACCGGGCTCAGTAGGAACCCGTGGTCACCGGGCTGTCCGCCGGGGCCGGCTCACCGCGGTGGCGGGCGGCCAGGTCGTCCAGGATCGCCTTGGTCGCCGTGGCGCCGAACCGGGTCGCGCCCGCGGCCGCCAGCTCGAGCAGGGTGTCCAGGGTCCGTACGCCGCCGGCCGCCTTGACCGCGATCGCCGGGGACACCGTCGCGCGCATCAGCCGGATGTCGGGCAGGGTGGCGCCGCCCGGGGCGAAGCCGGTGCTCGTCTTCACGAACTGCGCGCCCGCCTGCTCGGTGAGCCGGCAACCGGTGACCTTCTGCTCATCGCTGAGGTACGCGTTCTCCAGGATCACCTTCACGCAGCGACCCTGCGCCGCCGCGACGACCGCGGCGATGTCGTCGTGCACGTAACTCGTCTCGCCGCCGCGCAGCCGGCCGATGGAGAGCACCATGTCGATCTCGTCGGCGCCGGCCGCCACCAGCGCCCGCGTCTCGGCGACCTTCACGGCCGTGGTGGTGCTGCCGTGCGGGAAACCGACCACGGTCCCGACCAGCACACCGGTCCCGGCCAGCAGCCCGGCGGCGAGCTCCACGTCGGCGGGCCGGACACAGACCGAGGCGGTACGGCGCTGGGCCGCCACCTCGCAGCCCTGCCGCACCTCGGCGGTGGTGAGCTCGGGGCGCAGCAGCGAGTGGTCGATCATCGAGGCGACCTGCTCGACGGAGGGCATCACGGCGTTTCTCCTTCTCGGGGTGGCTGCACGTCGAAGGTGACGCGCAGCGAGTAGCGGGAGCCGACGTACCGGCTGACGCTGTATTCCAGGGGTGCGGCGTGCTGGTCGACGATCACGCGGCTCTCCACCAGCAGCGGCTCGGCTTCGCTGACCTGCAGGCGGGGGCCGTCCGGGCCGGCGGGCTGGGCGGTCAGGGTCGACGAGCCGAGGGTGGGACGCAGGCCGCGCTCGTGCAGGGCGCGGTGCAGGGAGCCGGTCTCGAGGTCGGCATCGAGCAGCGTTTCCAGGTGGGGCGGGAAGCAGGCGTACTCGATGGCCAGCGGGACGTCGTCGGCCAGCCGTACCCGGACGATCGAGACCAGGGTGGGAGCCGCGGCCGTGAGCTGCAACGCGGCCGCCTCCTCGGCGGTCGCCGCCCGGACCTCGCCCTCGACCAGCCGGGACGACGGGCTCCGCCCCCAGCTGCGCACCTGGTCGTGGAAGCTCATCAACGTGCCGGCGGCGCGCGGCGCGGGCCGCTGCCGGACGAACGTGCCCCGGCCCTGGATCCGCTCGATGAGCCCGTCGGCCTCGAGCGCGTTGAGGGCGGCCCGCACGGTCATCCGAGCGACGCCGAACTCCTCGGCCAAGGCGGTCTCGGCAGGCACGACGTCACCCGGCCGCGCGGTCGTGAGCCGGGCTCGCAGCGCTCGCTCGATGCGCACGTAGAGCGGCGTGTTGGCCATCGTCTCCTCCAGGTCGTCTAGACAATCTAGAAGTTAGCCGTCGGCTGCGGCGAAGTCCATAGGATGTGGGCCATGACGCTTTCGCTGCCCATCGACGCCGAGGCCAACGAGCTGCTGGCGAACGACCCGCTGGCCTTGCTCATCGGCATGGTGCTGGACCAGCAGATTCCGCTGGAGAAGGCGTTCAGCTCGCCGTACGTGCTCGCGCAGCGGCTCGGTCATGCCCCCACCGCCGCCGAGCTCGCCGAGTTCGATCCCGAGCAGCTCGTCACGATCTTCGCCACGCCGCCCGCCCTGCACCGGTTCCCCAAGGCGATGGCCGCCCGCGTGCAGGAGGTCTGCCAGGCCCTGGTCGGCACCTACGACGGGGACGCCGCCAACCTCTGGCGCGACGCCGCTGACGGCAAGGAGCTGGTCAAACGGATCGCCGCCCTGCCCGGCTTCGGCAAGCAGAAGTCGCAGATCTTCACCGCCCTGCTCGGCAAGCAGTACGGCGTCCAGCCGCCCGGCTGGCGTGAGGCCGCCGGCGCCTACGGCGAGGAGGGCTCGCACCGCTCGGTGGCCGACATCGTCGACGCCGAGTCGCTGGGCAAGGTGCGGGCCTTCAAGAAGGAGATGAAGGCTGCCGCGAAGGGCTGACCAGCAGCTCGAAGAGGTCCGCCGGCGGCAGCGGCCGGGCGAAGAGGTAGCCCTGCCCGATGCCGCAGCCCAGCATCTGCAGTTCGGCCGCCTGCTCCGCGTTCTCGATGCCCTCGGCCACCGTCTTCAGGTGCAGCACCTGGCTCAGCCGCAGGATCGCCTCGGTGATGCCCGAGCCCTCCGGGGTGCCGTCGAGCTGGGCCACGAAGCTGCGGTCGATCTTGAGGATGTCGACCGGCAGCCGGGTCAGGTAGTGCAGCGACGAGTAGCCGGTGCCGAAGTCGTCGATCGCCACGTGGATGCCGTGGTCGCGCAGCGCCCGCAGCTTGGCGATGCCGGCGCTCTCGTCCACCAGGGCCGACTCGGTGATCTCCAGGCACAGCCGGTCCGGCGCCAGCCCGGTACGCGTCAGCACCCCCAGCACGTCCGCCACCAGCGACTCCTCCTGCAACTGCCGCGGGGACAGGTTGACGCTGACGTAGAGCTCGCCCCACTCGACAACCTGGCGGCAGGCCGTCTCCAGCACCCACAGGCCGATGTCGGCGATCGTGCCGCTGCGCTCGGCGATCGGGATGAACTGCGTCGGTGACACCACCCCCAGCCGCGGGTGATGCCAGCGGACCAGCGCCTCCACGCCGACCGGACGGGCGTCCGCGAGGTCGACCAGCGGCTGGTAGAGCACGTGCAGCTCGCCGCGTTCCAGGGCGCCGGCCAGATCCTCGCCGAGCTGGGCGTCGGCGGCGCGGTGGTCGCTCATCGACGGGTCGTGCAGCTGGACGCCGTGGTTGCCCAGGTGCTTGGCCTGGTACATGGCGATGTCGGCGCGGCGCAGCAGTTCCTTCGGGGTGTCGTCGGGCCGGCTGGTCGCCACGCCGACGCTGGCCCGTACCGGTAGCAGGTCGTCACCCAGATGGACCGGCGCCGCGGCCGCCATGGCCAGGACCCGTTGCGCCGCCGCGACCGCCTGGTCCGGGCTGGTCACGCCGGTGACCAGCACCACGAACTCGTCGCCGCCGATCCGGGCGGCCACGTCGCCGGCCCGCACCCCGGCCAGCAGGACCTGCGCGAACTCGGTCAGCATGGCGTCGCCGGCGGCGTGCCCGTGCACGTCGTTGACCAGCTTGAAGTCGTCGAGGTCGATGAGCAGCAGGGCGATGTCGGTACGCCGGCCCACCACCTCGGCCAGCCGGGCGTCCAGGCCGGCCCGGTTGGCCAGCCCGGTCAGCGGGTCGTGCAGGGCCATCTGTTCGAGTTCGAGCTCGCGTTCGCGCAGCCGGTTCTCGACCTTCTGCCGGCGTTCGATGTCACCGCGCAGCGCCGCCGTGGCGGCGTCTACCTTGCCCATCGCCCGGTTGCGGGCGCCGGTGAGCAGGGCCACGAGCATGGTGAGCAGGAACGCGATGGTCATGGCCACGGCGAAGGTGGTCTTCACGATGCCGCGGTCGGTCTCCCGCAGCAGCTGCTCGGTGGGATGCACCTCCAGCTCCCAGGTGCGCAGCCCGGCCGAGATGGTGGCGACCCGGTCGAGCGCGGGGGAGTAGTCCGCCGCGGGGATCCCGGAGGTGGCGATGGCCCGTTCGACGGCGTCGGTCGGGTCGTCCAGGTCGGCGGCCACCGCCCCGTGGGCCTGCGTCCGCAACGTCTCCGCCAGCAGGTCACGCCCGTGCACTCCCATGGTCAGCCAGCCGCGGAAGGCGCCGCCGATGCGGGCGACCGGCACCGCGAACAGGAACGACAGCTGACGCTCGGCCACCGGGACGGCCTGGTCCTTGAGCAGCATGTACGCCCGGCTGACGGCGAAACCGCCGACCGTGTACGCGTCCTTCAGCGCCTTGGCGGCCTCGGGCGAGGCGGTCACGTCGGTGCCGGGCCGCGCGGGCAGGTCGTCGAAGGAACGGGCGAACACCGCGAACGCGTGCTCGCCCTCGGTCGCGGCCGGCCGCAGGGTCAGGTCGGTAGCACCCCGGCCACGCCAGTAGGACTGTGTCGCCGCGACACCGCCGGGCGGGGTGGAGACCACGAAGCCGAGCGAGGTGGCGCCGGGCAGGTGGCGGTTACTGATCTTGTTGGTGATCCAGGTGAAGTCACCGGCGGTCAGGTCCGTCTGCGAGCCCAGGGCGATGGCGACGTCGGCGAGCGTGTCGCCGTACCGCTGGATCTGGGTGGTGATCGCCCGGGTGAGGTCGCTGGTGTAGCGGTCCATGAGCTGCGCGGCGTAGCGCTGCTCGGCGTCGCGCGCGTTGCGCGCGGCGAACCAGGACGTCGTGCAGCCCAGGAGGGCGACCACGACGACGAGGGCGACGCCCGACCAGCGCCGCCGGTTCAGCCCGCAGGGCACCCACCGCACATCTGTCTCATCGGTAGGACCGCGGGCTTTGTGAACGGTTCCGGGGCGCCGCAGGCCCCGCTGCGGGCGGGAGGGCTGCGTCGATTGTGGGCACCTGCCCGGTCGCGGTGCGAGGATGGGTTGTCGATCGGAGATCCAAGGTGAAGAAGCAGCCGGTGTTGATCACCAACGCCGCTCGCAGCCCGAGCGAACAGCTCCGCAGCCGCCAGATCCGTTACGTGACCATGATGGGTGGCCGGGCCGCCTGCCTGATCATCGGCGCTGTCCTGGTCAGCGTGCGCCCGCCTCTGCTGCCGCTCTGGCTGGTCCTCTGCGCCATCGGGATGGTCTTCCTGCCGTGGGCCGCGGTGCTGATCGCCAACGACCGCCCGCCCAAGAGCCGGGCCAACCCGGCGGCGAGCCCGGCGGTCAACCAGCAGCGGATCCTCGAGCCGGAGGCGGCCGAGGTCATCAAGCAGCGCACCATCGACATCGAGCCCTAGGGCAGCGGTCGCGCGCCGGCCGTCTGCACAGCCGCCGCGCCGAGTGCGGCGCCGGCCGAGAGCGCGGCCGCCGGCTCCGCACCGGCACACCACGCGGTGAGCAGGCCGGCGGCAAAAGCGTCACCCGCCCCGGTCGGATCAAGCACCGGTACGCGCACACCCGCAACCGACCGCAACACCCCGTCCCGGGATGCCCAGACGGCACCGTCGCCCCCGAGTTTGACCACCACGTTGACTGCCACCGCGGTCAACGCGGCTGCCTGTTCCTCCGCCGGGCCCGGCCCGCCCAGCACGGCGGCCTCGTCGGCATTGCACAGCAGCAGGTCGACGCCGCGCAGCAGGTCCAGGAAAGCCTGCGCACCGAGCTGCCGCAGCGGCTCGGCCGACGCCGCGTCGACACTCGTGGTCAGCCCACGCTCCCGGGCCGCCGCCAGCGCGGCCAGCCCACCCGGCCGCGACCCCGCGTGCAGCAGGGGATAACCGGACAGATGCAGGTGGGTGACGCCCTGCGCGGCCTTGACAGCAGCCGTGACATCCGCCGGGTCCAGCAGCAGCGCGGCCCCCCGGTCGGTGATCATCGTGCGCTCGTCGGCCGAACTGAGCACCACCACACTGCCCGTCGGTACCCCCGGATGTGCCCGTACCGCGCACCGCACCCCGGCGGCGACCAGCTCGGCGATCCGTTCCCGGCCCGCATGATCATCGCCGACCGCGGCGATCAGGGTGGCTCCCGCCCCGGCGTAGGCCAGCCAGGCGGCCGTGTTGGCCGCCTGCCCGCCCCCGCCGACCAGGATCCGCGCGTCGGTGTCGGAGCCCACGGCGAGCGGCCCGGCGTGCGTGACCAGCACGTCGGTCACCAGGTCACCGACAACCAGCACGCTCACGGCAGCGCGAAGCCGAGGGTTGCCGGGGCCGGGGTGGCCGCGGCCGCGATCTGGGCCGCCAGGGCCGCGTTGCGCAGGATGATCCGCACGTTGACGGCCAGGCTCCTGCCCCCGGTGCTGCTGTGGAAGTGCGCCAGCAGGAACGGCGTCACGGCCTTGCCGGTGACCCCGTCCCGGGCCAGCAGCTCCAGCCCCTCGGCCAGGGTGCGGTCGTGCAGGGCCGGGTCGAGCTGCTCGTCGGCCGGCAGCGGGTTGCCCAGCACCAGCGCGCCGGCACCGACGCCCTGGTCAGCCCGCGCTGCGATGACGTCGGCGACCTGCTTCGGGGAGTCCAGCCGCCAGTCGACGTCAAAACCGCCGTCGGTGACGAAGAAGCCGGGGAATCGGTAGGTGCCGTACCCGGCGACGGAGACCCCGAGGGTCTCCAGGCGCTCCAGGGTGGCGCCGACGTCGAGGATCGACTTGACCCCGGCACAGACCACGACGATCGGCGTACGAGCCAGCGTGGTCAGGTCGTTGGACTCGTCGAAGGTGCTGTTCGCCTCGCGGTGCACGCCGCCGAGCCCGCCGGTGGCGAAGACGCCGATCTCCGCCGCCGCGGCGATCGCGCTGGTGGCGGCGACCGTGGTGGCCCCGTCCGCGCCGGTGGCGGCGGCGACGGCCAGGTCGCGGACGGAGAGCTTGGCCACCCCGTCGGCGCCGGCCAGGTGCTCGATCTGGTGGTCCTCGAGGCCGACGACCAGCTCGCCGCCGATCATCCCGATCGTCGCGGGGACGGCACCGTTGTCCCGGACGGTCTGCTCGATCTCCCGGGCGACCCGCAGGTTGTCGGGCCGGGGAAGGCCGTGCGAGACGATCGTGCTCTCCAGCGCCACCACCGGGCGGCCGTCGCGGCGCGCCCGGGACACATGATCGCCGTAACGGATGGCATAGCGGCCCATCTGCCGCGTGGAATCGGTCACGATGGCAACGGTACGGTGCCCTGCGGCTCCGTTGTCGTTGGACCGACCAGGCGTGAGGTGTCAGACTTGTGGGTTGGAGCTTCTTCCGCGGTGACCGGGGGGCACGCGGGCCCGGCAACAGCGCCGATTCACCGGTGCTGTGCCGTTGAGCACACACTCATGAGACTCATGAAGGGCAGATGCCGTGAGCACGCAGATCCTGGAGCGTCCGGAGACCAAGGACGCCGACACCGGTCCCGAGATGTTCCACTACGTGCGCAAAGAGAAGATCGCCGAGAGTGCCGTGATGGGCACCTACGTGATCGCTCTGTGCGGAGAGAAGTTCCCGGTGACCAAGTCGCCGAAGCCGGGCTCGCCGGTGTGCCCGCAGTGCAAGGAGATCTACGAGTCGATGAAGCACTGACCCCAGGCCGGTTCTCGTGACGGGCAGCTACAGCCTGCTGGTCGCGGACCTGATCGGCGTGGCCGTTTTCGCGGCCTCCGGCGCCAGCGCCGCCGTCGCGAAGCGGCTCGACCTGTTCGGCGTCGGCTTCGTCGGCTTCGTCGCAGCCCTCGGCGGCGGCATCCTGCGCGATCTCGTGATCGGCGCGGTGCCGCCGCTCGCCTTCTCCGACTGGCGGTACGCCGTCACGGCGGTCTCCGCCTCCGTGGCGGTGTTCTACCTGCACCCCCAGCTCAACCGGCTGCGGCGTACGGTGCTGCTCCTGGATGCCGCCGGCCTGGGCCTGTTCACCGTCCTGGGCACGATCAAAGCTCTGGATGCCGGCCTGCCGGCGGTCGGCGCCTGCCTGATCGGCATGCTCACCGGCATCGGCGGCGGCCTGGCCCGCGACCTGCTCACCGGGGAGATCCCGGTGGTGCTGCAACGCGACATCTACGCGGTGGTCGCGCTGGGCGGCGCGGCGGCGGTCACGCTGCTGAACTGGCTTGACCTGGCCGGACCGGTCCCGCTCGCGTCGGCGGCGGCCGCGATGATCGGGGTACGGCTGCTGGCGCTGTATCGGCGCTGGTCGGCGCCCGTCGCTGTGCCGTGACCACGGTGGCGGCCCGCCGCCGCTATGCTGGGTTTCGCCTCTGCGGCCGTTGCGCGGGGGCATTTTGCTGTGTGGTGTGAGTCGAGAGGATCGTCGAGCTTGAGTCCGCCCCTGCCGAATCTGGAGACCTTCCCGCCGCTGCGCGCCTGGCAGCGCAAGGCCCTGGTGGAGTATCTGCGAAGGCGCAGCCCCGACTTCATGGCCGTCGCGACCCCGGGCGCGGGCAAGACCACCTTCGCCCTGCGGATCGCCGCCGAGCTGCTCGCCGACGGCACCGTCGAGGCGGTCACCGTGGTCTGCCCGACCGAGCACCTGAAGACCCAGTGGGCGAACGCGGCGGCCCGCGTCGGCATCCAGCTCGACCCGTCGTTCCGCAACGCCGACGTGCACTCGTCCCGCGACTTCCACGGGGCCGTGCTGACGTACGCGCAGGTCGGCATGGCACCGGCGGTGCACCGGCGGCGCACGATGACCCGCCCGACGATGGTCATCCTGGACGAGATCCACCACGCCGGCGACTCCCGCACCTGGGGCGACGGCGTGAAGTCGGCCTTCGAGGAGGCCGAACGCCGGCTGATGCTCACCGGCACGCCGTTCCGCTCGGACGACAACCCGATCCCGTTCGTCGTCTACGAACGCGGCGAGAACGGCCTGCAGCGGTCCCGCTCGGACTCGGTCTACGGCTACTCGGACGCGCTGCGCGACGGCGTCGTCCGGCCGGTGCTGTTCATGGCGTACTCCGGCGAGACCCGGTGGCGGACCAACGCCGGCGACGAACTGGCGGCCCGCCTGGGCGAGCCGATGACCAAGGACCTGGTGGCCCAGGCCTGGCGCACCGCCCTGGACCACCGCGGCGACTGGATGCCCCAGGTGCTGCGCGCGGCGGACGCACGGCTGTCCCGGCTCCGTGAGCACGGCATGACGGACGCGGGCGGCCTGGTCATCGCCAGCGACCAGCAGACCGCCCGGGCGTACGCGAAGCTTCTCGGCGAGATCACCGGCCAGCCGGCGGTGGTCGTCCTCTCCGACGACCAGGGCGCCTCGGCCCGGATCGCCTCGTTCGCGGTCTCCGACGAACGCTGGATGGTCGCGGTCCGCATGGTGTCGGAAGGCGTCGACATCCCCCGCCTGGCCGTCGGCGTGTACGCGACCAGCGCCTCGACCCCGCTGTACTTCGCCCAGGCGATCGGCCGATTCGTCCGGGCCCGCCGCACCGGTGAGACAGCGACGGTCTTCCTGCCCAGCGTCCCGCACCTGCTGGGCCTGGCCAGCGAGATGGAAGCCGAACGCGACCACATCCTGGGCGCCCCGAAAGACCCCGACGGCCTGGACGACGCCCTGCTGGAACGCGCCCAGCGAGCCGAAGACGCCGAAGGCGACCTGGAAAAGCGCTTCGAGGCCCTGTCCGCGACGGCCGAGCTCGACCAGGTCATCTACGACGGCGCCTCGTTCGGCACCGGGGCCCGTACGGGAACGCCCGAGGAAGAGGAATACCTGGGGCTGCCGGGCCTCCTGACGCCCGACCAGGTGAGCGTGCTGCTGGAACGGCGACAGAGTGAGCAACTGGCGGCCCAGAAGCGGCAGAAGGCGGCTGAGCCGGTCCCGGCCCAGCGGGAGCCGGTGGTGACCCTGAGCGCGGGCGAACGCCGAAACAGCCTGCGCCGCCAGCTGAACACTCTGGTGGCGGCCCACCACCACCGCACCAACCTGCCCCACGGCAAGATCCACGCGGAGCTGCGACGTCTGTGCGGGGGGCCGCCGAGCGCCCAAGCAACAATCGAACAACTAGAAGAACGAATCGCCACAATCCAAACGATGTAGCCGGTTTCCTGTTGATATGTACGCCGGGTGCGGCTGAGCACCGCCCGCCCGGAGCAAGTTGGATGCCGTGCCGCCTGGGCCTGGATTCTCGGGCCAGCGGCAACGGCGCCGGCGCAGGCGGTTGGGGACCGGCGGCCATGGTCTCCCGGCTCGCGCCGTCTCCGGGTCGCGATGGTGAATGGTGCAGAGCGGGTCGGCGGCCTCGCTCGCTTGCCGCGGGGCGAGTCCGCCCGCAGAGGTCAGCCCGAACTCCGGGGCGTCCGCCGTCAGCTCCATGAATAGCTCAACAACCGCGCAAAATGCCGCGTCGACGACACTGCGCGGGCTGGAGGTCGGGGTTCAGACGCGTTGGCGTTGAGTGTTGGGCGTTAAGCACACGGTGCGGGGCCGCGGTGCCGTGCGGTGCGGGGCAACGGTGCGGTGCGGGGCGGCGGTGCGGTGCGGGGCGGCGGTGCGGTGCGGTGCCACGGTGGGTGCGGGGCAACGGTGCGGTGCGGGGCGGCGGTGCGGTGCGGTGCCACGGTGGGTGCGGGGCAACGGTGCGGTGCGGGGCAACGGTGCGGTGCGGGGCGGCGGTGCGGTGCGGTGCCACGGTGGGTGCGGGGCAACGGTGCGGTGCGGGGCCACGGTGGGTGCGGTGCGGTGCGGTGCGGTGCGGGGCCGCGGTGCGAGCGCGGCGCTGCGGTCAGGAAGGACGGCGCGCAGTCGGCGCTGATCGTGGGGCTGCCTGGCAGCCGGGCCGGCTGATCGCTCGGCGTAGTGGCTGACCTGCCACCTGGCGTGTTGTGGCCCAGCCATGCGTGCTGGCTGCCTGTGGGGCACGGTGGCCGAGCCGCTGCACGGCCGCGGGACGACCCAGGCGGTGATCAGGGCCGTGGGGCCGTGGGCCGTGGGCCGTGGGCCGTGAGCGGCCGGCGGGCGGCGGCCGGCGGGTGCGAGGAGACCGCAGCGTGGGTCGGGCCCGAGTCTGAGGCGATCGGGTGAGCCTGACTCCAAGAAGAGTGCCTGGCGCGGCGGCCAAGCCCGGCACATCGCACGGTGGCCAAGCCGCACAAGCTGGAGCGACTACGCGGCCTAGCGGCCGAGCCAGACGCACGCCCAGGAGGCGGGTGTCCGTGACCGGGCGGCCGGGCCGGGCGTGACTGCGTGGCGCTCTGCAGGCCTACGGGTGGAGGCAGAGACGGTCGCCCGACCGGAACCAGACGAATCAACGGCGCGGCGACCGGCTCCTGCGGGGGCATGACCCGCGCCGCCAGATAGCAACGCGAGGCGCGATCGGCCGGTCAAGAGGGCGTAGTGCACCGGGAAAGCCCGCAGAGCACCACCCACCTGGACCACGCCCCACCATGCGGAAACCAAAAAGAAGGGCGCCCACACCGGGCGCCCTTCAGATCGTCTGTCGGGGGTTAGTTGGAGTTAGACATCATGTCTGCGCCACGCCAAGAGAACTCCGGGTCCGCCTTGTACTGGACCGTGATCTTCACCAGGTCCTCGGCGTACCTGTTGGCGTGGTGTCCGCAGAACACCAGCTCGCTGCCACCAGCCAGGGTCAAACGGAGCTTTCCGGCTGCATTGCAGCGGTCGCACCGTTCATCGGCTGCTGGTCCGGCCACCGTTCCCGCCGGCGGCGTGAGAGTCGGGGTCATCGCCTTCCTCCTCTGGTCGTCACCGATGAACATGTTCCTCGGCTACTGCTCACCCATGGTGCAACACCCTTGGCCCTAACAGCCTTCCCACTGTGCCCCGGGGGGACCCAAGTCACACGTGGTCCGGCTAGTGTGCCGTGCTCCAAGGGTGCCACGTCAACGATCACTTCTGCACAACGGTCTGATCACCACCGAATGATGTACGGGTGGTGACCAAACAGGCACGGACTGTTGACTGAACGGGGGTAATCCCGTATTGATCAAGATGTCCGTGCCTGCCGTGGTCAGACTCAGTCCAGGTAGTCGCGCAGGACCTGGGAGCGGGACGGGTGTCGCAACTTCGACATCGTCTTCGACTCGATCTGCCGGATCCGCTCCCGGGTGACCCCGTAGACCTGGCCGATCTCGTCCAGGGTGCGCGGCTGGCCGTCGGTCAGGCCGAACCGCAGCCGCACCACGCCCGCCTCGCGCTCGGACAGCGTCTGCAGCACCTGCTGCAGCTGGTCCTGGAGCAGCGAGAACGACACCGCGTCGACCGCGACGACCGCCTCGGAGTCCTCGATGAAGTCACCGAGCTGGCTGTCGCCCTCGTCGCCGATGGTCTGGTCGAGCGAGATGGGCTCCCGGGCGTACTGCTGGATCTCCAGCACCTTCTCCGGGGTGATGTCCATTTCCTTGGCCAGTTCCTCCGGCGTGGGCTCGCGGCCCAGGTCCTGGAGCAGCTCACGCTGTATGCGGCCGAGCTTGTTGATGACCTCCACCATGTGCACCGGGATGCGGATGGTGCGGGCCTGGTCGGCCATGGCCCGGGTGATGGCCTGGCGGATCCACCAGGTGGCGTACGTGGAGAACTTGTAGCCCTTGGTGTAGTCGAACTTCTCGACCGCGCGGATCAGGCCCAGGTTTCCTTCCTGGATCAGGTCCAGGAACGCCATTCCGCGGCCGGTGTAGCGCTTGGCCAGCGAGACCACGAGTCGCAGGTTGGCCTCGAGCAGGTGGTTCTTGGCCCGCTCGCCGTCGCGGCCGATCCAGCGCAGGTCCCGCTCGAAGTTGCGCTCGAGCTTCTCCTCGCCCTCGTCGCAGGCGCGCAGCCGCTCGGCGGCGTACAGGCCCGCCTCGATGCGCTTGGCCAGCTCGACCTCCTGCTCCGCGTTCAGCAGGGGGACCTTGCCGATCTGCTTCAGGTAGGCCCGGACGGAGTCGGCGGAGGCGGTCAGCTCAGCGTCGCGGCGCGCCTGCTTGAGCGCCTCGGACTCCTCGTCGTCCCACTCGAAGTCGCCGTCGGTCGCCGTCGCGGCCGCGTCGGTGGCGGCGGCCTGGACCAGGGCGGCCGGCTCCTCCACGACGACGTCCTCGATCGCGGCGGCGAGCTCCTCGGGATCGATCTCCTCGCCCTCGGCCGGCGTCTCGCCGGGCTTGGCGGCCTTCGCGGGGGCCGCCTTGGCACCCGGGGCGGCCTTGCGCGGCGCGGCCGCGGCCTTCTTGGCGGGAGCCGCCTTCTTGGCCACGGCGGCGGGTGACGGCGCGGCTGCGTCGTCCTCCGTGCCGGGCTGCTTCTGCTCGGGTGCGGCCTTCTTCGCCGGGGCGCGGGTCGCCTTGGCGGTGGTGGCCTTGGAGGCGGGGGTGGCGGCGCGGGCGGCGGCGACCCGGCGGCGGGTGCTCGCCGAGCCGTCGACGACGACCGTGACTCCCGCGTCCACGAGGGCGCGGAGGATCTTCTTGGCCTGGGCCGGCGTGACTTCGGCCGACTCGACCGTCTGCACGACCTCGGCTGACGTGATCTGCCCGCCCGCACCCTGAGCATGGGCGATCAGGGCCTCGGTGAGAGAGCGAACGTCGGCACCGGTCTGGTGGGCTTCTGTCACGAATGACCTTCCGGAGGGCGATGTAACACGGCCATGAACCCAGCGCAGCGCGCGGCGGAACGAGGCTGGCCGGTGTGGTGTGGGAGCCCTCGGGACGCGGACGGGCCCGCTGGCGGCTGTCCGTGAAGCGTGGGCAGGGGTGAATTGTAGCGCCGTCCGGCTAGATCCTCCCGCCGCAGCACGCCACCGGCACGCCGCGGGGGGTCTCGAGGGGGGTACCGGGCCCTCGGGAGGCGTTTGCCGGGACAATGACGACGGCTGAAAGGACGGTCACCAGTGGCTGTTGAACCGGGGACATCGACGCCGGACACCTTACTCGATATTGCCGTACGGATCGCCCGGGAGGCCGCGGCGACCGCCCGGCGGACCCGGGCCGAGGCGATCACCGACGTGCAGACCAAGAGCACCGACACCGACGTGGTGACGGCGGCCGACCGGGCCGTCGAGCGCCAGGTGGTCGCCGCGCTGGCCGCTGAGCGGCCCGCAGACGGCGTGCTGGGCGAGGAGTACGGGGATTCCGCGGAAACGGCCGCTGGAGCCGTACGGTGGATCCTGGACCCCATCGACGGCACCGTGAACTACCTCTACGGCCTCCCGCAGTACGCGGTCTCGCTCGCCGCGGAGGTCGACGGCGTGGTGGTTGCCGGCGTGGTGCTCAATCCGGTCACCGGCGACGAGTGGACGGCGACGCTCGGCGGGGGCGCCTGGCGCGGCGGTCGCCGGCTGACCGGCTCGCTGCGGACCACCCTGGACCAGACCCTGCTCGCCACCGGTTTCGGCTACGACCGGGCGCGCCGGGCCCACCAGGGTGCGGTGGTGGCCCAGCTGCTGACCCGGGTGCGCGACATCCGGCGTTTCGGTGCCGCCTCGATCGACCTGTGCCTGGCCGCCGAGGGCAGCGTCGACGCCTACTTCGAGAAGGGGCTCAACCCGTGGGACCACGCCGCCGGTGGTCTGGTGGCCACCGAGGCGGGTCTGCTGGTGTCCGGACTCGACGGAGCGCCGGCCGGGCCGGACATGGTCGTCGCGGCCCCGCCGGCGATCTTCGGCGCGCTGCACGACGCCCTTGTGGAGCTGGACGCCGCGGGTGCTCCCTGAGTCAGCGGGGGTCGCTGGGTCAGGAGTCCTTCTTGGGGGCCACGCAGGCGCCCGGCGGCAGCTCGGGCTCGCCGAGCTCGACCAGCGACTGGTTGACCTCGGTGGTGGTGGCGAGCTGCTGGAAGCCCTTGCCGACGACCACGTCGACCACCGCGCCCTTGCGCTTGGGGTCGTACTGCGGCTCGGCCTGGTTCAGGAAGTACGCCCGCAGCAGCCACGCCGAGCCGACCGCCTCGGGGCCGTACCGCATGACCGCGACGTCCTCGACCTTCTTCTTGTTCTCCGCCGGCTTCTGGGTCTTGAAGCGCCGGTTCTTGAACTCGTTGGTCACGCTGTCGGCCAGCCCGGGGGTCTTGGTGCCGTTGAAGACCCGCACGGTGACCTGCTCGGGGTCGTCGGGCAGGGTCAGGTTCGCCATCACCGAGCCGTCGGGGCAGCCGCCGGCGACCGCGTCGCCCTGCGTGTCGCGGACCAACGCCACGACGACGAAGACCACCGCGGCCACGGCGAGCACGCCGACCACGACGAGCGCTCGGACGCGGGCAAAGCTCATGGAACTGGCTCCCGGGGTCAGCTCGATCGACCACCGTCCGGTGCCGGACGGAGTATGCGGTGAGGTTAGCGTCTGCACGCCAAGCCTGCGGAAAGAGGGAATGTTCCCGGCGCGGCGACGATGATCCACGGGCTGCGACCCCTACCTTGATGTCGCCTCGGTCACATCGGGAACAATTGGCCGCCCGCGCGCGTACAAGCCACGCGCGAGGGCGGTAAGGTGCCGCGTTTGCCGGGGCAGTTTCACGAGGGGGTGGGGGCGCCCCGGCGGACGGGCGATCCCTGTTTCAGATCGGGGAAAAAAGTCCGTCGCACCCGGGAACCGAAACGCCGTCGCTGGCGTTACTAACGCCAAGTGACACATCGATACAGGAGAGTGAAAACCGATGGCCACCGACTACGACGCCCCGCGTCGCGACGAGGTCGACCTCGGCGAGGACAGCCTCGAGGAGCTCAAGGCCCGCCGCGCCGACTCGCAGTCGGGCGCAGTGGACGTCGACGAGGTCGAGGTGGCGGAGAGCTTCGAGCTCCCCGGTGCTGACCTGGCCGACGAGGAACTGACCGTCAAGGTGCTGCCGATGCAGACCGACGAGTTCCGCTGCGCCCGTTGTTTCCTCGTGCACCACCGCAGCCAGCTCGCGGTGGAGCGCAACGGGGAACTGATCTGCCGCGAGTGCGCCTGACCGGCGCGCCCGCGAGCAGGGCAATCCCCGGTCGTCGTCCGACGGCCGGGTCACGTACCGACCCCTGACGCACCGGATGCCGGTTTGCCCCGGCCGCTCCACCGGGTATCAGGCTGACCGTATCGAAGCCAACGGCAGACACGGGGAGGTCGACGATGAGCCGCCCAGACGACAACACGGCACAGTCCGCGGAACCGGGGCGTGAGCTCATCAAGGTCGGCCCCGCCGAGCCTGCCGGCCACGAGGACGCCGGGATCGGCGCGACCGTGGCCGCCCTGACCGCCGACGACCTGGAACCGGCCGGTCGCCGGCGCCTGCTCGGCCGGCTCGTCGGCGATGTCCGCCGGCGCGGTCTCGGCCAGCTGTTCCGGCCGCAGGCCGCCCTGCGCTGGATGGCCGACGTGGTCGCCGACGTGGCGCCGCACGTGCCGGTCCGCGACCGGGCCACCCTGCGCCGCCACCATGACGGGCTGGACGGCGACGAGCTCGCCGAACGGCTGATCCGCAACGCCGCCCGGGCGACCGCCGGGGTCGGCGCCGCCGGTGGCGGTGTCGCTTCTCTCGAATGGGCTGCCACTCCGACCCTGCTCTCGGCCCCCGTCCTGCTGGCCGCCGAGACGGTCGCCGTCGTGGCCATCGAGCTCAAGCTGCTCGGCGAGCTGCACGAGGTGTACGGCCGCCCGGTCACCGGCAGCGCCGTCGAGCGCGCCACCGCCCTGCTCCAGGCCTGGTCCGGCCAGCGCGGCGTCAACCCGCTGGTGCCCGGCGTCGGCGTCGCCACCGTGCTCGGCACCGCGGCCCGCAAGGAGTTGCAGGGCACCCTGCTGCGCCGCTTCGGGCGTAACCTGACCACGCTCGGCCCGCTGCTCACCGGCGCGGCCGTGGCGAGCTACCTCAACCGGCGGGCGACCCGTTCGCTCGGCGACAAGCTGGTCAAGGACCTGCGCCGGCAGGGTCCCGCCGTCATCGAGGGCGAACGCCGGGAACTCAGCTCCTAGCGCGCAGCAGTGCCGTGGCCAGCTCGACCGGGTGCCGGGAGCTGACCACCCAGAACGGTGTCGGGTCGGCCGGGTCGTCCAGCAGCACCTGCACGGCGCCCTTGATCCAGGGCCGCTGCACCACGAAGGCCAGCGGGTGCGAGCCCACGCCCAGCACCTCCCGCTTGCCGGCCGCGTCCAGCGGGATCACGTCGGCGATCACGCTCAGCGGCAGCCGGGCGTCGTCGACCTGGAACTCCGTCGTGGTGACCGCGACCCGGATCCGGTCGGCGCGCCACAGCAGGAAGACGGTCAGCGGCAGCAGCACGGCGAACGGCACCCAGGCGCGCAGGCCGGTGCTGCCCATCCAGATCTCGGCGGCGAGCAGGGCCGCCACCAGCAGCCAGCCCGGCCACGCGAGCCACGGGATGTGCAGGCGCTCGGCGTACGCCGGACGCGGCGCCGCCGTGCGTGCGGAGGCCTCGGATGTCACCCTGGTGAGGGTACGGCGCGCCTCCGTCCGCGGCGACGGCAGGATGGCAGGGTGGGTGCCGCTCGCCCGCCCGCAGGACCGACGCCGATCGTGAGGACCGTTACCGTGACCGAACCCGTGGACATCCAGGTCCGCCGGCTCGACCCCGACCTGCCGCTGCCGGCCTACGCCCACCCGGGCGACGCGGGCGCCGACCTGTACGCCGCCGAGGACGTGGAGCTCGCCCCCGGCGCGCGCCGGCTGGTGCGGACGGGGCTGGCGATCGCGCTTCCGGAGGGCTACGTGGGCCTGGTGCATCCCCGCTCGGGTCTCGCGGTGCGCCTCGGCGTGACGGTGCTCAACGCGCCCGGTACGGTCGACGCCGGTTACCGGGGCGAGATTCTGGTGAACCTGGTCAACCACGACCCGGCCGCGACCGCGAAGATCTCCCGGGGCGACCGGATCGCCCAGCTGGTCGTGCAGCGGGTCGAACGGGCAGTGTTCAACGTGGTCGACGAGCTCGCCGACACCTCCCGGGGTGCGGGCGGGCACGGCTCGACCGGCGGGCACGTGGCTCTGCCGACCGGGCCGGGCCGGCGATGAAGCCCGCGCAGCAGCAGCTCTAGGACGAAGAAGGTGGCAACGCAGATGTTCTCCCGCAAGCGCGGCGGTCCGAAGCACGTACGCCCGGACGACGCTCCCCAGTCGGCGGCGCTCGCCAAGAGCATGGGCGACGCTCCGGCGCCCGAGTTCGGCCCGTACGACAGCAGGCAGGCGCCCGAGGGTGTGCAGCGGCTGGACCTCGGCAGCCTGCTCATCCCGGCGATCGAGGGCGTCGAGGTGCGGGTGCAGGCCAACCCGGACGGCGCCGTCGAGCAGATCGTGCTCGTGCACGGCAACAGCGCGTTGCAGCTCGGCGTCTTCGCCGCGCCGCGCAGCGAGGGCATCTGGGACGAGGTGCGGGCCGAGATCGCCGCGGCGATGAAGTCCGACGGCGCCGCGCCGCAGGAGTTCGACGGGCCGTACGGCGTCGAGCTGGCGGCCCGGGTCAACACGCCCGAGGGGCCGGCGGATGTCCGGTTCGTCGGGGTGGACGGCCCGCGGTGGATGGTCCGCGCGCTGTTCCAGGGTCTGGCCGCGGCCGATCCGGGGCAGGAGGGCGTGCTCGGCGAGTGCCTGCGCGGCCTGGTCGTGGTCCGCGACGACGAGGCGCGGCCGGTGCGTGAGGCGCTGCCGCTGCGGTTGCCGCGCGAGATGGCCGAGCACGCGGAGCAGCACGCCGGCGAGGGCGAGGACCCCACTCCGCCCGACGTGGCTGTGAACGAGCAGTTCCCCGGCACGAACGGCCGCCACGTGCATTGATCGAAACGGCTCCCGGTGAGGTACGTCACCGGGGCCGCTTCCGGCGTACCGTGGGCTTGCGGCACCTGCCCACACTGTGTGCCGTCCGCCGGTACCCCCGCCGGCGCGTTTCCACGGTTCGCCGAGGAGAGGGTGGCACGAGGTCATGTCGACCGATGAGCGCACCGGGCTGCGCCGGTTCTTCGAACGGCTGACCGCCTCCGAGGCGGAGCTGGACGCGCAGGAGTTGCAGCGCGACAGTGCCAAGTGCGGTGCCATGCCTGCCGGTCAGTGCCATCGGGGTCAGGTCGTCTCGGTGTCCGGCCGGCTGCGCACGGTGGCGTACACTCCCCGCACCAACCTGCCGACGCTCGAGGCCGACCTCTACGACGGCAGCGACGTGGTCACGCTCGTCTTCCTGGGCCGTCGTTCCATCGCCGGCATCGAACCGGGTCGTCAGCTCACCGCCCGCGGCCGGATCGCCCTGCGCGACGACCGCAAGGTCATCTACAACCCGTACTACGAGCTGGAGGCGCCCCGGTGACACCCGGCAGCGAACCCCGTCACGCCGCGCACGAGTCAGTGGAGGAACGGGTCGCCGAGGAGGTCGCCGAGGAACTCGTCGGGGAATTCGCCGACGACCTCGATCCGCCGAAGGTGTTGCCGTCGGCCGGCCGGGCGGAGGAGGCCGAGGAGCCCTTCCCGTCGATGAGCGAGCAGATCTCCGAGCAGCTGGGCGGCGTCCGCGGGCTCATCGAGTCCAGCGTGCCGGTGCTCGCGTTCGTGGTGCTCAACGTGCTGCTGGGCGAGGCCGGGCTGGATCTGGCCAAGAAGACCGCGCTGTACTGGGCGATCGCCGGCAGCGTCGGCTCGGCCCTGGCGATCGGGATCTACCGGCTGACCCGCAAGCAGCCGATCCGGCACGCGGTCAACGGGCTGTTCGGCATCGCGATCGGTGCGTTCCTGGCCTGGCGCACCGGTGACGCCAAGAACTTCTACCTGCCGGGCATCCTGCTGACCCTGGGCCAGGTGGTCGTCCTGATCGCCTCGGTGGCGGTCCGGCGGCCGATCATCGGCTACGTCTGGGGCGTGCTGGCCAACGGCGGCAAGCACGACTGGTTCGACAACCCCCGCCTGTTCCGCACCTTCCAGTGGCTGACCCTGGTCTGGGCGGCGTCGCTGTTCATCCGCGCGGGTGTGCAGGGCTGGCTCTACCTGGCGGACCAGGCGAACGCGATCGGCGTGGTCCGGATCCTGATCAGCTGGCCGATCTACGCCGCGACCTTCGCTTTCACCGCCTGGGCGGTGCACCGGGTGACCTCCGCGCAGGCGGCGGAGGCCGAGGCGGCGAAGGCCCCCTAACCCAGCTCGCGGGTGTTGCCGAGCACCACCGCGCGGACCGCGTCCTCGACCTCCGAGGTGCAGACGAAGATCAGTTCGTCGCCGGCCTCCAGCGGGTCGTCCGGCGTGGGGACCAGCACGCGCTTGCCGCGCAGGATGGCCACCAGGGCGGAGTCGCGCGGCATCGGCACCGAGCGCACCGGCTCACCGACGTACGGGGCGGTGGGCGGCAGGGTGATCTCCACCAGGTTGGCCTCGCCCTGCCGGAAGGTCATGAGCCGGACCAGGTCGCCGACGGTGACGGCCTCCTCGACCAGGGCCGCCATCAGCCGCGGCTTGCTGACCGCGACGTCGACGCCCCACTGCTCGGTGAACAGCCACTCGTTCTCGGCCCGGTTGACCCGGGCGACCACCCGGTTCACCGCGAACTCCGTCTTGGCCAGCAGCGAGCAGACCAGGTTGGCCTTGTCGTCGCCGGTGGCGGCCACGACCACGTCGCAGTTGGCCACGTCGGCCTCCTCCAGGCTGCTGACCTCGCACGCGTCGGCCAGCACCCACTCGGCCTCGGGCACCCGCTCGGGCCGCAGCTGGCGGGGCTGGCGCTCGATGAGCATCACCTGGTGGCCGTTGCCGATGAGTTCCTGGGCGATCGAGCGGCCCACGTTGCCCGCGCCCGCGATGGCGATCCGCATGGTCAGTGACCCCCCAGCCCGGCGCCCGCGGCGCTCGCGAGCACGTCGTCGACGATGTCGTCGGTGACCAGCATGAAGACCTGGTCACCGTCCTGCAGCACGGTGGACGGGGTGGCCAGCGAGCCGATCCCGAACCGCATCAGGTACGCCACCCGGGCGCCGGTGGCCTCCTCCAGCGAGGCGAGCGTCTGCCCGACCCAGTCGCGGTGCAACGGCGCCTCGACGATCGACACCGAGCTCGTGGGGTCGCGGAACACCTCGACGGTGCCCTCCGGGACCAGGTGACGCACCATCCGGTCGGCGGCCCAGCGGATGGTCGCCACGGTCGGGATGCCCAGCCGCTCGTAGACCTGGGCCCGCTTGGCGTCGTAGATGCGGGCGACGACCCGCGACACGCCGAACGTCTCGCGGGCCAGCCGGGCCGAGATGATGTTGGAGTTGTCGCCGCTGGACACCGCGGCGAAGGCGTCGGCCCGCTCGATGCCGGCCGAGCGCAGCACCTCGCGGTCGAAGCCGATCCCGGTCACGGTGATGCCGCCGAACTCGGCCCCCAGCCTGCGGAAGGCGTCGGCGTTCTGGTCGATCACCGCGACCGAGTGGCCGCGCGCGTCGAGCTTGTTCGCCAGGGTGGAGCCGAGCCGGCCACAGCCCATGATCACCACGTGCAAGGTTTTGCGCCTTCCCGCTGGATGCGTACCTAGGCAGAGCGTGCCATGCGGCGGCGACAGCCGTTGGCCGGGGCGGCCGACGGCGTGGCGTGCACAGCCGTACTCTTGGCGCTTGTGGCAAGTTCGACGTCCTTGGCGAAGCGGCTCCTGCTGGGCCGGCCCTTCCGCTCCGACCGGTTGCAGCACACGTTGCTGCCCAAGCGGATCGCGCTGCCCGTCTTCGCCTCGGACGCGCTGTCCAGCGTCGCGTACGCGCCCGACGAGATCCTGCTGACGCTGTCCATCGCCGGGGCCGGGGCGTTCTTCTACTCGCCCTGGATCACCCTGGCGGTCGCGATCGTGATGGTCACGGTCGTGGCCAGCTACCGGCAGAACGTGCACGCGTACCCGTCCGGGGGCGGTGACTACGAGGTCGCCACGGTGAACCTCGGGCCGCGCTTCGGGGTCGCGGTGGCCAGCGCGCTGCTGGTCGACTACATCCTCACCGTGGCGGTGTCGGTCAGCGCCGGCGTCTCCAACCTGGGCTCGGTGGTGCCGTTCGTGGCCGAGCACAAGATCGGCATCGCGATCGCGGCCATTGCCGTGCTGACCGCGCTCAACCTGCGCGGGCTGCGCGAGTCCGGCACCGCGTTCGCCGTCCCGACGTACCTGTTCATCGTGGTCATGCTCGGGATGATCGCCACCGGCCTGGTCCGGGTCTACATCCTCGGGCAGGACCTGCGGGCGCCCAGCGCCGACATCGTCATCGACGCCGAGACCCACCACCTGACCAGCTTCGCCTTCGTCTTCCTGCTGCTGCGGACCTTCTCCTCGGGCTGTGCCGCGCTGACCGGGGTCGAGGCCATCTCCAACGGCGTGCCCGCGTTCAAGCCGCCGAAGAGCAAGAACGCCGCGACCACGCTGATGCTGCTGGGCGGCCTGGCCATCGCGATGCTCTTCGGGATCATCGCGCTGGCGCGCGCCACCCACCTGCAGTACGTCGAGGACCCGCTGGTGCAGATCGTCGGCGGGCCGGCCAATTACGTGCAGAAGACGGTGACCGCCCAGCTCGGCGAGACGGTCTTCGGCAGCGGCTCGATCCTGCTGTACGTGGTCGGCGCGGTCACCGCCCTGATCCTGTTCCTGGCGGCGAACACCGCCTTCAACGGCTTCCCGGTGCTCGGCTCGATCCTGGCCCAGGACCGCTACCTGCCGCGCCAGCTGCACACCCGCGGTGACCGGCTGGCGTTCAGCAACGGCATCATCTTCCTGGCCGTCGCCGCCATGGTGCTCATCGTGTCCTTCGAGGCCGAGGTCACCCGGCTGATCCAGCTCTACATCGTCGGCGTCTTCGTGTCCTTCACGCTGTCGCAGGCGGGCATGATCCGGCACTGGAACAGGCTGCTGCGCACCCAGCGTGACCCCGGCGCCCGGCGCCGGATGATGCGCTCGCGGGCGATCAACACCTTCGGCATGGCGCTGACCGGCGCCGTGCTGATCGTCGTGCTGATCACCAAGTTCCTGCTCGGCGCGTGGATCGCGATCGTCGCCATGCTGGTCATCTACGCCGGCATGCTCGGCATCCGCAAGCACTACGACCGGGTCGCGCGGGAGCTCGAACCCAGCGACGAGCGGCCGGTGCTGCCGTCGCGCAACCACGCCGTCGTGCTGGTCAGCAAGGTGCACAAGCCCACCCTGCGGGCGGTGGCGTACGCCCAGGCGACCCGGCCGGACACGCTGACGGCGGTCACGGTCAACGTGGACGACAAGGACACCCGGACGATCCAGGCCGAGTGGGAGCGCCGGCAGATCCCGGTGCCGCTGACCGTGGTGGACTCGCCGTACCGGGAGATCACCCGGCCGATCATCGACTTCGTCAAGAGCGTGCGCCGCGGCTCGCCCCGCGACGTGGTCACCGTCTTCATCCCCGAGTACGTGGTCGGCCGCTGGTGGGAGAACCTGCTGCACAACCAGAGCGCGCTGCGGATCAAGACCCGGTTGCTGTTCGAGCCCGGGGTGATGGTGACCAGCGTCCCGTGGCAGCTGCAGTCGAGCCAGGACCGCGACCTCGACCGGCTGGACCGGGACCTGAGCCGCGCGCCGGCCCGCGGTCCGCGTACCCGTCCCAGCGGCGTGCCGGCCGGAGTCGCCGCCACGCCTCCCGCCGACCCCCCGGAAGAGCCGAAGTGAGCGACGAACTGTTCGAGGGCGACCGCGTCGAGGTCACCGTCGGTGCGCCGGCGCACGGCGGGCACTGCGTGGCCCGGATCGGCGGCCCGCACGGCCGGGTGGTCTTCGTCCGGCACGCGCTGCCGGGGGAGCGGGTCACGGTCGAGCTGACCGAGCTGCACAAGGGCTACCTGCGCGGGGACGCGGTGGAGATCCACGAGGCCGCGCCGGAGCGGGTGACGCCGCCGTGCGCGTTCGCCCATCCCGGTGGCTGCGGTGGCTGCGACCTGCAGCACGTGGCGCCCGAAGCGCAGCTGGAGTGGAAGACCGCCGTCGTCAAGGAACTGCTCGGCCGGATGGGTGGCCTGAGCGGGGAACGGATCGCCGAGCTGGACGTCCGGGTCCGGCCGCTGCCCGGCGGCCCGCTGGGCTGGCGGTCGCGGGTCCGGTACGCGGTGGACGCCGCCGGCCGGCCCGGACTGCTGCAGCACCGATCGCATGAGGTCGTACCCGTCGATCGTTGCCTCATCGCCCACCCTGACCTGCAGAAGCTCGACGTGACCGGCCGGCTGTGGCCGGAGGCGGCCGCCGTCGAGGTGGTCGCGTCGACCGGCGGGGACGTCAGCGTGCTGGCCCGCCCGGCCACCGCCCCGCTGCTCGAGGCCGCCGGGGTCGTCCAGCCCGGCGCCCGCACGCCGGGCGGCAACGGCACGGTGGCCGCGCCGGAGCCCGTGCCGGTCGGCGACTCGCTGCTCGACGAGCACACCGGCAGCGCCCCGGTGCTGATCGAGGGCCCGGCCGAGGTGCGTGAGCTGGCCGCCGGCCGGGAGTGGCGGGTGCCGCCGGAGGGCTTCTGGCAGGTGCATCCTGCGGCCGCGGACACCCTGGTGGGCGCGGTGCTGGACATGCTCCAGCCGGCCGAGGGCGAGATCTCCTGGGACCTGTACGGCGGTGCCGGCCTGTTCGCCGCCGCACTGGCCGAGCGCACCCGGGCCCGCACCACGGTCGTCGAGTCGGCGGCGGTGGGAGTGGCGTCAGCGCGCACCAACCTGGCCGACCTCACCGGCGTCGAGGTGGTGTCGGCCAAGGTGGACGCCGCCCTGGCCCGGCGCCGGGTGACTGGTCCGGTGGACCTGGTGGTGCTGGACCCGCCGAGAACCGGGGCGGGCGCGAAGGTGGTCAAGGCGATCACCGCGGCCGGCCCCCGGGCGGTGGCCTACGTGGCATGTGACCCGGCCGCCCTCTCCCGCGACGTGCAGACCTTCGCGGCCGCCGGGTACCGGCTGGCGGAGCTGAGAGCATATGACTGCTTCCCGATGACCCAGCACATCGAATGCGTCGCCCTGATGGTGCCCGCAGCGGATCAGGGCCGCTCGGCGGCCGGCTCGGCCGCGCGCTCGCCGGCGCGGGGCTCGTGGGCGTCGTGCGGGTCGTCGTCGTAGGTGAGCTCGTCGAACGGCGCCTCGCCGGAGAGCACCCGGCGGGCCTGGTCCTGATCGATCTCGCGGGTCCAGGTGCCGACGAGCACGGTGGCGACCGCGTTGCCGGCGAAGTTGGTCAGGGCCCGGGCCTCGGACATCAGCCGGTCGATGCCGACGATCAGCCCGACGCCGGGCACCAGCTCCGGGCGGTGGCTCTGCAGGCCGCCGGCCAGGGTGGCCAGTCCGGCGCCGGTGACCCCGGCGGCGCCCTTGGACGCGATGATCATGAACAGCAGCAGGGAGATCTGCTCGCCGACCGACAGCGGGTTGTCCAGCGCGTCGGCGATGAACAGCGAGGCCATGGTCAGGTAGATCGCGGTGCCGTCGAGGTTGAACGAGTAGCCGGTCGGCACCACGATGCCGACCACCGGCCGGCTCACGCCCAGGTGGCCCATCTTGGCGATCAGCCGGGGCAGCGCCGACTCCGACGACGAGGTGGACAGGATGAGCAGGAACTCGCGGGCCAGGTAGCGCAGCAGCTTGAAGATCGACATGTGCGCGACCAGCCGCAGCAGCAGTCCGAGGATCACGAAGACGAAGACCGCGCAGGTTATGTAGAAGCCGACCATGATGCCGGCCAGGCTCTTGAGGGCGTCCACACCCGTCGCGCCGACCACGGCCGCCATCGCGCCGAACGCGCCGATCGGGGCCAGCCACATCACCATCGCCAGGATCTTGAACACCAGTCGCTGGAAGACCGAGACGGCCCGGATGATCGGCTCACCGCGCTCGCCCATCGACTGCACGGCGAAGCCCACCAGCAGGGCGACCAGCAGCGTCTGCAGGATCTCCCGGGTGGCGATGGCGTTGAGCAGCGACGGCGGGATGATGCCGAGCAGGAAGTCGACGGTGGACTCGGCCTCGCCGCTGACCTGGGCGGCGCCGGCCTCGGCGAGCTCCTGGCTCAGGTTCAGCCCGGCGCCGGGGTGCAGGATGTTGCCCACCACCAGGCCGATGGCCAGGGCGATCGTCGACATGATCAGGAAGTAGCCGAGCGCGAGCCCGCCGACCTTGCCGACCTGGGCCGCCTTGCGGATCGAGCCGACCCCCAGCACGATCGTGCAGAAGATCACCGGCGCGATCATCATCTGGATCAGCGCGACGAAGCCGGTGCCCAGCGGGCGCAGGTCCTTGCCGAACTCCGGGAAGATGAAGCCGACGGCGATGCCCAGGGCCATCGCCACCAGCACGGAGATGTAGAGGATGTGGCTGCGGTCGCGACGCCGCGGAGGGCTGGCTGCATCGACGGTCATGGCTCCTTCCTACCGGAGATCGTGATCTGAGTCACCACGAGCCGCTTGTGCAGGTTTTGTGGAGGACGTCTCTGTGACCGTTTGCGGCGGATGCGCGCGGGCGATCCGCCGATAGACTGACTCCTCATGAGCGAGCGCAGTGATCAGACGACGGCCGGCATCCTCCCGGGCATCAAGACCCCCGGCGATCTCAAGCGCCTCGATCCCGATCAGCTGACCCTGCTCGCCGCGGAGATCCGCGACTTCCTGGTCGTCAAGGTCTCCCGCACCGGCGGCCACCTCGGCCCCAATCTCGGCGTCGTGGAGACCACACTCGCCCTGCACCGGGTCTTCGATTCCCCGCGCGACCGGGTGCTGTTCGACACCGGTCACCAGGCGTACGTGCACAAGATGGTGACCGGCCGCCAGGACGGCTTCGACCGGCTGAAGCAGCGCGGCGGCCTCTCCGGCTACCCGAGCCGGGCCGAGAGCGAGCACGACATGATCGAGAACTCGCACGCCTCCACCGCCCTGTCGTACGCGGACGGCCTCTCCAAGGCCTTCACCCTGCGCGGCGAGGACCGGCACGTGGTGGCCCTGGTCGGGGACGGCGCACTCACCGGCGGCATGTGCTGGGAGGCGCTCAACAACATCGCCGCGGCCAAGAACCGTGTGGTCATCATCGTCAACGACAACGGCCGCTCGTACGCGCCGACCATCGGCGGGTTCGCCGACCACCTCTCCACGCTGCGCCTCAACCCGGGCTACGAGCGGGTGCTCGACCTGGTCAAGGACGCGCTGGGGTCGACCCCGGTCGTCGGCAAGCCGGTCTACGAGGTGCTGCACGCGGTCAAGAAGGGCATCAAGGACGCGGTCAGCCCGCAGCCGATGTTCGAGGACCTCGGCATCAAGTACATCGGGCCGGTCGACGGGCACGACGTGCAGGCCATGGAGTCGGCGCTGCGCCGGGCCAAGGGTTTCAACGCCCCGGTCATCGTGCACGCGGTGACCCGCAAGGGCTACGGCTACCGCCCGGCCGAGGACGACGAGGCCGACTGCCTGCACGGCCCGGGCGCGTTCGACCCGCAGACCGGCGTGCTCACCGCGAAGCCCTCGGTGAAGTGGACGAACGTCTTCGCCGACGAGCTCGTCGCGATCGCCGACGAGCGGCCCGACATCGTGGGCATCACCGCCGCGATGGCCGAGCCGACCGGCATCGCCGCCCTGCAGAAGAAGTATCCCGAGCGCACCTACGACGTGGGCATCGCCGAGCAGCACGCGGTGACCTCCGCGGCCGGTCTCGCCATGGGTGGCCTGCACCCGGTGGTCGCCGTCTACGCGACGTTCCTCAACCGCGCCTTCGACCAGGTCCTGCTGGACGTGGCGATGCACGAGCTGCCGGTGACCATCGTGCTGGACCGCGCCGGCATCACCGGGCCCGACGGCCCGAGCCACTACGGCATCTGGGACATGAGCGTCTTCGGCGCCGTGCCGGGCCTGCGGATCGCGGCCCCGCGCGACGCCGCCACCCTGCGCGAGGAGCTGCGCGAAGCGGTCGCCGTCGACGACGGCCCGACCATCGTGCGCTTCCCGAGCGGCTCGGTCGCCGCCGACCTGCCGGCGCTGCGCCGGGTCGGCCCGATCGACGTGCTGCGCGAGGACGAGCGCAAGGACATCCTGCTGGTCGCGGTGGGCGCGTTCGGCAAGCTGGGCATGGAGGTCGCCGAGCGGGTCGCCGAGCAGGGGTACGGCGTCACGGTCGTCGACCCGCGCTGGGTCCGCCCGGTGCCGATTGAGCTGGCCGGGCTGAGCCGGGGTCACCGCCTCGTGGTGACCCTGGAGGACGGCATCCGGGCCGGGGGCGTGGGCGAGGCTGTCGCGAGCACCCTGCGCGACGCCGGCGTCGACGTGCCGCTGCGTGACCTGGGCGTGCCGGCCGGCTTCCACCCGCACGGCAGCCGCGCCGAGATCCTCGCCGCGCTGGGTCTCACGGCGCAGGACATCGCCCGCGACGTGACCGAGTGGGTCTCGCAGTTGGAGGACCCGGCCACGGAGCACCAGCCGCAGCGCTGATCGCCCGGCGGCTGAAGGTCAACGAGCCGTTTCGTTATCTGCCCGTTACCTTTGGGGCATGGCGGCGGAGACATTCGGCGGCAATACGGTAATCATCGATCTCGGCCTGGCCCGGGGCGAGCCGGAGGAGTACGCCCGGCCGGCTCGCTCCACCACGCCGGACTGGTTCGCCCCGGTGCTGCTCGCGGTCATCGTGCTGCTGTCGTCAGCGGCCTCGGCGGCGCCGCCGCCACCGGCGTTGACGGCCGTGCTGACGCTGCCCTTCGGCCCGGCGGATCCGTACGCCCTGACCGACCGGGGGGACCTGCTCGCGCAGACCTACGGGACGCTCAGCTCGTACGACCTGGGTGACGGGCGGCTCAACTGGCAGGCCGGTTCCGCGTCGCCGACCTACCGGCTGCGCACCGGCGCCGATCTGGTGCTGATGCGGCCGTGGTCGGGCAACCAAGGTGACCCGGGCACCACGGCCGTCTCGCTGCGGACCGGCGCTGCCCAGTGGCGGCGCTCCGGCAACGTCGTCACCATCCCCGGCTCCAGCGCCCTGCTCTCGGTCTCCGGCGTACGCAGCTCCGGCTCGGGACGGCGGGTGCAGGGTCCGGTCGACGCGGTCGGGCCCGTCACCGGCACCACCCGCTGGCAGGTGCTCGTCCCCTCGACCGCCGTGCTGATGGGCGTGCCGGGGCCGGACGACAGCGGGCCACGGATGCTGCTCATGCACGACAACCGCACCGCCGCCGTGCACGACCTCGACACCGGCCGCCTGCTCACCAGCGCCGAGCTGCCGGCCGCCGACTACGGCCCCGACAACCCCAGCGTCGCGGGCGGCCTGCTGGTGCTGCGGCACCCCACACCCACCGGCCGGATGGTCACCGCCTTCGACCCGGTGACCCTGCACCAGCGCTGGAGCCGGCCCGCCGGGTACGCGTTCGGGGTCAGCCCCTGCGGACCGCTCATCTGTCTCACCGGGCCGGACGGGGTCCGCGCCGTCGAGCCCGGCGGTGGCCTCCAGCGCTGGTTCCAGCCCGGCTGGCGCAGCATCGAGCAGCGGGGCGCGACGGTCATCGCGTACGGGACACCGGCCGGGGAGACGGACCCGGTCGGCGTGATCGATCCGGCGACCGGGCAGGTGCTGGTCGACCTGCACGGCTGGCGGCTGGTCTCCGGCCCCGGCGGCGGCGACCACCTGCTCGTGACCAGGCTGGTCGACTCGGGAAGCCGTACCATGGTCGCGGTCGCCGCCCCCGGTGGCGCGCGACCGGAGCTGCTGGCCGATCTGCCGGCCGGCACCGGCGACTGCCAGTCCGTGCCCGACCGGCTCGTCTGCCGGGAGTCGACCGGTGAACTGGTGGTGTGGGCCTACCGGCGGAAGGAGTGAGGGTGGCGCTGATCGAGCTGAGCCCCGAGACCCCGGCTCCGCCCGCTCCGGCCACGCCACCACCCGCGTATTTCTACCGCCGGGCCGGTCTCGCCCTGGCTGCCCTGCTCCTGCTCGCGCTCGGCGGCGCGGCTCCACCGGCCGCCACGATCTGGCAGCGCGTCGGCGCGGCGCCCGTCCCGGCCAGCGGTGACTTCCAGCTGATCGGCGGCATCCTGTACGCGATGGATCTGGACGCCCAGCCGCGGACGCTCACCGCCTGGCAGGCCCAGCCGCTGCGGCGGCTCTGGAGCTACCGGGGCAGCACCAACGAGGACCCGTTCTTCGTGGCCGAGGCGACGCCTGACATCACGGTGGTGCGCGCCGGGCGCAGCGTCACCGTGCTCGACGCCCGCACCGGAGCCGTGCGGTGGACGTCGCCGGTGGCCGTGCAGCCGGTCAGCGACACGGTCGCGTACGTGGAGGAGGAGATCTTCCGTCCCGGCACCGAGTACGACCCGGCGTCCGGCGACCCCGGCCAGCTCTACGGCACCAACAGCGCGGCCCTGCACACCGAGCCGGCGCGGCGTACGGAGCTGCGCGGCCTCGACCTCAGCACCGGGGCCCGGCGGTGGTCGCTCAGCTTCCCCGGCTCGGTCTTCACCGCCTGGACGGCCGACCCGGGCAACGGCGTGGTGGTGCTCTCCTCCGACAAGCTGAGCTTGATCTCCCCGGCGACCGGCGCGGTGCTGCGGGAGCGGGCTGTGCCCCTGCTCGACGGCGTACGGGCCGAGGCGGGCGAGGTCGTCGGGAACACGGTGCTGGTGCACTACGGCTCCTTCGGCACGGGCGGGCCGGTGATCGCGTACGCACTGGACACCCTGGGCGAGCTCTGGCGGCAGAACAGGCCGGACCCGTCCGGCAACTCCAGCGTCTGCTCCGGGCTGCTCTGCGTCAGCAAGGCCGACGAACTGGTCGTGCTGGACCCGCGTACCGGTGCCGACCGCTGGCGGATCGCCGACACGGACCTGATCGCGTTCGGCCCCGACGCGGTGCTCGAACTGCAAGGGATGACCACTCCGGTGCGGACCGCCGACGCGGGCACCGGCCGGCCGCTGATCGACCTCTCCCCGTGGCAGTACCACTTCCCGGTGCAGGCCGGAGACGCCTTCCTGCTGAGCCACCTGAACAAGGACCGGACCACCGTCTTCGGTCTGCTCCGGCCGGGCGCCACCGAGGTGCAGCTCCTGGGCCGCCTGCCCGACATGACCGTGCAGTGCCAGGCCGTCCCCGGATTGGTCGCCTGCCGGGTGGGGGACCGTGTCGAGGTGTGGGCCTTCCGCGCCTGACCCACGCGGAAACCGGTTGCCGGGCGCACAATGACGGCGTGGGCGACGTCCTGATCGACCTCGGCGAGCAGCATGGCACGCTGCCGAGCGAGACCATGACGTCCCGCGGCCGGCCGCACCGCTTCCGGGCCGCGCTGGCCGCCCTTTCCGCCGTCCTGCTGGTCGTCCTGGGCGGCGCGGCGGCCCGTGCGGCCCCCGTCGGACCGGTCATCGTGCCGGCCCGCCTCGGCGACAACATGTTCGTCGAGCAGGACCGCCTCTACGTCGTCAGCGCCGGCCCCGGGACGAACGACCCCGGGATCCAGAACAAGATCGTCAGCACGTACGCGCTGCCGGCCGGCGAGCTGCTGTCGCGGACCACGGTCGCCGTCACCGGGGCGATCTTCCAGGTGACCTCGGTGGGCTCGACGGTGCTGGTGTCGTACCAGGTCGACACCGTCGGCGCCGAGGCGACGGTGGCCCTCACCGCCGGCACCGACCGGGCGCTCTGGCGCGCCCCGGCCCGGCTGCTCAGCGTCTCGGTGCCGGACAACCTGGTGCTGCTGCGGGAGAACAGCCCGCAGTACGGCGACCTGCACTGGTTCGGCCTCGACCTGGTCACCGGACGCACCCGCTGGTCCTTCGAGCAGCCGTCCCAGGGATACACGACGCCGGCCGCGCTCACCGACGGCTTCCCGCACCGGCTCATCACGGCGACCACGGACGGGCACATCGAGGTACGCGACACCACGACCGGCACCCTGGTCACCGAAGGCGACGCCGAAGCCCGGTCCGGCTGGTCCCGGCGCGGTATCACCGTGTGGCCCACCGGCGACCTGGTGCTCATCGGCGGGCTCGGCGGGATCACCGCGTACACCCTGGCCGGGCTCGTCCCGCGCTGGCACAGCACCGTCGAGCTGTCCGGGCGCTGGGTGCAGGACTGCCTCGACGCCATCTGCGTCTTCGGATACCGCGGCGGGGTGCAGGCCCTCGACCCCGGCACCGGCCGGCTGCGCTGGACCGAGAAGCGCTGGACGACCGCCGCCGAAGCCGGGTCGTACCTGCTGGTCAGCGGCAACGAAGGGCTGGAGGGCAGCTACCCGCTGGCGGTGGTCGAGCCGCGGACCGGCGCCGTGCACGGCGACTTCGGCGCCTGGCGGGCCGCCGGGCCACCCCGTGCCGACGGGACCGTGGTGGGGCTGCGCCAGCGCATCGGCGACGACATCGTCTTCTACGCGCTGCTCGACCCGGCGCGGCTCACCGTACGGGTGCTCGGCACGGCCACCACCGTCTCCGGCGACTGCCAGGCGACGACCGACGTGCTGGTCTGCCGCCGCATCGACGCCGCCGTCGCAATCTGGCCCCTGACCGAGTAGTAACTGCCCGGTAGCCTGCACTCACGGCCGCTTTACGGGCCGGCGGCAAGGCTGTGCGGTGGATCCACATTTTTCGAACGCGGAGGGCCCCGGGTGCGCGTGCTGGTGGTGGAAGACGAGCGGAACCTCTGTGACGCGATCGCCCGGGGGCTGCGCCGCAAGGGGATGGCGGTCGACGTCGCGTACGACGGACTGACCGGGCACGAGATGGCGTACGTGACGCGCTACGACGTCGTCGTGCTGGACCGGGACCTGCCCGGCATGCACGGCGACGAGATCTGCGCGGCCCTGGTCGCCTCCGGGGCGCTGACCCGGGTGCTGATGCTGACGGCCAGCGTCACCGTGGCCGACCGGGTCGAGGGACTGCAGCTCGGCGCCGACGACTACCTGCCCAAGCCGTTCGCGTTCGAGGAGCTCGTGGCCCGCGTCCAGGCCCTCGGCCGGCGGGCCACCCCGGCCGCGCCGCCGGTGCTGACCGTTGGTGACCTGGTCCTCGACCAGGCCCGCCGGGTGGTCACCCGCGGCGGCGCCCCGATCGACCTGACCAACAAGGAGTTCGGCGTCCTCGAGGAGCTGCTCAAGGCGCGCGGCGGAGTGGTCTCCAGCGAGGAGCTGCTCGAACGCGTCTGGGACGCCAACACCGACCCGTTCACCACAACGGTCCGGGTCACCGTGATGACCCTGCGCAAGAAGGTCGGCGACCCGCCGCTGATCGAGACGGTGGTCGGCGCCGGCTATCGCGTACCCGAACCGGTCGTCGTGCTGCCCGCCGGCGGCGCGGTATGACGGTCTACGCCAGCCGGCGCGAGAAGATGCGGCTGCGGCCCACCTTGCGGCTGCGGCTCACCCTGCTCAACGGCATCCTGCTGGTCGGCGCCGGCGCCATCCTGGTGCTGCTGGCCTGGCTGCTCGTCGGCGACGCCCTGCACCCGTCGGACCAGCTGCAGCCCGGCACCCAGGTGGTGCTCGACAACGGCAACCGCCTCGACGCGCTCACCTGGCAGACCCAGCTGGTCGACCGGGCCTCCCAGGAACTGCTGATCAAAGGCCTGATCGCGCTCTTCGCCATCGGCATCATCGGCATCGCGGGCGCGTACGCGGTGGCCGGCCGAGCGCTGCGCCCGCTGCACTTCGTGACGGCGACCGCGCAACGCCTCGGCGAGGAGACGCTGGACCAGCGCATCCGCTACTCCGGGGCGGACGACGAGGTGGCCGAGCTGGCCCGCACCTTCGACGCGATGCTCGACCGGCTGGCCGGGGCGTTCGAATCCCAGAAACGCTTCGTCGCCAACGCGTCCCACGAGCTGCGCACCCCGCTGGCGGTCATGCGTACCGAGATCGACGTGACGCTCAGCGACGACGAGGCCGACGTGGCCGAATACCGCCGGATGGCCAAGGTCGTCCGCAACGCCTCCGAACGCGCCAACGGCCTGGTCGACGCGCTACTGGTGCTGGCCCGCAGCGAGGCCCAGTCCGGGCGGCGGCTGGTCCGCAAGGTGCCGGCCGACCTGGCGACCAGCGTCTACAACGCGCTGTCAGCGGTCAAGGCCGAAGCGGAACGGATGAAACTCGACGTGACGACGGACCTGCAGGCGGCGCCGGTGGTCGGTGACCCGAGCCTGCTGGACCGGCTCGCGGGCAATCTGATCGAGAACGCGATCCGCTACAACCACCTGATGGGCAAGCTCTGGCTGCGCACCGAGAACGCGGACGGGCACGCCCGGCTGGTGGTGGGGAACACCGGCTATGAGGTGGATCCCGGGGATGTTCCCGGGTTGTTCGAGCCGTTCCGCCGGGGTGGGTGGGAGCGGACCGGATCCCGGGGTTCCGGGTTGGGGCTGTCCATTGTCCGGGCGGTCTGTGACGCCCATGGCGGGACTGTTTCGGCTGTTGCTCAGGCTGGTGGGGGGCTTGAGGTCACCGTTCGGTTGCCTGCTGCTGACACCACTCCTGTTGTTGCCGCTTCCGCTACCGTTCCTCGGGCCAAGGGGCTTGGGATTGCGCCTGGGTGAGGTTTTGGGGGGGGGGGGGGGGGGGGGGGGGGGGGGGGGGGGGGGGGGGGGGGGGGGGGGGGGTGGCGAGAGGACACGGACCCCGCGGGAGAGGGTGGGGGGTGGTGTCGTGCGGTGT